>NZ_CP096889.1:2865459-3495612 GCF_004124315.2 Bacillus cabrialesii | reverse complement strand
CCCCCTGGATTGAGCGGAGGGAAGCACTTCCCTCATCTGTGGAACAGCGTCTCGCAGCTTATTATATCAGCAGCACAAAGGGAGAAACGGAGCATCTTGAAGCGGTGATACGCTCGAAGAGAATTACCGCTCCTTTCGAAAATCATTTTGTGAAGCTGCTGTTGAATGGAGATTCCGCGGCTCCTGACGTATCAGAGGATGCCCTTTTCGCCTATCAAACCGTCAAATTATTAGAGCAAGCTGAAAAAGAAGAGATGAAAACAGAAGTCATGAGCTGCTGGGTGTTCCATGTCATCCAGCAAATCCGCGCAGCCGCTCCATTGAAAAATGAGAAGGGCTGGGCAGCGGCAATTTGCTATATTTGGAAAGAAGCTCACGGCAAACATGACACGAAAAAAGACACAGCGGCCCGATTCGGCATCTCTCCGGCCACTTTGACGAAATATATGAAATATATTGATGATATTCTAGAATAGAATATTTTGAAGAGTCGATTTGTAGAATCGACTCTTTTTTTGTTTAGTAGATTATACTAATAAAATAATGTCGACAGTTTTTTTACTCGTTTAAGAAAAATGACAAATGATGAACGGCTTGACATCTGTTTGAAACACAAATGTAATAAAATTTATCGCTAATTTGTCGAAACTTGATGGTATAATGATTCTCGTACATAAGGAATTAGTGTTTTTTACATATGATGTGAAATAAACGCTATACAACCAGAATAAGAGATGCACAGAATAATTAACCATAAACAACCATCATTCCTCGTAGAGTATGAGGAACGAAACTTGATGTTTAAAATACGATTCCAAATGAGGACAGGTTCACAGTAAAAGGGAGGATATAAAAAGTGAGAAAGAGTTTAATTACACTTGGTTTGGCTTCCGTCATCGGGACAAGCAGTTTTTTGATCCCATTTACAAGTAAAACTGCATCGGCGGAAACATTAGATGAAAAGAAACACAAAATCGAAAGCAAGCAATCTGAGGTTGCTTCCAGCATTGAAGCGAAGGAAAAAGAATTAACTGAGCTCCAGGAAAATCAATCAAAGATTGAAAAAGAACTGAAAGACATTAACGCTAAGGCGCTTGATACAAGCAACAAAATCGAAGATAAAAAAGAAGAAAACGATAAAACAAAAGAAGAAATCAAAAAACTGAAAAAAGAGATTAAAGAGACAGAAGCCCGCATTGAAAAGCGCAACGAAATCCTGAAAAAACGCGTTCGTTCTTTACAGGAAAGCGGCGGATCTCAAGGATACATAGATGTTCTTTTAGGATCAACAAGCTTTGGTGACTTTATCTCTCGCGCGACTGCGGTTTCATCTATTGTGGATGCAGACAAAGATTTAATCAAACAGCAAGAGCAGGACAAAGCAAAGCTGGAAGATTCTGAAGCGGATTTGAATGACAAGCTGAAAGAAGTTCAAGCTGCATTGGCTAAATTAGAAACAATGCAAAAAGACCTTGATAAACAGCTTGATGAAAAAGACAAGCTTTTCGACGAAGCAAAAGACAGCCAGAAGAAAACGGCTGATGCGATTTCTGCATTAAAATCAGAAGCGTCTGAACTTGCAAATCAAAAAGCAGATACTGAAGCTGAACAAGCACGTATCAAAAAAGAACAAGAAGCTGCGGCTGCTTTAATCAAAAAGCAGGAAGAAGCTCAAAAAGCTTCTGATGAAACACAAACAGATGACAGCCAAACGGCTACAACTGAAACAGCAAAAGCTAGCTCATCTGATGATGATTCTTCAGACAACGGTTCTAGCGGTTCTAATAGTTCGTCTAACGGCTCATCTTCTAAGAAGAGCAGCAGCTCAAACAGCAATTCAGGCGGCACTGTCATCAGCAACTCAGGCGGAATTGAAGGTGCGATCAGCGTTGGCTCAAGCATTGTAGGACAATCTCCGTACAAATTTGGCGGCGGACGCACTCAGTCTGATATCAACAACCGCATTTTTGACTGCTCATCATTCGTACGCTGGGCATACGCTTCTGCTGGTGTGAACCTTGGACCTGTTAGCGGAACAACAACTGATACGTTAGTTGGCAGAGGACAAGCTGTCAGCGCATCAGATATGAAACGCGGAGACCTTGTGTTCTTTGACACTTACAAAACGAATGGACACGTAGGAATCTACTTAGGTAACGGTACATTCCTAAACGACAATACTTCTCACGGTGTATCTGTTGACTCAATGAGCAACGTTTACTGGAAAAAAGCATTTAAAGGCGTTGTAAGACGTGTTGTTCAATAATAAATAAGACAAGGGCCTTCTATAAACAGAAGGCTCTTTCTTTATTAACATATATACCCTTTTAAAATACATTTAATCGTGATTAGAAAAATATGAGCAAAAAATTAGCGTATCACCTTGAGATTTTATAGGATATGGGTAAGGAATACGTTTGATGGGGATTCTAATCTTATTAGAAAAAGCCCCCAGCTTGAAAAGACGGTTTAAGGAGTGAATAGTGTGTCAGAAGAGAAAATTTATGACGTGATTATTATCGGCGCGGGCCCTGCTGGGATGACGGCCGCTGTATACACATCAAGAGCAAATTTATCAACACTAATGATTGAAAGAGGAATTCCCGGCGGGCAAATGGCCAATACGGAAGATGTAGAAAACTATCCTGGATTCGAAAGCATTCTGGGGCCTGAGCTGTCAAACAAAATGTTCGAACACGCGAAAAAATTCGGCGCTGAATACGCTTATGGCGATATCAAAGAAGTCGTTGACGGCAAAGAGTACAAAGTGGTCAAAGCCGGTTCAAAAGAATATAAAGCACGCGCTGTGATCATTGCCGCAGGTGCGGAGTATAAAAAAATCGGCGTGCCTGGCGAAAAAGAATTGGGCGGACGCGGTGTATCATATTGTGCGGTATGTGATGGCGCTTTCTTTAAAGGCAAAGAGCTTGTCGTTGTCGGCGGCGGAGATTCCGCTGTTGAAGAAGGTGTATACCTGACACGCTTCGCTTCCAAAGTAACGATCGTTCACAGACGTGATAAACTCCGTGCGCAAAGCATTCTTCAAGCGAGAGCATTTGATAACGAAAAAGTTGACTTCCTATGGAACAAAACCGTGAAGGAAATTCATGAGGAAAACGGCAAAGTCGGTAACGTAACGCTTGTCGATACGGTAACCGGTGAAGAAAGTGAATTCAAAACAGACGGCGTATTCATTTACATCGGCATGCTTCCTCTGTCCAAACCGTTTGAAAATCTGGGCATTACGAATGAAGAAGGCTATATCGAAACAAACGACCGTATGGAAACTAAGGTTGAAGGTATTTTCGCGGCCGGAGACATTCGTGAAAAATCACTGCGCCAAATCGTAACGGCTACAGGGGACGGAAGTATTGCGGCACAAAGCGTACAGCATTATGTCGAAGAGCTCCAAGAAACGCTGAAAACTTTAAAATAAAAAGGACTGTCATACGAGTTTCACATTACGTTACTGGGTTTTAATTCCGCTGTAACAGTTGTGTAATGCTTATCGGGTATGATTAATAAAGTAATTGACCCCCTTTTTATAATGAATACACTTTTTTGGCACGGATTCTCCAGTTATCCGTGTCCTTTTTTTGTCCAAAAATAAAAGACGGATGCCTGTTACAGCAAAATCACCTGAACTCAGGGATGAATATGCTGTAAAATAGAAGAAAAGATTGTCAATGTCTCTTCATTGTGGGAGGCATCTTGAAACGGTATAATAAAGAGACGATGACAGGACGAGAAGGTTAGGTGACGTACTTGCAAAGAGTGACAAATTGTGTGCTTCAGACGGATGACAAAGTTCTTCTGCTTCAAAAACCGAGACGCGGCTGGTGGGTCGCGCCGGGAGGCAAGATGGAGAGCGGAGAATCAGTCAGAGACTCCGTCATCAGAGAGTACAGAGAAGAGACTGGTATCTATATCATAAATCCTCAGTTAAAAGGCGTTTTTACCTTTATTATTAAAGACGGTGACCACATTGTCTCTGAGTGGATGATGTTTACGTTTGTCGCTGATTCTTATACAGGACAAAATGTGTCTGAATCAGAGGAAGGCAAGCTGCAGTGGCACGATGTCAATGACATTCAAAACCTGCCTATGGCCCCGGGAGACGGCCATATCCTTGATTTTATGATGAAGGGACAAGGGCTGCTGCACGGCACATTTACGTATACACCGGACTTTGAGCTGCTCAGTTATCGTTTAGACCCGCAGCATATCAAATAGAAAGACAAGTCAGGGGGGAGAAAGATGAGTGTTAATGAATCACATGATATTCAGCTTGTCATTATAACCGGAATGTCGGGAGCGGGGAAAACTGTCGCCATTCAAAGCTTTGAAGATCTCGGCTATTTCTGCGTTGATAATCTTCCGCCTTCATTGCTTCCGAAATTTTTAGAGCTGATGAAGGAATCAAATTCGAAAATGAGCAAGGTTGCGCTCGTGATGGATTTGCGAGGCCGCGAATTTTTTGACCGGCTGATTGAAGCGCTGGATGAAATGGCGGAAAATCCTTGGATTACACCGCGCATTTTATTCTTGGACGCAAAGGATTCTATTCTCGTCACGAGATATAAAGAAACGAGACGTTCGCATCCGCTGGCAGCGACTGGCCTGCCGCTTGAAGGCATCGCGCTGGAACGTGAGCTGCTTGAGGAACTAAAAGGCCGCTCTCAAATCATTTATGATACGTCAGACATGAAGCCGCGTGATTTACGCGAAAAAATCGTAAAGCACTTTGCCTCAAACCAAGGAGAGACATTTACCGTAAATGTGATGTCATTTGGTTTTAAATACGGTATCCCGATTGACGCAGACCTCGTCTTTGATGTCAGATTTTTGCCGAATCCTTACTATATCGAAAGCATGCGGCCGCTGACTGGCAAGGATGAAGAGGTTTCCTCTTACGTCATGAAGTGGAATGAAACGCAAAAGTTCAATGAAAAATTAATCGATCTGCTGAGCTTTATGCTTCCATCTTATAAAAGAGAAGGAAAAAGCCAGGTCGTCATTGCGATCGGCTGTACAGGGGGCCAGCACCGCTCTGTGACACTTGCCGAGAATTTAGCTGATTATTTCAAAAAGGATTACTATACTCATGTTACTCACCGGGACATTGAAAAGAGAAGCCGGAAATAAGATGGGACAAAAGCCGAAAATCGCAATCTTTGGCGGCGGTACGGGACTTTCTGTATTGCTTCGGGGCTTAAAGCATAAACCTGTTGACATTACGGCCATTGTAACAGTTGCCGATGATGGAGGAAGCTCTGGCCGTCTGCGGAATGAACTGAAAATTCCGCCTCCCGGAGACATCAGAAATGTGCTTGCCGCTTTATCAGATGTGGAGCCGCTTGTTGAAGATCTCTTTCAGCACCGCTTCAATAAGGGAAATGACTTAACAGGGCATTCTCTCGGGAATTTGATTTTGGCAGCGATGACAAATATAACCGGTGATTTTTTTCACGCTGTCACAGAAATGAGCAAGGTGCTGAATGTAAGAGGAAAGGTTTTGCCAGCTGCCAATGCCAGTGTCGTTCTGCATGCTGAGATGGAAGACGGCCGCGTGGTCTCAGGCGAGTCCACGATTCCGGCGTACGGACAGCGCATTAAGCGTGTTTTTCTCACGCCTGAACAAATTGATCCGCTGCCGGAAACGATAGACGTGATCAGGGAAGCGGATTTGATTATTATCGGTCCGGGAAGCCTCTATACAAGCATTCTTCCCAATTTGCTCGTCCCAAAAATCGGAGAAGAAGTGGTGAAGGCGCCGGCGAAAAAAGTATACATTTGCAACGTGATGACTCAGCCCGGCGAAACGCTTCATTACACCGCTGCCGATCATGTGAAAGCGCTCAATCAGCATATGGGCTGCGGTTTTATTGATACGATATTAGTGAACAGTGAAGACATTCCTGACGAAATAAAACGTAAGTACGAAATGGAATCGGCGCGCCCTGTTGATTTTGATATCGAAGAGCTGAAAGCAATGGGGCTTGAAGTCATCAGAGATCAAATCGTAACGTATAAAAATGACGTAATTCGTCACGATACACATAAAGTGGCCTCTCTTCTTGTCGATTTACTGAAAGAATGAAGCCAGAAATGAGGTGGCTATATGTCATTTGCATCGGAAACAAAAAAAGAATTAACGAATCTGGAAGTGAAAGACTGCTGCATTAAAGCCGAGCTGTCTGCGCTTATCCGGATGAATGGAGCTTTATCATTTACAAACCGCCATCTCGTACTTGATGTTCAAACCGAAAACGCGGCGATTGCCCGCCGCATTTATACATTGCTGAAAAAACAATATGATGTATCGGTCGAGCTGCTGGTCAGAAAGAAAATGCGGCTGAAAAAGAATAACGTCTATATTGTGCGTTTTTCAGAAAATGCAAAAGCGATCTTAGAGGATTTAAAAATACTCGGGGAGAATTTTGTGTTTGAACGAAGCATTTCAGAAGAGCTTGTCAAAAAGAGATGCTGCAAGCGTTCTTATATGAGAGGGGCATTTTTGGCGGGAGGTTCGGTCAATAACCCGGAAACCTCCTCGTACCATTTAGAAATTTTTTCTCTTTATAAGGAGCATAATGATTCATTATGCGAGCTGTTAAATGAGTTTCAGCTAAACAGCAAAACGCTCGAACGGAAAAAAGGCTATATTACCTATTTAAAAGAGGCGGAAAAGATTACTGAGTTTCTGAACGTGATCGGCGCCCACAATTCGCTTTTGCGATTTGAGGATGTCAGAATCGTAAGGGATATGAGAAATTCGGTCAACCGCCTCGTCAATTGTGAAACGGCCAACTTAAACAAAACGATCGGCGCTTCGCTTAGACAGGTGGAGAATATTAAATACATCGATGAAAGAATCGGCCTGGATGCGCTTCCTGAAAAACTTCGGGAAATCGCACAGCTTCGAATTGATTATCAGGAAGTGACGCTGAAAGAGCTGGGGGAAATGGTAGCAAGCGGGAAAATCAGCAAATCAGGGATCAATCACAGGCTCAGAAAACTTGACGAAATCGCAGAACAGCTGCGAACAGGGCAAACCGTCACTTTAAAATAACCGTAAAGAAAAGGGGAGATCTTATGGTTCAACAGAAAGTGGAAGTTCGATTAAAGACAGGACTGCAGGCGCGTCCTGCTGCTTTGTTTGTACAAGAAGCAAACCGGTTTACGTCAGATGTGTTTCTTGAGAAGGATGGGAAAAAAGTAAACGCCAAAAGCATCATGGGGCTGATGAGCCTTGCGGTAAGCACAGGCACTGAGGTTACCTTGATTGCCCAGGGAGAAGACGAACAAGAGGCGCTGGAAAAGCTGGCTGCTTACGTTCAAGAAGAAGTTTAGGTGATAAAAGATGAGTGACTTTCTAAAAGACTGCTTTCAGAAAATCGGCTGGGAGAAAGACCATGTCAGCTTCGGCGATCTCCCCCTTTTTCTCGAAGCAATGGCATACCGTTTTCCATTTGAAAACCGTGCCGTACTCGCTAACGAGAATTATAAGGTAACAAAAGAAGAGCTATGGCGCCGCTTGGTCAAAGAACAGCACGGCGGCCTTTGCTACGATTTAAATGGTTTTCTTTATTTTGTCTTGCGTGAGGCCGGGTTTCATGTGAAGCTCATTCGGGGAACTGTTTATGCAGGACATCAAGAAGAATGGGCATTAGAAGGAACGCATGCTGCTGTATGGCTGTCTGCGGAAAAAGGCGATTACATTGTTGATATCGGCTTCGGCATCAACCTGGCGCTCCAGCCGATACCGCTTTCTGGACAAACGGTACAATCACCTGTCGGGTCATTCCGAATCAAAGAAGAAGAGACAGAAAAGGGCAGCCATGTGCTTTTGATGGACAAAGGGGAAGGCTGGCAAATCGGTTACGCCTTTACCCTTGAAGAGAGCGATCCCGGTGATTTAGATGATATGAAGGACAAGATTCATTGTCATGAAAAATCTCCTTTTAACAAATCACCGCTCGCCTCAAAGCTGTCGCCGAACGGACGGATGGTCATGTCAGACCGCCATTTGACGATTCATGAAAACGGCGGAGAAGGCCAAAAAAGTGACATCGCCCCTTCAGAGTTTGAAGAGAAATTAAACACTTATTTTTTGTAATGTGAAAAGCTTGCAGCATGTCTGCAAGCTTTTTCTTATGAACACGTATTGATTACTACATCAAATGCATCTTCCGGGATATACAGTTTCCCTTTTTCATATTGATAAGGAATTTGATTCTCTTTAAAGCACTGTTTGGTGTATTCAGTCAGTGAATCCCCAATTTCTATGTATTCCCCGGTATAGTTCGGCTGGCATGCTGAAAGAGTTGACGTAATGGTTACAAGTAGCATGATTTTCTTCATAATGGCACCTGCTTATCAAGAAATTTTTTCCTTTTTTCATTCTACCATAACGAATAGAAAAAGACCGATTTACTATTCTGCACATGCTATAATAATTTTGGAATCTTCTAGAAAAATCATCGTGATGTACATATAAGGGGGATCAACGTGTATCGGATTTTGCTTGTGGAAGATGATGAGCGGATTGCTTCTTTGCTGGGCGGTCATCTTCAAAAATACGGATATGAAGTGAAAATAGCTGAACAGCTGAATGATATAAAATTGGAATTTGCGGAAATGAAGCCGGATCTTGTGCTGCTTGATATCAACCTGCCTTTTTTTGACGGGTTTTATTGGTGCAGGCAAATCCGCACCATTTCTAATGCGCCGATTATCTTTATATCAGCACGGACCGATGAGCTGAATCAAGTAATGGCGATTGAAAATGGCGGCGATGATTATATCACGAAGCCATTCCATTTAGAGGTAGTGATGGCCAAGATCAAAAGCGTCCTGCGCCGCACATATGGTGAATACTCACCTTCTTTGCCGCAGGAATCAAGAATAATAGAGCTTGGCGGGCTCACGGTTTATCCGGATCAGAATGAGGCTGAGTGGAACGGCACCCGCATCTTGTTTTCACAAAAAGAATTTCAGCTCCTATCGATTTTCGTGAGGGAGCATAAAAAAATCGTCTCCCGTGATGAACTATTGGAAGCGTTATGGGATGACATTGATTTTGTCGATGACAATACGTTAACGGTCAATGTCAATCGGCTGCGGAGAAAACTGGAGAATGCCGGACTGAAAGATTGTATTTCTACGATAAGAGGAAAAGGCTATCAATTTCAAGTCAATCGGAAGGATGAACCGGAGTGTTAAAGACGTATCTCATCGACCGCTTCGCCATTATTTTATTTTCATTATTAGGGATAGGGGCCAGCATGCTGATTGCGTATTTAAGCATCATAGAGAGCGGCGCAGAGCCTTCCGCAGAAAATCTGATCTACATATGGATCTTGCCCGGTGCTCTTTTAGCTGCCGGTTTTGCTGCTGATTACATTCGGCAATTTTCCTTTCTGACATATGTCAAAAAGCTTGCAGAACAAGGGAATTCATCGAATGACATCGGACAGTCTTTGAAGGCCCGGAAGCCAAGAACACGCGAGCAGGCGCTTTGGACGAAAATGGTCAACGCACTCGGTCAGCAATACGAAGGCAGGCTCTTACAATATATGAATCAGCAAAAACAGCATTATACCTTCACCAATCAATGGGTCCATCATATGAAAACACCGGTTTCTGTCATTTCCTTAATGATTCAAGAAGGAAAAAACGGAACCGCTTCTTCTTTTCCGACCTTTTTAGAGGAGCTGGAGGATGAAAATGAGAGATTTCGCCATGGTCTTGATATGATGCTCCAAACGGCCAGGCTGGAGGAATTTGCGTTCGATGTAAGGCCGCAAACCTTTGATTTGACCGAGCTTGTTCGTTCACTTATTAATCAGGAAAAACGGCAGTTTATCAAACGGCGACTTTTTCCTAAATTGCATGTGCCGGCAAACGCCGTTCAGATTTCCAGTGATCAAAAGTGGCTTTCCTTTGTGGTTGAGCAGCTTCTTTTCAACGCTTTAAAATATTCAAAGCAAGGTGCGGGCGACCATATTACAATCCGGATTGAAACAGAGGGACATGAGACGCGCCTGTCGGTTGCTGATGAAGGGATCGGCATACCGCCTCAGGATCTGCCGCGGATTTTTGACGCGTTTTTTACCGGAGAAAACGGACGAACCATGACAGAGGCCACGGGTATGGGTCTTTATTTAGCAAAACAGGTGTGCAGCCGGCTTGGCCATCAGCTGTATGCGGAATCAAAAGAAGGGACTGGCACTGTCATGACGATCGTGTTTTCAAGTGACACCTTGGTGAATGTGACAGCATTGTAAGGTTGGAGAGCGAATTTGAAAGAAAGTTCGATGGGAGGCTGCTGACTTCCTTTTTATAATAAAGAAAAAGGAGGAGCAGAATATGAACGTGTTACAGACAACGAACCTGTCAAAAACGTACTATTCAAATAAAGGAACGATATCATACCAAGCGCTCAGCGACTTTGATCTCAGTGTGGCGAAAGGGGAATTTGTCGGGATTATGGGGCCGTCGGGAAGCGGAAAAACCACGCTCCTGAATTTGCTGGCTACCATTGATAAGCCGACCCAGGGTGAGATGATGATCAACGGCATTCAGCCGAAAACGTTAAAGGATCAAGACCTGGCCTTGTTTCGCAGAAGAGAACTTGGCTTCGTCTTTCAGGATTTTAATCTGCTTGATACGCTGACAATTCGGGAAAATATTCTGCTGCCGCTCGCATTGGATAAGGTAAAGCTGAGAGAAATGGAAGCCCGTCTGGATGAGCTGGCGGATACGCTGCAAATCAAGCATATTCTTGACCACCGGACCTACGAGGTGTCGGGCGGACAGCAGCAGCGGGCAGCCTGTGCCAGAGCGATTATTCACAATCCCGCGCTCATTCTTGCCGATGAACCGACAGGAAATCTTGATTCAAAATCGGCAAAGCAAGTGATGAACACGCTGGCCCAGCTGAATGAGGAAAAGGAAGCGACGATTATATTGGTCACGCATGATGCCACAGCGGCAAGCTTCTGTAAACGGATTGTGTTTATTAAAGACGGCCGTTTCTTTTCAGAGATTCGCAGAGGGACAAACCGGCAGGTGTTTTATCAAAGTATATTGGATACCTTGAGTGTGTTGGGAGGCGATTTTCATGAATTTGAGAACCATCGCCCGTAAAAACATTCTCGGGAATCTTCAACGATATGTCGCCTACTTTTTAAGCTGTGTGTTTGCCGTTTCGGTGTTTTTTGTCTTCACATCTTTTATTTTTCATCCTGATGTCAATGAAGACAATATATATGGCGGAAGCCTTGTCAAAACGTGCTTGAGCGCAGCTCTTATCGTTATCGTTGTGTTTTGTATATTCTTCATCTCATATTCGAATTCGGCGTTTTTGCAGGCGAGAAAGAAGGAGTTTGGGCTGCTGACGCTGTTCGGGACATCAAAGCAGCAGCTTCGCAAGATGATTTATTATGAACAGTCACTCATTTCTCTAGCGGCGATTGCGGCCGGCGTTGGGGCAGGGCTGTTATTTTCAAAACTGTTTTTTATGATTATGACATGGATGCTCAGCGTAAAGGTGCCGATTTCGTTTGCCATTGTGCCGAAAGCATTTGTGATGACGGCTGCGGGCTTTCTCATCCTGTTTCAGACGCTCCTCATTTTGTCGCTGGGACGGATTCGCAAGCTGGAAATCATTGAGCTGATTAAATCGGCCCAAAAGCCGAAAAGCTTGCCGGCCTATTCAAAATGGCTCACTGTGCTGTCAGTGCTGTGCCTCGGCGGCGGTTATTATCTCGCTGTGACTGCAAATGCGATTGACATGGTGTTTCGGGTTTTTCCGATTTTGATTTTGGTGTTGATTGGGACGTATTTCTTTTTTACCCAAAGCAGTGTGGCATTTTTTCGCATGCTGTACAGAAAAAAACACAGTTTCTACAAAGGCACAAATATCATTGTGCGTTCCAACATGATCTTCCGGCTGAAGGATCACGCCCGCATGCTGTTTTTAACCTCTATCATTACAGCGGTTATACTCACAGCTACAGGTGTCATCTATATGTTTTATGCCGATTTGCAAAGGCAGGAGGAGCAAAGCATTCCACAATCTGTTTCCTGGGTGGAAAAAGACGCTTCACGTTTTCAGGTAATGGAGCCTAAGACAGCGGAAAACACACTGAAACAAGCAGATGCTGAGATTAAGTATAAGGTGAATGCCACAGGGATTCCTGTCACATTTAAAACAGCTCTGCCGTTCGGAAACAAAAAAGCGGAGGCCGGGGCTTTGCTGATTTCAGAGAAAACGTATAACCAAATCGCAAAGGAAAAAGGGTATCCGGTGATTCATTTACAGGATCAGGAAGCGTTTATTAATGTTGCGTTTCAGATGATGACCAAGGACACATTCGGAGAAGGAGAAAAAGCAGCATTTCATACGAAGTCAGGAAAATCGCTTTCCTATGTCATGAAGAAACAGCGGAACCAAGGCATCCTGATGCCGGTTGGAGGAATCAGCCGCCTATTGGTCGCCAGCGAAAAAAGCTTTGACAGCCTCACTCAAGAGGTGCCGCTGAAGGAGCAGACGAGGGTAATAGGCTATGAGCTTGAGAATTGGAAGGAAACAGTGGACGTTTCGAAAAAGCTTGAAGGCATGGTGCCAAAAGAACATCAGTCTGATTTTCAAACGAGGGCGCCAAGCTATCAAGTGATAAAGCAGGGCGTGGCATTAACGCTGTTTATTGGAATGTTTGTCAGTGTGCTGTTTTTTATCGTCCAAGGAAGCATGCTATATTTGCGGATGTTTACGGAAATAGAAGATACGAGAGTACAGGTGCTGGCGTTAAAGAGGATAGGGATCACGGACAAAGAGATTCACTCCATCCTTGGAAAGCAAATTGGATTTTTATTCTTCATCCCATTCATCGCGGGTGCCATCCATGCGGGCTTTGCATATGCAGCGTTAAGCAATATGCTGAACTCAAATTTATTTTTTGAGGCCGTGTTGGTTATCTTCATTTATTTTGTATTTCAGGCGGTTTATTATCTTGTCACCCGCCGCATCTATAAGCGTGCTGTTTTGCAGCATATTTCATTTTAACATCCGGTCTGTATCAGACCGGATGTTTTTTTCTATTGCTGAAATTCTCTGGTGAGATTTTTCGGTGTTTGCCCTTGGATCGCTGCAAGCATATTTTCGGCGGCCTGTTTGCACATGTTGAAGCGCACCTTTGCTGTTGCTGAACCAATGTGCGGAAGCAGCGTCACGTTATCCAGCTGCAGGAGCGGGTTATCTTGTGTGACTGGCTCTTTTTCATATACATCTAAGCCGGCTCCTCTAATCCAGCCTTCTTGAAGAGCGTGAATCAGTGCTTTTTCATCAACTGTCTTTCCCCGGGAAATATTGACGAAAATTGCTGAATCCTTCATCATTTTAAATTCGCGTTCCCCTATCATGTGATACGTTTCCTCTGTCAGCGGCGTAATGAGAAGAATAAAATCAGATTGTTCGAGCAAAGGATCAAGCTCAGCGTACTTGACGCCGATGCTGTCTTCCATTTCTTGTTTGCGATGGCGGTTATGATAAAGCACGTCCATATCGAAGCCGAATTTGGCGCGTTTCGCGGCTTGTTCGCCGATTCGGCCCATGCCGATAATGCCTAACGTTTGATGATGAACGTCAATGCCGAAAAGCGCTTCCTCTTCAACGCTTCCCCATTTTCCGGCTCTGACGAAACGGTCCAGCTCGGCAACACGTCTGGCGGAAGAGAGGATTAAAGAAAAGGCCAGATCCGCGACCGTGTCATCCAGTGTATAAGGCGTATGAGTGCCGACGACTCCTCTTTCTTTCATTGCTTCTATATCGAAATTATCATAGCCTACTGATTGGTTGCTGACGACTTTGAGCTTAGGCGCGTGTTCAAGCAATTCACGATTGATTGACGGTCCGGACGTTCCTGACGTTAAAAGCCCTTCTGCATCTTTTAGCTTTTCAAGAAGCACGTCATTCGGAAGCGTATCCTCCTTCCATATTTCATAATGGCAATGTTCACCGATGAATGCTTCAATCTCTTCAGGAATCGGTTTTGTGATAAATACAAATGGTTTCAACAAGGCTCCCCCTTTATGGCTGTTGTCTCTTTCATTATATCGGAATTAAATAGATGTTAAAAATATAGCTGCTTCTTTTGAATTTCTGGTTCTTTTGAACTTAAAATGAATATCGGATTTGAATAAACAGCTAAATAAGCTTAAAAAAGTTTTTTAATTATCTGAATTCACCTATATTTTTTGTCAGACAAATCATCAATATGCCAGTTGAAGCCGGATTATAGGATTCAATAAATATAAATTTTATTATCTTTGAAAGATATAAATTTTTATGTTTTGATTATACGGTCCAATTATAGTGTCTTTTTTTGAAAGCCTTTTCGTGGCCTAATCCTATGCTATAATTCCTTATTGTAAGCTGGGTAAGAAGGCTTGCAAAATCATATGGATGGGAGATGAATCAAATGGTTTCTTTAACATCAATTTTGGAACACAATCAGCGGTTTGTCAGAGAGAAGAAGTATGAACCGTACAAAACGACAAAATTTCCTTCAAAAAAGCTTGTCATTGTCACCTGTATGGATACAAGGCTCACAGAACTTCTTCCGCAAGCAATGGGGCTTAAAAACGGTGATGCTAAAATTGTAAAAAACGCGGGAGCCATCGTTTCTCACCCATTTGGAAGCGTGATGCGAAGCATACTGGTTGCGATTTATGAATTGCAGGCTGAAGAGGTGTGCATTGTCGGACACCATGAATGCGGGATGTCGGGATTAAATGCGACTTCGATTCTCGAGAAAGCAAAGGAACGCGGTGTGGAAGAAAACTGCCTGAATTTGCTGGCTAGCGCCGGACTTGATTTGAAAACGTGGCTGACCGGTTTTCACAGCGTGGAAGAAAGCGTTTCCCACAGTGTGAATCTGATCAAAAACCATCCGCTGCTGCCGAAAAAGGTGCCGGTGCATGGACTTGTCATTCATCCTGAAACAGGGAAACTTGATGTCGTTATTAACGGTTATGAAACTGAGCTCATAAACACACATTTATAAGGGAGGTTATAGCAAAATATGCGATTCTCAGGGAGATTCAAGGGATACAATTTGCAGAAATTTCAGAAAGACTTGATTGCAGGTATCGTAGTAGGTGTCGTGGCAATTCCTTTAGGGATGGCGTTTGCCATTGCCTCGGGAGTCGAGCCTGAATACGGGCTGTACACTGTAGTTATTGCAGGGATTTGTATCTCTTTGTTTGGAGGGTCTAAATATCAAATTGGCGGTCCGACAGGCGCCTTTGTCCCCATTCTATTCGGCATTGTAATGCAGTACGGCTTGGAGAACCTGCTGATTGCAGGGTTTATGGCAGGAGTGATGCTGGTGCTGTTCGGGCTGTTTAAGCTCGGAAAAATCATGAAATTCGTGCCGAAACCTGTTATCGTCGGTTTTACAGCCGGAATTGCCGTGCTGATCTTCACAGAGCAAATCGCTAATTTCTTCGGTTTGAGAAATGTTGAAAAACACGAGAATTTTCATCACAACATGTTTGAAATCGCACAGAAGCTCGGCACATTTAACATGTATGCGATTTTGACAGCAGTCATCGGGCTCGTCATTTTGCTTGTATCCGCCAAAGTGATGCCTAAAGTACCGGGCGCTTTATTGGCGCTTCTTATTTCCACACTGGTCGCGGTTATCTTTTTCCCTGACCGCATGGCGACAATCGGGTCAACGTATGGAGAAATTCCCCGTCATTTGCCGGAATTTCAGTTCCCGGAGCTTACATTGGATAAAATGGTCACGCTGTTTCCGGCAGCGCTTGTCATCGCGCTTCTTGGCGGGCTTGAGTCGATTTTGTCCGCAATGGTCGCAGATAACATGAAGGGTTCAAAGCATGACAGCAACAAGGAGCTTGTCGGCCAAGGGATTGCGAATATGGCTGCGCCGCTGTTCGGCGGAATCCCGGCAACAGGAGCGATCGCCAGAACGGCAACCAATATTAAAAACGGAGCGGTTTCGCCTGTTTCCGGCGTCGTTCATGGTGTCGTCGTTCTTCTTGTCCTGCTCGTATTCGCGCCTTATGCATCCCACGTGCCGCTTGCCAGCATGGCGCCGATTCTCATGGTTGTCGCATGGAATATGAGTGAGCGGAAGGAAGTCGCGAACATGCTGAGACTGAAAAACGCTGATTCCATTATTTTGGCGGCGACCTTTGTTCTTACGGTTCTGTTTGACTTAATCATTGGTGTGGCAACCGGATTGCTGCTCGCGTTTGTGTTCTTCATCAGAAGAATGAGCGAAGCGACCCGCGTCCACACTCATGAATCGCATCCCGTTCTGGCGAAGAGAGAAGACTCATCTGTCAGCATGTATGCCATAGAAGGGCCGCTGTTTTTCGGGTCAATTGATTCGCTTGAATCTTCACTGCTGGAGCATGTACAGAAAAAGCCGAAGACCCTTATTCTGCTCATGAATAAGGTGCACTATATGGATACGTCGGCTGAAGCAGTGCTTGGGAACATTATGAACAGGATTAAACGCCACAACGGAAAGCTGATGATTGTGGGACTGCAATCACAGCCGAAGGAGCTGCTGCATAAAACAGGCCTATTTCATAAAATAGGGAAGCAGCATTTCTTTGATCACCATGATGAAATCACAGGTTAAAAAAAGCGGCCACTGCGGCCGCTTTTTTTATACATGCTCAAACCGTTTTGTCAGTTTTTCTTGGTGTGCCTTCATCACGTCTTCTAAAGTGACACCGTACATGTCAGCAAGAATCGCGATATTTCCGATGACATCTCCCATTTCTTCAATCAATTCTTGTTTTTGCTCAGCTCGTGTCGATTCTTTCTCATCCGGCCGGTCTCTGCCGATTTCATATGCTCTGACGGCCCGAGCCAGTTCTCCGGCTTCTTCCATTAAAAAGCCGACTCGAATAAACGGTCCGTATTCTGTCCAGCCTCTTTTACCGTAAAACTCTTTCATCCATTTTTCTGCATCAGCCAGCTGCAATATCATCACTCCCGCATTCTTTATGTATTTCATATTGATATTATCACATGAAGGTGGGACAATATATAGTGTGTTTTTTGGATGTTTAACACGATATCTAGATGCGGAGATGACAAGATGAAAACAATTTGTGTATTTGCGGGATCAAACCCTGGGGGGAATGAAGCGTATAAACGAAAAGCGGCAGAGCTTGGCGCCTACATGGCTGAGCAGGGAATCGGCCTTGTCTATGGTGGCTCCCGCGTAGGCTTGATGGGCGCGATTGCTGACACGATAATGGAAAACGGCGGAACTGCAATCGGAGTCATGCCGAGCGGTTTGTTCAGCGGGGAGGTAGTCCATCAAAACCTGACTGAGTTGATTGAAGTAAACGGGATGCATGAACGTAAAGCCAAAATGAGCGAGCTGGCGGACGGCTTTATCGCCATGCCGGGCGGCTTCGGTACATATGAAGAATTATTTGAAGTTCTTTGCTGGGCGCAGATCGGCATCCACCAAAAGCCAATCGGATTGTACAATGTGAATGGATATTTTGAACCGATGATGAAAATGGTGAAATACAGCATTCAGGAAGGGTTTTCTAACGAATCGCACCTAAAGCTGATCCACAGCTCTTCACGGCCTGACGAGTTAATTGAGCAGATGCAGAACTACTCCTATCCGATTTTAGAGAAAAAGTGGACGGAAATCTAAAAAAGCCTTTCTCATCGAAGGGGAGTTAGCGTGTGAGCCTATCGGAAGGCGCATAATCAACTGAAAAGCGAGTCTTTTGGACAATGTGAGGTTTCCTGATGGAAATCTCTTTTTTATTTTCTCTTTGGCTGCATCGGATATTAGTTATAATAAAGGACTTTTTCACTAGTTTGGATAATAAGCACAGGTAAGGAGGGGATGAAAATGGCAACATTGTCAGATGTGGCGAAAAAGGCTAATGTTTCGAAAATGACGGTATCCCGTGTGATCAATCATCCTGAGACGGTGACAGATGAACTCAAAAAGCTTGTTTATTCCGCGATGAAAGAACTGAATTACATCCCTAATTATGCGGCAAGAGCGCTTGTGCAAAACAGAACACAGGTTGTCAAACTGTTGATTCTTGAGGAAATGGATACGACTGAACCATATTATATGAACCTGCTGACCGGAATCAGCCGGGAGCTGGATCGCAATCATTATGCTTTGCAGCTTGTGACAAGAAACTCTCTCAATATCGGACAATGCGACGGCATTATTGCCACCGGCCTGAGAAAGACCGATTTTGAAGGTGTGATCAAAGCTTTTGAAAAGCCGCTCGTCGTATTTGGGCAAAATGAAATGGGCTATGACTTTATCGATGTGAATAACGAGAAAGGCACTTTTATGGCAACCCGCCATGTAATGGGACTGGGGGAGCGGGAAGTTGTCTTTTTTGGCATTGATTTAGATGAGCCTTTCGAACGCTCAAGAGAACAGGGATATATTCGGGCGATGAATGAGAGTTTTAGAAAAACGAATCTGTTACGGATCGACAACAGTTCTAAGAAAAGTGAATGCCTTGCAAGGGAAGTGCTGAGATCTCTGGATAAACAGGCTGCATTTGTCTGCGCCTCCGATCGAATCGCGCTCGGCGTTATTCGTGCGGCCCAATCGCTTGGAAAGCGAATTCCGGAGGACGTCGCGGTGACCGGGAATGACGGCGTTTTTCTTGATCGCATCTCCTCGCCTCGGCTGACTACGGTCAGACAGCCTGTTGTTGAAATGGGAGAAGCCTGTGCGAGAATGCTATTGAAAAAAATGAATGAAGACGGTGCCGCTCAAGGAAATCTATTTTTTGAGCCGGAGTTAATTGTACGTGAATCAACTTTGTAAGAGCCTTATTCTGTTATCGGTAACAAGGTAAAAAGGATTGTTCCTCCTATTTCATCATGATACTTTCAAATTAAGAGCCGGGCCTTAATAAAACGGAAATCAAAAGGGGAGATATGATGGAATATGCAGCGATTCATCATCAGCCGTTCAGTTCTGATGCTTATTCTTATGACGGGCGGACCGTGCATATCAAGATTCGGACGAAAAAAGGCGATGCAGATCAGATTTCATTCATTTGGGGTGATCCTTATGAATACAACGCTGGCAGGTGGTCGGCAAACGAGCAGGCGATGAGGAAAATTGCCGAAACAGACATGCATGATTATTGGTTTGCTGAAGTGGTGCCGCCATTCAGGCGTTTGCAATATGCGTTTGTTGTAACAAACCGTCATGAAGACATCTTTTTCGGAAGTTCAGGTGTATGCCCTTATAACGAAAAAACGCTGGAGACGATCCATTATTATTTTAAATTTCCATTTGTTCATGAGGCCGATACATTTCAAGCGCCTGAGTGGGTCAAATCAACAGTGTGGTATCAAATTTTTCCGGAGCGTTTTGCAAATGGAAGAGAAGACTTGTCACCGGAGAATGCATTGCCGTGGGGGAGCAAAGATCCGGGCGTCAATGATTTTTTTGGAGGAGATTTGCAAGGGATTATTGACAAGCTTAATTATTTAGAGGAGTTAGGGGTGAATGGAATTTATGTAACGCCAATCTTTTCCGCGCCTTCTAATCACAAATACGACACGCTGGATTACTATTCCATTGACCCGCATTTTGGAGATCCGGAGCTTTTTCGCACATTGGTCAGCCAGCTTCATCAGCGGGGGATGAGGATTATGCTTGATGCTGTTTTTAATCATATTGGCAGCGCTTCTCCGCAGTGGCAGGATGTTGTGAAAAACGGAGCTCAATCCCGCTATAAAGACTGGTTCCATATTCACTCTTTCCCTGTGAAAGAAGACAATTATGACAGGTTTGCGTTTACACCTGATATGCCAAAGCTAAATACGGCTAATCCCGAAGTACAGCAATATTTGCTTGATATTGCGTTGTACTGGATTCGCGAATTTGACATTGACGGCTGGCGTTTGGATGTGGCAAATGAAGTGGATCACGTTTTTTGGAAGACATTCAGGCAAGCCGTTTCAGCAGAAAAGCCTGACGTATATATCTTAGGTGAGATCTGGCATTCTGCCGAACCGTGGCTTAGAGGTGATGAATTTCATGCGGTGATGAACTATCCTTTTACAGAGCCAATGATGGAATACTTTGCTGACCGGGCGATTCCGGCCTCTCGTATGGCCCACCGTATTAACGCGCATTTGATGAATGGGATGAAGCAGGCCAATGAGGTGATGTTTAATTTACTGGATAGCCATGATACAAAACGCCTTTTGACCAGATGCCGAAATGACGAGAAAAAAGCCCGCGCTTTGCTGGCCTTTATGTTTGCCCAGACAGGGTCACCATGCATCTATTACGGAACGGAAATCGGACTGGACGGCGAAAATGATCCTTTATGCCGGAAGTGTATGGTTTGGGAAAAAGAGAAGCAAAACCAAGACATGCTGCGATTTATGAAACGGCTCATTGCTTTACGCAAACAAGAACACACTTTATTGACTGAGGGAAATCTTGAGTGGATTCTGCTGGATGATCAAAACGATTTGATTAGCTTTTCGCGGACTCTTAATGAAAAAACACTGATTTATTTCTTTAATCAAGGGGACGGGACTCGACATGTCAGTTTGCGAGATTTAAATATTGAAAGGAATAAGAACATCTGCGACGTGTGGACAGAGCAGCCGTTTCATCAAAACGATGTCATTGCCGTTCAGCCGGGAGAATTTTTCATATTGGGTGCCTCCGCTGCTGTTTAAATTCTGTTATCGGTAACAAATCAAAATACGTTGTAACCGCTTTCTGGTGAGCAATACAATGGTTTTAGATTCATAAATAGAAGGGGGAAAAGAGATGATCCTTTTGAAAAAGGGGTTCGCTTTATTGGCGGCATCAGTCCTGACATTCGGTCTCGCCGCCTGTTCTAATTCCAAAGATCCGGCAAGCTCTGACGGCAAAAAGGTACTGACTGTGTCTGTCGAAGAAACCTATAAAGATTACATTGAAAGCATCAAAGTAAATTTCGAAAAAGAGAATGATGTCACAATAAAAATTGTTGAAAAGCAAATGTTCGAACAGTTGGAAGCGCTTCCTCTCGATGGTCCGGCGGGTAATGCGCCTGATGTTATGCTTGCCGCTTACGACCGGATCGGCGGTTTGGGCCAGCAAGGACATTTGCTTGACATTAAGCCATCTCACACAAAAAGTTTTGGAGATAAAGAGATGCAGCAGGTAACGGTTGACGGCAAGGTGTATGGAATGCCGCTAGTCATTGAGACACTTGTTTTGTATTACAACAAAGATCTCTTACAAACAGCGCCAAAAACATTTAAAGATCTTGAAAAATTAACGGAGGATTCCCGGTTTGCGTTTGCTTCGGAAAAAGGAAAATCAACCGGATTTTTAGCGAAATGGACTGACTTTTATATGTCGTACGGTTTGTTGGCAGGTTACGGCGGATATGTATTTGGAAAAAACGGCACAGATTCCGGGGACATCGGCCTGAACAATAAAGGGGCTGTAGAAGCTGTGAAATATGCGGAGAAATGGTTTAAAACCTATTGGCCAAAAGGCATGCAAGACAATTCAAGCGCAGACGATTTTATTCAGCAGATGTTTCTAGATGGCAAAGCGGCTGCGATCATCGGCGGCCCCTGGTCAGCTGCCAACTATAAAGAGGCTGAATTGAACTACGGAGCGGCCCCCATTCCGACATTGCCAAACGGAGAAGAATATGCCCCTTTTGCCGGCGGCAAGGGCTGGGTTGCCTCAAAATATACAAAAGAACCCGAACTGGCTGAAAAATGGCTTGAATATGCTGCGAATGATGCCAATGCTTACGTTTTTTATGAAGATACAAATGAAGTTCCGGCCAACACAGCAGCAAGAAAGAAAGCGGATGAGCAAAAAAATGAACTGACGTCAGCGGTGATCAAACAATATGAAACAGCGACACCGACTCCGAATATTCCAGAAATGGCTGAGGTATGGACGGGAGCGGAAAGCTTGATTTTTGATGCGGCTTCAGGAAAAAAAGCGGCGCAAACATCAGCGAATGATGCTGTAAACGTTATAAAGGAAAATATCGAAGAAAAGTATGTGAAATAAAACGGCGGGACAGCGTCCGGAAGAATAGAGGGCGAAAAAATGAATACACACCACACACTTGCAAAGCAAAAACGAAAGGCTGGGTTTTTATCGATCATTCCAGGGCTTGGACAGATTGCAAATCAGCAGTTTTCAAAGGGGCTCTTGTTTCTTGCTATCACGTGCTTGTTTGCTTTTGAATTAAGTGTTTTCGGCATTCAGGCGCTCACCGGCTTGATTACATTGGGAAGTGTTCTCGGGAAGGATCATTCACTGTTTATGCTGATTGAAGGCACGCTGCAATTGATCGTGACAGTGATTTTCCTCATGTTTTATATCTTTAATATTCACGATTCGCGTAAGACCGCCGCTATGAGAGCGGCGGGTTTGAAGGTCAATACAACGGCCAAGGAAATGATCTGTCATGCGGGTGACAAAGGGTTTCCATATTTATTTACACTGCCGGCATATATCATGATGGTGTTTGTGATTATTTTTCCGGTTTTGGTGACTCTGTTTGTTGCATGTACAAATTATGATTTTTATCATATTCCGCCTAACAGCCTGATTGACTGGGTCGGTTTTAAAAATTTCTTGAATATTTTTTTCCTTGGCTCCTATCGTGAAACATTCATGAATGTACTGGGCTGGACGATCATCTGGACAATCTGTGCAACAACGCTGCAAATCATTTTGGGTATTGTGACGGCGCTTTTCGTCAATCAGGATTTTATAAAAGGCAAGCGGATATTTCGAATGATTTTCTTATTACCATGGGCTGTTCCGGCTTTTATTACAATTATGAGTTTTTCCAACATGTTTAACGACAGCATAGGGGCGATGAATGCGCAGGTGATTCCATTATTAAACCACCTGCCGTTTGTAGAGCTGCCTGCGATCGCGTGGAAGACTGATCCTTTCTGGACAAAGACGGCCCTCATTATGATTCAGACCTGGCTCGGCTTTCCCTATATTTATGTCATGGTAACGGGAGTGCTTCAGGCGATTCCAGGTGAACTGTATGAAGCGACAAAAATTGACGGGGCCACTTTTATTCAGCGCTTTCAACATATTACATTCCCGATGATTTTATTTGCGACAGCACCCGTGATGATTACCCAGTATACGTTTAATTTCAATAACTTCTCGATTATCTACTTATTTAATGAGGGAGGACCGGGCAGCGCGGGAGCAGGAGCCGGGTCGACCGATATCTTAATTTCTTGGATTTATAAACTGACAACAGGCACATCACCGCAATATTCCGTTGCGGCGGCTGTTACACTGTTAATTTCTTTCATTGTCATTGGAATTTCTCTGATTGCTTTTAAAAAATCGAATGCTTTTGGCAATGAGGAGGTTATGTAAGTGAACGCGAAAACGGCCAGAATGCTTAATCGAATCTGTACCTATTTATTTTTGGCGCTGTTAAGTATTGTCATTATATATCCGTTGCTGATTACGGCATCGTCCGCTTTTCGTGTCGGAAATGCGGCGTCATTTCAGCTTGATTTTTCAGGTTCTTGGACTTTGGATCATTTTAAGCGGCTATTTGATGAAACGCTTTATCTTCATTGGTACAGCAATACACTTGTCATCGCGCTATCGGTCATGGTATTGCAGGTTACGATCGTGACGCTGTCCGGGTATACGTACAGCCGTTATCGGTTTGCGGGCAGAAAAAGGAGCCTGGTATTCTTTTTAATCATTCAAATGGTGCCGACGATGGCAGCGCTGACCGCTTTTTACGTGCTGGCGATGCTGATAGGCGCACTCGATCAATACTGGTTTTTGACCGCGATCTATATCGGCGGCGGAATTCCGATGAACACGTGGCTGATGAAAGGTTATTTTGACACCGTGCCGAGAGAAATTGATGAAGCCGCGAGAATCGATGGAGCGGGTCATTTGAGGATTTTCGCTTCAATTGTTTTGCCGCTCGTTAAGCCGATGCTTGCGGTACAGGCGCTTTGGGCGTTTATGGCGCCGTTCGGAGACTATTTGCTGGCGAAGTTTTTGCTTCGCTCATCGGAAAGGCTGACTATCGCTGTAGGATTGCAGTCTTTCATTTCAAATCCGCAGCAGCAAAAAGTCGCCCTGTTTGCAGCCGGTGCTATACTGGCCGCATTGCCGATATGCGTCTTGTTCTTTTTTCTCCAAAAGAACTTTGTGTCAGGGCTGACAGCCGGCGGAACAAAGGGGTAATTCGATGAAGAATCTGCAAAACGAAAGCTTTATCATTCGCTTTCTGAAAGCGGCTGCGTCTCCATCCGGGATTTGCCGTTACGGGCATACCTTCAGCTGGCTGCAGCTCTCTTTTCTGTTTATGTTTTTAACAGCCTGCTTGATGGCCCCGTTGACGGTTTCGTTTATAAAAATGGATCGCTTCGATGTTGCATCTTTCATGCCGACAGCGATTCAGCAGGTTCATGATCAATTTGCTGATCAATTGCAAGGTTTTCAAATCAGAAACGGAAAACTGACAGGCGGGAAGAGCTCGAATCAGATTGAAGAGGGACAGAATTTGCTGGCGATCGATACGAAGCATGAATATGAGACAAGCGGTGAAAATGGACGATTGAGAGTAGATGGATATGATAACGCCATCATATTTCAATCTGATCAACTGGTGATCACCGATCAAAACGGAACGGGGTTTTCTGTTGGCTATGCAAAATTAGACGCTGAGCTTAAGGAACCAAACGGCCATGATGTGGTGGCTTTGATTGATACGTTGTGGCTGGCGCAGTATAAGCCGATGATCATGATGCTGGCATATGCGGTGATTTTTTTGATCCAGCTTTTTTTGACGGCTGTTCTTGCGGGAGGCATCTGGATCACAAAAATATCAAACATGATCTCTGTTGCGTCCTTCAAGGAAGCGGCATCTATTGCGATTTGCGCATCGGCATTGCCGGCATTCGCGGCAGCTGCTGTCGGTATGGTTCATTTTGACTTGATTACTGTATTGATGATCCATTCGTGCGGCGTCACTTTGATGATCTCTTTTGCATTTAGATATTTGACCAAAACCCGCCGTTATAATGGAAACTTACATTCGGGAGGAAATGATGATAAATCAGCGGTTATTTGAAATTGATGAATGGAAAATCAAAACACATACTTTTCAAAAGGCACATACACGGCTACAGGAAAGCCTGACTTCTCTTGCTAACGGCTATATGGGAATCAGGGGGAATTTTGAAGAAGGCTATTCAGGCGACAGCCACCAAGGCACATATATTGCAGGCGTGTGGTTCCCTGACAAAACGCGGGTAGGCTGGTGGAAAAACGGGTATCCGGACTATTTCGGAAAAGTGATCAATGCGATGAACTTTATTGGCATTGGCTTGTATGTTGACGGTGAAAAAATTGATCTTTATCAAAATCAAATCGAATCATTCGAGTTAGAACTCAATATGAAAGAGGGTATTCTGCGGCGAAGCGTTGTTGTCCGTATTCAGGATAAGATCGTCAGAATCAGATCTGAGCGATTTCTTAGTCTTGCCGTTAAAGAGCTTTGCGCCATTCATTATGAAGCGGAGTGTCTAACGGGAGATGCTGTTATTACGCTTATTCCTTACCTGGATGGAAATGTCGCAAATGAAGATTCTAACTACCAAGAACAGTTTTGGCAGGAAGAAGCGAAAGGGGCTGATTCTCACCGCGGCCATTTAGTCACAAAAACGATCGAAAATCCATTTGGAACACCGCGTTTTACTGTTTCAGCCGCAATGGCAAACGTGACGGAGGGCTTTGTCAGTGAGAGCTCTCAAACAGCCGAGATGTATGTCGAGAATCGCTACAGCTACCAAACGAAGGCTTCTTTGAAAAAGTTTATTATTGTCACGACTTCCCGTGATGTTCGGGAAACAGAGCTTTTATTGAAAGCCAAGGAGCTTTTGGCGGGTGTTCTTGAGAACGGATATGAAGAAGCAAAATGGAGGCACATTGAGCAATGGAAGGAAAGATGGGTAAAAGCGGACATAGAGATTAAAGGGGATGAGGAACTGCAGCAAGGAATCCGCTACAATATCTTTCAGTTATTCTCGACGTATTACGGGGGCGATGCCCGTTTGAATATCGGGCCGAAAGGATTTACTGGCGAAAAATACGGAGGGGCAGCCTATTGGGATACTGAGGCGTACGCCGTTCCGATGTATTTGGCGACAGCCGAGCCGGAGGTGACGAAAAACCTGCTTTTGTACCGCTATCACCATTTGGAGGCGGCCAAACGAAACGCTTCAAAATTGGGGCTGAAAGGGGCCCTTTATCCGATGGTGACGTTCACAGGGGATGAATGCCACAACGAATGGGAAATCACCTTTGAAGAAATCCACCGCAATGGCGCGATTTGCTATGCGATCTATCATTATGTCCAATATACAGGCGACGATAATTATATGAAAGACTACGGGATAGACGTTCTTGTTGAAGTCAGCAGGTTTTGGGCGGACCGCGTTCACTTCTCGAAACGAATAAATAAATATATGATTCACGGCGTCACAGGGCCGAATGAATACGAAAACAATGTCAACAACAATTGGTATACAAATGTAATGGCGGCTTGGACGTTGGAGTATACATTAGAAAATCTCGAAAGGATTTCAGCGGAAAAACGCCGCCTGCTTGATGTGCAGGAAGAAGAAGTGGAAGCCTGGAGGAATATCACCGAGCACATGTATTATCCGTATAGTGAAGAACTGCGAATTTTTATTCAGCATGACACATTCTTGGACAAAGACCTGCAATCAGCTGACGAGTTAGATCCAGCTGAACGGCCTCTTTATCAAAATTGGTCATGGGATAAGATTCTCCGCTCCAATTTTATTAAGCAGGCAGATGTGCTTCAAGGCATTTATCTTTTTCACGACCGTTTTACAATGGAAGAAAAACGGCGACACTTTGAGTTTTATGAGCCGATGACTGTTCATGAATCAAGCCTATCGCCCTCCATCCATGCGGTTCTCGCAGCCGAGCTCAAGATGGAAAAGAAAGCGCTTGAATTATGTAAGCGTACAGCAAGGCTTGATCTCGACAATTATAATCATGACACGGAAGAAGGCCTGCACATTACATCAATGACGGGAAGCTGGCTCGCGATCGTTCAGGGCTTTGCAGGCATGCGCATCACGAATGAGACGCTTTCCTTTGCTCCGTTTTTGCCGAAAGAATGGGACGGATATTCGTTCAACATCAATTATCGAAACCGATTAATCAATGTTGCGGTTGGCAAAATGAGCGCCGTCTTTCAGCTTGTAAAAGGCGAGCCGCTGCGCATGAAAGTGTATGAGGAACCGATTGTCTTAAATGGACGATATGAAAGGAGAACGCCTGATGAGTGAATGGTGGAAAGAAGCTGTCGTTTATCAAATTTACCCGCGCAGTTTTTATGATGCCAATGGAGATGGATTCGGGGATTTGCAAGGTGTGATTCAAAAGCTGGATTACATCAAAAATCTCGGAGCGGATGTAATCTGGCTCTCCCCGGTGTTTGATTCCCCGCAGGATGACAACGGCTATGACATTAGCGACTACAGAAACATGTACGAAAAATTTGGAACAAATGAAGATATGTTTCAGTTAATTGATGAAGTGCATCAACGCGGAATGAAAATCATCATGGATTTGGTCGTGAACCACACGTCGGATGAGCATGCCTGGTTTGCTGAAAGCCGCAAGTCGAAGGACAATCCTTACCGGAATTATTATTTTTGGAAAGATCCGAAACCGGACGGCTCAGAGCCGAATAATTGGGGATCGATCTTTTCAGGCTCGGCGTGGACGTTCGATGAAGGAACAGGACAGTATTATTTGCATTACTTTTCGAAAAAACAGCCTGATTTAAATTGGGAAAATGAAGCCGTTCGCCGGGAAGTTTATGATGTGATGAGATCTTGGATGGATCAAGGCGTTGACGGCTGGCGGATGGATGTGATCGGCTCCATTTCCAAGCACACCGATTTTCCGGACTATGAAACAGATAACAGCCGCAGCTATATCGTCGGCCGTTATCATTCGAATGGCCCCCGCCTTCATGAATTTATTCAGGAGATGAACAGAGAAGTGCTTTCTCATTATGATTGCATGACGGTCGGAGAGGCAAACGGCTCTGATATTGAAGAGGCGAAAAAGTACACAGACGCAAGCAGGCAAGAGCTGAATATGATCTTTACATTTGAACATATGGATATTGATACAGAACACAACTCGCCAAACGGGAAATGGCAGATCAAGCCGTTTGATGTGATTGCTTTAAAACAGACGATGACAAGGTGGCAGACCGGGTTAATGAATGTCGGCTGGAATACCCTGTATTTCGAAAACCATGACCAGCCGAGGATTATTTCCCGCTGGGGCAATGATGGTAAGCTGCGAAAACAGTGTGCAAAAGCATTTGCAACGGTTCTCCACGGGATGAAGGGAACACCGTTTATTTACCAAGGGGAAGAAATCGGCATGGTTAACAGTGATATGCCGCTGGAGATGTATGACGATCTTGAAATAAAAAATGCGTATCGTGAACTAGTCATTGAAAACAAAACAATGTCAGAAAAAGAGTTTCTAAATGCCGTGATGATAAAAGGACGGGATCATGCGAGAACACCGATGCAATGGGATGCCGGAAAGCATGCGGGATTCACTGCCGGAGACCCTTGGCTGGCGGTAAATTCCCGCTATCAAGATATCAATGTGGAAGAGTCCTTGGAAGATCAAGATTCAATTTTCTATTACTATCAAAAGCTCATTCAATTACGAAAGAAATATAAGATCATGATAAATGGAGATTATCAGCTGCTGCAGGAGAATGATCCGCAAGTTTTTTCTTATCTCCGTGAATATCAAGGGGAAAAGCTCCTCGTCGTTGTGAATTTATCGGAAGACAAAGCTCTGTTTGAGGCGCCTCCGGAACTGCTTCAAGAGCGGTGGAAAGTGCTTATTTCAAACTATTCTGAGGAGCGGGCTGACTTGAAGAGCATTTGCCTCGAACCTTATGAAGCTGTGATGGGCATTAGCATATGAAAGCAGTCATTTTTGATTTAGACGGAGTCATAACAGATACTGCGGAATATCATTTTCTCGCTTGGAAGCACATCGCAGAACAAATCGATATTCCCTTTGACAGAAGTGTGAATGAAGGCCTAAAAGGAATCAGCAGAGAAGAGTCACTGGAAAGCATACTTATCTTTGGCGGTGCGGAAACAAAGTATACAAATGCTGAGAAACAAGAACTCATGCATCAAAAGAATCAATATTATCAAACATTGATCAGCAAATTGACGCCGGAAGATCTTTTGCCGGGAATCGGCAGTTTTCTATGTGAATTAAAAAACGAAAATATAAAAATCGGGTTAGCATCTTCAAGCCGCAATGCTCCCGTGATTTTAAAACGTTTGGAGATTATTGATGATTTTCATGCCATTGTTGACCCGGCAGCTCTCGCGAACGGGAAACCAGATCCCGAAATCTTTTTAACAGCTGCAGGGCTGCTTGATGTTTCCCCGGCTGATTGCGCGGCAATAGAAGACGCTGAAGCAGGCATTTCCGCAATCAAATCTGCCGGGATGTTTGCGGTTGGAGTCGGTCATGAACAGTCAATGGTTGGCGCTGATCTGATTGTGAGGCAAACTTGTGATTTGACGCTTGAGCTGTTGACTGAGGAATGGGAGCAGTATAGAATAAAAAGTTTTTAATGAAAAAACCTGCAAGAGACATAGCTCTTGCAGGTTGCGGTATTACTTTTGGTCTTCTGTGTTGCGAGTCAGGATTTTGTCAATCAAGCCGTATTCAAGCGCTTCTTCAGCAGACTTGAAGTTATCGCGGTCTGTGTCGCGTTCGATCACTTCAAGCGGCTGGCCAGTACGTTCAGCAAGAACTTTGTTTAATTTGTCGCGAAGCAAGAGAATGCGTTTCGCGGCAATTTCAATTTCTGTCGCCTGACCTTGCGCACCGCCAAGAGGCTGGTGAATCATGACTTCACTGTTTGGAAGCGCATAGCGTTTGCCTTTTTCGCCGGCAGCAAGAAGGAACGCGCCCATAGATGCAGCCATACCGATACAAATTGTAGATACCTTCGGCTTAATAAACTGCATGGTATCATAGATCGCCATACCGGCTGTAATAGAGCCGCCCGGGCTGTTGATGTAAATAGAAATATCTTTTTCAGGGTCTTCCGCTTCTAAGAATAAAAGCTGTGACACGATGGAGTTCGCAACGTTGTCATCAATCGCAGATCCAAGCATGATGATACGATCCTTTAATAGACGAGAATAAATGTCATACGCTCTTTCCCCGCGGTTCGTTTGTTCAATGACTGTAGGTATTAAATTCATAATGCTCCTCCTTCACCTTTTAGGTAAGTATGTAGTTACATGATACATTTTTGGTCAATAAAGGTCAAACAAAAAGCTGGCTGGATATGCAAAGTCATCTCTTTTTCCCATTTTCCCCAAAAATTCAGGGGTTCAAACCATCGTATGTCAGATTGCCAAATCAGATGATTTGTCTGATGTAAAAAAACGGCCTCTTGAAATAAGGGTTGTTATTTGAAAGGAATTATCGTATAATTAGTTGTGCTGACGTTCTCTAACGCAGTCATTATGCGCTCGTAGCTCAGTTGGATAGAGCGGTGGTTTCCGGTACCACGTCTGTCGGGGGTTCGAATCCCTCCGAGCGCGTCCAATAGAACAACGGAAAAGACAAGGGTTTGGCATTTTTGCCGCTCTTGTCTTTTTTTGTGTGAAGAATAATGAAAAACTAAGGATCCTGTTTCCTCTCTCTATATTATAAGAACAAGTGCTTTCTGATGTGTGATAAATCTTCAGCAGATGTTATAGAGTTCGTGCAACTCTAATGTCCTTGAAAGCTGCTTATATAATGCTCGAAATCATTTTTTATGCAAAAAAGGGAAAAGTTTAAATAAGTTTAATAGGAAAAAATAAAACCCGGCAACCTGGTTGTCCCCTCCAAGTTAGCGGCCCAATTTTCTGCAGCGGCTGTTAAACTTGGAGGGGATTTTTTATGGTGCAAAAAGGACAATATTTTTACACTTTACGAAAGAAATTAACATAAAAGCCATCAACTTTTGTTTGGAAAGAAAACTAAAGCCCTATAAACGCGTTTATTTGAAGAATAAGGGATACGGAGATTAACCCAGCTCAAAAATTGGGTAAAATACGCTGTGATCCTTTGAAGTTTAACGGGGAAAATAAAGTCAGACAACTTTTTTAAAGGATACCCAAAGACTACGTTAAAAAAGCGTTTTCCGATTATATGGATGGTAAGGATCAACAAGGTGTCAAGATAAGGATACTAAAATGGTGCAAGACTCATAGGGTTCGAATGGCAAGGTACAAATCACCATTCGAACCCTTCAGTCATTCTTGTAAGGATAACTGTCTGGTTAATGTATCGAATTGTTTTTTTTACACCATGTTTTTTCTTCATGCCAAACTGAAAAAGAGCTACATCAGAATATTAAAAATCATTCAGTCTATCTTCGAAGATTCCAGAAAAAAACAAGCAACTAGTGTACTTCGCTAGAATACCAAAATAGACTGGTTACTTAGGTTATTTATATCTGTCTACTTGACGGGGCAAAGACCAACCTACTGGGTATCTTTTTTACGATTATTTTTATTTTTTGGTGCTATGTAGGTCGGACCGCAAACAAATCCTATAACCATAATAACGACTCCTACCCACCGGACAGCATAATAATCAGTATCACGTAGGAAGACGAATGAAAATAAGGTAATGATCGTCCCAATAATTACTGCAACTGCCCAGATATTACTTGATTTCCGCATTTAAAATCTCCTTTATAACTTAATGTTTCAGCTGAGTATTGCGATTCGCTGTAAAATATAACATACCGCGGATTAAATGGAAAATCCTAAAGGTAATGATTTGATGGCACTATTTTAACGAATATCAATTTCTATGGAATTAATATCCGAATAAAAGAGTTCTTAATACCTATTTTATTTTTTTGGCTGTATTCAGAATAAAAAATATAGTCAAAAAACTTTACTTTAGTTTTGTATTAAACGAGTCGTAATACAATAAATTTATAAAAAAAGAGTCTACTTTTCCTATAAAATGGTACTTTTAAATTAATTTTGAAGATTTGACATATTAAACTATTATTCCTAATATTGGATTCGAATACAAATAAAAGGAGGAATTTTGTGAAGCTTAAAAGATTTGTTATAGCTGTTACTATTGGAACTGGGATTCTGGGATCTGTAATGTATTCTTCAGCTTCAGCAGCAACATTAGAAACAAAAAAAGTTGAATTGGAAAATGTCTCTCAGGAAGGCAAGGATGCTAATGCAGCAGGCGTTGGAAACTTAGCCCAAAAAGCTTGGGTTTATGGGACTGAAGCTGCAAAGTATTATGGAGGCAAAGCTTTGAATATGTTTATAGACAATGGAGGGTTAGGTATAACTAAACCTTCAAACGAAGAGGTACAAGATATGGATGTTATTTTTGACAAAAAATAATTTATAAGGAAGGGGGTATTATAGGCCCCCTTTTTTTATAGAGGGGATTTTGATGAAAAAAAATAAAACTTTTATTATCGGTTTGTTGTTTACTTTATCATTTACTTTCGTTGTACATTTCTTTTTAATTTTATCTACTGTACTACCCCCAAATCCGTTAGCTCTTGCGGTCAAACCTGTTTCTGATCGTTACACAAATACTTTATTCCAACAGAATTGGCACCTATTTGCGCCAGACCCTATTACAACTAATACAAATATTTATATGGAGGTTGATACTGGAAAAGCGCAGGGAAAGAACGAGTGGATTGATATTTCTACCCCCTTAAAAGACCAAAATCACACCAAAATCGTAACCCCTTACAATCGAATTGTTAGAATTATAGATGGGCTTTCATCTGATATTTTTGGAACTAATCAAGATGATGTCATTTTTCAATACGTTAAAAAAGCAGATGAAAATGATAAACAGGTAAAAGCTATAACAAAAGAGATAGGGAAGAGCCAAAAGATTGGCGAGGAAAATGTATATCGTTATGCAAGTTCGTATGCTAAATCTATTTATAATCCTAAAACAATAAAAAGAATAAGAGTAAGAATAGATACAGTGAAACCTGTTCCATTTTCTCTGCGGGATAACAATGAAAAAGATGTGAAATTAGAACAAAGCACTACATTTAAATGGAAAACGTTCAATAATGAAGTGGTTCCGTTTTTTTAATGGGAGTGGAGGAACAATATTATGAATAACAGTATCACTAACAGAGTTATCGACTATTTTGCGAAAGAACGTTTTTATATTGGGGTGAGCTTGCTTCGCATCGTATTTGGTTTGCTCATTTTATATTTTTATTTAATCCATTACAATCAAAGGTATTTCTTGTTCTCCGATTATGGTATCAATACATTTCATAATGTTATGAAACCAATTACATATTCATTGTATAATTTAACTTCATCTTTAAAATACTTTGATGCGGTATATCATGTTGGCATTGTGACAGCAATTCTATTTACTCTTGGTTTTAAAGGCCGACTCGTGGGCATCTTGAATTATGTTTTGTTCTATTCATTATATGTTCGTTTCTCATATATTGGAGACGGCGGCGACAATTTAATGATAATTACACTTTTTTATCTCTTGTTTGCAAATACTACAAAATATTTTTCTATAGATGCAACGTTGCGAAAAAAAGAGGTTTACGTATCTGACTATAGGAAAACTACCGCTAATATTATTCAGTACTTTGTTGTTTTGTTTTGTATTATGCAAGTTTGTATTGTATATGTTACGTCTGCTATTTATCAAATTATGGGCGAGACTTGGAATCATGGAACAGCCTTATATTACATATCACAAGTTAAAACGGTTGCGATGCCTTTTCTTGAGTCGTTAGTCAGTCAACACATCTATCTAAGTGTTGTGATTTGTTATTCTAGTGTATTATTAAAAATTGCGTTTCCTTTTCTAATTATAAACAAAAATACAAAATGGCTTGCTGTTTTGATGGTTTGTTTACTGCATTTAGGTATTGCATTTGGTATGGGGTTATATTCCTTTTCTATTGTCATGATTGCGATTGAGTTGGTGATTTTTACAGATAAGGAGTACAACCGCTTATTCTCTACTTATCAGCAATTGAAGCATAATCTTCATTGGATGGTAAGAAAGAAATTAATGCGGAAATTTCAAGCTCACTGGAAAATGACTGTATACTATGATGCATGGTGCCCGTTATGTATCAAAACGAAAAACCGTATCGAGAGGGCGGACTGGTTCAATTTAATTGTTTTCGAATCCTTTCGTGATGAGACATTGTCTATTAATGATGAGGTAGGTTTAATGGAATTAGAAAAACGAATGCATGGAAAGACATTGAAAAAAGGCATCGTCTCAGGTGCAGACACTTTTATTGAAATAAGCAAGCGGATTATTCCGCTATGGGGATTGTATATAATACTCCTCTTGGCTAAGTTGTTTCGTGTTAGCGATAGGATATATGATTTGATTTCTTCAAATAGGAAAATAATTCCTTATGGGCGATGTGATCATGGGGCATGCGGACTCAATCAGCAACAGAGAAAGGGGTAATAGTTTGTTCCTCATTGTTTTAATACTAATAGTAGTTGTTTTTATATTCGGTTTTTTTGGTTTAGCGGCATTTTTGAAAAGAAGAGATCGAAATAGGACGGTCGAGGATTTAACACGTTTTATGTTATCTCATCCTGAGCGCTTTTCGCTGACTGTTATACAAAATGATCAAATCCTTTTAAATCATAATGGAAGTAAGATGTTTCCCTTAGCCAGTACAGTGAAAATCCTTTTTTTGTTGGCATTTGTACATGAGGCCAGAAAAAATCAGATAAGTTTCAATGATACTGTCAGTATCATTGAAATAGATAAATTTTATATTCCGAATACCGACGGAGGAGCACACGAAATTTGGAAGAGCAAAGAGAATATCGGTCAAACTGTGACGATGAAAGAAGTCCTCATTGGTATGATGAGATACAGTTCAAATGCATGCACCGATTATATTTACTTAAGGATCGGAAAAGACAATATCCAAAAAATAATTGATGAATATTTGCCGGATAATCACACACCTGTCTTTTCTATAAACTCTTCGATGTTAGTCGCTCCTTATCTAAAAAAATATGAAAAGAAAAAAACGAAAGAAATCTCTGGTTATATGAAAGAGATGAAGCAAAAATATTTCATGGATATTTCAGGAAAGACTTTCGATGCCCTTGTGCATGGTAAAGCTGCTCCATTAATATCCTCACTTTCTTCTGCTAATCATATTAATATACAAAGGGAGTTCACGAGGAAACTTCCATCTTCATCCAGTGAAAACTACGCCAGATTAATGTACCGTCTGGGAACCGGTGACCTCTTAAGTGAAGCGGAAAAAGGAATATTAGATGAGATAACAGGACCGCCGAACCTTCAAGCTGAAAACCGTATTTGGTATAAAGGAGGCTCTACCTTATTTGTTATGACGTCGGCTATTTTTAAAGAAACTGCGTCAGATTCTATTTCTTTGGCCTTTTTTATTGAGGACATGACTCGTTTAGATATGTTATGGATTGATCATGTTTATCAGCCATTTCTTCAAAAGATAACTAACGACCCCTTATTTCGACAACAATTAATAACTGATTTAAAGGGGACATTATAATAATGTTGAAATACGGAATTTTAAAATAAAACCATCATATTTACAGATGTTAAGAAGCTCTTTAATTGTTTCCGGTACCACGTCTGTCGGGGGTTCGAATCCCTCCGAGCGCGTCCAATAGAACAACAGGAAAGACAAGGGTTTGGCATTTCGCCGCTCTTGTCTTTTTTTGTGTGGAAAAAGGGAATTGCAAACCTTAGAGTAACATTTCAAACCAATCACGATCAATTACATTCTTTAGTTTGAACCCTCATTTTCAAAAGAAGAAGCATGAATTGATTTTTTCATTCATCTTATTAGCCTGTGATTAACAAACCTTTAAAAAAATCCGGTTCTATTTTACCCATTGCCTGTATTTATTTCGAGAATCTTCTCTCGGACAAAGTTGTATAAGCGAGAATCGATTTAAAATAAAAATTATTTGCTCCCCCAGTTCTTCTCTATAAATTGAATCGCAGGTTGTAAGTTGGTTTTGTTCGCAATTTCAATGACAGCGGGAACGACGGCAGGGTCCGTTTTGGAGAAGTTCGGAATCCGCGGATCTAACCGGAAAAAGCGATCTCCCAGAAGATTCGCACTGACCATGGATTCATAGTACCCATTACCGCCAGAGATCATCTGAAGAAATGGCAGTAAAGGTTCATTAGGCGACCTGTCCAAAAGGACTCCCCAATTTGGAGGAAGGTTCTTCAGATTTTCGGGCCTCAAAATACTGAAGTGTTTCCCTCGGAGATCTTCCCCTTGCTAATGCAAGGGCAGTAAATGAACCGATTGAATTTCCCGAAAATACATGGGTTCGACTAATTAACTTTGGGTTTTTCCTAGCCAATCTGTTTAACAGTTGTAAACTTAAAACACCTAAGGTACCGCCGTCGTCAAAGGTCATAATCCGATATTTTGCCAAAGCTGATTTCTCCTTTCTACATACATTGAGTATATGATGATCTAGAGTCTGTTGTATGGATGTATACCTCTTGTACGAAACACTTCTTCATTTCTCTTTTCTTTTGGCCTAACAAATATTCACTCCGAAAAAAACTGGACACTGCTCCTAAAAACGATAAGAAAAAACGCTTGTTGGAGGATTTGACAGGGAGTCTGCTCAAAATTGTATGAAGAATCAACGGGTTTCTCAGCAGACCTTACCGACGAAAAAGGCCTTAGCAGGCAAACATAAAAAGAGGAAAGACAAGAGTTTTGGCAACTTGCCACTCTTGTCTTTTTTGTTTTTTTCATAAATCTTGTCCGCTGAAACATAAATGTTCCTCCTCTTGGGCACGTTATGAAATGTGCGATATTGAATTTGCGAGGAGGATGAACATGGGAATTTTAAGCGGAAATCCGCAGGATGAACCGATGCATTACGGTGAAGTATTCAGCTTGTGGAGCTATGTCATGGCGGGCAATAAAATGGTCGGCAATTACCAGATGTTATTGCATCATGTCGGTGATGACGATCTGAAGAAGCTGCTTCGTGAGTCCATTGAAAAGTGCCAAGATGAAATCAAACAGATCAGCACGATCCTGAAGGAAAACGGGGTGGCGCTTCCGCCGGCTTCTCCTGAACCGCCGGCTGCAGATCTTAACGATATTCCGCCGGGTGCGCGGTTTCTTGATCCGGATGTGGCGGCATCTGCGGCAGCGCAAAATGCTGCAGGCCTTGTGACATGCAGCAAAATTATGGGACAGTCGATTCGCGAGGATATTGCCATGATGTTTGGGCAATTCCATGTATCGAAAGCGGCAACCGGCGCAAAATACTTAAGGCTGCTAAAAAACAAAGGCTGGCTCATCCCGCCGCCGCTTCATCTTCAAAAACATCAAGACGCTTAATGGCAAAGGCATATACAGCTGTATGTGCCTTTATTTTATGATGAAGACGTCAGGCGTAGACCGATGACGCCAGCGAGGATAAGGAAAAGAGAAATTACCTGCGGAAGCTGAAACCGCTCCTTAAACCAGATGAACCCGACCGCCGACACGCCAATGCTGCCAATGCCGGTCCAGACGGCATAAGCGACTCCGGCAGGAAGGACCAGCATCGCTTGGGAGAGGCAGTAAAAGGATAAGCCAAATCCAACAGTCATCACAATGATCGGCCATTTTTTTCTTGTTCCGTCTATATATTTCATGGCAATTGCAGCTATAATTTCTTCTATGCCGGCAATCACTAATAAAAACCATGCCATTATTTTTCACCTTCCGGATGAGATTTACTTTCTTTCGTGAATAGCTTCATTCCTAAAATACCGGCCAGCAATAAAGCCAAAAAGAACATTTGGGCTGCTGAGAAGGCTTCGCCCAAAACAATTCCGGTGATATATGTTCCCACGGTTCCGATTCCGACGAATACAGTGTACGCCGCGGCCATCGGGATTTTTTGATAAGAGCGGATTAACAGGATAAAGCTGATTGCGATCAAAATAAAAATGATGACCCAATCCAAAAGCGAGTCGGCGTGTTTAAGGGAAGACGCCCAAACAATTTCTAAAAGTCCTGCAATGAAAACAAGCACCCAATTCAAATGAAACACCTCTCCATTTTATGAATGAACGTCAGTCATTTTTGAGGCGTTAAAAAATGAGCGGTGTGACCCAGTCATTTTTTAAGCTCTACCTAAGCTTCGCCTTAAAAAAGTAAAGATTTCTTTTTTTGATACATCAATATTTTCATCTTGTTCAAACCCGATATAGAACCGTTCAGCAGTGTTCTCGACCAAGTTGATAATCGTTCTGGCCGTCCATTTTGCATTGATCCCATCAGTTACCTCATGGTTTACAATCGCCTTATTGATGATTTTTTCGAGCCAAGAATAATAAGGCTGATAGATCGTCTCCCATTTTTCCATAGAGTGGTCAATCGCAAGCCCGGAGTAACAGAGAACGATAATATCCTTATGGCGTTCTGTTATGAGAAATGTCTCGTCAATTAATATATCTAAAACAGCCCAAAAATCCTCATCCCCTTGAAGTCTTCCTTTGATTTGATCCAGCGTATGGGTGAGAAGATTTTCTGCAATTGCCGGAATAAGGGCGTTTTTAGATGAGAAATACAAATAAAACGTTCCTTGGGCGGTGCCGGCCTTTTTGACAATATCAGAAATAGAGGCCTTGTCGAGACCTTTTTCAGAAATGACTTCAATGGCTGCCTGCAGAATTTTTTCATATTTGCCCGATGTTTGTTTTGGCATGAGGAACACCTCCTATAATGACTGACTATCATTCATTTTATCTCGGGCATGTGCGTTTGTAAAGAATAAAGAAGCAAGATAAAATCTTGCTTCTTTATTTATCATAATCAATGGCGGCTTTCGGGAGCCCGGTATACTTTGCCCAGTAGTAAATCGCAAGAGAGCCGATAGCGACTAAAATAAGGTCGACGGGATTGCTGATAATGCCTAAACCGTGTCCGAAAGAACCGATGTAGGAAAAGATCAGCATCATGATATAAAACCCGATGAGCCACCATGCTGATTTCAGCTGCTGAGCAAGACTGACATCCTCTTTAGGGGCATATTTGCTGAAACAGAGATAGATCACAAACATCACGAGTTGTGAACCGAGCAGCCAGGAAACGGTTTTCCATCCGGACCAGTACACAATAAACGCCGTAAAAATAAAGGAAAGCGGTCCGATGATGCTCATTCCTTTTAAATAAAACGGCCTGTTTAAGTCCTTCGCATTGACCCTCAGCGCTGCCGAGCAAATCGGGGCAATCGCATAAGAAAGGATCAGCGCGACAGAACAGACATTGACGAGCGCGTTCCACGAAGGGAAGGGAAGCGTCCAGAAAATCGACATGGCAAACGAAAGCCAGAGTGAAGCACGGGGGGTTCCCGTTTCTTTATTGACCTTTGAAAATATGCCGAATAATGTGCCGTTCCGCGCCCAGGCGTAAACGAGGCGAGACGTCGTGTTCATAAAAATATTCCCGTTTCCTCCGGGAGACAGAATGGCGTCTAAAATGACAAGCGTTGCAAGCCAGCCTAAGCCGAGCATGACCGCAATATCTTTAAACGGCAATGAAAATTCCCGCCCGATAGCTGGCCAGCCATGTTTTAGCGTTTCTGTCGGGATTGCCCCGATAAAGGTGATCTGCAGAATCGTGTAAATAATGGTTGAAACGATAATGCAAATGATTAAAGCGATCGGGATGTTGCGTTTTGGATTTTGCACTTCACCTGCAACAGCCACAATCGGGTGCAGGCCGAGATAGGCAAACATGACACCGCCTGTCGAAATCGCAGCCTGAATGCCTGTAAAACCAAACGGTGCGAATCCTTCAACAGATAAATTCTCAGGCTGAAAATGAAAGATCAGCACGATAATGATGGTAACCGGTACAATATATTTAAAAATGGAGATGATGAAATTCGCCTTCGCGAAGGTTTTGACGCTCCAATAATTCAGCAGGAAAAACAAGCAAAGCAAGGCAAACTGCAAGATCCAGCCTGCAATGGTCGGCGAATCAGATCCTTTTATGGTCAGGCCGGGAAACCAATAGGCCACATATTGGCGCACAGCCGTAACTTCAATCGAAATCAGGCTTGTGTAAGCGACAATCGTGACAAATGAAATTAAATAGCCGACAAGGTGGCCATGTGAATACACGGGGTATCGAATAATGCCTCCGGTGCGGGGCAGAGCGGCCCCAAGCTCCGCGTATACAAGTCCGATTAACAGAATGATGGCTCCGCCGATGATCCAGGAAAAAGCGCCGGAGGGTCCTGCTTTTGAGGCGACATTGCTGACGGCGAACAGCCACGCTGATCCAAAGATGGCTCCCATCCCAATCAAAATCAGATCAAACAGCGACATTGATTTTTGAAAATTTCCTTGTTTAGACATCCGCTTCCTCCTTAGAAACCAGCCTTATATTCCTTACAATGCCCAATACGTAACAGAGAATACCGCTCTAAATAAAAAAACAGGTGCAGCCCGCGCTGCACCTGTTTTTTATTCATGAACCGTATCCAAATGTTTCACCGTTATATTTTTGAATGAGGCTGTGCCGCCGTCAGAATAAAGGGTAATGCCCTTATCTTCAGGTCTTGGGAACACTTCATTTGAAAAAACGGTTTTCCCGTCGCCGACAAATACTTCTATCGTTGTTTTATCGACGAGAATTTTCAAATGCGCCTTATGTTTGCTTACATCGTAAGGAGCTTGGCTTTCGACATAGGTATTGCTTTTGTCAGGCTGATTTGCGGCCGCTCTATTGACATATGCATAGCCGCCCTCGGCGAAAATGCCGACATCAATATGGCGTTTTTGGTCTTCCGATTCTCTCAGTCTCACGCCTGCATTCTTCAGCTCTGACCAAGAAAGATCCATATCCAGCTGATACGTATCGCCTGTGATCGACAGTGTTTTTGATCCGCTCACATCTTGATCCTCTATTTTGTCAGTTGAAATAGTCAGCTGTTCTAAAGCTTCGGCCGGCTGTGAGATGAGGCTGTATGTGCCGTCCTGTTCCTGCAGCCGGAGTTCGCGTACAACAGAATCTGTGCCGTTAAAGCCGTTCTTCATTGTCGGTGTGTTGTTGGCGTAATCCCAATTGTTCATCCAGGCAAGCGCATACCGCTTTTCTAATGGATCTGTGCTTTTGCCGTCTTCGAACGTCACGCCTCCGTACCAGTCAAAGCCGTAGTCAAGCCATTGGGCTTCAGTCTGATCCGCTGTAAATTCTTTTCCGTCGAAGCTTCCGGTCCAGTAGGCATACGTATTTGGTTTGCCCCACGGTTTGCCGTTCGCGCTCGCGCCGAGAACCCATTTATTTGTTCCGTCACTTGCCCGCATCATGTAGAGGTCGGGGCATTCCACAATGCCCGCCTGCTCAGGGAAGAAACCGCTTGTGTAACGCCAGTCCTTTAAATTTTCGGATTCATAAAATCCGACTTTTGTTCCTTCCGCCATGACCATTACCCATTTATTGTCCTGGTCATCCCATATGACTTTCGGGTCTCTGAAATCGTCTGTGCCCGGATTAGGCATAACGGGGTTATCACTGTAGGGCTTGAATGATTTTCCTTTGTCTGTGCTGTACCACAAATGTTGCTCCTGTTTTTTGTCTTTGGCAGAAGGCTGTGTCACAATCGCGATAAGCGCATTTTTTCCGAATCCGGCTGTGTTATCTTTATCGATCACAACAGAACCGGTCCAAATGTCGCCGTCTGGGTTTGTATATTTCGGAATCGCCACGCCTTCATCGGTCCAGTGCACCAAATCCTCTGATACAGCATGGCGCCATTCTGTGCCGTTGCCTTTTGGGTAATCCCGGTTATAAAGATAGAAATAATGATACTTTCCATCAAAGTAGATCGGTTTTTGGGGATCATTTTTCCATTTATCAGGAGTCGTAAAATGATATGCCGCCCGGTAGTCCGGTTTCTGTGTTGATTTTGTTTTTTTGACAGGTTCTTCGTTTGGCAATAAGTCGATAAACAGCAATATTCCTAAAAAGCTCAGGAATACGGTTAGCCATTTGCCTGCTTTTTTATAGTTCATATGGGATTCACCTTTATGATGTTGATAAGAAATAAAAGAAAATGCCAATAGGATATCGGCATTTTCTTTTGCGTTTTTATTTGTTAACTGTTAATTGTCCTTGTTCAAGGATACTGTCTTTCACAACAGATGTTTTCTTGCCTTTGATGTTCAGAAGGAAGCTTGGCGCAAACGTTGCTTGTTTGTCTGCGAAGAATCCTCTGTTTGTCATGTAGCTTGTAATCACGACATTGTTTCCTTCAGCTTGAGGAACAGCGAAGTGTGAGTAAGTAAATGTCACATCGTTAGGATCAAGATCCATTTTTAACACAAGGCCTGTTTTGTTCAGCGGCTTGTATGGGCCAGTTAGGGAATCAGAAACATAACCAAGCATGTAAATGTCATTAGATGTAATGCCGTCGATTGTCATTTTTGATCCGCGAGAGTCAGTGAACAGATACCATTTGCCATTCATTTTAAAGACGTTCGCGCGTTCGATTTCATCTGTGACTGTGTTAGATGCAATCAGCGGTTTCATCACTTTTTTCAGTGTGTAGTCATCATTTAGCTCGATCATGCCGAGTGCGCCGTTAGCTAATTCAGCAGTGCGCTTTTTATCACTTTGCAGAAGCTTTTTGCTTTCTTGACGGAAGAATGATGTGCTTTTGCCATAGTAAGTTTTGTTAAATAATGATTCTTCGCCTTGGTAGCCGTCTTCAGTGCCAGTGTTCGCTTCAAATACTAAGTATTTGTGACCTTTATCCTCTACGTAGTGCGGATCTCTCAGCGTATGGTTATCGCCTGAGCTGTAGTTGCCTTCATCGATGAACTGCTGTACATTTTGATACGTTTTGCCGTCACCGTCAAAGATTGATTTGTAATCTTCTACACCGTTGATGTTCAGAGAGCTGTCTGTAGTTGATACGTTAACTTGTGCAGTTGTCAGTGTTTGTTTGCCGTAATGTTTACCAGAAAAGTCAGTGTAGAACAAACGGATGTGACCGTCAGATGTGAATGTCGCTGAACCAGACCATTCTTGTGTTTGGTCTTTCAGGATTGAATCATTTGCATCGAATTTGTCGCTGTCTTTGAAGACGCGGCCAGCGTTTTTCCAGCTGTCAATAGAAGTTTCGCCGACTTTTTGATAGAACATGTAGATGGATGTGTCATCCGCATTTTTAGGGTCTCCCGCTAATGCAAAGACGATGTGGTAGCCGTGATAGTTTGCGACTGTGCCATCAGCGTTTTGCAATGGCCAGCTGTCCCAAACGTCCAGGCCTTTTGCAGAAGAGATATTTTTAATTGTGGATTGGTCGAATTCAGGAACCTGATATTTTTCACTTTTTTGCTGTTCAGGGATTTGCAGCATGTCATGGCGTGTAATATGGCTAATGCCGTAAGATTCCTTATACGGTTTTTGAGTTGTTTCTTTCGCAAACGCTTGAGTCGCGCCTCCTGCCAGCAGTGCAGTAGTAAAGGTTAATGCTGTTGCTTGTTTTGCAAACTTTTTGAAGTTCATCGTTCATGTCTCCTTTTTTTATGTACTGTGTTAGCGGTCTGCTTCTTCCAGCCCTCCTGTTTGAAGATGGCAAGTCAGTTACGCACAATAAAAAAAGACCTAAAATATGTAAGGGGTGACGCCAAAGAATACACTTTGCCCTTTACACATTTTAGGTCTTGCCTGCTTTATCAGTAACAAACCTGCGTGATTTACTTTTCGACATCATTCTATTAGACTCTCGTTTGGATTGCAACTGGTCTATTTTCCTCTTTTGTTTGATAGAAAATCATAAAAAGATATAAAAGTTACTAGATCTAAAGAACTAAAATATCTATTTGTTTCTTTTCATTCTCTGGATTTTTTCCAGCCACTGTTGCATGGGTATAAAGTTTCCTTTTAATAATAATTCAGAAAATGATCATTCATATACAATAACTCATTTACTAAATAATAGTGAACGGCATGTATGCAGAATGAATGTTGATCGATTAAAAAGATTATCTAATTGAGGTCTTTCACTGCTGCTATCATTTCTATTTTTAGGACAGTCGGGCAGATACCGTTTCAATGTCCTTAACGATTAATATAATAATATATTGCTAGCAAACAAATGATAGAAGCGAAAGATTTATGAGGAGGAAAAAGCCATGCCGTCACGGCCAACTAAATGGATTAAGAGGAACGATCTGCCGGAGCCTCTTTTATCACCAAGTGTTATGCAAGGAAGAAATGGAAACACCCCATCAGCTCAACAAAACCAGCTTTTCACACCAATTGCTAACCAGCCTGCTTCTGCTTTCAGAGCCACCAGCAATATGAATCTGTCAGTGGCTGCAAATGCAGCAAGCGGAGTTTTATTTCAAAATGTTCAATTTGATTTGGCGAATGAATATAACCCCGGCACATCTACATTTTCACCGAGAGCACCAGGCGTATATTCTCTTAATGCATCAGTTGAGTTTCAACCGAATGCGATTGTTGACTTCAACTTAGAAGTCGTATTTCTTGTGAATCAAAATGTGGTAGGCGGAAATAACAAAACTCAAGCAGGGAATCTCCCAGCAATCGTAGCCATTACAGAAATTCTTCAGCTAAACGCCGGAGATACGGTCACAGTTGCAATGAGAAGTACTGCAGCCGGAGTCATTCAAGCGACTACGAGAACCCGTTTTGCAGCCGCTAGAGTTCCTTCTCCGACTTCGTAAAAAGGGGTTTTTTTGATTCATGCAGGTCTAAACCGCTTTATATTAAAGTTGATTTTTCCTGTTTGAGGATTGATCAGCTTTTTTTATTATTTTCATAATATTTGAAACGTTAACAGCTTAGTAACGTACAGAGATATGGGAGGTGGAGGAATGAAGCAGAATAAAAGAAAGCACCTTAAGACGTTATTTGAGACATTAGCTGAAGAATATCAGTTCAACGGGACGATTCTGGCTGCGGAGGATGGCGATATCTTATACCATCACTCTTTCGGTTATGCGGATCTGACGGAAAAACGCCCTTTGCAAACCAACTCTTTGTTTGAGTTAGCGTCTCTGTCAAAGCCGTTCACAGCTTTGGGCGTTATATTGCTGGAGGAGAAAGGAATTCTTGGGTATGAAGACAAAGTGGAGCGCTGGCTGCCGGGCTTTCCTTATACGGGCGTCACGATTCGGCATTTATTGAATCATACGTCCGGGCTTCCTGATTATATGGGATGGTTTTTTGCCAATTGGGATCAACACAAGATTGCGGTGAATCAGGATATTGTCGATATGCTGATGAATGAGGGGCTGCCTGGTTATTTTGAGCCGAATGAAGGCTGGCTGTACAGGAATACGGGGTATGTGCTGCTGGCGGTTATCATTGAAAAAGCATCTGGCATGAGCTATGCGGATTTTATGAAAACACGTATTTTTTCACCGGTCGGCATGAAGGAAACGAGAGTGTATAATAGGAGGCTTCGGCCTGAACGGATCGATCATTATGCATACGGATATGTGTATGATGTACATTCCGAAACGTACGTCCTTCCTGATGATCTGGAGGAAACGAACTATGTTGTTTACCTCGATGGGATTCAGGGAGATGGGACGGTGAACTCTGTCGCAAGCGATTTGTTTCGCTTAGATCAGGTTTTATATGAGGACGATTTCATCAGCAACGCTTCTAAGGAAGCCGCATTTTCTCCGGTGCGCCTGAACAATGGTGAAACGTTCAATTACGGCTTTGGCTGGGTGCTGCAAAACAGTCCTGAAAAAGGGAAGATTGTCAGCCACAGCGGAGGGTGGCCCGGCTATTCGACAATGATGGTCCGATATATAGATCACCGTAAGACGCTGATCTATTTGAGCAATAAGGAAGAGGATGCTGAATATGAACAAGCGATTCTGAAGGCGGCGGAGAATATTTTATTTGGCCAGACGTATGAAATTCCGGAACGTCCTGCTGATAAAAAGAAGAAAAAAATAGATCCGTCGATATACAGCCGTTATGTTGGAAGCTACGTCTTGCAGGATGGGATGGCCGCTGCGGTGACTGCCGAGAATGAAAGGCTTTATCTGCACATCACCGGACAGCTGAGGCTGGAATTATTTCCTTCATCGGAAATCCGTTTCTTTCTGCGATCATTGTCTGTTGAAATAGAATTTGTTTTAGGTGATGAGGTTGCGAAAAGCTTTATCATCTATGAGGATGGCACAGAAGAAGAAGCGGTCCGTACGAATTAGTATTAGAAAGGATTGAACGTAATGATCGGAATATTAGCCGGAATGGGACCGAAATCGACATCGCCGTTTATTGATAAGGTCATTGATTACTGTCAGAAGCTGTATGGCGCTGAAAACGATATCGACTATCCGCACATGATGATCTATTCATGTCCGACACCCTTTTATGCGGATCGTCCCGTTGACCATGATGAGATGAAAAGGGCGATTATTAATGGAGCGATAAAGCTCGAGAAAACAGGCGTTGATTTCATTGCTCTTCCTTGTAATACGGCACATGTGTACTATGAAGAGATTCAGCGGGAATTGTCGGTTCCTTTGTTACATATCATTGAGGAAACGATAAAAGAAATTCCGCATACTGCAAAAAAAGCGGCGGTTTTAGGAACAGATTCAACCATGCAATCCGCCATCTATCAAAAAGGGCTGAAGGCAAACGGACAAGAAGCTGTTCACAATGATCATTGGCAGCAGGCTGTGAATCAGCTCATCGCCGCAATCAAACAGCCGAATCATATGGAGTACACACAAGCATTGTGGCAGACGCTATATGAAGAAATCAGTCAGCATGCAGACATCATCATTTCAGCCTGCACGGATTTAAATGCGGTGTTAGATCATATTCAAAGTGAGATTCCGATTATCGATTCCGCTGACTGTCTTGCAAAAAGCACTGTCAGCACATATCTTTCTTATCAAAGCTAACAAGGACTGTCTGCACGCAGTCCTTGTTTTTTGTGCTCCTATTGTTTGACAGCTGTACGCAATAGTATTAAAGTAAACATGTAAATAGTTACATGATTTTTTTCTGGAGGTGAGGCAGTTCTTATGAATAAGCCGGTTTTAAAACGATTTGCCTCTTTAGAAATCAAGGTTGATCCGCCTATCTCGATTGGTGAGACAGGCCTGGGACTGAGACGGTGGATTCCGATTCGTTCGGGAACAATAACCGGGGAAGTAAGAGGACGTATTTTGCCGGGCGGTGCCGATTCACAAATCATTCGCGCTGACGGCAGAACAGATTTATCTGCCAGGTATGTGATCGAAACAGCCGATCATGAACTGATTTACATTGAAAACAATGGAATACGGCAAGTCAGCGAGCCGTTTCTAAAACAAGCCGCGGCCGGGGAAATCATTGATCCGGAGCATGTTTATTTCCGTACGGTGCCGACATTTGAAACAGGCAGTGAAGCCTATCAATGGCTGCATGACCGCTTGTTTATCGGTTCCGCAGAAAGAACCCCTGATTACGTTCGACTAGACATTTATGAAGTACAGTAAAGACTAAGGAGAGTGTGAAAGATGGAAAACTTTATCGGAAGCCACATGATTTATACTTATGAAAATGGATGGGAATACGAGATTTATATTAAAAATGACCATACAATCGATTATAGAATTCATAGCGGAATGGTTGCCGGACGCTGGGTTCGGGATCAGGAAGTCAATATTGTCAAACTGACGGAGGGCGTATACAAAGTGTCCTGGACAGAGCCGACAGGCACAGATGTTTCATTAAACTTTATGCCGAATGAAAAACGCATGCACGGCATTATATTCTTCCCGAAATGGGTGCATGAACATCCTGAAATTACGGTCTGCTACCAAAATGACCACATTGACCTGATGAAAGAATCCCGTGAAAAATATGAAACGTATCCAAAATACGTTGTACCTGAATTTGCGGAGATTACTTTTCTGAAAAATGAAGGAGCCGACAACGAAGAAGTGATTTCGAAAGCTCCTTATGAGGGCATGACAGACGACATTCGCGCGGGAAAATTATAAAAACAGAAAAACCCGGAAAAGAGAGCTATTTCTCTTTCCCGGGTTTTCTTTTTGCTGAATATGCGGGGACCATTACAATTCCCGCGAAAAACAGTATAATTCCAGTCCAGCGGATGGGCTGGTAATAGGTGGTGTCACGTAAAAACACCACTGCAGACAAAATGATGATACAAGCTGCCACAACGATGACAGCGCCAATATATCCTGTTTTCCCCATGTTTATTCTCCTTGTGAAGGGAATAGTTTTTGCCTTTTTTCAGATTCAGGATCGTTTTCGATCGTAACCTCTGAATCTAAAATCAGCGTCTTCCTTGCTTCTGCGTCGTAAGCCGGCCACTTTACTTCTTTGGTGCTTGGGTTTCCTGTTTTGGCGAACGTGATCCATGCTGATTGTATGGTGTGAGAAAGCTGTTTGACCTCATCTGTAACCTCCGCGTTTGCCATCCGCTCCAACCCGTCCAGATTTCCGAAAACAAAAGGAAGCTCTAATGCGTGAAACGCTTTATTGTACGGCGGCTTATCGGGGTGCCAGTCGAATCGGTACATCCAGACAGGCGCGTAATCGGACTGGGCGGAGGCGCAGGCGACGGCCGGGCGCCAGAATAACAAATCAGTCATCATATGAATTTGGCTTTCCAGAGAGCGCGGATATAGATCGGCGGCTTTCTCGGCCAGCGGCTTCCCTAATAAATACTCGAGCGCGGCATCAAGCGTTTCCTGTGAATGAACGTCTGAGTCCGGTGTGAAAAATAAATATCCTTCATCGCGGTTTGTTCCGATTAACAGCGGAATGCCGGCGGCAGCTCCGTCCGCGATCGCTTTTTCTGGTTCTGCAGGCAGCGTTTTCGGATCAAGTGCTGGCTGGAAGAACAGCTGAAAGATGTTTTCATTTCCTGCTTTGCGGAGCTGATCGGCCGCTCTGAGCAAATCTTCCGCAGAAACCGTATGCAATCTATCCAATTGGCTTTCGTTCATTCCAAGGACCTGTAAAAAAGCTGCCGCGGTGCTAGCCGCTTTTTCTTTCGTCATTGTTCGGGAAGCGCCGCTTTCCATGATCGCCTTCTGGAACAAGCCTTTTGCCGCAGGCATAGCGAGCAGCGCGGCAATGCTCATGCCGCCTGCGGATTCTCCAAATATCGTTACGTTCTCCGGATCACCGCCAAATGCTGAGATATTGTCTCGCACCCATTTCAGTGCGGCGGCCTGGTCCAAAAGCCCAAGGTTATCCGAATACGCTTCATCAAACGAAGACAAGTGCAAAAAGCCAAACGGCCCCAGCCGATAGTTCAGTGTAACGATAATGACTTCTCCCTGCGCTGCAAGTCTTGATCCGTCGTATAATGGCTCACTGCCTGCACCAAGATAAAAAGCGCCGCCATGAATCCACACCATCACAGGCTTGTTTTGGCTCGGAGTGTCAGGCGCGAACACATTGAGATACAGGCAATCCTCGGACTGGCGGGGGAGCTCAGCATATGAAAGTGACAGCAAATCAGACGGCTGAGGGCAAACCGGGCCGTACGAGGTGGCGTCCAGTTCGTTCGCCCACGCTTCAGGCGGCGCCGGTGCTTTAAAACGCGATTGTCCGATAGGCGGCTTGGCATAGGGGATGCCTTTCCATATATGTACGCCGTTTTCGATTGTACCTTTTACTTTGCCGTACTGAGTCGTTATTGTTTTATGAGACATCGTTCTCTCTCCCTTTTTCCCCCATTATAAACAAATTTGTCCTGGAGATGCGAACGTCAGCCCTTAGCCGATATTTATCTTCCCATCGTTTTGAAAAAGGATTTAACTTCCTGGACAGTTAAGCCGATTTCTCTTGCTTCCGCCATCAGCGCTTTCCATTCTTCTATATTCGATTCTGTCAGTTTACGGTTGCGATAGGAAGCGGTTTCAGGCTGCTCTTTCTTCATTATGTTCGTAAAAGTGAACAGCTCTTCCTTTTCCATTCCGGCTTGAACGGCTTGCACAAGATGCACGCGCCATTCTTCATCACTTCCGCTGATTTTTTCATACATCATCGTTTCTGCGTCGAATAATTCTGTTAATTCTACATCCAGTGTGGCGGAAACTTTTTTTAAAAATTGAACGGACGGATTCGTATGAACGCCTCTTTCAATCTTGCTTAAATAGGATTTAGACACACCTGACTCAACAGCCAGCTGATTAATAGAATAGCCTTTTCTTTTACGGTATAAACGGATAATTCTTCCAATCATAATATAAAATTCTCCTCTATTCCTGTCGTTATTTCGTTCATTATAAGGAATTATTCGTTCTTTATAAAATTTGAAATAATAAGGGAAGTGCAGTAAATAAGAGGAAAATCATGATTTTGTTCTCTAAAGAGAACTTATTGGCTTATTTTGCAATTTTAAAATAATACTATTTTCTTTTATAATCCAATCATTAACAGAAAGGGGCGCGGGAAGCCTGAAGGCTATGAATACATGAATGAGAATATGAGTTTTAAAGAATTATATGCGATTGTCAGACACAGATTCGTACTGATTCTGCTCATCACAATCGGCGTTACCCTGATTACGGGTTTTGTGCAATTTAAGGTTATTTCACCGACCTATCAGGCGTCGACACAAGTGCTGATTCATGAATCAGACGGTGAAGAAAACTCGAATCTCAGTGACATCCAGAGAAATCTTCAATACAGCAGCACGTTCCAATCGATTATGAAAAGCACTGCCTTGATGGAAGAGGTCAAGGGAGAATTGCACCTTTCTGAATCACCTATCTCGCTGAAAGGAAAAGTCATTACCAGCAGTGAAAATGAATCAGAAATTATCACCGTTGCCGTCCAGGATCACGATCCGGCGAAAGCGGCTGAGATTGCGAACACATTAGTGAATAAGTTTGAAAAAGAAGTAGATGAACGAATGAATGTACAAGGCGTGCATATTTTATCAGAGGCGAAGGCTTCTGAAAGCCCGATGATCAAGCCGGCCAGGCTGCGAAATATGGTCATGGCTTTTGGCGCTGCAGTCATGGGCGGCATTACACTGGCATTTTTTCTGCATTTTCTCGACGATACGTGCAAAAGCGCGCGGCAGCTCAGCGAGAGAACCGGATTGCCGTGTTTAGGCTCCGTCCCTGATGTCCAAAAGAGGCGGAATCGCGGGATAAAACATTTCGGGGAGTGAAGCGAGTGATCTTTAGAAAAAAGAAAGCAAGGCGAGGTTTGGCTCAAATATCCGTATTACATAATAAGTCAGTTGTTGCAGAACAATATCGCACCATTCGGACAAACATTGAGTTCTCATCTGTCCAGACCAACTTGCGGTCTATTCTCGTCACCTCCTCTGTGCCCGGTGAAGGTAAATCGTTCAGTGCGGCGAATCTTGCGGCTGTCTTTGCGCAGCAGCAGGAAAAGAAAGTGCTGCTGGTGGATGCCGATTTAAGAAAGCCGACCATCCATCAGACATTCCAGGTTGAGAATGTAACCGGGCTGACAAATGTCCTGGTTGGTAATGCTTCACTCAGTGAGACGGTGCAAAAGACGCCGATTGATAACTTATATGTGCTGACAAGCGGGCCGACCCCGCCGAATCCGGCTGAACTTCTGTCTTCAAAAGCGATGGGGGATTTAATCGCTGACATCTATGAACAATTCAGCCTCGTCATCTTTGATTCCCCTCCGCTTTTGGCTGTTGCGGATGCTCAGATTTTAGCAAATCAGACAGACGGCAGTGTGCTCGTCGTGTTAAGCGGAAAAACAAAAAACGATACCGTCCTGAAAGCGAAGGATGCACTGGAACAATCCAATGCCAAGCTGTTAGGCGCTCTTTTAAACAAAAAGAAAATGAAAAAATCGGAACACTATTCCTACTAATAGATTGTAAAGGTGATGTCTCCTGACCTGTATCAATGGAGGCACTCGGCTCTGCTGTGGGCAGCTGATTTGCTGCCTTAGATGCTGGTCGTCGCTGGCGGGGCGTGAGGACGGGTTAAATGCCCACTTATCTGATATATACATAGGACGTGTTGTCGGTTTAGCTGCTGCCGATGTTTTGAGGACGAAAACCGCCGCAGCTAAACCGATAAAAGAATTAGGGGGGAAAAGGTTGAGTTACCGGAGAAGACTCTCAATGATTATTGCGCTGGATACGTATCTCGTTTTAAATTCAATTATTGCAGGATATCAATTTTTAAAAGATTCCTATCAATTTTATGACTCCGGAGCATTATTGCTTACCGCTGTCAGCTTGCTCCTCAGCTATCATGTATGTGCTTTCCTGTTTCATCAGTATAAACAGGTATGGACATACACAGGACTCGGCGAGCTGATCGTCCTGCTTAAGGGCATTACGCTATCAGCCGTTGTAACCGGCGTCATTCAGTATGCTGTGTATCATACGATGTTTTTCCGTCTGTTAACCGCGTGCTGGGTGCTTCAGCTTTTGTCTATCGGCGGAACCCGTGTTTTATCCAGAGTGTTAAAAGAAAGCATTAGAAAAAACCGCAGCGCCTCGTCCCGCGCGTTGATTATCGGAGCGGGTTCAGGCGGGACACTGATGGTCAGGCAGCTGCTTTCAAAAGATGATCCTGACATCATACCTGTCGCTTTTATTGATGACGACCAAACGAAGCATAAATTAGAAATTATGGGGCTGCCCGTAATCGGCGGAAAAGAAAGTATCATGCCTGCGATACAAAAACTCAAAATTAACTATATTATTATTGCCATTCCTTCACTTCGCACCCATGAGCTTCAAGTATTATATAAAGAATGTGTGCGAACGGGAGTAAACATTAAAATTATGCCTCATTTTGATGAAATGCTGCTCGGCACACGAACTGCCGGACAAATCAGAGATGTAAAAGCTGAGGATTTGCTCGGCAGAAAGCCGATCACCCTCGACACAAGTGAAATTTCGAACCGCATCAAAGGAAAAACAGTTCTCGTCACGGGAGCGGGCGGATCAATCGGCTCGGAAATCTGCCGGCAGATCAGCGCGTTTCAGCCTAAGGAAATTATTTTGCTCGGCCATGGGGAAAACAGCATTCATTCAATTTATACAGAGCTGAACGGACGATTCGGCAAACACATCGTGTTCCATACCGAAATCGCGGATGTGCAGGACCGCGATAAAATGTTTACCTTGATGAAAAAGTACGAGCCGCACGTTGTCTACCATGCAGCTGCCCACAAGCATGTGCCTTTAATGGAACACAATCCTGAAGAGGCTGTCAAAAACAACATCATCGGAACAAAAAATGTCGCGGAAGCAGCCGATATGTCGGGGACAGAGACGTTCGTGCTGATTTCATCAGACAAAGCGGTGAACCCGGCCAATATAATGGGGGCGACAAAACGATTCGCCGAGATGATTATTATGAATCTCGGAAAAGTCAGCAGAACCAAATTTGTCGCTGTCCGCTTCGGCAATGTGCTCGGGAGCCGCGGCAGTGTCATTCCGATTTTTAAAAAACAGATTGAAAAAGGCGGCCCGGTGACGGTAACACATCCGGCGATGACCCGCTATTTTATGACAATTCCCGAGGCCTCAAGACTTGTTATCCAAGCCGGGGCACTGGCGAAAGGGCGCCAGATTTTTGTTCTCGATATGGGAGAGCCCGTAAAAATTGTGGATCTTGCCAAAAACCTCATTCATTTGTCCGGCTACACGACTGAGCAGATTCCTATCGAATTCACAGGCATTCGCCCCGGTGAAAAAATGTATGAGGAATTGCTGAACAAAAATGAAGTACACGCTGAACAAATCTTTCCGAAAATACATATTGGCAAAGCGGTGGACGGCGATTGGCCTGTGCTGATGCGCTTTATCGAGGACTATAATGAGCTGCCGGAAGCCGATCTGAGAGCGAGGCTGTTTGCGGCGATCGATACAGACAAATTGACAGCTGCCAGTGCTCATTAGGGGGAGTGAAGATGACGAAAAAGATACTGTTTTGCGCGACTGTCGATTATCATTTTAAGGCCTTTCACCTCCCTTATTTTAAATGGTTTAAACGAATGGGTTGGGAGGTTCATGTCGCCGCGAGCGGACAAACCAAGCTGCCGCATGTGGATGAGAAATTCTCCATCCCGATTCGAAGGTCACCCTTTCATCCTCAGAATCTGGGCGTTTACAGACAGCTGAAGGAAGTGATCGACACCAATCAATACGACATTGTCCATTGCCATACGCCAGTTGGCGGCGTGCTGGCAAGACTAGCGGCGAGGCAGGCACGGCGGCAAGGGACAAAGGTGCTGTACACAGCGCACGGTTTTCACTTTTGCAGCGGAGCGCCGATCAAAAATTGGCTTCTTTATTATCCGGTTGAGAAATGGCTTTCGGCCTATACAGATTGCCTGATTACGATCAATGAAGAGGATTACACACTGGCGAAAGGACTTCAAAGGCCGGGCGGAAATACGCAGAAAATTCACGGCATCGGCGTCAATACCGAGCGCTTCCGGCCTGTCAGCCTGGAAGAGCGGCAAAGACTCAGAGAAAAACACGGATTCCGTGAAGACGATTTTATATTGGTTTATCCGGCTGAGCTCAATCTGAACAAAAATCAGAAGCTATTAATCGAAGCCGCAGCCTTGCTGAAAGACAAAATTCCGTCGCTCCGCCTTGTTTTTGCAGGAAAAGGGGCGATGGAACAAACGTATCGAACGTTAGCTGAAAAGCTTGGCGCTTCCGGGAATGTCCGCTTTTACGGCTTTTGCCGTGACATTCACGAGCTGATTCAGCTGGCAGATGTATCTGTCGCATCCAGCATTAGAGAGGGACTCGGCATGAATGTGCTTGAGGGGATGGCGGCGGAAAAACCGGCGATTGCCACGGATAACCGCGGGCATCGGGAAATCATTCGGGACGGAGAAAACGGTTTTCTGATCAAAATCGGTGACAGTGCCGCTTTTGCCGGCCGGATTGAACAGTTGTACCATAAGCCGGAACTCTGCAGAAAGCTGGGGCAGGAAGGCCGAAGAACGGCCTTGCGCTTTTCTGAGGCGCGAACGGTAGAAGAAATGGCAGATATTTATTCCGTCTACATGGATATGGATACAAAGGAGAAAAGCGTATGAACTCAGGACCAAAAGTTTCTGTCATTATGGGCATTTATAATTGTGAACGAACTTTGGCGGAAAGCATTGAATCCATTCTCAGCCAATCCTATAAAAATTGGGAGCTGATTATGTGCGATGATGCGTCAACAGACGGCACACTCCGCATCGCGAAGCAGTATGCCGCTCATTACAGCGACCGCATCAAGCTGATTCAAAACAAAACAAACAAGCGGCTTGCCGCAGCATTAAATCATTGTCTTTCGCATGCGACAGGCGAATATATCGCACGCCAGGATGGAGACGACCTTTCATTCCCGCGCCGTTTGGAAAAGCAGGTCGCGTTTTTAGAAAAGCACCGCCACTATCAGGTGGTTGGCACCGGCATGCTTGTATTTGATGAATTTGGCGCAAGGGGCACACGCATCCTGCCTTCTGTTCCAGAGCCGGGCATCATGGCAAAAGGGACCCCGTTTTGCCACGGGACGATTATGATGAGAACAAGCGCCTACCGTACGCTGAAAGGCTACCGATCAGTGCGGCGGACGAGACGGATGGAGGATATTGATTTGTGGCTTCGCTTTTTTGAAGAGGGCTTCAGGGGCTACAATCTCCAGGAAGCCTTGTATAAAGTAAGAGAAGACAGCGATGCATTCAAACGGCGGTCATTTACGTATTCAATCGACAATGCCATCCTTGTTTATCAGGCATGCAGACGCTTGCAGCTTCCTTTATCTGATTACATATATATCGCAAAACCGTTAATCCGCGCGTTTATGCCAGCAGCCGTAATGAATCGCTACCACAAAAAAAGAGTGATGAACCAAAAGGAAGGGCTTGTCAAGCATGAATAGCAGCCAACAACGCGTGCTTCATGTTCTCAGCGGCATGAACAGGGGCGGCGCGGAAACCATGGTGATGAATTTATATCGGAAAATGGACAGAAGCAAAGTACAATTTGATTTTTTAACATATCGAAATGATCCGTGCGCTTATGATGAAGAAATTTTATCTTTAGGCGGGCGGCTTTTTTATGTCCCGAGCATCGGGCAAAGCAATCCTCTTACATTTGTGAGGAATGTGAGAAACACGATAAAAGAAAACGGGCCGTTCAGCGCGGTTCATGCGCACACGGATTTCCAAACGGGTTTTATCGCCCTTGCGGCAAGGCTTGCCGGAGTGCCGGTCAGGGTATGCCATTCCCACAATACGTCATGGAAAACCAGCTTCAATTGGAAGGACCGCCTGCAGCTGATGGTGTTCAGGCGGCTTATCTTGGCGAATGCGACGGCACTGTGCGCCTGCGGAGAGGATGCGGGCAGGTTTTTATTCGGCCGGTCCAACATGGAGCGGGAGCGCGTCCATCTCCTTCCGAACGGGATTGATCTTGATTTGTTTGCTCCAAACGGGCAGAGGGATGAAGAAAAAACAGCGCGAGGCATTGCGGCTGATCGTCTCATCATCGGCCATGTGGCCCGGTTTCATGAAGTGAAAAACCACGCGTTTCTGCTGAAGCTTGCCGCACATCTCAAGGAACGGGGGGTTCGTTTTCAGCTCGTTCTCGCAGGTGACGGGCCGCTGCGAGAGAAAATGGAAGAGGAGGCGCGGCGGCAGGATCTGCTTTCAGAGGTCCTCTTTTTAGGCACTGAAGACCGCATTCATGAATTGATGCGCACATTTGATGTGTTTGTCATGCCGTCTCTGTACGAAGGCTTGCCGGTTGTGCTTGTGGAAGCGCAGGCGTCGGGGCTCCCATGCATCATTTCAGACAACATTACAGAAAAAGTTGACGCCGGACTCGGGCTTGTGACGAGATTGAGTCTCTCTGAGCCGATCGGCATCTGGGCTGAAACCATTGCAAGGGCGGCCGCCGCAGGCAGGCCGAAGCGCGAGCTCATCAAAGAAACGCTCGCCGAACTCGGCTACGATGCCCAGCAAAATGTAGGGGCGCTGCTGAATGTATACAATATCACCAGCGGTAAAGGACAATAAACGATGATTGTATATGCCGTCAATATAGGAATTGTATATATTTGGTCTTGGTTTGCCAAAATGTGCGGCGGCCGTGATGATTCGCTCGCTACGGGGTATCGGCCGAATAAGCTTTTGATCTGGATTCCGCTAGCGTCACTTGTGCTTGTGTCGGGTCTCCGTTACAAAGTCGGCACGGATTTTCAGACGTATACATTGCTGTACGAATTGGCGGGCGATTACCAAAATGTGTGGCAAATATTCGGTTTCGGCACAGCGCAGACAGCGACAGATCCGGGCTTTACCGCACTTCTTTGGCTGATGAATTTCATCACGGAAGATCCGCAAATCATGTATATAACGGTTGCGGCGGTGACCTACAGCTTTATTATGAAGACACTCGCCGACTATGGAAGGCCGTTTGAGCTGAGTGTCTTTTTATTTTTGGGAACCTTTCATTATTACGCATCTTTTAACGGCATCAGGCAATACATGGTGGCAGCCGCTTTGTTTTGGGCGATCCGTTATATCATCAGCGGGAACTGGAAGCGATATTTTCTGATTGTGCTGATCAGCTCGCTCTTTCACTCCTCGGCGCTGATTATGATTCCAGTGTACTTTATCGTCAGAAGAAAAGCCTGGTCACCGGCGATATTCGGCCTATCGGCTTTATTTCTCGGCATGACATTTTTATATCAAAAATTTATTTCTGTATTTGTCGTAGTACTTGAAAACAGCTCCTACAGCCATTATGAAAAATGGCTCATGTCGAATACAAATGGGATGAATGTGATCAAAATCGCTGTCTTGATTCTGCCGTTGTTTCTCGCCTTTTGCTATAGGGAGCGCCTGCGGAAGCTGTGGCCGCAAATCGATATTGTCGTCAATTTGTGCCTGCTCGGATTTTTGTTCGGGCTTTTGGCCACAAAGGACGTCATCTTTGCCAGATTCAACATTTATTTCGGTTTGTATCAAATGATTTTAGTCCCTTATTTCGTCAGGATATTTGATGAAAAATCGAATGCCCTTATCTATATCGCGATCATTGTTTGTTATTTTCTTTACAGTTATTTGCTTATGCCGGTTGATTCGTCTGTTCTGCCTTACAGAACGATTTTTTCCCGGTAATTTATGCAAGAGGAGCCGGTCATTATGGAAACACCTGCGGTTAGCCTGTTAGTCGCTGTTTATAACACAGAAACATATATCAGAACATGTCTCGAAACACTGCGGAACCAGACTGTGAACAACATTGAAATCATCATCGTCAATGACGGTTCGGCAGATGCCAGCCCGGATATCGCGGAGGAATATGCCAAAAAGGACCACAGGTTCAGGGTGATTCATCAGGAGAACCAGGGTCTCGGCGCGGTTCGGAATAAAGGGATCGAGGCGGCCCGCGGCGAGTTTATCGCGTTTATCGATTCAGACGATTGGATTGAGCCTGATTATTGTGAGCGGATGCTCCAAGCAGCAGACGATGAAACTGATCTGATCATTTGCAATTACGCCGCGGAGTTTGAGGACACTGGAAAAACCATGATCTCTGACATTGCCGAAACCTACCGGGATCAGCCGAAGGAGCACTATATTAAGGCATTATTCGAAGGGAAGGTCAGAGGGTTTTCATGGAACAAACTGTACAGAAGGAGCATGGTTGAAACACATCGGCTGTCGTTTCCGCTCCGGGGCGAGCTGGAGCATGTCGAGGATCAGTTTTTCAGCTTTCGGGCTCATTTTTTCGCCCGCTCGGTATCCTATGTAAAGACGCCGCTCTATCATTACCGAATCCACCTTTCCTCTATCGTGCAGCGCTATCAGAAAAAGCTGTTTGAATCAGGGCTCGCGCTGTATAAGGCGAATGCGGCGTTTTTACAGGAGAACAACAAACTGGAGGAGTACGATAAGGAGCTTGATACCTTTATCGTGCTTCACAGCAGCATCTGTATGCTGAATGAATGGAAATCAAGCGGCAGCGGCCGGATGTTTGAAAAGCTAAGAAATGTCGGCGTGATTTGCGCGGACCCGGTGTTTCAGGAGAGCCTCTCAAAAACGGGTACTGCGCCTTTTGACGCAAAACGGTCATGCCTGCTTCTGATGGCGAAATACAAAATGATTCCAATCGTCGCTATGGCGTCGGCCGTGTATCAGCGGGTGATCGAGTACAAAATGAGAAACAGAGGGTGAGGACATGTCGTTACAATCGTTGAAAATCAATTTTGCAGAATGGCTGCTGCTTAAGGTCAAATACCCATCCCAATATTGGCTAGGTGCGGCAGATCAGCCAGTGAAGGATGCAGCACATCAGAAAAAAATCATATTGACCCTGCTGCCGTCCCACGACAATTTGGGAGATCACGCGATTGCTTATGCCAGCAAGGCATTTCTTGAGCGGGAATACCCCGATTTTGACATCGTCGAAATCGATATGAAGGACATTTACAAATCAGCAAAAGCGCTGCTTCGCTCGCGCCATCCGGAGGATATGGTGTTTATCATCGGAGGCGGGAACATGGGGGATTTATACCGTTATGAGGAGTGGACGCGCCGCTTCATCATTAAAACATTTCACGACTATCGAGTTGTCCAGCTTCCGGCAACGGCTCATTTTTCCGACACGAAAAAGGGGCGCAAAGAGCTGAAACGGGCGCAGAAAATTTATAACGCGCACCCTGGCTTATTGCTGATGGCCCGGGATGAAACAACGTATCAGTTTATGAAACGTCATTTCCACGAGAAAACGATTTTGAAGCAGCCGGACATGGTGCTGTATTTAGACAGAAGCAAGACCCCCGCAGAGCGCGATGGGGTTTATATGTGTTTGCGCGAGGATCAGGAAAGCGTGCTTCAGGAGGATGAGAGAAACCGGGTCAAGGCCGCGCTCTTTGAAGAATTCGGCGAGATCAAATCCTTTACGACAACGATCGGGCGCCGGGTCAGCAGGGATTCGCGAGAGCAGGAGCTTGAAGCGCTGTGGTCTAAGCTGCAAAGCGCAGAAGCCGTTGTTACTGACAGGCTTCACGGCATGATTTTTTGCGCGCTGACAGGAACGCCGTGTGTCGTCATCCGCTCCTTTGACCATAAGGTGATGGAAGGTTATCAATGGCTCAAAGACATCCCATCCATGAAGCTGATTGAGCATCCGGAGCCGGAGCGTGTGACAGCCGCAGTAAAAGAGCTGTTAACAAAAGGAGCACCCGGAGCCGGCTTTGCGAGAGATATGTATTTTAAAGGGCTGCGTGACAAAATCAGCGGTGAAGCGCAATGACCCCGCTCGTCAGTATTATTGTCCCGATGTATAACGTTGAACCATTTATAGAGGATTGCATTGACTCTTTGCTTTATCAAACGCTTTCTGATCTTGAAATCATCCTCGTGAATGACGGCTCGCCGGATCGTTCTGGCGAGATTGCAGAGGACTATGCGAAACGGGATGCGAGAATTCGGGTTATTCATCAGACAAACGGCGGGCTGAGTTCTGCGCGAAATGCGGGAATAAGGGCCGCACGGGGGACGTACATCGGCTTTGTTGACGGAGACGATTATGTATCTTCCGCCATGTTCCAGAGGCTGATTGAAGAAGCGGAACAAAATCATCTCGACATCGCCGGCTGCGGTTTTTACAAGCAGTCAGCGGACGGGCGGACTTATGTGCCGCCGCAGCTTGACGCAAATCGCGTGCTGACAAAAACGGAAATCGCTGAACGGCTCAAACATGCTCACGAAACGAGATTTATCTGGTATGTATGGCGTTATGTTTATCGCCGTGAGCTTTTGGAAAGAACCAATCTGATGTTTGATGAAGACATCCGTTTTGCTGAAGATTCTCCCTTCAATTTGTCCGCTTTTTGCGAGGCGGAGCGGGTGAAAATGCTGGATGAAGGCTTGTACATTTATCGTGAAAACCCGAACAGCCTGACAGAAGTTCCTTATAAGCCGGCGATGGATGAACAGATTCAAAAGCAATATCAGGCGAAAATCGCATTTTACAATCATTACGGGTTAGCGGGTGCATGCAAAGAAGATTTAAATGTGTACATTTGCAAGCATCAGCTTCCAATGCTTCTGGCAAACGCCTGTGCTTCTCCGGATTCGCCGAAAGACATCAAAAAGCAGATTAAACACATTTTATCCTATGACATGGTGCGGCAGGCTGTCAGAAATACACCGGTTCAGCATGAGAAATTATTAAGAGGCGAGCGTTTGGTATTGGGACTGTGCAAATTGCGGCTCATCTTTCTCATCAAGCTGTTTTTTGAGCAGCGGGGAACGATGAAAGGCAGTGCGAAGCAGGCATGAAATTCACGATAAACTTCAGCGCTAATCTCACGGCATTTCTCTTGTCCGTTTTCCTGTCGGTCTGGATGACGCCTTTCATTGTCAAAACGCTTGGTGTGGAAGCGTTCGGCTTTGTTCATTTGACCCAAAACGTGATTAATTACTTTTCGATTATCACCGTGGCGCTCAGCTCGGTTGTCGTGCGGTTCTTTTCTGTCGCAGCCCACAGGGGAGAACGGGAAAAAGCAAATGCGTATATTAGCAATTATTTGGCGGCGTCTGTTCTGATTTCGTTGCTTCTTTTGCTGCCTCTTGCGGGTTCGGCTTTCTTTATTGACCGCGTCATGAACGTGCCGCAGGCGCTTTTGGCTGATGTGCGTTTGTCGATTTTGATCGGCAGTCTGCTGTTTATTTTAACGTTTTTGATGGCGGGTTTCGGCGCTGCACCGTTTTATGCCAACCGCCTATACATCACCAGTTCCATTCAGGCGGTGCAAATGCTTGTACGCGTGCTGTCTGTCCTGCTCTTGTTTGCATGCTTTGCGCCGAAAATCTGGCAGATCCAGCTTGCCGCTTTAGCTGGTGCTGTCATGGCATCTGTGCTGTCGTTCTATTTCTTCAAAAAACTGATTCCGTGGTTCTCGTTTCGTATGAAGGATCTTTCTTTCCGCATCAGCAAGGAGCTGTTTCAGGCGGGCGCGTGGAGCTCTGTCAATCAAATCGGCGTCCTGCTTTTTTTGCAGATTGATCTATTAACCGCCAATTTGGTGCTGGGAGCGTCTGCAGCCGGGAAATACGCGGCGATTATCCAGTTTCCGCTTCTGCTGCGCAGTCTGGCTGGAACAGTCGCATCCTTGTTTGCGCCGCTTATGACTTCGTATTATTCAAAAGGCGATATGGACGGATTGGTGAATTACGCCAACAAGGCAGTGAGGCTGAACGGCCTTCTGCTTGCGCTTCCTGCCGCCTTATTGGGCGGATTGGCGGGGCCTTTTCTTGCGATCTGGCTTGGGCCGTCCTTTTTGTCTATAGCACCGCTTTTATATATTCATGCCGGTTACTTGGTGATCAGCCTCGCCTTTATGCCGCTGTTTTATATATGGACCGCGTTTAATAAACAAAAAACACCGGCGATCGTTACCCTGCTGTTAGGCGCGGTGAATGTGATGCTGGCCGTCACGCTGAGCGGGCCTGCCCATCTCGGCCTGTACGGCATTACAGTGGCCGGAGCGATATCCCTTATTTTAAAAAATGCCATCTTTACGCCGCTTTACGTATCCCGCATTACCGGCTATAAAAAGCACGTGTTTTTCAAAGGCATAATCGGGCCTCTTTCGGCGGCTGTGTTTGCCTGGGCGGTCTGTGAGGCCATCCAGTTCGTTGTGAAGATTGACGGCTGGGCATCACTGATAGCGACGGGAATGACAGTCAGCTGCTGCTACGCCGTTTTTGCTTTTACGCTCGTTTGTACGAAAGAGGAGAGACAGCTGGTACTGAAACGGTTTCGAAAAACGAAAGGAGTTGTGAATCTTTGATCCTGAAACGACTTTTTGATCTGACGGCCGCCATTTTTTTATTGTGCTGTACGAGTGTCATCATTCTGTTCGCCATCGCCGTTGTCAGGCTGAAAATAGGATCACCTGTCTTCTTTAAGCAAGTGAGGCCGGGCCTGCACGGCAAGCCGTTCACCCTTTATAAATTCCGAACGATGACGGATGAACGGGACAGTGAAGGAAATCTGCTGCCTGACGAAGTCCGGCTAACGAAAACGGGCAGGCTGATCAGAAAGCTGAGCATCGATGAGCTTCCGCAGCTGCTGAATGTCCTAAAAGGCGATCTGAGCCTTGTCGGCCCGCGGCCGCTTTTGATGGACTATCTGCCGCTTTATACAGAAAAGCAGGCCCGGCGCCACGAGGTGAAGCCGGGTATCACAGGCTGGGCGCAAATCAACGGCAGAAATGCGATTTCCTGGGAAAAGAAATTTGAATTAGATGTTTGGTACGTTGACAACCGGTCATTTTTTCTGGATTTGAAAATTTTATGTTTGACGGTGCGAAAAGTGCTTGTTTCAGAAGGGATTCAGCAAACCAATCATGTGACAGCGGAACGCTTTACCGGAAGCGGAGATATGTCCTCATGAGAAAAGTGGCGATTGTAGGTGACGGCGGACACGGAAAGGTGATCAGAGAGCTGATAAATGCCCGGCCAGATACGTGCTTAGCCGCGGTGCTGGATGATAAATTCAGAACGCTTGAATCCGGAAAAGAGTGGTACACGGGCCCGCCGGAAGCTCTTAGTGATTTGCGCAGGCTCATTCCCGATGTGCTGTTTCTGATCGCCATCGGAAACAACAGTGTCAGAAAACAGCTGGCGGAGCGACTGGGACTGAAACAAGAAAATTTCATTACATTGATTCACCCGTCAGCCATCGTCAGCGAGTCGGCTGTCATCGGGGAAGGGACCGTGATTATGGCGGGCGCGATCATTCAGGCGGACGCGCGTATCGGCGCCCACTGCATCATCAATACGGGCGCAGTGGCGGAGCACGACAATCAAATCAGTGATTACGTCCACCTTTCTCCGCGTGTCACGCTGTCAGGAGCGGTCGCCGTTCAGGAAGGCGCTCACGTCGGAACCGGCGCGGCTGTCATACCGCAACTCACAATCGGGGCATGGAGCACTGTCGGCGCAGGCTCCGCTGTGATACGCTCCATACCGGGCGGGGTAACGGCGGCCGGTGCCCCGGCGCGTATTATTTCTTCCATTCAAACATCAAACAAAGGATGATTATATGCATAAAAAAATCTACTTATCTCCCCCTCATATGAGCGGCAGAGAGCAGCACTATATTTCAGAGGCCTTTCGCTCAAACTGGATTGCGCCGCTTGGGCCTCTCGTGAATTCATTTGAAGAACAATTGGCTGAACGCGTCGGCGTAAAAGGGGCGGCTGCGGTCAGCTCTGGAACGGCGGCGATTCATCTGGCGCTGCGTTTGCTTGAGGTAAAAGAAGGAGACAGCGTGTTTTGCCAGTCCTTCACATTTGTGGCAACCGCCAATCCGATTTTATATGAAAAAGCGGTGCCCGTCTTTATTGATTCTGAGCCTGATACGTGGAATATGTCGCCGAAAGCCCTTGAAAGAGCGCTGGAGGATGCGAAGAGAAACGGAAAGCTGCCGAAAGCAATCATTGCCGTCAATCTATATGGGCAAAGCGCGAAAATGGATGAAATCGTAAGCCTGTGTGATGCATACGGAGTTCCTGTCATTGAGGACGCAGCCGAATCACTCGGCACAGTTTATAAAGGGAAGCAAAGCGGGACATTCGGGCGCTTCGGCATTTTTTCATTTAATGGGAACAAAATCATTACCACATCAGGGGGCGGGATGCTCGTTTCAGATGATGAAGCCGCCATTGAAAAAGCAAGATTTCTCGCCTCGCAGGCCCGTGATCCGGCTGTACATTATCAGCACAGCGAAATCGGACACAATTACAGACTGAGCAATATTCTCGCCGGCGTAGGCATTGCCCAGCTTGAAGTACTGGATGAGCGGGTGGAGAAAAGAAGGGCCATTTTCACAAGATACAAACATGCACTCGGTCACATAAACGGCGTCCGCTTTATGCCGGAGTATACAGCAGGCGTGTCCAATCGCTGGCTTACCACGCTCACACTTGATAACGGGCTGAGCCCATATGATGCGGTTCAGCGTCTTGCTGAAGAAAACATTGAAGCGAGGCCGCTGTGGAAGCCGCTCCATACCCAGCCGCTGTTTGAGCCGTCTATATTTTATTCTCATGAAGGTACAGGCAGCATATGCGAAGATCTTTTCAAACGAGGGATCTGTCTTCCATCAGGGTCCAATCTGACGGAAGAAGAGCAAGACCGGGTCATTGATGTGCTCGTACACTTATTCCAAACTGGCGAGGTGAAGAAATGGACAGCAAGCATTCGATGATCAGCCTGAAACAGAAACTGTCCGGGCTGCTCGACGTCATTCCGAAACAATCCGAAATTATATACGCCGACTATCCTCTATACGGAAATGTAGGGGATTTATTTATTATGAAGGGAACAGAAGCCTTCTTTAAAGAATACGGAATCCGGGTCAGAAAACGCTGGAATCCCGACAATTTTCCCGTCGGCCGAAAGCTGGACCCGAATCTCATCATCGTCTGCCAGGGAGGCGGCAACTTCGGGGATTTATATCCGTATTATCAAGGCTTTAGAGAAAAAATCGTCCAAACCTATCCGAACCACAAAATCGTGATCCTGCCGCAATCGATTTATTACCAAAACGAAGTCAATCTCAAACGGACGGCGGAGATATTTTCTAAGCATGCGAAACTTCATATCATCACAAGGGAAAAAGCCTCCTATACAACGGCTCAGGCTTATTTTACAAGCAATCACATTAAGCTTCTGCCTGATATGGCTCATCAGCTGTTTCCCGTTATTCCCACGCAGCAGCCGCTCAACCAAAAGCTGAGATTTATCAGAACAGATCATGAAGCGAATAAGGAGCTTCAGGAACACGCAAAAGCGGAAAGCTACGACTGGCGCACGGTGCTGTCAGCTTCAGACCGCCGGACGATCGCTTTTCTGCAAACGCTGAACGTCTTGAACAAAAAAGCGGGCAACCCTCTGCCCATCGCGTATATATGGGAAAAATACTCGGATTATATCGTTAAAAAAGCGATTCGGTTTTTCAGCCGTTACGAATCGGTAGAAACGTCCAGGCTGCACGGCCACATCCTGTCCTCTCTTCTTCAAAAAGAGAACACGGTCATTGATAATTCGTACGGGAAAAACGCCAATTACTATCACACCTGGATGGAAGGCGTGCCAAGCACCCGGCTCATCCAGCACGCCTCAAAGAAGGAAAACCTTCCTGCTCACATGTGAGCGGAAGGTTTATTTTGATTCTCCGCGTTTGACTTTGTTGTACGCTTCATCTAAATGTTGAATCCGTTTCAAGACGACTGCGTTTTTCGTCAGCTGGTCCTGCACAAGCGTTGAGACGACGGAACGGTAGTAGCTGTTCATCGCGTGGATTTTATCCTGAGACTGATTCATTTCAATATGCTGTTTAAAATTCTCAATAAAATAAGGGACGGAAAAAAGTTCAGACATTTCTTTGGCAGCTCCTTTTTCATAAATGTATACGGTGTGATCTCAATCATGTACAATGAAGAAAGGGGAGTGAGCAAGATGGATATGAAACTTCAGCAAGTACAAGTATTAAAGCCTCAACTGACACAGGAGCTCAGGCAGGCCATCACGCTGCTTGGCTATCATTCGGCAGAACTCGCCGAATACATTGATGAGCTCTCACTGGAAAACCCTCTTATTGAACGAAAGGAAACAGACACACCGCCACTATCTTACCATAAAACAAATAAAAACAGGATGAATGCACAGGAAGCCGGCCTTCAATTAAGTGCTCCGCAAAGAACACTGCAGGATGTGTTAAAACAGCAGTCACTCGATATGAATCTGACAAACACTGAGAAAAAAATTTTCAATTATCTGATTCATTCGCTTGATTCGAACGGGTACCTGGAAGAAGAAGTGGAGGAGGCAGCGCAGCGCCTATCTGTTTCGACCAAGGAAACGGAAGCTGTTTTGGCAAAACTCCAGTCATTAGAGCCGGCTGGAATCGGCGCAAGATCGCTGCAAGAATGCATCCTGCTTCAATTAAAACGGCTGCCTAACAGAAATGAGCAAGCGGAGATGCTTGTTTCAGCTCATTTTGATGCTTTTGCGCAAAAAAACTGGAAAGCGCTTTCAAATGAGACTGGAATTCCTCTTCATGTCATTCAGGATATCTCTGATGACATTGCCGCACTTCATCCAAGACCGGGCCTTCTATTTGCGCGGCCAGAGCAAGATGTGTATATCGAGCCCGACATTTTTATCACCGTGAAAAACGGGCACATCGCAGCGGAGCTGAATACCCGCTCGTTTCCGGAGATCGATCTGCACCCGCAGTACAGCACGCTTTTATCATCCGGCTCCTGCCAGGACACCGCCTCTTATTTATCTGCGAAATACCAGGAATGGCGCTGGCTGAGCCGCGCGCTGCGGCAGCGAAAACAGACGATTACGAGAATTGTCAATGAGCTGATCACACGCCAAAAGGATTTCTTTCTGAAAGGGCGAAGCGCAATGAAGCCGCTGACTCTCAGAGAAATAGCGGACTGCCTAGGCCTTCATGAATCAACTGTGAGCCGGGCAATCAAAGGGAAAACGATACAAACGCCGTACGGACTGTTTGAGATGAAACTCTTTTTCTCAGCAAAAGCTGAGGCTTCAGGAGATGGAGATGCGTCTAACTACGCAGTTAAAACGCATCTTCAAGAACTCATCAATCAAGAGGATAAAACAAAACCGCTTTCAGATCAAAAGCTTGCCGATTTGCTATATGAACAGCGCGGCATCCAAATCTCCAGGCGCACCGTGGCAAAATACCGCGATCAAATGAACATTCCGTCATCGGCAGCGAGAAAACGATATAAATAAAATCCTCCCATGATGGGAGGATTTTTTTAAGGCATCATCCAGCTGAACACATGATGCTGCAAAAAGGTAATGATGCAGACGAGCAGCAGCAAAAACAGGCTGTGCTTAATCGTAAAGCGGAAAAGGTCTGATTCCTTTCCGGCGAGTCCTACCGCGGCGCACGCCACCGCAATCGACTGCGGCGAAATCATTTTTCCTGTCACACCGCCTGAGGAGTTGGCGGCGACAGACAGAACAGGGTCCATGCCGACCGATAACGCGGTGACTTTTTGCAGGTTGCCGAACAGCAGGTTGGCAGAAGTATCTGAGCCGGTAATGAAGACGCCGAGCCAGCCGAGAACAGGTGAAAAGAAGGTAAACATTGAACCTGTCAACGCGAGTGTCATGCCGAGTGTCGTGCTCATTCCCGAGGAGTTGGTGACATAGGCAAAACCAACGACAGAAGCGATAGTCAAAATCGGAAACGTCAACTCTTGAATCGTTTCTTTAAAAACCGCTCCCCAGTCTTTCCACGAAATCGCCGTGATGAACTTTGACAGTACAGCGGCAATCAATATCGCGGTGCCGGCCGAACCAAGCACCTCAAGCTTGTAAACCGCTTCAATCGGCGCACCGTCAGCATTCACAATTTGATTGTTCAAAAAAGGCACACCAGGGGCGAAAGTCAGTTTTTCGCCAACAGCATTCAGCCACTTCAAGAAAACAGCAGAGCCTTCGTAATGCCCGGTCAGCGCGGATTTGACAGATGGAATGCCCCATACAGAAATCATCATCGTCAGCAGCAGAAATGGCGACCAAGCCTTGAAAATCTGTCCGCCGCTATACGCAGGCGCAGCCGGATTCGTTTTCGCCGTTTCAATCGCGGCGGCCGTTTCCTGTTCACCGGCAAAGCGGAATGTTGTTTTCGGCCTCCACCATTTCAAAAACACAGCAAGCGCAGCCATCGAAACAAGCGCCGACAAAACATCCGGCAGCTCAGGCCCTAAAAAATTAGAACTAAGATATTGAACAACAGCAAAGGAAACACCGGAAACGAGAATCGCAGGCCAGACCTCAAGGGCTTTCCTGAACCCGCTCATGATGATGATTAAATAAAGAGGAATAAATACGGATAAAAACGGCAGCTGCCGTCCGACCATTTGCGAAATCTCCATGGCCGGAATCCCTGTCGGCCCTTCTACGGCTGTAATCGGAATCCCAATCGCCCCAAAGGCGACCGGCGCCGTATTGGCGATCAAACAGATTCCCGCCGCATAAAGAGGATTAAAGCCCAGGCCGACCAGCAGCGCGGCAGAAATGGCGACCGGCGCCCCGAAGCCGGCAGCCCCTTCTAAAAAAGCCCCGAATGAGAAAGCGATCAAGAGCGCTTGAAGCCGCCTGTCATCCGTAATGGAGAGAACAGAACTGCGGATGATATCAAACTGCCCCGTTTTCACAGTGATTTTATATAAAAAAACAGACGTCACAATGATCCAGCCGATCGGCAAAATCCCGTATACGGCTCCTTGTGTCGCGGACATCAGCGCTTTTTCCGCCGGCATCCGATAAACCAATACAGCAATGATCAGGGCGATCCCCAATGTGGCCAAGCCCGCTGTATACCCCTTCATCCGTTTAATCGCGAGCGCCCAAAAAAAGAAAATGATTGGTACAAGTGCGGCAAGCGCTGATAAAAGCAAATTTCCCCCTATAGGCGTATATGCCTGTGTCCATTGCATCCCAAACCCCTCCTTGAAACATAAACTGGCGTTATGTGTAAGCGGTTTCTATAGATGATATGATCATCTGATGACTGGGTAATAAGACCAGTTACCTAGCATTATATTTTGAAAAAAATCAAAGTACAAGACTTTTTGACAAAATTGTCAAAATCTTTTGGCGGCCCCCAAAACAGAGTATAATAGATCGTAAACAGCCAGACCTACAAGTTACGGGGTGAATTGCTTTGAAATACAAACAGATTAAAACAAAGAAAATATATGAAGAAGTGGCGGATGCGCTATTAGATATGATCAAAAACGGCGATTTGAAGCCGGGAGATAAACTGGACTCAGTTCAGGCGCTTGCTGAAAGCTTTCAAGTCAGCCGCTCAGCGGTTCGCGAAGCCCTTTCCGCGCTAAAAGCAATGGGGCTTGTCGAAATGAAGCAGGGAGAAGGCACGTATCTGAAGGAATTTGAACTCAATCAAATTTCTCAGCCGCTCTCAGCCGCCCTTCTCATGAAAAAAGAGGACGTTAAGCAGCTGCTCGAGGTCAGAAAACTGCTTGAAATCGGCGTGGCGTCATTAGCTGCTGAAAAAAGGACAGAAGCCGATCTCGAAAGAATTCATGCTGCGTTAAAGGAAATGGGCAGCATTGAAACGGATGGGGAACTGGGTGAGAAAGCAGACTTCGCATTTCATTTGGCGCTGGCTGACGCTTCCCAAAATGAACTTCTTAAACACTTGATGAACCACGTGTCATCATTGCTGCTGGAAACGATGAGAGAAACACGGAAAATCTGGCTGTTTTCCAAGAAGACCTCAGTTCAGCGGCTGTACGAGGAGCATGAACGGATTTACAAGGCCGTGGCATCACAGGATGGAGCGCAGGCGGAAGCCGCCATGCTGGCGCATTTAACGAATGTGGAAGATGTGCTTTCGGGATATTTCGAGGAAAATGTGCAATAACCGACTCATTTCCCGGGCAATTCCGCAAGTGCCGAAATGATACGAACACCTGAGACTGAGCCGCAAATGGTTCAGTCTTTTTGCATGAATGCAGCAAGGTCTATGCGCACTTGACATTTACAGAAAAGAAAGTAAAATATTTTACTAAAATGAATGGCAAGCTAAATAGTGGAGGCAGATGCAATGGCGACAATTAAGGATATCGCGCAGGAAGCGGGATTTTCGATTTCCACCGTTTCCCGCGTTTTAAATAACGATGAAAGCCTTTCTGTTCCTGATGAGACACGGGAGAAAATCTATGAAGCGGCGGAGAAGCTCAATTACCGCAAGAAAACAGTGAGGCCGCTAGTCAAACATATTGCATTTTTATATTGGCTGACAGATAAAGAAGAATTAGAAGATGTCTATTTTAAAACAATGAGATTAGAAGTAGAGAAACTGGCGAAAGCATTCAATGTCGACATGGCCACTTATAAAATATCGGATGGAATTGAAAGCATTCCTGAACTTACCGAAGGGTTTATAGCCGTCGGCACATTTTCCGATCAAGAACTGGCTTTCCTCAGAAATCTCACTGAAAATGGCGTTTTTATCGATTCAACTCCTGATCCCGATCACTTTGACTCGGTTAGGCCTGATTTAGCCCAAATGACAAGAAAGACGGTAAACATCTTGAGCGAAAAAGGGCACAAGAACATCGGATTTATCGGCGGCACATACAAAAATCCGAACACCAATCAGGATGAAATGGACATCCGTGAACAAACCTTCAGATCCTATATGAGCGAAAAAGGCATGCTGGACGAGCGTTATATTTTTTGTCATCGCGGATTTTCTGTAGAAAACGGCTACCGCCTGATGACAGCAGCGATTGACACATTAGGCGATCAGCTTCCGACTGCTTTTTTGATAGCGGCGGATCCGATTGCAGTAGGCTGTCTGCAAGCCCTGAACGAAAAAGGGATTGCCATACCGAACAGGGTAAGCGTTGTGAGCATCAACAACATCAGCTTCGCAAAGTATGTCTCGCCACCTCTGACAACGTTTCATATAGATATATATGAATTATGTAAAAATGCTGTTGAAATGCTGCTTGAACAAGTGCAGGACAAGAGAAAGACGATAAAAACATTATATGTGGGCGCGGAATTAATCGTCAGAAAGAGCATGAATTAAGAATGGCTTAGGAGACTAAGCCGTTTTTTTGTTTAGGTAAAATAATTTACCTAAATAAGTAAATAGTTTGTTTACACATTTTCTCAAGCGTGCTATATTATCTTAAAAGCGCTTTCATTCATACCGAAAGGGTGACGATCAATGAAAATGGTAAAAAAGTATTCCGTACTCATGCTGTGTGCGGCTGTCGGTTTATCCTTGGCGGCCTGCGGCCCAAAGGAAAGCACCAGCGCCAAATCAAGTTCAAAAGGGTCAGAGCTTGTCGTGTGGGAGGATAAAGAAAAGAGCATCGGCATTAAAGACGCCGTTGCTGCGTTTGAAAAAGAGCATGATGTGAAGGTCAAAGTCGTTGAAAAACCGTATGCCAAGCAGATTGAAGATTTGCGGATGGACGGACCGGCCGGCACGGGGCCTGACGTGTTAACAATGCCGGGTGACCAAATCGGTACGGCTGTCACGGAAGGATTACTCAAGGAATTGCATGTCGAAAAGGACGTTCAGTCGCTTTATACTGACGCTTCCATTCAGTCTCAAATGGTTGATCAAAAGCTTTATGGGCTGCCTAAAGCGGTCGAAACGACAGTGCTTTTTTACAACAAAGATCTCATTTCAGAAAAGGAATTGCCGCAAACGCTGGAAGAGTGGTACGACTATTCCAAAAAGACTGCTGATGGCAGCAAATTTGGCTTTTTAGCCCTATTCGATCAAATTTATTACGCGGAAAGCGTGATGAGCGGATACGGCGGATACATTTTTGGAAAGGACAAAGACGGCAGCTATAACCCGTCAGACATTGGACTCAATAATGAAGGCGCTGTCAAAGGGGCGGCGCTGATTCAGAAGTTTTACAAAGATGGTTTATTCCCGGCCGGCATTATTGGAGAACAGGGAATTAATGTATTGGAATCACTGTTCACAGAAGGGAAAGCCGCCGCGATTATCTCAGGCCCGTGGAATGTAGAAGCCTTTTCGAAAGCAGGAATCAATTATGGCATAACGAAGCTGCCGAAGCTGGAAAATGGGAAAAACATGAGTTCCTTTATCGGCGTCAAAAGCTACAACGTCAGTGCGTTTTCTAAGAATGCGGAGCTGGCGCAAGAATTAGCCGTTTTCCTGGCAAACGAAAAAAATTCTAAAACACGATATGAAGAAACGAAGGAAGTTCCTGCTGTGAAATCCTTAGCCAATGACCCGGCTATTATGAAAAGCGAGGCTGCGCGGGCGGTTACTGAACAATCCCGCTTCTCAGAGCCGACGCCGAATATTCCGGAAATGAATGAAATATGGACGCCGGCTGATTCGGCATTGCAGACGGTTGCAACAGGAAAAGCGGATCCCAAGCAAGCATTGGATCAAGCGGCTGAAACCGCTAAAGGACAAATGAAAGCAAAGCATAGCGGAAAATAAAGGAAAGCTAGATTTGTATTGTAAGAGAGGTGAAAACGGTGCAGCATCGTCAAATCGCTTTGTTGCTGTCTATCATCCCAGGGCTGGGGCAATTTTATAACAAGCAATGGATAAAAGGTTTTGTCTTTCTTTTCTTAGGCGCATCGTTTTTTGCGGTCTTTGGAGATCTGCTCAATATGGGGTTTTGGGGAATCTTTACTTTAGGAACAGAAGTGCCGCGGGATAATTCCGTGTTTCTGCTGGCGGAAGGGATTATCGCTGTGATCGTGACCTGCTTTGGCCTTGCGGTGTATTATGTGAATCTTCGCGATGCGTTTCAAAGCGGAAAACAGCGCGATGAAAACAAGCCATTGAGCTCCCTCAAGGAACAATATCAACATATCATTTCTCATGGCTATCCTTACGTTGTCAGCGGCCCATCTTTGTTTATTTTAATTTTCGCCGTAGTGTTTCCTATCTTATTCAGCTTTGCATTAGCGTTTACAAACTATGATTTGTATCATTCTCCTCCCGCTAAATTAATTGATTGGGTCGGTTTTCAAACCTTCGCAAACATTTTCACAGTTGATATTTGGAGGTCGACTTTTTTTGATGTGCTGGCTTGGACGGTGGTTTGGACACTTGCCGCGTCTACGCTGCAAGTCAGTTTAGGGATTTTTCTCGCGATCATTGTCAATCAGAAAGACATTCGTTTTAAACGCTTTTTCCGGACGATTCTAATTTTGCCATGGGCCGTTCCCGGGTTTGTTACAATTTTAATTTTTGCAGGGCTGTTTAATGATAGCTTCGGCGCGATGAATCACGACATCTTGGCTTTCTTCGGCATAGAGCCTCTTCCGTGGATGACAGATGCCAATTGGTCAAGACTTGCGCTGATTCTCATGCAGGGCTGGCTCGGGTTTCCGTACATCTTTCTCGTTTCAACAGGCGTATTGCAGTCCATCCCGGACGATTTGTATGAAGCAGCCACGATTGATGGCGCTTCTGTCTTCGCAAAGCTGAGATACATCACGCTTCCGATGGTGTTCATTGCCATGGCTCCGATTATCATTACCCAGTTTACGTTTAATTTTAATAACTTTAATATTATCTATCTATTCAATGGCGGCGGCCCTGCTGTGACCGGATCAACAGCCGGCGGGACAGATATCCTTGTTTCGTGGATTTATAAATTGACAATGCAGTCCAGTCAATATTCACTCGCCGCTGCGTTAACGATTTTATTATCTGTGTTTGTCATCTCCATCGCATTGTGGCAGTTCAGACAGACGAAGTCTTTTAAAGAGGAGGCATAGGGCATGCTGGCAGATATGAAGGTCAGAAAATATATCCGTCTCCTACTCTCTTACTTATTATTAGCCTGTATGGCGGTCATCATTGTTTATCCTCTCCTTTGGACGGCAGGCGCAAGCTTTAACCCCGGCAATAGCTTGATCAGTACATCCATCATTCCGAAGCATCCGACATTCGACCATTACAAGGAATTATTTGCGGGCAAAGAAAGCCTTCAATATGTGCAGTGGTATATCAACTCCATGAAGATCAGCCTGTTTACGATGGCGGGGTCTTTAACTTGTGTGACGTTTACCGCCTATGCGTTTTCGCGCTTTCGATTTAAAGGGAGGAAGTACGCTTTAACCCTCTTTTTATTGCTGCAAATGATTCCTCAGTTTTCAGCTTTAATCGCTTTGTTTGTATTGGCGCAAATCTTGGGAATGATCAATAGCCACTGGCTGTTAATCTTGCTTTATATCGGCGGCCTGATCCCGATGAATACGTATTTGATGAAAGGGTACATGGATTCCATTCCGATGGATTTAGACGAAAGCGCCAAGATTGACGGAGCCAGCAGCACAAGAATCTTCTTCCAGATCATTCTGCCATTATCAAAACCGATGGCGGCAGTGGTTGCCATGAACGGGTTTACAGGACCGCTCGGAGATTTTGTGCTGTCCTCAACGATATTGAGAACGCCTGAATCATATACATTGCCCGTCGGCCTATTCAATTTAGTGAATGATGTCATGGGGGCCAGCTATACGACTTTTGCGGCCGGAGCCCTGCTCATCAGCATACCGGTTGCCGTCATTTTTATCATGCTGCAAAAGAATTTTGTGTCCGGATTAACCGCAGGGGGAACGAAAGGCTAAGAGAATAAGGAGGAGAATATGATGTCAAAGCTTGAAAAAACACACGTAACAGAAGCGAAATTTATGCTTCACGGAGGAGACTACAATCCTGACCAGTGGCTTGATCGGCCCGATATTTTAGCCGATGATATCAAGCTGATGAAGCTTTCTCATACGAATACGTTTTCTGTCGGCATTTTTGCGTGGAGTGCGCTTGAGCCCGAGGAAGGCGTGTATCAATTTGACTGGCTTGATGATATTTTTCAACGGATTCACAGCATAGGCGGACGCGTCATATTGGCAACGCCGAGCGGAGCCCGTCCCGCCTGGCTGTCGCAAACCTATCCTGAAGTGCTGCGTGTCAATGCTGCCCGAGTCAAACAGCTGCACGGGGGAAGGCACAACCACTGCATCACATCAAAGACATATCGGGAAAAAACGCAGAACATCAACCGCTTATTAGCAGAACGATACGGCAATCATCCTGCGCTGTTAATGTGGCATATTTCAAACGAATACGGCGGAGATTGCCACTGCGACCAATGCCAGCGTGCTTTCAGGGAGTGGCTGAAATCGAAATATGACAACAGCCTCAAGACATTGAACCACGCGTGGTGGACTCCGTTTTGGAGCCACACATTCAATGACTGGTCACAAATTGAAAGCCCTTCGCCGATCGGTGAAAGTGGCTTGCACGGCATGAACTTAGACTGGCGCCGGTTCGTCACCGATCAAACGATTTCGTTTTATGAAAATGAGATCGTGCCGCTGAAAGAACTGACGCCCCATATCCCTATCACAACGAACTTTATGGCTGACACACCGGATTTGATTCCGTATCAGGGCCTCGACTACAGCAAATTTGCGAAACATGTCGATGTCATCAGCTGGGACGCTTATCCGGTCTGGCACAATGACTGGGAAAGCACAGCTGATTTGGCAATGAAGGTCGGCTTCATCAATGACCTGTACCGAAGCCTGAAGCAGCAGCCTTTCCTATTAATGGAGTGTACGCCAAGCGCGGTCAATTGGCATAACGTCAACAAGGCGAAGCGCCCGGGCATGAATCTGCTGTCGTCCATGCAAATGATCGCCCACGGTTCGGACAGCGTTCTCTATTTCCAATACCGCAAATCGCGCGGATCATCAGAAAAATTGCACGGAGCGATTGTGGGTCATGACAATAGCTCGAAGAACCGCGTCTTTCAAGAGGTGGCCAAAGTCGGCGAGACATTAGAACAGCTGTCCGAGGTTGTCGGAACGAAGAGGCCTGCTGAAACCGCTATTTTATATGACTGGGAAAATCATTGGGCGCTCGAGGATGCCCAGGGGTTTGCGAAGGCGACAAAACGTTATCCGCAAACACTTCAACAGCATTACCGCACATTCTGGGAACACGATATCCCTGTCGACGTCATCACGAAAGAACAAGACTTTGCACCATATAAACTGCTAATCGTCCCAATGCTGTACTTAATCAGCGAAGACACCATTTCCCGTTTAAAATCATTTACGGCTAACGGCGGCACCTTAGTCATGACGTATATCAGCGGGATTGTGAACGAACATGACTTAACGTATACAGGCGGATGGCATCCGGATCTTCAAGCTATTTTCGGAATTGAGCCTCTTGAAACCGACACGCTGTATCCGAACGATCGAAACGCCGTCACCTACCGCGGCCAAACATATGAAATGAAGGATTATGCGACCGTGATTGATGTAAAGACCGCATCAGCGGAAGCGGTGTATCAAGAAGATTTTTACGCGCGTACGCCAGCGGTGACAAGCCATCAATATCAGCAGGGCAAGGCGTATTTTATCGGCGCGCGCTTGGAGGATCAATTTCATCGGGATTTCTATGAAGGGCTGATCACAGACCTGTCTCTTTCTCCTGTTTTTCCGGTTCGGCACGGGAAAGGCGTCTCTGTACAAGCGAGGCAGGATCAGGATCATGATTATATTTTCATCATGAATTTTACGGAAGAAAAACAGCTGGTCACGTTTGATCAGAGTGTGAAGGACATAATGACAGGAGACATATTGTCAGGCCGCCTGACGATGGAACAATATGAAGTGAGAATAGTCGTAAACACACATTAGGCTGATGCTCCGCTCGAAATGGGCGGATTCTTTTTTCTGCATTAGGAAAGCGCTTACTAATTAGTGAGGGGTGGAATCATGAGAAGCGGAGTGAAAATGTTCTGTGCGGCTGCTATCGTGTGGAGTGCATTCAGTTCACCGGGATTTGCCGCTGCCGTTGAGAAGGAAAAACATGCGCCAGAGGTTCGGACAGAGGATCTTTTCGTTAAAAAAGTAGAGGGCATGAACAAGGACTTTATCAAAGGGGCAGATGTGTCGAGTGTTATTGCTTTAGAAAACAGCGGAGTCACCTTTTATAATACAAGCGGAAAACCGCAGGATATTTTTACAACCTTAAAACAAGCTGGCGTCAACTATGTTCGCGTCCGCATCTGGAATGACCCGTATCATTCAAATGGCCGTGGGTATGGAGGGGGAAACAATGATATTCAAAAAGCCATCGAAATCGGCAAAAGAGCGACAGCGAACGGAATGAAGGTACTGGCCGACTTTCATTACTCTGATTTCTGGGCAGACCCTGCGAAACAGAAGGTCCCCAAAGCTTGGGCGAATCTCAGCTTTGAAGCTAAAAAAGCAAAGCTCTACGAATTTACAAAGCAAAGTCTGCAAAAGATGATCAAGGAAGGCGTCAACATCGGCATGGTTCAGGTCGGAAATGAAACGACAGGAGCATTTGCCGGCGAAACCGATTGGGCGAAAATGAGCCAATTGTTTAATGAAGGAAGCCGGGCGGTCAGGGAAACAAACCGCAATATTCTGGTCGCGCTGCATTTTACCAATCCTGAAACGGCTGGAAGGTATTCATTTATTGCAGAAACACTCCGCAAAAACAAAGTGGATTATGATGTGTTTGCCAGCTCGTATTATCCTTTCTGGCACGGCACATTACAGAATTTGACCTCCGTGCTGAAGGTTGTTGCCGGTACGTACGGCAAAAAAGTCATGGTGGCGGAGACATCGTACACCTATACCGCTGAGGATGGAGACGGTCATGAAAATACGGCGCCAAAAAGCGGGCAGACGCTGCCATATCCTATTTCCGTTCAAGGCCAGACGAATGCGATAAGAGATGTGATGCAGGCCGTAGCGAATACAGGCACGGCGGGGCTTGGCGTTTTCTATTGGGAGCCTGCGTGGATTCCGGTCGGGCCGAAAACGCAGGTAGAGAAAAACAAAGTGTTATGGGAAACATACGGGTCAGGCTGGGCTTCCAGCTATGCTGCCGAATATGACCCCGAAGATGCCGGAAAGTGGTATGGGGGGAGTGCTGTGGATAACCAAGCCTTATTTGATTTTAACGGACACCCGCTGCCTTCCTTGCAGGTGTTTCAATATGCGAAGTCAGGGCATATCCCCAAGAAACGCTGAAACAAAAAATCCATGAGATGCAGCATCTCATGGATCTTTTTATTTCACATCAACTATTATAAAACATTCGTCATCACTCTGATGATGGGCTTCCTTATGATGATGCAGTGATGTAAGGATTTTCTCCATCAGGCCAGCAATAGGCAAATCGGGATTATCCTTTAATAAATCAAATAAATAACATGAAGCCGTAGGGTCCATCACGCCATCCGTATACAGAAGGAGCCTTCCGCCCTCCGTGTATGGAAGGCTCCTTGATTGAAACTCCGTGTCTTCAAACATTCCGATCGGAGGCGCGGTTGCGTGCAGCGGATGTTGGGTTCCATCGGCGCCCTGCCATAATGCCGGCGGGTGCCCTGCGTTGACATAATCCATTCTTTTCCTGACTGTATCAATCTCAAGATAAACCCCAGTGCAATAATGTCTTGCTTCCTCATCATTTTGAAACAAGCTGTGAAGGTGCCGGTCTAATTCCTTCATGACTTTGACGGGACTGAGGCCTTGCGTGATCTGGCGCTGGAACAATGGATGCAGAGACATTGTAATCAAAGCCGATGAAATCCCGTGCCCCATCACATCAAGAATAATAATGCCGTAACGATGTTCATCGATTTGATAAAATCCGTATAGATCACCCGATAACTCACTGGAGGCTTTGTAATAAGCGTCAATCTGAATCTGATCGTTTACAATCGGTTCAGTCAACGAGTTTTCCTGAATCTTTCTTGCGAGCTCAAGCTCTCTTTTGGTGTTTAATTTAAATTGCTGATTTTGTTTGTTGATCTCAAGCAGTTCTTCTTGTTTTGCCTTCAGCGTTCCTAAGGCAATTTCTAACTCCGCATTGGCTTTCTGTTTGGCAAGCAAAGCTTCCTGTGCCGCGTTTCTGGCCTTCAGCAGCTCATTTTCATATTCATTTCGCTTCCGCATCGGAATCAGAATACACTCGGTGACAGTTGCTCCTCGATCAGCTTTTACAACAGCATTGACAAGGACGGGAATTTCTTCTCCATCTCTTGTTTTCAAGGAAATGTACATTTCTTCGATGTGATGCTCCAGCTTCAAAAGCGGAACAAAATAGAGCTGGTAAAAAAGCTGTGCGGGAACAGTCAAAATTGTATTTATATGCTGGCCAATAACCTGTTCTGGCTCTTCATTCAGAATCTTGAGCAAGGTACGGTTGACAGCTAAAATCAAACCCTCTTCTGACAAAGTGAGGAAACCGCATGGTGCATCATTCAATTGTTTGTCCATTAAGAGGGTCACCTCTATCCCTTTCGTTCCTCTATTACACGTGTACTTTCAAATAATCGCCGATCAGCTGGATCGTCTCTTCAGGATGGCTCATGTGGGGGCAATGCCCGCGAGCCTCCATTTGTCTCAGGTCGCTATGAAGCAGGTGCTTATGCATATATTCACCTACTGCTGCAGGTGCGATGATATCATCTGCGCATTGGAGAATAAGAGAGGGAACCGTTACCTTTGAAAGATCCTCCCGGTGATCAGAAAAAAACGCGGCTTTCGCGAATTGGCGGGCAATCACAGGGTCAGTAGAACAAAAACGGCTTTCTAGCTCTTCCTTGATTTCAGGCCGATCAGGCTGATTCAGAACAGTTCCTGCAAATACAGCTGCCCAGCCTATGTAATTTTTCTCCATCATCTCCAGCAAACCAAGGAGCTGCTCCTCTTCAAATCCTCCGTAATACTCAGGCGGATCATTCAAATAGCAAGGAGAAGGGCCAACCATCACCAGATGGGAAAAAAGCGCCGGGCGGCGGATGGAAGCCAGCATTCCAATCACAGCTCCGACAGAGTGCCCCACAAACACGGTCTCTTCAAGCTCTAAAGCTTCACAAACATCAAGAACATCTTGAGCATAGCCATCAAGTGTCCGGTAACGATTCTGGTCATATGCGCGCAAATCTGAATGTCCCGAACCGACATAATCAAATAAAATCACTCGATGGTCTTCTTCGAAGGCTGGCGCCACGGCGTTCCAAACACTTTGATCGCATCCAAAACCAGGTGCAAAAATGATAGATGTTTTGCCGCTGCCTTTCACCTTCACATGATTTCGAGACAAAATCGCTTCGTCCATAATTGCTCCTTTCAGCCGGGAAGTAAAATAAAGTTCAATAAGTCTATCATAACACTCACGCTTTGAAGAGTGTGTCTTTCTATGAAAGTAAATAGCAGTTTGAAAGAAAGAGGACATCCGGCATAGCCGTGCTGGATGAATTGGAAGATGCAGAGGATGGATTGCCTAGGCACCTGCGGTGAGAAAGAATATGACATTTGTCACTCCGTCATCATGACACCCCATACTAATATCAGCTCCTCCAACAAATTACAATCAATGTAAGTGATCAGGAGGTGCTCATGTGATGAATGAGGCAGTATCAGTAAGTAATGTGACAAAACACTTTCAGAAAAAAACAGCTGTAAACAACATCAGCTTCAGCATTAAAAAAGGAGAAATTGCAGCCATCCTCGGGCCGAATGGCGCAGGGAAGACGACCGTCATCTCTATGTTATTAGGATTGCTGAAACCGAGTCAGGGAGAAATCAAACTATTAAACCGGATTCCGCATGATCAAAAGGTTCGCGAAAAAATAGGCGTGATGCTGCAGGAAGTAAGTGTCATGCCGGGCCTGAAGGTGAACGAAATCCTCGAGCTCTGTCGAAGTTATTATCCGAAACCATTGTCTATGAAGGAATTGGTTTCGTTAACAGCCCTCACAAAAGAAGATTTGAAAACAAGAGCAGAAAAATTATCCGGCGGACAAAAACGCCGTTTGAGCTTTGCTTTGGCTCTTGCGGGCAACCCGGAGCTGCTTATATTCGATGAACCGACAGTCGGAATGGACACATCATCAAGACATCGATTCTGGCAGACCATTCATGGACTGGCGGACCAAGGAAAAACGATTATTTTTACAACTCATTATTTACAGGAAGCAGATGATGCCGCACAGCGAATCTTATTTTTTGCTGATGGACGGCTTGTGGCAGACGGCTCGCCAATGCAACTCCGCTCAAGGATTCAAAAACAGTCTGTTTCCTTTACGCTCCATTCAGATGAATCATTGGAAAAGCTGTCTCGACACCCGGAAGTAGAGCGAGTGTTCCACAAGCATCAAAGAACCATCATCCAAACATCAAATACAGACAAAGTGTTAGCGCTGATCTTTCAAGAAAATATCCAAGCGCGTGATATTCGAATTGAGCACGGAACGCTCGATGAGGCATTTCGCCGGCTGGCTGACGTAAACAGGGAGGCGATGTGAGTGAACATGCTGCAGAAGCAAAGCATAGCTGAAATGAAAAGGGTGCTTAGGAATAAGTACTTTGTGCTTTGGTCGCTGATGATGCCGATTGCCTTTTATTATCTCTTTACCAATGTAGTGAATACCAATGTCCCTGACCAACGTGCATGGGAAGCCCATTACTTAATGTCGATGACAGTCTTCAGCGTGATGGGTTCCTCTATCATGACGCTTGGCATCCGTATGGTTCAAGAACGGTCACAAGGCTGGACTGCCTTTATCCGCATTACGCCTCTTTCGGATCATATTTATTTATCAGCTCAGATGATCGGCCAAAGTGTGATTCACGTTTTATCCATCACCGTCATTTTTCTTTTCGGCGCCATCATTAATGACATTGCCTGTCGCCGTTTGAATGGATCATGAGCGGACTGTGGATTTTGTTTGGCGCATTGCCGTTTTTAGCGTTAGGCACACTAATCGGCCTCATGAGAAAAGTAGAAACAGCGGCCGGAATCAGTAATGTGCTTTACATGCTGCTGGCTTTGGGCGGAGGCATGTGGATGCCGTTTGAGGTCATGCCGGACATGATGCAGAACATTGGCCGGTGGCTTCCGTCTTATCATTTCGGGAGCGGAGCGTGGGAACTTGTCCGGGGCGGGAGTCCGGATTGGAAAAATATCCTGGTATTAATCGCTTATTTGCTACTCTTCATGCTACTATCTAAGTATATGAGAAGAAAACAAGAAGCGGTGTAATGTATGAAAAAGGCAATAACCATTTTCCCGAAGCAATTCGGGTTTTTCCCTTATATCTTTCTGGTGTACATCATTATGCCGTTCCTCTCTTTATTGAAAGAATCAGGCATCAAACAGGTGATTGGATATGGCATGCTGGTCCTTTTTGTCGCGGCATATCGCCAGTTGTTCTGCAGCTTGGGCAGAAGCTCGTTTACGTATTGGCTCATCGTGCAAATGGCGGTTATTTTGATATACAGTCTGTTTTATGATATCAGCTATATGTACTTAGGTTTTTTTCCGGCAAACTTTGTTGGTTATTACAGAGAGAAAACGAAGTTTAACCGTGCTTTCTGCGGTTTACTCTTCATGCTGCTGCTCCCTTGTCTGTACCGACTATTTGCGAATTCGGTCTCCATTCGGGAGCTGTTCTCTATTCTTCCATTTCAGGTCATCATGCTCATTTCTCCATTCGGAATCCGTTCTATGTTTCGGAGAATAGAGCTTGAAACGAAGCTTGACCAAGCAAACGAACAGATAAAGGAACTCTCCAAAAGGGAGGAGCGCGTTCGAATCGCCCGTGATCTTCACGATACCCTCGGCCATACCCTGTCGCTCCTTACATTGAAAAGCCAGCTGATTCAGCGGCTGGCCACATCTGATCCAGAGCGGACCAGGCTTGAGGCAAAAGAAATGGAAACAAGCTCGAGAGCTGCGCTCAAGCAAGTTCGTGAGCTGGTTTCTGATATGAGAACGGTCACGATGGCTGAGGAGCTTGCCAACATACAGCACATATTAAAAACGGGAAACATTACCTTTCAATACGAAGGAGACGATGACTTTTCAGCGATATCACCCGTCACGCAAAACATTATCAGCATGTGTATGCGGGAAGCTGTGACCAACATCATCAAGCACAGCAATGCAACCCACTGCGCTATCACCATTACTCAGTTTACTGACAAAATGAGGATTGTGATACGGGATGACGGAAAGGGAGCGGCGAAGGAGAAAACGTTTGGGAATGGCCTGCGTGGAATGGAAGAACGGCTCATGCTCATTGAAGGTGGATTAACGCTTTCAGCTCATAACGGAACGGTTGTGACACTGACGATTCCGCTTATTAAAAAAGCAGAATGATAGGAGGACGAAAAGAATGATTCGTCTGTTGATTGCTGAGGACCAGCGAATGCTTTTGGGCGCTTTGGGATCTCTGCTTGATTTAGAAGAGGATATGACAGTCATCGGACAAGCATTAAACGGGGAAGAGGCGCTGAAAGCCATTTTGAAGCTGGAGCCGGATGTATGCATCATGGACATTGAAATGCCGGTTCGAAGCGGGCTTGACGTGGCAGAGGAATTAATGCAAAAAGGCTGCCGCAGCAAGGTCATTATTTTAACCACTTTTGCCCGCCCCGGCTATTTTGAACGCGCCGTCAAAGCCGGCGTACATGGCTATCTGCTGAAAGACGGCGAAATTGACGACCTGGCTGCTGCCATCCGAAAGTGTGTTGAAGGAAAACGAGTTTTCAGCCCCGAGCTGACGTTTAACATGATTCGAGACAAAAATCCCCTCACCGTAAGAGAGCAAGAAATTCTGAGGCTGGCGGCTTTAGGCAAGACAACAAAAGATATTACGCTGGAACTCTATTTATCTCAGGGCACAGTTCGAAACTATATATCAGAAATCATCCAAAAGCTCAATGCAAAAAATCGGACAGAAGCCGCCAGCATTGCTGAGGGAAAGGGATGGATTTAACAATATATTTTCAGCATCCGCGGCACTCCTGGGAGATCAGGAGTGTTTTTGATATGCCCGCAAATGAAATTATCCCCAGAAAACCCTTTCCTTCCATTGTCAGAATAGTGTACGATATTCATATAGTTATTTTAACTCAGGTCATCAGATGACCAGATCATATATTGGGGATGAGAGAGGGGTTCATCATGAAAGTCTCACTTTTTGTCACTTGTCTTGTTGATATGTTTCAAACAAATGTCGGAAAAGCAACGGTTGAGCTGCTGGAGCGGCTTGGGTGTGAGGTTGATTTTCCGGAGGGGCAGATCTGCTGCGGCCAGCCGGCTTACAACAGCGGTTACGTGAATGACGCCAAAAAAGCAATGAAACGAATGATTGAAACGTTTCAGGATTCCGAATATGTCGTCAGTCCTTCCGGCTCCTGCACGACAATGTTCAGGGAGTATCCGCACTTGTTTGCGGATGACCCGAAATGGGCCGATAAAGCGCAAAAGCTGGCGGATAAAACGTATGAACTGACGGATTTTATCGTGAACGTCCTTGGGGTAGAGGATGTCGGCGCGACCCTTCATACAAAAGCGACCTTACATACGTCGTGCCATATGACAAGGCTGCTCGGGGTTCGGGAGGAGCCGATGAAGCTTCTGAGCCATGTGAAGGGCCTGGAGTTCACAGCGCTTCCGGGCAAACATAACTGCTGCGGATTCGGAGGAACGTTCTCCGTCAAAATGGCACAAATCTCTGAGCAGATGGTCGATGAAAAAGTCGCATGCGTGGAGGAAACGGGAGCAGAGGTGCTGATCGGCGCTGACTGCGGCTGTTTGATGAATATCGGGGGACGGCTTGACCGAAAAGACAAGAATGTCAAAGTGATGCACATCGCCGAAGTGCTCAATAGCAGATAAAACTGGATTCAGAGGGGGAAAGAATCATGGCGATGAAAATCGGTACTGACGCTTTTAAAGAGCGGGTATCACAGGGGATTGATAATGAATTTATGAGAGGCGCTGTTTCAGGTGCGCAGGAACGTCTGCGGACACGGCGCCTTGAAGCAGCCGAAGAGCTGGGAAACTGGGAAGAGTGGCGCTCGCTATCAGAGGAAATCAGGCAGCATGTCCTTGAAAACCTCGATTTCTATCTCGGCCAGCTTGCCGAAAATGTGGCGAAAAGAGGCGGGCATGTCTACTTCGCGGAAACATCGGAAGAGGCATCTTCTTATATTCGCGATGTCATTCAAAAGAAGAACGGGAAGAAAATCGTAAAATCAAAATCTATGGTCACAGAGGAAATCAATCTGAATGAGGTGCTGGAGAAGGAAGGCTGTGAAGTCGTCGAAACCGATCTCGGCGAGTATATTTTGCAGATTGATGATCATGATCCGCCGTCACATATCGTAGCGCCCGCCCTTCATAAAAATAAAGAGCAGATACGCGATGTGTTTAAAGAAAGGCTGGATTATCAGCATACAGAAAAACCGGAAGAGCTTGTCATGCATGCGCGCGCCATCCTGCGGGAAAAGTTTCTGGAAGCGGATATCGGCATTACCGGCTGTAACTTCGCCATCGCTGACACGGGTTCAGTCAGCCTTGTGACAAATGAAGGAAACGGGCGGCTTGTGAGCACCTTGCCAAAAACACAAATCACCGTCATGGGAATGGAGCGGATCGTCCCGTCGTTTTCTGAATTTGAAGTGCTAGTCAGCATGCTGACAAGAAGCGCTGTCGGACAGCGGCTGACAAGTTATATTACGGCTTTGACAGGCCCGAAGCTGGAGGGGGAAGTGGACGGGCCGGAGGAATTCCATCTTGTCATCGTTGACAATGGCCGGTCCAGCATTCTCGGAACGGAATTCCAGTCTGTGCTGCAATGCATCCGCTGTGCCGCCTGTATCAATGTCTGCCCTGTGTACCGCCATGTCGGCGGACACTCATACGGCTCCATCTATTCGGGGCCGATCGGAGCGGTTTTATCGCCGCTGCTCGGCGGTTATGACGATTTTAAGGAACTGCCGTACGCCTCTACATTGTGCGCGGCTTGTTCGGAAGCCTGTCCAGTCAAAATTCCGCTTCATGAGCTGCTTCTCAAGCATCGCCAAAACATCGTCGAAAAAGAAGGCAGAGCGCCGATCAGTGAAAAGCTTGCGATGAAAGCGTTCGGACTTGGCGCGTCCTCTTTGTCGCTTTATAAAATGGGCTCAAAATGGGCGCCAGCCGCCATGACGCCTTTCACAGAAGACGAGAAAATTTCGAAAGGGCCGGGCCCGCTCAAAAGCTGGACACAGATCCGCGACTTTCCGGCACCGCATAAATCAAGGTTCAGAGACTGGTTTACAGACAGAGAAACAAGTGAACGCACGAAGGAGGAGCAGTGATGGCGAAGGGAACCGTTCAGAATCAGGAGAGCTTTTTAAATCGGGTCGCATCACGCCTGGGCCGTGACAGAAGAACGGGAGGCGTGGCAGTCCCTGAGTGGGCGCATCAGCCGCAATATCAAACACTTCAAGGATATTCAGCGGATGACTTAGTCACAGTGCTCAAAAACCATTGTGTCAAAATCCATACAGAGCTGATTGAAACGGATTCAATCGGCCTTTACGATGCTCTTCGCGAGCAAGTCAGGCGCTTCTCAGGAGGCCCTGTCATCATTCCGAAGGACCCCCGTTTTGAAGCATACGGACTAAAAAGCCTGCTCACCAAGGAATGGCCGAACGATGAAACTCCGGTCTGGGAGTGGGATGCTGCCAAAGGTAAAGAAAATATCGAAAAAGCGGAGCAAGCCAATGTAGGGATTACATTCAGCGAGATCACACTGGCAGAGTCGGGGACAGTTGTCCTCTTTTCCTCAAAAGACATCGGCCGGTCTGTCAGCCTTTTGCCGACGACCTACATTGCGATTGTCCCGAAATCAAGCATCGTGCCGAGAATGACGCAAGCCAGTGATATCATCCGCCAAAAGATTGCGGACGGCGTCACTGTTCCTTCATGCATCAACTACATTACCGGACCGAGCAACTCAGCTGACATTGAAATGGATTTGGTCGTCGGGGTGCACGGACCTGTAAAAGCCGCATATATTCTCGTCTCTGACCGCTGATCTGAAGAAAGCCCGGCATATGCTGCCGGGCTTTCTTCTTGAAAAAACTTCAACTTCCAATTCTTTGGCCGATGAGAAGAGTATGACTTAAAAAAGGAGGAAATGCGATGAAAAAATGGCTGATTATAGCTGTTTCACTGGTGATTGCGATCGTTCTGTTTATGTATACAAAAACAGAAGCGAAGGCAGCCGGCATGACATTAGGCTACACGACTGGGGATACGGCCTCATACAATTCTCTTTCGAAATATCATACATACATGAATTCAATCGCCACAGATACGTTTGCGTTTGAAAAAAACGGACACGTCATTGGCGACGCCCCAACGAAGCAGCTGACATATGCGAAAAAGAAAAAAATCAAGACATGGGCTGTCATTTCAAACTATAATGACGCCATTTACGATTTTGACGGAGATTTAGCGAATCGAGTCATGAGTAATAAAACAGCGAAAAAACGATTCACAGATCAGCTGATAGCACTGGCCAAAAAGCACTCATACTACGGTATCAATATCGATTTTGAAGCAGTAAATCCAGAAGACCGATCCAAATACTCACGCTTCATTCAAGATGTCTCACAGGCTCTGAAAAAGAAACACATCAAAACAATGGTATCTGTCCCCGCCAAAAGCGCCGATGATCAAAATGATGACTGGAGCTGGCCGTATGATTATGCGAAAATCGGTAAATATGCCGACTACGTACAAGTCATGACTTACGACGAACACGGCATATGGGGCGAGCCGGGATCAGTGGCAAGCACAAGCTGGATCAAGAGCTCTCTGCAGTTTTCAGTCAAAAAGATCAAAGCCAATAAAGTCATCATGGGAATTCCCGCGTACGGCTATGACTGGGATGTAAAAGACGGAAACGGCAGCGCAGCGAGAGAATGGAATGAACTCAAATCTCTCATCAAAAAGCAGAAAGCAAAGCCGGCATTCAACAAAAAATCAGGTTCCATGACATTTTCCTACGTTGACAAAAAGAAACATAAACATGTCGTGTGGTATGAAAACGAAAAAACCGTTCAAACGAAAAGCCATCTGGCAAAGCAATATAAAATAGCGGGTGTCTCAGTCTACGCATTAGGACACGAGTCAGAATCCTTTTGGAAAGCCATTCAAAAAGGGACAAAATAACAGTTTCTTTTTTTCTCTGAAGTTATTGACAGGGAAATGAGAAGCACGTATATTATGTTAATATATTCAGATCATAAAATTTGAGTTTTTCAGAAAACTAAAACACATAGATTGGGAGCAGTAGAAGAAAGTGATCAGAACAGAGAGTTGCGGGGTGGTGCGACGCAGCCTGATTCTTCTTTGAACTCGCCCGGGAGTGGTAAGACGGAACGGAATAGAATGAATATTCCCTATGTTTTAACGGCTAACCTTCGTTATAGGTCAAAAGCAGGATTCTTCATGAGAATCAACAAGAGTGGTACCGCGGTCAGCCGAAGGCTCGTCGTCTCTTTATCTATTAGATTAGATAGGAGAGGGCGGGCTTTTTTTGTTCTTGAAAATGAGAAGGAGAGAGGTAGAAGAGGATGAAAAAGGACAATCAGACGTTAAAACGCACGATGACGTCCCGCCATATTATGATGATGGCGCTGGGCGGAGCAATCGGCGCAGGTTTATTTAAAGGGAGCAGCTCAGCGATTGATGTGGCAGGGCCATCTGTCATTATCGCTTACCTGCTCGGCGGAATTATTTTGCTGTTTATTATGCAGGGTCTCGCGGAAATGGCTGTGCGCAACCGTAACGCCAGAACCTTCCGGGATCTTGTCCAGCAGGTGTTGGGAAATTACGCCGCTTATTTCTTGGACTGGATATACTGGAAAATGTGGGTGCTTAACATTGCGGCTGAAGCTGTTGTAGCTGCGATCTTTATTCAATATTGGCTGCCGGGCTGCCCGATTTGGGTGCTGGCATTGGGAATTTCTCTCGTCGTCACGATTGTGAATTTGCTTTCTGTTAAAATTTTCGCCGAAACTGAATATTGGCTGGCCATGATCAAGATTACCGTTATTATTGTCTTTATTATTTTAGGATTATTGCTCTTATTTGTATCATTCGGTGATCATACAGCTGCCGGGTTTTCGAACCTGACAGACCATGGCGGATTTTTCCCGCACGGCGGCACAGGGCTGATTACGGCGATGCTTGTCGTCATTTACTCTTACGGCGGTACAGAAATTATCGGTGTGACGCTTGCTGAAACAAAGAACCCGGAAAAGGTTGTCCCGAAAGCTGTCCGCAGCACACTGACACGGATTGTCGCGTTCTACCTGCTGCCGTTTTTCATCATCGTCAGCCTGATTCCGTGGAATCAAGTTAATTCCGTTCCGGAAAGTCCTTTCGTGATGGTCTTTAAAATGGTTGGCATTCCGGGCGCGGATCATATCATGAATGCAGTCATCCTTTTAGCGATCATTTCTTCGATGAACTCAGGTTTATACGGATCATCACGCATTTTATATACACAGGCAACTGACGGAAGACTTCCGAAAATCTTTTCGAAGCTTTCATCGAAAAACGTACCGATGTTTGCGATTCTGATGTGCACTTCCTCTCTATATATTGGCGTATTGATTTCTCTGTTCGCAGGAAGCCAAACGTTTAATTACTTAATGGGATCATTGGGATATACCGTTTTATTCATTTGGCTGATCATCGGATTCGCCCATTTGAAATCGAGAAAAGAGCAAACTGAAACACCTGCTTATTATGTAAAATGGTTCCCGTACACGACATGGTTTGCGGTTCTGGCATTACTCGCCATTCTGATCGGGGTCATCATGACAACGTCAATTGTCATTACGCTCATCACTGCGGCGATCTACCTTTTGATTACAGTTGCATATTTGGTCAAAGGACGCAAGTATCAGTAAATAAGAAACCCTCTTGTCACATCCGGCAAGAGGGTTTTTCTTATTGTGCGGCCTTCTCCTTTACACCAATCGACGCGGCTTTCTGTGCTTTGGATTTCGAATTCACGAGGCAGATGCTCGTGACAATCAGCAGCAGACCCGCCAAGAGGCTTAAGGTGAGCGGTTCATGCAGGAAAATGGAGCTGGCCACGATTGATATGAGCGGGATCAAAAAAGTATATGATGCGACCTTGCTTGCTTCTCCTGAACCGACAAGGGTAAAAAAGACAAGCCAGCCGAGCGCGATGACGAATACAGAGATGAACAGCAGGCTCGTGATAAAAGGAGCTGTCCATTGGATCGCGGAAAAGCTTTCTGTCCCAAAGCCGGATATCAGCAGAAACACGCTTCCGATCGTCAGCTGCAAGGCGACCATCCAAATGGAATCGACGCGGCTCCCTGTTTTTTTCATATATACCGTCCCGAACGCCCAGCTGAGTGCGGAGCCGAGGGCCAGCAGAACCCCAATGACAGAAATATGCCCGCCAAAGCCCGCGGCACTAATGACGGCTACTCCCGCAAAACCGAGGATAAGCCCGATCACTTTCATCGCAAACATCGATTCGCCAAGCCACAGCCAAGAAAACACACCCATCAGCACCGGCTGAAAGAAGACGATAGCGGAAAACAAGCCGGCCGGAAGATAATTCAGCCCGATCGTTTGCAGACCATAGAATAACGTAATATTTAAAAGTGCAGAAACAAGATAAATCGGCCATGTTTCTTTTAAGCGCAATTTATGAATGCGTGACAGTGCGACAATGACTAATAAAAGCCCGCCGATCAGCGTCCGGATGCCTGCGAACAACAATGGCGGCGAATAGGCGAGCGCTGCTTTCGACAGCGGCCAATTGATGCCCCACATGATGACGAGAAAGGCGAGCAGGAGCGCTGTCTGCGTTTTTGAGAGCTGTTTCACTTTTCGATCACTCCTTGTAGAACTTTTCCATCATATGATACGGTAGAACGTAAGATAAATAAAATGAATCTTTTTTATAAGGAGCATAAGTAAATTGTTATGACCATTACACAATTAAGGGTTTTCGTAAAAATAGCTGAAACGGGAAGCTTTACAAAAGCGGGGCAGGCGCTGAACATGACACAGCCGGCTGTCAGCCATGCGATTTCTGCGATTGAAGCTGAGCTTGATGTGAAGCTGATCATTCGTGACCGCCGCAATGGCCTGATGCTGACGGATACGGGAAAAAAGATTTTAGTTCACATCAGAGAAATATTAAAAGGCGTTGAAAAAGTTGAGCAAGTCGCAGCCGCGGAAAAAGGCCTTGAACTGGGAACAATCCATATTGGCACATTCTCAACGGCCTCAGCTTATTTTATGCCGAAGCTGATCAGTGAGTTTAAACAAAAATATCCGAAACTGGAGCTCGTGCTGCACGAGGGAACTGTAAATGAAGTCAAGGAGTGGCTACACACGCGAATGATAGATGTCGGCATTCTTTTGTATCCAACAGAGGAGATGGAGTACATTCATCTGAAAAAAGACAAAATGGCCGTCGTGCTCAGGGACGATCACCCGCTTTGCAGCCGTTCAGCCATTACGTTGAAAGATCTCGATCATGAGCCGATGATCGTCTGTGACGGCGGCTATGAATCACCTTTTCACGATATGTTCAGGCAGGCGGGCGCTACGCTGAACGCCGCTTTCACAGTCTATAACATGAACACCTCGATCAATATGATCAGAGAAGGCTTAGGGATGGCGATTTTATCAGAAATGTCCATGTCGGGCATGCCGCTGCCGGAGCATGTGGTGACGCGGGATCTCGATCCGCAGGTGTATCGGGATGTGCAGCTTGCTGTTCCGTCGCTGAAGGAGGCTTCTCTGGCGGCTAAGCTCTTTATTGAGATGGCGCAGGAGCTGTTTGGGGCAGAATAACGGTATTAAACCATTCGTTTTATATTGTTCGAATTTCATCGAATCAAATTCTTTTATTCCTGAATGCGGTTATGTTATGGTGTGAGAGAAGTCCATTCGATCATGACTTGACAGCTTGAGGCTGTTTACTGATAACACATTTGCAAAGGAGAACAATATGTCTAACAACCAACGTAAAGATACCTTGCTTTCTGTCTTGAATTTATCTCCGGTTGTTCAGGGAGGAACGATTGCGGAATCATTCCGAAACAGCATGGACTTGGCGCGCCGTGCGGAGGAATGGGGCTATCACCGCTACTGGCTCGCTGAGCATCATAACATAGAAGGTGTCGCAAGCTCAGCCACCGCGGTTCTGATCGGTCATATTGCCGGCGGCACAAAGAAAATCCGCGTCGGTTCCGGCGGCATTATGCTTCCGAACCACTCTTCACTGGTGATTGCTGAGCAATTCGGCACACTGGAAACGCTGTATCCCGGACGGATTGATTTGGGGCTCGGACGTGCGCCGGGAACGGACCAATTGACAGCAAGAGCGCTCCGCAGAAACATCAACAGCGGTGAAGATTTTCCGGAACAATTAGAGGAACTGCGAAATTACTTTAAACCGAAGGGAAATGTGCGCAATCAAGTCCGCGCTATTCCGGGAGAGGGCATCGATGTGCCGATTTGGCTGCTGGGCTCAAGTGGTTTCAGCGCCCGTCTGGCTGGCGAACTTGGTCTTCCGTTTGCGTTCGCGGCCCATTTCTCACCGGCGAATACGGTTCCCGCTTTGGAGCTGTACCGCAACTCCTTTACGCCGTCTGAAGTGCTCGACGAACCGTATGCGATGGTCGGCGTCACCATTATCGCGGCAGATACAAACGAGAAAGCGCAGCACCTTGCGACGTCGCATTATCAAAGATTTCTTGATCTTGTCCGCGGCACGCCGAACCAGCTCAAGCCGCCTGTTGAGGACATGGATCAAATCTGGAGCCCGTATGAAAAAGCGATGGTCAATGAGCAGCTGAGCTCGACGATTGTCGGCGGACCGGAAGAGGTGAAGGCGAAGCTCGAAGACTTTGTCAAAACGACGCAGGCTGATGAAATTATGGTCAACTCAGAAACCTTTGAACACGCAGACAGAATGCGTTCGTTTGAAATCATCGCTGACGTTTGGAAAAACAGATAACAGCTATAAAAAAAGCAATGTAGCGGGGAGACCCATACATTGCTTTTTTTATTCATTCAGTTTTCGTGCGGATTGCCGAATGATCAACTCAGGCTCAAATACGACATCCTCTTGCTTGGGCTTTTTATGCTCAAGGGAGTCAATCACATATTTCGCCGCCGCTTTTCCAAGCGCGGATTTCGGGTGTTTGACAGAGGTTAATTTCACCTCGGAGATTTGGGCAAAATGCGAATCGTCATACCCGACGATAGACATATCCTCCGGCACTTTGATATCCATCTCCCGCAGCATATCAATGACCTTCAGCGCAATTTCATCGTTATAGCAAAGGATGGCTGTCGGCATGTGTTTGCTGTTTTTCTCCAGTGTGGCCTTCACTTTCTCCAGCAGCCTTGATTCTTTTTCTTCCGTGGTAAATGTCACGATCATGTCAGGAGAAGGGAATAACTCACGCTCCCGGTGCGCTTGTATAAATCCGTTCATCCGCTTGACACCCTGTGTGTCATCAGCTTTAAAAATACCCATCATATGCGTGTGGCCGAGAGACAGGAGATGCTCCGCCGCCATCATGCCGCCTTTCACATCATCTAATGTAAAACTCGGTGCGGCAAGCTCAGCGTAGGACGCGTTAATCATCGCAAAAGGAATGCCGTTTTTCTCCAAGTTCAAATAGTAGCCGATATTCGGTGTTTGCAGGGCGCTTTTTGTCGGTTCTACGATGAGTCCGTCAATATTCTGGGAAAGCAGGTTTTCTAGGCCTCTTCGTTCATTGTCCGGGTTGTTGTTTGTGCTTGTCAAAAGCATGGAATATCCCTGCTCGCTTAAATAAGACTCGATTCCTCTGATGATACTCGGGAAAATATAGTCTGATATGTAGGTTGTCAGAACACCGATCGTTTTATTGGAATGCAGCGCTGACTTGGCAGAGCGTGAAGCGACAAAGGTTCCCCCGCCTTGCACACTGTACAAGAGACCCTGTGAGACGAGGTCTCCGATCGCTTTTCGAATGGTATGCCGGCTGACGCCGAATTGCTGCATTAATTCGTTTTCGGTAGGGATCTTTTGATCGGGCAGTATTTTGCCTTGATTAATCCATGAACTGATTTCTTCTTTTACTTGAGCGTATTTTGGTAACATATCGATTCCTCCAAAATGTATACGGACAAATTTTAGTATATCACAGCGTCCTTTGTAAGAAAACATTGACAGAAAATGCAAACAGGATTATTCTATATTTGTACGTACTAATTAAATGGAATTTTCGTTAAATTTTTATATAAGTACGTACAAGTATAGAGGTAAATGTAAACGCTTTACTCAACATTAGGGAGGGCAGGGAAATGAAGAATACTCCAACTCAATTAGAACCAAATGCTCCTGTAACAAGAAGCCATTCAATGGGGTTTGTCATTTTAATCTCATGCGCGGCGGGACTTGGCGGCTTACTGTACGGCTATGATACGGCAGTGATTTCTGGCGCCATCGGTTTTCTGAAGGATTTATACAGCCTGAGTCCGTTTATGGAAGGTCTTGTGATTTCCAGCATTATGATCGGAGGAGTAGCGGGCGTCGGAATATCCGGATTTTTAAGCGATAGGTTCGGCCGGAGAAAAATTTTAATGGCAGCCGCTTTGTTATTTGCGATATCAGCAATCGTTTCAGCGCTTTCTCAAGACGTATCTACCTTAATTATTGCGAGGATTATCGGAGGCCTCGGGATTGGGATGGGCTCATCACTCTCTGTTACGTATATTACGGAAGCGGCGCCGCCTGCCATACGGGGAAGCCTTTCTTCCTTATATCAGCTCTTTACGATATTGGGCATTTCCGCTACGTACTTTATTAATCTCGCTGTGCAGCGGTCTGGAACTTACGAATGGGGTGTGCACACCGGCTGGAGATGGATGCTCGCTTATGGAATGGTGCCGTCTGTGATCTTTTTCCTTGTCCTGCTCGTCGTCCCGGAAAGTCCGAGGTGGCTGGCGAAAGCGGGCAAAACCAATGAAGCTTTAAAGATACTGACACGTATTAATGGAGAAACTGTTGCAAAAGAAGAGTTAAAGAACATTGAGAACTCTTTAAAAATAGAACAAATGGGGTCGCTCTCCCAGCTGTTCAAGCCGGGGCTCAGAAAGGCGCTTGTCATTGGAATCCTGCTGGCGCTGTTTAACCAAGTCATCGGTATGAACGCGATTACTTACTATGGGCCGGAAATCTTTAAAATGATGGGATTCGGGCAAAACGCCGGATTTGTGACAACCTGTATTGTCGGGGTTGTAGAAGTCATTTTTACCGTTATTGCGGTGTTGCTGATTGATAAAGTCGGACGAAAAAAACTGATGTCCATCGGTTCTGCTTTTATGGCTATTTTTATGATCTTAATCGGAACGTCGTTCTACTTTCAGTTAACAAGCGGATTTATGCTGATCTTCTTTATTTTAGGTTTTGTGGCGGCATTTTGTGTATCAGTAGGGCCGATTACATGGATTATGATTTCTGAGATCTTCCCGAATCATCTTCGGGCGAGAGCCGCAGGGATTGCGACCATCTTCTTATGGGGAGCAAACTGGGCGATCGGACAGTTTGTGCCAATGATGATTGACTCATTCGGGCTGGCCTATACATTCTGGATTTTTGCGGTGATTAATATCCTTTGCTTCTTGTTTGTGGTTACGATTTGTCCGGAAACAAAGAACAAGTCGCTCGAAGAGATTGAAAAGCTCTGGATAAAATGAAAACGCTTTAAAATAACAGCCCTTTCTATTGGAAGGGCTGTTTATGTTGGGATGCACCTTTTGGCGTTTTCTGTATAAGATAAAGATATATAGGGAAAAATAGTGCTGGATAAAACGCTCCCTCATGAAAACTCTGCGAATATTGTCGATGAATTGGCTCTTAACAGTTGAATAAACAATTCCAGCCTGTTAAAATAATTAAAGAAAGCAGAAATAATTTTTTTTGGCTATGATGGGACGTTTTTTGTCATAGCGGGACATATAATGTCCAGCAAAAAAAGGAAGGAACGTTTGAGTCATGAACCAGTTAATACAAGCTCAAAAAAAATTATTGCCTGATCTTCTGCTCGTTATGCAAAAGAGGTTTGAAATCTTGCAGTATATCAGGCTGACAGAACCCATCGGGCGAAGAAGCCTGTCTGCCAGTCTTGAAATCAGCGAGCGTGTGCTGAGGGGCGAGGTTCAGTTTTTAAAGGAACAGAATCTGGTCGATATAAAAACAAACGGCATGACATTGACAGAAGAGGGCTATGAACTGCTTTCCGTTCTGGAAGATACGATGAAAGATGTTTTAGGTTTGACTCTTTTGGAAAAGACATTAAAGGAACGTTTAAATCTTAAGGATGCCATTATCGTATCCGGAGACAGCGATCAATCCCCATGGGTCAAAAAAGAAATGGGAAGAGCGGCTGTCGCATGTATGAAAAAAAGATTTTCAGGCAAAAATATCGTCGCTGTAACTGGCGGTACGACAATCGAAGCTGTCGCCGACATGATGACGCCGGATTCTAAAAACCGCGGGCTTTTGTTTGTGCCTGCAAGAGGCGGTTTAGGCGAAGACGTGAAAAACCAGGCGAACACCATATGCGCGCATATGGCGGAAAAGGCTTCAGGCACTTACCGGCTTTTGTTTGTTCCGGGACAGCTGTCACAAGGCGCCTACTCATCTATTATTGAAGAACCTTCTGTTAAAGAGGTGCTGAATACGATTAAATCAGCGAGTATGCTGGTTCACGGAATCGGCGAAGCTAAAACTATGGCTGAGCGGAGAAACACGCCTTTAGAAGACTTAAAGAAAATAGATGACAACGACGCGGTGACAGAAGCGTTCGGCTACTATTTTAACGCGGACGGCGAAGTGGTCCACAAGGTGCATTCTGTCGGGATGCAGCTGGATGATATCGACGCCATCCCCGATATTATTGCGGTAGCGGGCGGATCATCAAAAGCCGAGGCGATCGAGGCTTACTTTAAAAAGCCCCGCAACACGGTTCTCGTCACAGACGAAGGAGCCGCAAAGAAGTTATTAAGGGATGAATAATCCCTCAATATAAATATCTCTCACTTATTTAAAGGAGGAAACAATCATGGCAGTAAAAGTCGGTATTAACGGTTTTGGTCGTATTGGACGTAACGTATTCCGCGCAGCATTAAACAATCCTGAAGTTGAGGTAGTAGCGGTTAACGATTTAACAGATGCTAACATGCTGGCTCACCTTTTACAATATGATTCTGTACACGGAAAATTAGACGCTGAAGTTTCAGTTGACGGTAACAACCTTGTTGTTAACGGCAAAACAATCGAAGTTTCTGCAGAACGCGATCCTGCTAAACTTAGCTGGGGCAAACAAGGCGTTGAAATCGTAGTTGAATCTACTGGTTTCTTCACAAAACGCGCAGACGCTGCGAAACACTTAGAAGCTGGCGCGAAAAAAGTAATCATCTCTGCTCCTGCTAACGAAGAAGATATCACAATCGTTATGGGTGTTAACGAAGATAAATATGATGCGGCTAACCACGATGTTATCTCTAACGCATCTTGCACAACAAACTGCCTTGCGCCGTTTGCAAAAGTACTTAACGACAAATTCGGCATCAAACGCGGTATGATGACAACTGTTCACTCTTACACGAACGATCAGCAAATCCTTGATCTTCCGCACAAAGACTACCGTCGTGCGCGTGCAGCAGCTGAAAACATCATCCCAACATCAACTGGTGCTGCTAAAGCAGTTTCTCTAGTTCTTCCTGAACTAAAAGGCAAACTGAACGGTGGAGCAATGCGTGTTCCAACTCCAAACGTTTCTCTAGTTGACTTGGTTGCTGAACTGAACCAAGAAGTAACAGCTGAAGAAGTAAACGCAGCTCTTAAAGAAGCGGCTGAAGGCGACCTTAAAGGAATCCTTGGCTACAGTGAAGAGCCATTAGTTTCTGGCGACTACAACGGAAACAAAAACTCTTCTACAATCGATGCTCTTTCTACTATGGTTATGGAAGGCAGCATGGTAAAAGTAATCTCTTGGTACGATAACGAAAGCGGCTACTCTAACCGCGTTGTTGACCTTGCAGCTTACATCGCAAAAAAAGGTCTTTAATTTATAGCTGAAAAAAGGGCCTGACTTGGTTCTTTTGAATAGAAGCGCTATAATGAAAGCGGACAAGGGAAGGGGACGGACTCCCTTTCCCTTTTTCCATGAAGACCGGCTTTCAGAAAACGTTCTGTGATAGAGGAAGGGCCGCTTTTCAGCAGCTTTGCCGGCGCTTTCGCCTATGGCCGCTGCCCTGGCTTTTAGACGAACTGCCCTGTGCCGAAAAAGACTGCGATCTGCCCTGGCGGCGTTATCGCTTGACCAGACGGTTTCACGTTTTTCGTGCTGTATGCAAACCATTTTGAAGGAGGATCTCCTAGGCATGAATAAGAAAACACTCAAAGACATCGACGTAAAAGGTAAAGTTGTATTCTGCCGCGTTGACTTTAACGTTCCAATGAAAGACGGGGAAGTAACAGACGATACTCGTATCCGTGCTGCGCTTCCAACAATCAAACACCTTGCAGACCAAGGCGCGAAAGTCCTTCTAGCGAGCCACTTAGGCCGCCCGAAAGGCGAAGTGGCTGAGGAGCTTCGTTTAACTCCTGTCGCTGCACGTCTCGGCGAACTGCTTGGCAAAGAAGTGAAAAAAGCGGATGAAGCTTACGGCGATGCTGTAAAAGCACAAATTTCTGATATGAAGGACGGAGACGTTCTTGTATTGGAAAACGTACGTTTCTACCCTGGTGAAGAGAAAAATGATCCTGAGCTTGCAAAAGCATTTGCTGAGCTTGCAGATGTATATGTGAATGACGCATTCGGTGCTGCCCACCGCGCTCACGCATCTACAGCTGGAATTGCCAAGCATCTGCCAGCAGTCGCAGGTTTCTTAATGGAAAAAGAGCTTGATGTACTCGGAAAAGCGGTTTCTAACCCTGACCGCCCATTCACGGCGATTATCGGCGGAGCGAAAGTAAAAGACAAAATCGGTGTAATCGAAAGTCTTCTTGATAAAGTAGACAACCTGATCATCGGCGGAGGTCTTGCTTATACATTCGTAAAAGCGCTTGGCTATGAAGTCGGTAAATCTCTTCTTGAAGAGGATAAAATCGAGCTTGCGAAATCATTTATGGACCGCGCGAAAGAAAAAGGCGTTAACTTCTATATGCCTGAAGATGTACTCGTTGCAGATGATTTCTCTAACGATGCAAACGTAAAAATGGTGCCGATCTCTGAAATCCCTAGTGATTTAGAAGCAATCGACATTGGTACGAAAACACGCGAAACATATGCTGACGTCATCAAAAACAGCAAGCTTGTCGTGTGGAACGGACCGATGGGCGTATTCGAAATCGACTTGTTCGCTCAAGGAACAAAAGCGGTTGCGGAAGCATTGGCAGAGGCGAAAGATACATACTCTGTCATCGGCGGAGGAGACTCTGCGGCAGCGGTTGAAAAATTTGGCCTTGCTGACAAAATGAGCCACATCTCAACAGGCGGCGGCGCATCCCTTGAGTTTATGGAAGGCAAAGAGCTTCCAGGGGTAGCTGCACTTAACGACAAATAATCTCAAAACTGCTATAAGGAAGTGGAACAGATGAGAAAACCAATTATCGCCGGTAACTGGAAAATGAACAAAACACTCGGCGAAGCTGTCAGCTTCGTTGAAGAAGTGAAATCTTCCATTCCAGCAGCAGACAAAGCGGAAGCTGTTGTTTGCGCGCCAGCGCTTTTCCTAGAAAAGCTTACTTCTGCTGTTAAAGGCACTGATCTTAAAGTCGGCGCTCAAAACATGCACTTCGAAGAAAGCGGCGCGTTCACAGGCGAAATCAGCCCGGTTGCTCTGAAAGACCTTGGCGTTGACTACTGCGTCATCGGACACTCTGAGCGCCGTGAAATGTTCGCTGAAACTGATGAAACAGTTAACAAAAAAGCACATGCTGCGTTCAAACACGGCATTGTGCCGATCATCTGTGTGGGTGAAACGCTTGAAGAGCGCGAAGCCGGCAAAACAAATGATCTAGTTGCTGACCAAGTGAAAAAAGGCCTTGCTGGTCTTTCTGAAGAACAAGTTGCTGCTTCTGTTATTGCGTATGAGCCAATCTGGGCAATCGGAACAGGCAGATCTTCAACAGCGAAAGATGCGAACGACGTGTGTGCGCATATCCGTAAAACCGTCGCTGAAAGCTTCAGCCAAGAAACTGCAGACAAGCTTCGCATCCAATATGGCGGAAGCGTAAAGCCTGCAAACATTAAAGAATATATGGCAGAGTCCGATATTGACGGTGCTTTGGTCGGCGGCGCGAGCCTTGAGCCACAGTCATTCGTTCAATTATTGGAGGAAGGTCAATATGAGTAAAAAACCAGCTGCACTCATCATTCTTGATGGGTTCGGATTACGTAACGAAACAGTAGGAAACGCAGTCGCTTTAGCGAAAAAACCGAATTTTGACCGCTATTGGAACCAGTATCCTCATCAAACATTGACTGCTTCAGGCGAGGCTGTAGGCCTTCCTGACGGGCAAATGGGGAACTCCGAAGTAGGCCACTTAAATATCGGCGCGGGACGTATTGTGTACCAAAGCTTAACACGCGTAAATGTTGCCATTCGCGAAGGAGAGTTCGAACGCAATCAAACATTCCTTGACGCGATGAACAACGCGAAAGAAAACAACAAAGCCTTGCACCTGTTCGGCCTTTTATCAGACGGCGGCGTGCACAGCCACATCAATCATTTGTTCGCATTGTTAAAGCTTGCGAAAAATGAAGGGCTGACAAAGGTTTATGTCCATGGTTTCCTTGACGGCCGTGATGTTGGTCCGCAAACAGCGAAAACATACATCAACCAGCTGAACGAACAAATCAAGGAAATCGGTGTGGGTGAAATCGCCAGCATTTCCGGACGTTACTACTCGATGGACCGCGACAAACGCTGGGACCGTGTAGAAAAAGCGTACCGCGCAATGGCGTACGGCGAAGGCCCGACATACCGCAGCGCACTGGATGTTGTTGATGATTCATATGCGAACGGAATTTATGATGAATTCGTGATTCCATCTGTCATCACAAAAGAAAACGGTGAGCCTGTTGCGAAAATCCAAGACGGCGATTCTGTGATTTTCTATAATTTCAGACCGGACCGCGCCATTCAGATTTCCAACACGTTCACAAACAAAGACTTCCGCGATTTCGACCGCGGCGAGAATTATCCGAAGAACCTGCATTTCGTTTGCCTGACTCACTTCAGTGAATCAGTTGACGGCTATGTGGCGTTTAAACCGATAAATCTTGATAACACAGTCGGAGAAGTATTATCTCAGCACGGATTAAAACAGCTTCGAATTGCAGAAACTGAAAAGTATCCGCACGTCACGTTCTTTATGAGCGGCGGCCGTGAAGCTGAATTCCCAGGTGAAGAGCGTATTCTCATCAACTCGCCGAAAGTTGCAACATATGACTTGAAGCCTGAAATGAGTGCGTATGAAGTGAAGGACGCGCTTGTCAAAGAAATTGAAGCTGACAAGCATGACGCGATCATTTTGAACTTCGCGAACCCTGATATGGTCGGCCACTCCGGAATGGTTGAACCAACAATCAAAGCAATTGAAGCAGTGGACGAATGCTTAGGCGAAGTCGTCGACGCGATTCTCGCTAAAGGCGGACACGCTATCATTACCGCTGATCACGGTAATGCTGACATTCTGATTACAGAATCAGGCGAACCGCACACTGCTCATACGACAAACCCAGTCCCTGTGATTGTTACGAAAGAAGGCATCACGCTGCGTGAAGGCGGAATCCTAGGCGACCTTGCACCAACGTTATTAGACCTTCTCGGTGTTGAAAAACCGAAAGAAATGACAGGAACATCTTTAATTCAAAAATAATTTGAAAATCAAAAGGAGAGACAAAACTCATGCCATACATTGTTGATGTTTATGCACGCGAAGTATTAGACTCCCGCGGCAACCCAACAGTTGAAGTTGAAGTATATACAGAAACAGGAGCTTTCGGCCGCGCATTAGTGCCAAGCGGAGCTTCTACAGGTGAATACGAAGCAGTTGAGCTTCGTGACGGCGACAAAGACCGTTACCTTGGAAAAGGTGTGTTAACAGCTGTTAACAACGTAAACGAAATCATTGCACCAGAGCTTCTTGGCTTTGATGTAACTGAACAAAACGCAATCGATCAGCTTTTAATCGAGCTTGACGGTACTGAAAACAAAGGCAAACTTGGTGCGAACGCAATCCTTGGCGTATCTATGGCTTGCGCGCGCGCAGCTGCTGATTTCTTGCAGATTCCTCTTTACCAATACCTTGGAGGATTCAACTCAAAAACTCTTCCTGTACCGATGATGAACATCGTAAACGGCGGAGAGCATGCTGATAACAACGTGGACATTCAAGAATTCATGATCATGCCTGTAGGTGCTCCTAACTTCCGTGAAGCACTTCGCATGGGCGCTCAAATCTTCCACAGCCTGAAATCAGTTCTTTCTGCTAAAGGAATGAACACAGCTGTAGGTGACGAAGGCGGATTCGCTCCAAACCTTGGTTCTAACGAAGAAGCGCTTCAAACAATCGTTGAAGCAATCGAAAAAGCCGGCTTCAAACCTGGCGAAGAAGTGAAACTTGCAATGGATGCTGCATCTTCTGAGTTCTACAACAAAGAAGACGGCAAATACCATCTGTCTGGCGAAGGCGTTGTGAAAACATCTGCTGAAATGGTTGACTGGTACGAAGAAATGGTTTCTAAATACCCAATCATCTCTATCGAAGACGGACTTGACGAAAACGACTGGGAAGGCCACAAGCTTCTTACTGAGCGTCTTGGCAAAAAAGTTCAGCTTGTCGGTGATGACCTCTTCGTTACAAACACGAAAAAACTTGCTGAAGGCATCAAAAACGGCGTAGGCAACTCTATCCTGATCAAAGTAAACCAAATCGGTACATTGACTGAAACATTCGATGCGATCGAAATGGCGAAACGCGCAGGCTACACTGCTGTTATCTCTCACCGTTCTGGTGAAACTGAAGACAGCACAATCGCTGACATCGCTGTGGCAACAAACGCAGGACAAATCAAAACAGGTGCTCCGTCTCGTACGGACCGTGTTGCGAAATACAACCAGCTTCTTCGTATCGAAGATCAGTTGGCTGAAACTGCTCAATACCACGGTATTAACTCTTTCTACAACTTGAATAAGTAATAAAATGACCGCCGGGATTTTCTCGGCGGTTTTTTTATGCTTTACAGATCCAAATAAAGCCTCACCATATCGCGGCATTGAATTCCGTTTTCAAAAATGTCCTCATCATAATGTCTGACAAAGAAATCATGGTCGATCGCCTGAAGGCGGAATCCGCATTTTTGGTAGAGAGAAAGCTGATGAATGCTGGAATTTCCCGTGCCGATTTCAATCGTGTCCGCACCCAGCTCCTTTGCCTTTTCGATGGCGTCTCGTACAAGCTGTTTGCCAAAGCCCTTCTTCTGATGAGATTCTTTTACGGCAATATTTACAATTTCAACTGTTTGCGGCCTTGTTTTTAGCAATACATAAACACCGGCAAGCTCATCACCGGCCCAAGCTGTGTAACATTCTCCTCTCTCAAGATATTCGTCTACAATGTCCTTCGACGGATCGGCAAGAAGCAATAGGTCGTATAATTCGTCATTTGTTTTTTCTCTTATTTGAATCCTGAGCTTTTGCACGTTCATTCCACCTTTTCATATGTTTATTGAGATATTTTCATGATTTACTCCAATTTCATACCATTCTATTATAAAATATGAAACATAGGAAATCTGTACAAAATAGTGAATAACAAACAGGAGGAAAGTCACATGTTTTGTAAGGAATGCGGTCAAAAAAATAATGAAGGTGCCAAATTTTGTAAAGAGTGCGGCGCCCCGATCGGAGGGAGCAGCAGACAGGCACATAAAGAAACAGCAAGCACTGCTGAAACGAGGCAGGCTCCGCGAAAACCAATCCCTAAAAAAACCATCATTTTATGGAGCAGCATTGCCGCAGCGTGCGTCATATTATTCGCCGCATATAAAACCGGGGCGTACTTTACTTCAAAGGATAGGTTAGTCAACAAATTTGAAGAGGCTGTAAATAATGAGGATAAAGAGCAAATCGCGTCTCTTCTTACGCCGGTAAATGACAAGCTTAAACTGACTAAAAATAATGTAAAACCGTTTCTTGCCTATTTAAAGGATCACCCGGATAAAAAAGATGAGCTATTTGCGTCGCTGCGTGCTGAAACAGCCCAAAAGGATATCGTATACGCGGAGCAAGACGGAAAAAGCTTGCTTGTTTTTGACCATTATGACTTAAAGGTAGCACCTGTTTATTTTGAAGTGAGCAGCAATTATAAAAATACCGATCTATATGTCAATAAAGAAGAAGCCGGATCTGTAAAGAAAGCGGATCAAGCACAAACTCTCGGGCCATACATTCCCGGCGAATATACAGTCTCAGCCAAACTGAAAAACGATGTAGTCGATCTTGTGAAAAAGGAAGACATTCAGGCGGTTGGCGATAACAGCTTTCGTGTGAATCTCTCATTGGAGGCAGACGATGTGACATTCAGTTTAGCGGATGACATCAAGAGCGGGAAGGGAGACTTGCTTATTAACGGCAGGTCGATTCATAAAGACCCGTTCAAATCGGTAACATACGGCCCTCTTCTGACAGACGGATCCATGACGGCTTCAGTCGAGGCAGAATTTCCATGGGGGAAAACAAAAACAGCGGGCGTTCCGATCGATCATAAAGAAATGGAGTTAACGTTAATTCCTGATCAAGATACACAGGAAACGATTATGAACACGATTGTCAAAACAACAAAACAGTACTCCAAAGCGCTGTCAGATGGGAATACTGCCCAAATGACAGAAGCGGGTGCCAAATGGAAGGCAGAGACGAAGGATACCGTCGATTCTATGAAAAACACGGATTCATACTTAAAAGATAAATACTTAGAAACTGATTTTGACCTTGATACATTCGCGCTCTCTCAAAAAAACGACGGGACGTGGCAGGTATCGGTAACAGGGAAAGAACTTCACCAGTCTGCTTCGTACAGCGACTATTCAAAACCAGAAATGACTGATGACAGCCCGAGTTACGAGTATATCCTTTCATATGATAAAAAACAGAAAAAGTGGATTTTCGAAGATGCAGAATCAACATTCGAATCTGCCGGTACAAATATAAAGAAAATCAAAAATGACAAACCGGAGACGTACACATCCGCTTGGGAAGGCTCGAAAAACAAAGGCAGTGAAAGTTCAGCAAGCGGTGATGTTACAGATGAACAGGTGACATTATTTATGGGCAGTTATCTGCAAGGTCAGGCAGATGCCGTAAATCAAAATAATTTTTCCTTAATGGAAGACAGCCTTGAAAAAGGCAGTTCCCTTTATTCCGATCAGCAGCATCTTGTGGCGAAGCTGAATAAAGAGGGGACAACAGAAGACTTTAATAACTATAAAGTGAAAAGCTGGAGTCAAAATGGGTCTGCTATCACGATTAAGACGTATGAAGAATTCTATATCACAAAATCAGGCGGCAGTCCAAAGCTTAGAACCTATAACTGGACCTATACAGGTACGGTGAAGAACGGAAGAATTTACTTAACGTCTATTCAATAAAAAAACACCCTCATCACCGGCAGGTGATGAGGGTGTTTTTTTAAAAGAGCATATAACGGAAAATCTCTTTGATATAGTGTTCGACGATGAGCTGAAATGTAACGCAGATTATCAGATAAATCACAATCGTTGAGTAAATGATATCAATCTTTCCTTTATATGAATGCTGGTAACTGCTCAGCATTGCTGGAGGAATGGCAAAGAATGCACCGATTAAACCAACGGCTAATATGGTGAAGCAAATGTCTGTATGTAATAAAAAGAAGAAAAGGGCAAGAATCAAAATAGCCGTAAACGGAATAAGGAATGCTCCGAATCTGGAGAATGAATCCTTAAAAGATACTTGGTTTCCCGCGATTTTTAAGGCGAAATAGATTAAGGCATGCAAACCAAATAGAAATAAAATAAAATAAATGGTTGGCTCCAAAAAGACTGCTGTAAAGCTTACGCTTCCGGGACCGTCTGAAAAAAGAATATAAAACATCAAAGGGGTCAGCAAACTGAAAAGAACCAACGTGATGATCGCGCTGATCAGCTGTTCTCCGCCTGTTGTTTTACATTCCTGATAAGGGCGTTTCAGGACGGCCAGGACAAATGAACCGAACTGTTTTGCCGCTTGCTTTGCTGCGGCTCCGGTTTGCGCTGCCTGCTGCTGGCTTGATTGACCAGGGAGCGGCGACCCGCATTTCTCACAAAATTTTCCGCCATCTGTTTGATGGCCGCATTGAGGACAATACATAAAATAACTCCTTTACCTGTGTTATAGGGAAAATAGACTAATAGTTTTATTATAAAAGAAAAAAGTTGTAAAGTAACCAATATTCATACAAAAATGTTACATAAAAAAAGACACGAGCTCAATAGCAGCTGTGTCTTTTTTTTTGCTAGTTATTAATATATTTCTCAAATACATCTCCAAAATCCTTAATATGATACTGTGAGCGAACGGATGTCAGCCAAGTGAATCCGAATTCGGTCAGCTCTTTATATTGCGTTTCAATGTTAACGTGCTCGGGGCGGGTATGGTGAAGGATCGTCACGGCTTTATCCAAGCTTTGTTCCGCTTGATTGATTAAAATATCATTTTCATAGGTTGTTTCAGCGATGCGAAGCAGTGCTTTATAAAGGTCTTTTAACTTTTCAATTTGGTCTTTGTGTACATCGATGTCAAATTGTTCAGCGCCCAGCTTGAACTTAATCTCCACATCCAAATCGACTTTTCCGGCGGTTTCCAGAAAAACGTCGGAGATTTTATATTGCGAATAAGGATAGCGTTTCAACGTTCGTTTGGAGGAAGTGGCGCGTGCGCCGTCTACATGGATCAGTGCCACATTCGTAAAGCAGTATTCGTCTGCTTTCGTTTTAATCAAGAAATAAATTTTTTCATTGTCCTCATGCATGACATAGTCATCAGCATCTGTTTTGTCATAATCCTGAGGTTCGATAATTTTTCCGATATCAGATAAGCCCAGTGCATCTGCTGCAATTTTTTTGAACATCTGTATACGTCCTTCCTATTCCATTTGTCACTTCATTGTAGCATGGAGCGTTTCTGACAGGCTATAACTGATAAAATCCCAAAACCATTTTAGGATTTTATCAACAAAAAAAGCAGTTCCCTTACTTCAGAGAGCTGCTTTCTTTTGTTTTCGGCACGTATTGAAAGACTTCTTCACTCTCGAAAAATTCAATCAGCCTGCTCAGCCAGTCATAGTAATGGAGCCATTCTCTTAATTCAATCAGCAGCTGATTGACTTTCTCTTCCGCTTCCGGCGTTAGCCCGTCCCTTTGTAAAAGATCAGTCAGCTCCCGGTTTAATTTTTTATACAGCACTTTGTTTTTGCTCACGACCTTCGTCCAGTTCGCCGCAAATAAAGAAATGAAGGTTTGATAATAATCCTGCTCGACGTCATAAAGGTCTTTTCGTACGCCTTTTTCAAACACCTTCTCTGCAATATTGGCGTCGATCATTTCACGGACAACCTGGCTCATCCGTGTTTTGCTCATCCCCGTTGCCTCAGAGAGCTCGCTTAATGTCATCGGTTTTCGATTCATATAAATAATTCCAAGCACACGCCCGACAGTTGAAGGCATTCCAAACGTATGCATATTTTCGGCAATCTTCTCAATGAGATGCTCTTCAGCATGATCAATGATGTCGAGAGCGGTTTTTTCCACAGCTGATCATCCCTTCAATGGCAATTGATGGTGTCAATATATCATATTTCTGCCAGTTGTTGAAAATAGCTGAATGCGGAGGAAGAGGGAGGTATCCGGCGTAATTGTAAGAACACCCTTTCCGTCTTAGTCATAACAATAAATAATCTGTAAATAACATATAATTTCAACACATTGTAAACTTTTTATTTTATAAAGTTCAAACTATAATAAAGATTATACTTTTCAGAAAATTTAAAGGAAACCTGCGGAGGTGCACGGATTGCTGAAATTAGAACAAGTGTCAAAAGTATATAAAGGCGGCAAAAAAGCTGTGAACAGCATTGATTTAGATATTGCCAAGGGCGAATTTATCTGTTTTATCGGCCCGAGCGGCTGCGGAAAAACCACGACGATGAAAATGATTAATAGATTGATTGAACCATCGTCAGGTAAGATCTTTATCGACGGAGAAAATATTATGGAACAGGACCCGGTTGAGCTGAGGAGAAAAATCGGCTATGTCATTCAACAAATTGGTTTGTTCCCCCATATGACCATCCAGCAGAACATCTCACTCGTGCCGAAGCTGCTGAAATGGCCTGAAGAAAAACGGAAAGAACGGGCGAGAGAGCTGTTAAAGCTAGTCGATATGGGCCCGGAATATTTAGACCGTTATCCCCATGAGCTCAGCGGCGGACAGCAGCAAAGAATCGGTGTGCTGCGCGCACTGGCTGCGGAACCCCCTCTCATTTTAATGGATGAACCGTTCGGAGCGCTTGATCCGATTACGCGTGATTCCCTTCAGGAAGAATTCAAAAAACTGCAGAGAACGCTAAACAAAACGATTGTGTTTGTAACCCACGATATGGACGAAGCGATTAAGCTTGCTGACAGGATCGTGATTTTAAAAGCGGGCGAAATCGTTCAAGTCGGCACACCTGATGAGATTCTCCGGAACCCGGCAAATGAATTTGTTGAAGAGTTTATCGGGAAAGAACGCCTGATCCAGTCAAGACCGGATATCGAGCGGGTTGAGCAAATGATGAACAGAACGCCTGTGACGGTATCAGCGGACAAAACGCTTTCCCAGGCGATTCAGCTGATGAGAGAAAAACGTGTCGATTCGCTGCTCGTTGTGGACCGGCAAAATGTGCTGATGGGCTATGTTGATGTGGAAATGATTGATCAAAATCGCAAAAAAGCGAGCGTCGTTGGCGATGTATACCGCTCTGATATATATACCGTGCAAAAAGGAGCGCTTCTTCGCGATACGGTGCGGAAAATCTTGAAGCAGGGAATCAAGTATGTTCCTGTGGTGGATGAGGAGAACCATTTAGCGGGAATTGTGACGAGAGCGAGTCTGGTTGATATCGTATACGATTCCATATGGGGCGAGGAAGACCAGCTCATGACGATCTGACCAAGGAAGGAGCTCTTTTAAGATGAATCAAATGATGACTTTTTTGCAAACGAACGGCGGAGAGCTGCTGTATAAAACAGGAGAGCATTTATATATTTCACTCATAGCCGTTGTATTGGGCATTATTGTAGCAGTGCCGCTCGGCGTCGCTCTCACTAGAATGAAAAAAGGGGCAGGCGCGATAATAGGCGTCGCCAACATTGTGCAAACCCTGCCGAGTCTGGCGATTTTAGCCTTTTTCATTCCGCTTCTCGGCGTAGGGAAAGTGCCTGCGATAGTCGCTTTATTTTTCTATTCGGTGCTGCCGATCCTGCGCAATACGTATACCGGCATCAAAGGTGTCAACAAAAATCTGCTGGAATCGGGCAAAGGAATTGGCATGACCGGCTGGGAGCAGATTCGGCTCGTCGAAATTCCGCTGGCGATTCCGATCATTATGGCGGGAATCCGGACGTCAACGATTTATTTAATCGGCTGGGCGACACTGGCCTCGTTTATCGGCGGCGGCGGTCTCGGGGATTACATTTTTATCGGCCTGAACCTGTATCAGCCTGAATATATTATTGGCGGCGCTGTCCCGGTCACGATTCTGGCCATTATCATTGATTATGTGCTGGCCGTGACAGAACGAAAGGTGACGCCGAAAGGATTGCAAGGGATGAAGGAAGTTTCGTAAGGAGTTGGCTCTGTTGAAAACGAAAAAAATCAAATGGCTTGGCGTGTTCGCGCTCGTTTTTGTCCTGCTGATGAGCGGCTGCTCTCTGCCGGGACTCGGCGGCGCTTCGGACGATACGATCAAAATCGGGGCGCAAAGCATGACAGAATCAGAAATTTTAGCGAATATGATGGCGCAGCTTATTGAACATGATACAGATTTGAATACCGCTTTAGTGAAAAATCTCGGGTCAAACTATGTTCAGCACCAAGCGATGCTCGGCGGTGACATTGATATTTCTGCCACACGCTATTCCGGGACGGATTTAACAAGCACCCTCGGCAGGGAAGCTGAAAAAGATCCGAAAAAAGCGCTGAACATTGTGCAGAACGAATTTGAAAAGCGCTTTTCCTATAAATGGTTTGATTCCTACGGATTTGATAACACATATGCCTTTACCGTGACAAAAAAGTTTGCGGAAAAGGAGCATATCAACACCGTGTCTGACCTGAAGAAAAACGCTTCCCAATATAAACTGGGCGTCGACAATGCCTGGCTGAAACGGAAAGGCGATGGGTATAAAGGCTTTGTCAGCACGTACGGATTTGAGTTCGGCACAACCTATCCGATGCAGATCGGGCTTGTCTATGACGCAGTCAAAAACGGAAAAATGGACGCCGTTCTTGCTTATTCAACGGATGGACGGATTAAAGCCTATGATCTGAAAATCTTAAAAGACGATAAGCGCTTTTTCCCGCCGTATGACTGTTCACCGGTGATTCCGGAAAAGGTGCTGAAGGAGCATCCGGAGCTTGAAGGCGTGATCAATAAGCTGATTGGGCAAATCGATACGGAAACAATGCAGGAGCTTAATTATGAGGTGGATGGCAAGCTGAAGGAGCCATCTGTCGTAGCGAAGGAATTTTTAGAGAAACATCATTATTTTGACTAAGAAATGAGGCGGATCTTATGGAAGTACTACAGCAGCTTGGCACTTACTATTCGCAAAACGGCGGTTACGTGCTGCAGGAGCTTTACCGCCATTTTTTGATGTCGGTGTACGGTGTTTTATTTGCCGCCATTGTAGGGATTCCGCTCGGCATCCTGATAGCCAGATACAGAAGATTAAGCGGATGGGTTTTTGCGGTCACGAACGTCATTCAGACCATCCCGGCTCTCGCCATGCTCGCCGTGCTGATGCTTGTCATGGGGCTGGGCGCTAATACGGTGATATTGTCATTATTTCTGTATTCTCTTCTGCCGATTATCAGAAATACGTATACAGGGATTATGAGTATTGAGCACGCCTATCTTGAATCGGGAAAAGCAATGGGGATGACAAAATTTCAAGTGCTGCGGATGGTCGAGCTTCCGCTTGCGCTTTCTGTCATAATGGCCGGCCTGCGCACCGCGCTTGTCATCGCCATCGGCATTACGGCCATCGGGACATTTGTCGGCGCAGGCGGTCTCGGGGATATCATCGTCAGGGGATCAAACGCAACAAATGGAACCGCCATTATATTAGCGGGCGCGATCCCCACGGCGCTGATAGCGGTGATTGCCGATTTGGTGATGGGCTGGCTTGAACGCGCGTTAAGCCCGATTAAAAAGAAGAAAAACCTGGCCTGCGCCGCATAAGAAAAAACGCCTTGTTTATGACAGGGCGTTTTTTTACGGCTTCGGCACATATTTAAAAATCTCTTCGCTTTCAAAAAACTCAATCAATCGCCCGAGCCAATGATAATAATCAAGCAATTCCTTTAATTCCTTCAGCAACTCATTCACTTTTTCTTCCGCTTCAGGGGTAAGCTCATCATCCAAGACGCTGAGCAGCTCCCGGTTGAGTTTTTTATGCATCATTTTGTTTTTGCTGACGACTTTGCTCCAAGTGGCGGTAAACAGCGTGATAAACGTTTGGTAGTAATCCTGCTCAACCTCATATAAATCTTTTCGCACGCCCTTTTCGAACACTTTCTCGGCGATGTTGGCATCTAGCATTTCCCGCACAACCTGGCTCATGCGCGTTTTGCTCATGCCGGTCGCTTCAGACAATTCGGTCAGCGTCATCGGTTTTCGATTCATATAAATAATGCCCAGCACACGTCCTACCGTAGAGGGCATTCCAAATGCATGCGTGTTTTCTGCGATTCTTTCTATTAAGTGGTCCTCAGCTTGTTCAATGATCGTTAACGGATCTTTCTCCAACGGTTTCAATCCTTTCAGCTAACAATTCCGATGTCAATATACCACATTTTTGATGCGGCGGAAATGCCGCATCAAGAGAATTTGGCAGGAAATTGGAGCAATAAGGAGATCATTACAGGTCAATACGGGTAAATCAGCGTTTATACATACTTTATAAATAATATGAACAAATTGTAAACTTTTTATTTTATAAACTTTATTCTATAATGGGAACCATTCAATTGTCTGAAAAATTAAATATAAACTGAACGAATTGAATAAACTTAACTTTGGGGGTGCGATGTTTGCTGACATTACAAAATGTCTCAAAAACATACAAGGGCGGCAAAAAAGCCGTGAACAACGTGAATCTTAAGATTGCAAAAGGCGAATTTATCTGTTTTATCGGTCCAAGCGGCTGCGGAAAAACGACAACAATGAAAATGATTAACCGATTAATTGAGCCTTCCGCCGGCAAGATTTTCATTGAAGGCGAAAACATCATGGAACGGGACCCCGTAGAGCTGAGGCGTAAGATCGGCTATGTCATTCAACAGATCGGCCTGTTTCCCCATATGACCATTCAGCAGAACATCTCACTCGTACCGAAACTGTTGAAATGGCCGGAGCACAAGCGGAAAGAGCGGGCGCGTGAGCTTTTAAAATTGGTCGATATGGGACCAGAATATGTAGACCGTTACCCTCATGAATTAAGCGGGGGGCAGCAGCAGCGAATTGGTGTATTACGGGCACTTGCCGCAGAGCCGCCGCTTATCTTAATGGATGAACCGTTTGGGGCGCTCGACCCGATTACGAGGGATTCCCTTCAGGAAGAATTCAAAAAACTGCAAAAAACCTTACATAAAACCATCATATTTGTTACCCACGATATGGATGAAGCGATTAAACTGGCTGACCGGATTGTGATATTAAAAGCGGGAGAAATCGTTCAAGTCGGAACGCCCGATGACATTTTGAGAAATCCGGCAGATGAATTTGTTGAGGAATTTATCGGCAAGGAGCGGCTGATCCAGTCATCCAGCCCGGATGTGGAACGGGTTGACCAGATTATGAACACGCAGCCTGTGACGATCACAGCGGATAAAACGCTTTCTGAAGCGATTCAGCTAATGAGGCAGGAGCGTGTCGATTCACTGCTTGTCGTCGATGACGGACACATGCTGCAAGGCTATGTCGATGTTGAAATCATTGACCAATGCCGGAAAAAAGCGAATCTCGTAGGAGAGGTTTTACATGAAGATATATATACAGTATTGGGCGGCACACTGCTGCGCGACACGGTCCGCAAAATTTTAAAACGGGGTGTCAAATATGTCCCTGTTGTGGATGAAAACCGGCGCTTAATTGGAATTGTGACGAGAGCGAGCCTGGTCGACATTGTATATGACTCTCTCTGGGGAGAAGAAAAACAGCTCGCGGTATTGTCATAGGGAGGCGATAAGTTGTGAATCATATTGTTCAATTTTTGCAAACCAACGGGGGCGAGCTCCTTTATAAAACATATGAGCATATCACGATCTCGCTCATTGCTGTTATCTTGGGCGTACTCGTTGCCGTCCCGCTCGGGGTTGTGCTCACTAGAATGAAGAAGGGAGCCGGTACCATTATCGGCATCGTCAATATCATTCAGACGCTGCCGAGTTTGGCGATTCTCGCTTTTTTTATTCCGGTTCTTGGTGTCGGAAAGGTTCCGGCCATCGCGGCTTTGTTTTTCTATTCCGTATTGCCGATTCTCCGCAACACGTATACCGGCATTCGCGGCGTCAACAAAAATCTGCTTGAGTCTGGCAAAGGCATCGGAATGACACCGGCTGAACAAGTCCGCCTGGTGGAGCTGCCGCTTGCCGCGCCTGTTATTATGGCTGGAATCAGAACATCGACGATTTACTTAATCGGCTGGGCCACGCTTGCTTCCTTTATCGGAGGCGGCGGTTTGGGCGATACCATTTTTATCGGGCTGAATTTATATCAGCCGGAATATATCATCGGAGGGGCCGTTCCCGTCACGATATTGGCGATTGTGATTGATTATGTGCTGGCGGTGACTGAACGAAAACTGACACCTGCCGGCACGCAGAAATTGAAGGAAGTTTCATAAGGAGGCTGCTCATGAAAAGAAAACATCTTAAATGGCTGAGCGGTTTCACGCTCGCAGTAATGCTGATGCTAAGCGGCTGTTCGCTTCCCGGGCTCAGCGCCGCTTCAGACCAGACCATTAAAATCGGCGCGCAGAGCATGAGTGAGTCAGAAATCATCGCAAGCATGCTTGGCCAGCTGATCGAACACCATACTGATCTTAAAACAACAACCATTAAAAATCTCGGCTCCAACGCGGTGCAGCAGCAAGCCTTAATGAACGGGGAAATCGACATCGCGGCCACAAGATATACCGGAGACGCGCTGACCGGCACGCTGAGAATGAAACCCGAAAAAGATCCGGACAAAGCGCTGGCGCTGACACAGCGGGAGTTTCAAAAAAGATACGATCTAAAATGGTATGACTCCTATGGGTTTGATAATACGTATGCCTTTACGGTCAGCAAGGAGCTGGCCGATCAATATCATTTGGAAAACGTATCAGACGTTAAAAAATGGGCGCCGCAACTAAAGCTGGGTGTCGATAACTATTGGATGAAGCTCAAGGGAAACGGCTATCAGGATTTTACGAAAACCTACGGCATGGCGTTCGACGGTACGTATCCGATGCAGATCGGACTTGTGTATGACGCGGTCAAAAGCGGAAAAATGGACATTGTGCTTGCGTATTCGACGGATGGAAGAATCAAGTCCTATGGTCTCAAAATGCTAAAGGATGATAAGCAATTTTTCCCGCCGTACGACTGCTCGCCGGTTGTTCCCGAACAAGTGCTTAAAGAACATCCTGAGCTTGAAAGCATTATCCGGAAAATGATCGGGAAAATCGACACAGCCACAATGCAGGAGCTCAATTATGAAGTCGACGGCAACCTAAAAGAGCCGTCTGTCGTTGCTAAGGAATATTTAGAAAAGCATCACTACTTCGAATCGTGAAAGGGGGGGGGACGAAGCCAATGAACGTGCTTGAACAGTTAATGGCGTATTACGCGCAGAACGGCAGCTATGTCATGGATGAATTCGGCCGCCACTTTCTCATGTCGGCCTACGGTGTCTTGTTTGCCGCTGTCGTCGGAGTTCCGGCCGGAATCCTCATTGCGCATTACCGCCGCTTATCAGCCTGGGTGTTTGCTGTAACAAATGTCATCCAGACCATTCCGGCGCTCGCCATGTTGGCCGTTTTGATGCTTGTCATGGGTCTTGGCGCAAACACCGTGATTGTATCATTATTTTTGTATTCCCTTCTGCCGATTATCCGAAACACGTATACGGGCATTGTCAGCATTGAACATGCCTACTTAGAATCGGGAAAAGCGATGGGTATGACGAAATTCCAGGTTCTCCGGATGGTTGAGCTCCCGCTCGCGCTTTCTGTCATGATGGCGGGCTTGCGCACGGCGCTCGTCATTGCCATCGGGATTACAGCGATTGGCACATTTGTCGGCGCCGGCGGACTCGGGGATATGATCGTCCGCGGGTCAAATGCGACAAACGGAACTGCGATTATTCTCGCCGGCGCGATTCCCACTGCGGTGATGGCAGTAGCCGCTGATTTGCTGATGGCTTGGCTGGAGCGGGCCTTAAGTCCGGTGAAGAAAAAACGAAACAGAACGAAACGTGTTCAAACAGCTGCATAGAATAGAAAAAGAGGCTTGGATGACTCCAGCCTCTTTTTTCTATTTAAATTGTAAACTGATTCATCTTCTCATTAAGCTCCTTCGCCAGCTGCTCAAGTTCTTCGGCATTCTGGAGCACTTGATCCATGGAATGGGCGGACTGCTCGGTAATCGAAAATGTTTCTTCAATGCCGGCGGCAGACTCTTCAGATACAGAAGCGATATTTTCAATCGATTGATTGATGGTAATCGATTGGTTTGTTAACTGCTTCAGGCCATCCGTTACTTCCTTAATACTGCCTGCAACATGGGTGACGGATTGTTTGATCTGCTGCATAGCCTGTCCCGTGTCTGTCAGGTTTTCCGTTCCTTTTTCGACTTCTGTAAAGCTGCTTTCCAAGTACTTAATGACGGTGTGGATTTCCTGTTGTGTCCCGTTTACAATCCGGGTAATGTCCTGCACGGAATCAGAAACGCCGTCAGCCAGCTTTCTGACTTCATCTGCCACAACGGCGAAGCCTTTGCCGCTTTCTCCAGCGCGGGCAGCCTCAATCGCGGCGTTAAGCGACAGCAAATTCGTTTGCTCGGCAATCCCGTTGATGACCTGAACGAGCTTGTTGATATCCTGAGAATGCTGTTCCAGCGACTTCACTTTATGAACGGCTTCCTGAACGATATGATGGATGGTTTTCATTTGCTGTAATGACGTATCCATATTTTCGTTTCCGTTTACCGCCAGTTCGAGAACGTTTTGAGACGTATCGCTGATTGTGATCCCATGATTATAAGCTTTATCAATGCTTTCAGTGAAATCATTCATGGATTCGGCAATTGTCACAGCGTCTTGGGCCTGCTGTTCAGAGCCTTCAGCCATTTCGTTCATCGTTTCGGTAATATGCTTGCTGCCGGATCTTGTTTCATTCGTTGCGGCGGCCAGCACTTGTGAAGAAGAAAGAACCCGGCTTGATATGTCTTTGGAGTATCCGACAATATCTCTCAGATTGCCTACCATTTTTTGCAGCGCTTCGTTCAGATCGCCAAGTTCGTCTTTTGAGTTGAGCGGCTCTATGTCATTAGACAGATCTCCCCCGGCAATATGATTGGCAGAATCCTTCATGAGAATGATAGGCTTTACAATGTTTCGCGTGATATAAAGCCAGATGAAAATGCTGATGATGATCGAAGCTGCCAGAAGCAAAGCTGTGTAAATGAGCCCCTTATGGTATACATCCTTCGTTTCTTTTACCGCTGTGCTGGCTCCTTCTTTATTAAAGTCAACAAGCTGAGTGACTGATTTTTTCATATCCTCAAAGCTGGCTTCAGTCTGCACCAATAAACCTCTTGCTTTGTCCATGTCATTCGTGCGGCCGCTTTCTATAATTTGCTTATGAATATCAGCATAAGTGTTCACTTCAGTTTGAAGCTCCTCGAACAGCTTCTGTTCTTTGTCAGTGGAAATCGTTTTTTCATAGCTATCAAGCTTTTGATTGATGTCTTCAATGATCTGATTCATTTCTTGATCAAGCGTATCCATTTTGCTTTTGTCTGTGAAAATCAGAAAATCCTTTTCTTTAGAAGACAGGTGCTCAGTTAAATAATTAATCGATGTAATGTCTTTGATGCCGTCAATCCATTTTGTGTTGATTTCATCTGTCTTTTGAATGATGTGCTGCATATTAAAAGCGCCTATTCCGCCTATAAGTAAATTGATCAGGATCAGTGTCAAAAATACCAGGCTGAATTTGCGGGAAATCGTCAGTCGCATATAAGTCTCCTTTAAAAACGTAATGTGTGGATGTACTATATATCGGCTGAGAAATCATTTTTTCACCTTGAAAATGAAAAATAAAAAACGGCTCTTTTCCCGTCTTTGAGAATTCAGAACCGTTTTAGCGATTAGTCAAGAAAGGAAGGGTCAATCCAATCCGTCGCCCATTTAGAAATCTCGCCTAAAATGGGGGCCAGCGCCTTTCCTTTATCAGTCAATGAATATTCGATGCGAACCGGAGTTTCCGGGATGACATCCCGCTTCACCACTCCTTCAAGCTCAAGTTCTTTCAGCCGTTCTGACAGAACTCTGCCGCTTAGATTTGGAAGTGCTGCTTCAATTTCGCTAAATCGCTGTGACCCGTTCAAGAGCTGAAATACGATCAAAGCGACCCAGCGTTTACTCAAGATGTCGACTGCTTTTTCAAATCTAGGACACATTTCTGATTGGTTCATACTTTTCACCTCGTCTGACACTATTATAACGTAAAAAATGAGGGAAGGTATGCAAGCGTGATTGATAACATGCAGAAAGAGAAGCAGGGGATTATGAAGAAGAGGCGCGTTTTTTCGCTTCAGAGGCTAAAAAATCGAAGTATTTGCTGAGATTTTCAATATCCTGCTTTGAAAGGTGTTCCCATTTTTGGCTGTTGAAAATCGGGAGGTGCTCCGCTCCGCGAGTGACAGCCGTCTGGTAAATATCATAAATGGACTGATAGCTTTCCGAAGCCTCACGGATTTCTTCTGGAAAGGGCCGAATATGGCCTGCGGCAGCCATCAGGTTTTCATAGGGAACCTTCAGCACGGCCGCCAGTTTTTTGATGGTCGCAGGCTTTGGCGTGCCGCGCTTGCCGTTTTCAATTTTTGAAATGGTGGCCGAGCTGATGCCTGAATACACAGCAAGCTGATTCACTGTCAGCTTGCGGGCGCGGCGCAGCTCCCGTAATTGCTGTCCGAACGGTGACATGGTGATCGCCTCACATTTCTATCAAGAGTTAGTCATCAGCAGACCGTTTTTTGGCTTCGTCTGAAATAAACGAAAAATAATGATCCAGCATAAGCAAATCTTCTTTATTGAGATATTGCCACTTTTCGTTCTCAAGAAGGGCAAGGTTTTTCAGGTCATAGGCCTCCGCTTTTTCAAGCAGCTTGCACTTCGTTTCATAAGGAGCTCTGGCTTCATGCACTTCTTCGATGTAACCAGCTTTATACATAAGCCCTTCATATGGAATTTTCAAGGCCTCCGCCAGTTTTTTGATGGTGGCGGGTTTGGGAACGCCCCGTTTGCCGTTTTCAATTCTGGAGATGCCGGCCGCGCTTACGCCTGAATATGTCGCAAGCTGGTTGACTGTTAACTTTCTCTCTTCGCGCAATGCCCGCAATTGTTCGCCAAAGCTTTCCATGTATCTCACCCCGTCCCTCACTGTTACTCATATTTTAGTATGTTTATTGACTAAAGGGAATAGGTAGGCTGGAAATGTATTGACAAAAGTTAACATAAGCCGTAATGTAAAAGTATAGAAAAAAGTTTTTTCAGGAACGGAAGGTGAGGAAAGTGCCAGTAGAAAAGATACAGATTAGACGTGATTATGTCTTGCAGTATATGGTCAATAACGATTATTCCCTTAATCAGCTTGCGCTGGAAATCGGAGTCTCACCCGCCACACTGAGCCGCGTGCTGAATGGAGAACGACGGCCGGGGCAGCTTGTAATCGGTAAAATGCTTCACTATTTTAATTTGAAATTTGAGGATCTTTTTTACTATGATTTTATTGACAAAAGTCAATAAAAGGGCTATAAAAACGCAAGGAAACCAAGCGTTTTATCCCTGTGAATGATGTGTCAGCACAAACCCTGTCACCAGTTCGTTGCATGTTTTCCATTGTTTTGTCGGCAGCTGATGCCCCTGATATTCCAATCTGAAAAATTCGGCATGGCTGCATGCTTTGCGGTAATAGCCTGAGGCTGGGAAAGTCCAGTCCCGCAGGCCGCCATACATGAACAACATCGGCATGTTTAGGCGGGGCAGCTGTTCAATGCAGTTGTAGCTAAGTGAATCCTGATAATACTGATGCCAATTGGCAAGGTCTGCTTTTTTCATATGATCTGTTAATAAGTTCCGAAGCTCTTTGTTATTTGTGTGGCTGACAGCAAGGATTTTTATGAGCAGCCAGGCGTTTTTCTCAAGCAGATACATCCCGGTCTTGTGAATCTTCTCTCCGATTACGTTATGAACAGCGGGGTAAGCGCCGGACAGAACAAGATGCGACACTTTGTCCGGGCGGGTAAAGGCGATGTGCTGCGCGATTAAGCCGCCGGCGGAATACCCGAATAGCACAGCACTATCAACGTGCAGAGCGTCCATGAATTTCACGATTTCGTTTGCGTAATAAGAAATAGAGACAGGCTGATCCGCATGATCGCTGTCGCCGTGGCCGCTTAAATCGGGAAAAATCACCCTGAAATGCTCGGAAAGAAGGCGCTGATAATAAAAAAACTTGCGCCCCATGCCCGGCGGGTGGATAAAAATGATCGGAATTCCCTGTCCATATTCCTCATAATAAAGATGTTTTCTGCTGGCTATGCTGATAAGGGGCATTGTTTTTCTCCTTTTGACTTTTTACATCAATAGGGTAACCAAGATAAAACGCCTTATCCCGTCTTTTGGCGTCTGATACAGCGTGACATGCCAACCCTTTTCATGTAAAATAGAAGTAATGTAGGCCAGTGAGTCTGGAGGTGTATGGGATGCACGCGGTTTTGATTACCTTATTGGTTATCGTCAGCATTGCACTTATTATTGTCGTTTTGCTTCAATCCAGTAAAAGCGCCGGATTATCTGGTGCGATTTCAGGCGGAGCGGAGCAGCTCTTCGGGAAACAAAAAGCAAGAGGTCTTGATTTGATTTTGCACCGCATCACGGTTGTGCTGGCAGTCTTGTTTTTCGTGTTAACGATTGCGCTTGCTTATATCCTATAGGGCAATGTTTGTATAAGGTCTGATGTAAAGTCAGGCCTTTTTCACGTTTCTGGCTGATATTCAGAGCGTTTTTTTCTGATCAAACTGTGGAAAACTAAAATGATCGTGCAAATAGAAAGGGAGACATGAGCATGAAAGTTGTGACACCAAAACCATTTACATTTAAAGGCGGAGACAAAGCGGTGCTGTTGCTGCACGGCTTTACAGGAAATACAGCGGATGTAAGAATGCTGGGACGTTACTTGAATGAACGGGGCTACACGTGCCACGCGCCTCAATATGAAGGACATGGCGTGCCCCCTGAAGAACTTGTACATACGGGGCCTGAAGACTGGTGGAAAAACGTGATGGATGGCTATGAATACTTAAAATCTGAAGGCTATGAGAGCATTGCTGCCTGCGGACTGTCGCTTGGCGGGGTTTTTTCGCTGAAATTGGGTTACACTGTACCCATAAAGGGAATTGTCCCTATGTGTGCGCCGATGCATATTAAGAGTGAAGAGGTCATGTATCAGGGCGTCCTTTCATACGCTCGCAATTACAAAAAATTCGAGGGGAAAAGCCCGGAGCAAATTGAAGAGGAAATGAAAGAATTCGAAAAAACGCCGATGAACACTCTCAAGGCGCTGCAAGACTTAATTGCCGCTGTGCGGAACAATGTCGATATGATTTATTCACCGACATTTGTGGTGCAGGCCCGTCATGATCACATGATTAATACCGAAAGCGCCAATATTATTTACAACGAAGTGGAAACTGATGATAAACAGCTGAAATGGTACGAGGAATCAGGCCATGTCATTACGCTCGACAAAGAACGTGACCTCGTCCATCAGGATGTGTATGAATTTTTAGAGAAGCTCGATTGGTAATCAACAGGAGGTCGGATAATGGAAAAAGAAGCATTTATGGATAAGCTCCTCTCGTTTATGAAGGAAGAGGCGTACAAGCCTCTGACTGTCCAGGAACTTGAGGAGATGTTAAATATCACGGAAGCCGAGGAGTTTAAGGAGCTCGTCAAAGCGTTAGTCACTTTGGAAGACAAAGGGCTTATCGTACGGACGAGAAGCGACCGCTACGGCATTCCGGAGAAGATGAATTTAATAAAAGGAAAGATTTCAGCGCATGCAAAAGGATTCGCCTTTTTGCTGCCTGAGGACACGTCGTTAAGCGATGTGTTTATTCCGCCTAATGAGCTGAATACGGCAATGAACGGCGATATCGTCATGGTTCGCTTGAACTCACAGCAAAGCGAAAACGGCTCCAGACAGGAAGGAACCGTCATCCGCATTTTAGAAAGAGCGATTCAGCGGGTTGTCGGCACGTATACAGAAACAAGAAACTTCGGCTTTGTCATTCCGGACGACAAAAAAATCACGAGTGACATCTTTATCCCGAAAAACGGGAAAAACGGTGCAGCCGAAGGGCATAAGGTTGTTGTCAAGCTGACGAGCTATCCTGAAGGCCGCATGAACGCAGAGGGCGAGGTTGAAACCATTCTCGGCCATAAAAATGATCCGGGCATTGATATTTTATCGGTCATTCATAAGCACGGCCTGCCGGGAGAATTTCCTGCTGACGCGATGGAACAGGCATCAAGTACGCCTGACACAATTGACGAAAAAGACCTTAAAGACCGCCGTGATCTCCGTGACCAAGTGATTGTCACCATTGATGGAGCCGACGCGAAGGACTTGGATGATGCAGTTACCGTGACGAAGCTTGATGACGGAAGCTACAAGCTTGGCGTTCACATTGCTGATGTCAGCCATTACGTAACCGAAAACTCGCCGATTGACAAAGAAGCGCTTGAAAGAGGGACGAGTGTGTATTTGGTTGACCGTGTCATCCCTATGATTCCGCACAGACTGTCAAACGGCATCTGTTCTTTAAATCCAAAGGTTGACCGATTGACACTTTCCTGTGAAATGACCATTAACAGTCAGGGGCAGGTGACGGAGCACCAGATCTTCCAAAGTGTCATCAAAACAACGGAAAGAATGACGTATTCAGATGTGAATAAAATTCTTGTGGACGATGATGAAGAACTGAAACAAAAATACGAGCCTCTCGTTCCGATGTTCAAAGACATGGAGCGTCTGGCTGAAATTCTGCGTGATAAGCGGATGAACCGCGGCGCCGTTGATTTTGATTTCAAAGAAGCGAAAGTGCTTGTCGATGATGAAGGCGCGGTGAAAGACGTTGTCATCAGGGAACGTTCAGTCGCCGAGAAACTGATTGAAGAATTTATGCTTGTGGCGAACGAAACAGTTGCGGAGCATTTCCATTGGATGAACGTACCGTTTATATACCGGATTCACGAAGAGCCGAATGCTGAAAAGCTCCAAAAGTTTTTAGAGTTCGTAACGACATTTGGCTATGTGGTGAAAGGAACAGCGGGAAATATTCATCCGCGCGCGCTGCAAAGCATTCTGGACGCTGTGCGTGACAGACCTGAAGAAACAGTGATATCCACTGTCATGCTCCGTTCGATGAAACAGGCGAAATACGACCCGCAAAGCTTGGGGCACTTTGGTCTGTCAACGGAATTCTATACGCATTTCACATCACCGATCCGCCGTTACCCGGACTTAATCGTCCACCGTCTGATCAGAACGTATTTAATCAACGGCAAAGTCGATGAAGCGACACAGGAAAAATGGGCTGAGCGCCTGCCGGATATCGCCGAGCATACATCAACGATGGAGCGCCGTGCAGTTGACGCCGAGCGTGAAACGGATGATCTGAAAAAAGCGGAATACATGCTTGATAAAATCGGTGAAGAGTTTGACGGCATGATCAGCTCTGTGACAAACTTCGGGATGTTCGTCGAGCTGCCGAATACAATTGAAGGACTCGTCCACGTCAGCTTTATGACAGATGACTACTACCGTTTTGACGAACAGCATTTTGCGATGATCGGCGAGCGGACAGGCAATGTCTTCCGCATTGGAGATGAAATCACAGTCAAGGTTGTCGATGTCAATAAAGACGAACGCAATATCGACTTTGAAATCGTCGGCATGAAGGGCTCTCCGCGCCGTCCGAGAGAACTTGACAGCAGCCGGAGCAGAAAACGCGGAAAGCCTGCCAGAAAACGCGTTCAAAGCACCAATACGCCTGTTTCTCCAGCGCCGTCTGAGGAAAAAGGGGAATGGTTCACTAAGCCGAAGAAGAAAAAGAAAAAACGCGGCTTCCAAAACGCGCCGAAACAGAAACGGAAAAAGAAGAAATAACAGCTCAACCAGCAAATAGGGCCGCAGCGCTCTATTTGCTTTCTTTCGGAAACACTTTTCATTGTAGCGATACGTGACATTTGGTAAAATAGAGCGTATCGCAAAAGGTGGACAGTTTTTCCTTAGAGAGGAGGTTCTGGCATGCCAAAAGGGTCAGGAAAAGTATTATCTCAAAATAAGAAAGCCAATCACGATTATTTTATAGAAGAAACCTATGAAACAGGCATCGTTTTGCAAGGAACCGAAATCAAATCGATTCGCGCCGGCCGCGTAAACCTTAAGGATTCCTTCGCCAAAATCGAACGGGGAGAAGTGTTTCTCCACAATATGCACGTCAGCCCGTACGAGCAGGGAAACCGCTATAACCACGATCCGCTCCGGACGAGAAAGCTGTTAATGCACCGCAAGGAAATTAATAAGCTGATCGGGTTAACAAAGGAAAAAGGCTATTCTCTCGTTCCGCTGAAGCTGTATTTGAAAAACGGCTTTGCCAAAGTGCTTCTCGGCCTTGGAAAAGGGAAGAAGAACTATGACAAACGAGAAGACCTGAAGCGCAAGGACGCGAAGCGGGAAATCGAAAGAGCGTTTAGAGACAGTCAAAAAGGCTTCTAAAGGCATAGTGCTTGATTCAAAAATCAGGCCTGTGCTATACTGTGTTCACGATCAGATCACAATGCTTTTCATTTGAAGGATTTGACAATTGAAAAGCGCCGTGATCATGTTATAATAAGACTATAGCCAGTTTGAGTGAGAGCTTGATATTTTCTCCCGTATTTCCCTTATAACAAGGGGACGTTACGGATTCGACAGGGATGGATCGAGCTTGAGCTGCGAGCCGAGAGGCGATCTCGTAAACACGCACCTAAATATAACTGGCAAAACTAACAGTTTTAACCAAAACGTAGCATTAGCTGCCTAATAAGCGCAGCGAGCTCTTCCTGACATTGCCTATGTGTCTGTGAAGAGCACATCCAAGTAGGCTACGCTTGCGTTCCCGTCTGAGAACGTAAGAAGAGATAAACAGACTAGCTCTCGGAAGGCCCGCCCGCAGGCAAGAAGATGAGTGAAACCGTAAATATGCAGGCTACGCTCGTAGACGCTTAAGTAATCGATGTTTCTGGACGTGGGTTCGACTCCCACCGTCTCCATACATAGTGACAATAAAGCAGAACCTCTTAAAGTGTAAAATAAAGCATAAATTGTCCAATAGGACAGTTTATGCTTTATTTTGTATATGGACAATTTATGGTTTATTAATTACAAAGGATTATATGCATTGAATACAAAACAAATAATTTGTTAATGAAATTTTTTGATAAATTTTATTAAAGTGAAGATGATAAGTTGACATTTTTAGTGTAAAATAAATGTATAAATTTAAATAATTTGGAATAAAATATGTATTTTTTAAATTGAATATTGCGAAAGTGGAGTGGTTTAGTTGTCGTACTTACAAGTAAAAGAAACTAATTTACCTGATTACAACACGACAGATTTAGAACCTGTTATAACAAGTCTTACCACTTCATTAGGTATACCTAGAGAGGTTTTAGCTAGTGAACGTGACATTAAACGGGTGTGGGTAACATTAAAAGATACATTGGAGGATGTGAAACTAGAATATAGACATGAATTATTGGCTAGAATGGTCGTTTCTATTCGAGTAGGTTTGTTTAGTTCTGCTGTAAATGATATGTGGAATACAGCTATACTCGCTTTACGTCAAAAAGTGAAAAGTTTTGGTTACCAAGAAGCTGCAACATTTTTGAAAAGAGATATAGACGAAAAAGTATTGAATCAAATGCGTGATAAAGAGCTAATAGATATTTGTGTTAGCCTTGGGTTTTTAGACAACGATTCTTATTTTTTTATTAATAATTGTAGAGAATTGAGAAATAATTATTCTTCCGCACATCCATCCAACGCTATGTTAGATGGTGTAGAGCTAGATTATTTTATGCATCAATGTATTAAACATATTTTAGGAAATGATGTTCAATATGAAGGATTTCCTGTTTCAGAATTTATGAAAATACTGAAGCAGAATACTATGACTGAGCAAGCTATAGAATACTATGTAGATAAGATAAGCAAGGCAAACGATCTTCAAAAGTCGGCAATTTTAAAATTATTATTTGTAAATTATGTAGATGAAGATTCTGATGAGTTTGTTAGATCCAATTGTCTTGCTATAGCAGAACTTACATGGGAAGAGTATGATAATTCAGCTATAGTAGAGTTATTAGAACTTTATTCAGATTATATGCTAAAAGACAAGATTATCCAGAGACAATATGCGGAACGGTTTTTTGAGAAGGTTGGAGCCCTAGATGAACTTCCAAAAGATAAGCTTGTCAGTATTGTTATGCGCGCATTGAAAGATTTAGAAGATGCACATCATGGAATGAACAATTTCTATAATGAAAAGCCTTTTGCTCAAAGATTAGCTGAATCTTTTGATAAAAAAATTCCGAAATCCGTATTAAAGAGATATGTGTATGTAGTTTCATTGTGCTATGTTGGGAATGCATATGGAACAGCGGATTCTGCTAAACCGTATTACGAAAAAATGATTCGTAATTTTTCTTTAAAGGAAGTAGAGTTATTATTTGAATTAATTAAAGAAAATAACTATCTGGCTGATATGGTAAATCATCATCAGAGATGTAAAAAACAGTTTGCTAATCTTATTAAGTTATTAGAGCCCGGAGCTATACCCCTTAAAAATAAACCAGCTTATGACAAATTAGTTAAGTAACTACTTATTTAGATACTTTCTTTCGGAACCTATTCTTTAATGAGTAGGTTCTTACTTATTGTTTCTGTTAAACAACATTGTTGATTTTCTTTAACTAACGGGGCAGGTTAGTGAAAGAAGGAAAAGATAAAATGAGTCGGAGTTGTAAAAACTAAATGACTTGTATCTTGTTGGTCTTAAATTCCTTTATTTTAATACCACATTCTTGATGAAACATAGAAGATGGTAGGGAAGTAACTATAGAGTAGATATTACCAATATGTTTGTATATACTTCAATATATGATTTGAGATCCATATAATAAAAATAAAAGAATTAATCTGCTTAAAGTTACACAATCATATGTTTATCAAACGGTAAACATATATGAGTTAATAAAAACGTATTGAGTATTTCTGTTACATATACTAGAATAAAATGAATTCTCATCTTTTTGAAGTAGGCAATAAAAATTGATGTAGTACATTTTTTTGTACTTAGCAGTAGAAAGTAGGAGAAAAGGTGTCTAGGATATGTAAGGATGGATTTGATAAGGAATGTATAAAGGAACAAAGAGAATTTTTTGGTATTGCTTATACCCAAAACATCCTCTCTGGACGTTGGAAATATGTAATTCTTTGGTTTTTAAAGTCAACAGAGCGTCGTTATAGTGAAATTAAAGCTTTTTTAGGGGATATTTCACAAGGTTCTCTTACAAAGCAACTTCGAGAACTGGAAACAGATGGTTTAATTAATCGCAAAGTTTTTCCAGAGGTTCCTCCGCGTGTAGAGTATTCACTAACCTCAAAAGGGGAAGAATTGATTCCTATTATTGATTTGATGGAAGAGTTCGGGAAGAAGTTTGGGGAGCAGGTAGACTAATCAAAGCGCTCACATTCATCGTTTACCTTTTATCCCAATATTCAAAAACTAAATGGTGTATATAATAGTCGTAGGAGGAAAGATTGTTCTAACCAAGTTTTTTCTTTTACAATAAAAGTTTGTGAAGAAATGGACTTTAAGGTAACCGGGTAAGAGTTAAAGATCCGAAGCTGTCATTGTGGCAACTTTTTTTGTACTAACTAAGCTATAAGTACAAAAAAATGTACTACGGCAATATTTATTGCCCTCTTTAAAAAAATGAAAATTGGTTTTATTCTAGTTCATGTAACAAAATTACTCAATTAGGTAAAACGGGGTAATAAACAGAATCTGGACTTTTTAGTGTAAAACAGCTGATGGTGATCAAGGGTTCCATCTTATTGTTGGATATATACTTTTGACCGCCGTTCTAGATAAATTCAGCCCGATAAAATGTGAGGAGGTTCTTTAAGTTGACAAGAAAATTTTCACCATGATATAGTTAGCTTGCTAAATACATTTTAGTAGTGGGGGCAAACCTATGAACGATAAGGTTGATTGCGAAATTCGTGAGTCGTTAGATAAAATTTCATTTCAAATGCGTCGAGATTATAATGAAAGTCTAAGAGAACTTAATCTTTATGTAGGTCAAGATAATTTACTCTCCCGTTTGTGGTTAGGCGATGGGGTAACACAAATGCAACTCTGTGAACATTTAAAATGCGAACCACCTACGGTAACCAATATGGTTAAATCATTGGAGCAGAACGGATTTATTTACCGTCAACGTGATACACAAGATGCAAGGGTTATGCGAATTTATCTAACGGACAAAGGCAGAGAATTAGAGAAACCGGTTGAGTCCATATGGAAACAACAGCGAGAAAAACTACTCCATTCTATCTTACCGGAAGAACGCTTAATCTTAAGGGAACTTATGAAGCGAATGGAGAGGAACTTGTTTTAAGTTTTCTCTATGTTGATATTTAGCATGCTAAATAAATTATAACCTTCTTTAGCAAGGAACTCCTCTCTTGAAGCGGGGAACCTTGGTAACCACCGAAAAATAAGTTAGCAGGCTAAGTATTATTTTCGTTTTGATCGATCTACTGAAATTCATTAAATTAGTCAATGCTATGTTTAAAGCTGTCTCGTTAAACATGCCAACAATCTAGATTATCAGCTAGGCGTTGACCCACGTATTTTAAATGAATCAGATCAGATTAAATGATTAGGAAATATAAGATTAAAGATTGTAGATATTTATAGAACGTTTGACTCGTTATTGTCTATTTATTTTTGAGTCATATTAGCAAGTAGATACCATATGAAAATAAATTAGGGGGATTTATTTATGTCTGAAAAAAAACAAATGTTGCTTGGTTTAGGATTTACAGGGGCATACGGTGCAAATGCTAAAGCTTGGAAAAGTGAGGGTGTCAATGTGACTACTTATCCAGATATTAATGCAGATATTCGCTATGCTCAACTTGCTGAAAAAGGTAAATTTCAATTTATATTTGTAGGTGATTTCCCTGGAGCAATACCCGATGATAACAGGGAGGTGCCATCGATGACGCTTGAACCTATCATTACTGCCACTGCAATATTACAACAAACAAAACACATTGGTGTGGCGTCAACTGTACATACTCAGTGGAATAATCCTTTTACTTTAGCACGTCAATTTAAAGGGATAGATTTAATGAGTGGTGGACGTATTGCTTGGAATGCTGTTACGGGATCAAGTCCAAAGGTAGCAGAAAACTTTGGTGTAAAACTAATGGATAGTAGATCACGTTATGAAAGTCATTATGAGTTCGTAGAAACTGTACAGCACTTATGGGCAACATGGGGAAAAGATGCTCTAAAAGCTGATAAAGAAACCGGTGTATTTGCGGATTATAGCCAAGTAAAACCTGTTCATATATCTGGTAAACATATACAGGCAAATGGAGCCTTGCCAATTCCACCTTCACCACAAGGACAACCGGTCATCTTTCACTCTGGTGGATCTCCAAATAGTATTGCGTTTGCAGGACGCTATGCGAGTGCAATGATTGGTGAAGTGTGGACGATAGAACAAGGTATTGCTACAAGAAATGCACTACGCCAGGTTGCGATAGACGCGGGTCGAAATCCAGATGAGATTAAATTTATCGCAGGACTCATGCCGGTTGTTGCAAATTCTAAACGTGAAGCAATAGATCGTCACGCAAGTTTTATGGATGAAAATATAGTACAACAACGTGCATTTCATATCGGAATGATATTAGGAATCAGCTTCACTCCTGAAGATTTAGAACGCCCGATCGCACCAGAACTTTTAGACAAGGTAAAAATCGACCGTTACTCTGATCCTCGTGCTGAGAATGTTTTAAAGGTGGCGCGTGAAGGTTGGACATTACGCGATATCATTTATCATTCTGTGATTGATTACCATCCTGCAACATTAGGTGATGCAAAAGAAACTGCGGATTACCTAACTGAAATGTTTGAAAGTGGCGCAGCAGATGGCTTTTGGATACTACCAGATGCTTATGAAACCGACTTAAAACGTTTTGTAGAAGAAGTGGTCCCTATCTTACAGGAACGTGGTGTATTCCATGAAGATTATGATGGAGAGACATTAAGAGAAAATCTTGGTGTGCCCTATCAATATGGTGTAGATAAACGATTATCTTAATAGAAGTAATATAGAGCACAGGCTGATAATGGCCAAACAGAGGAGGGGTGTGTGACCAATGAAAATTGAGGACATTATCCTCACTTGTATAAAAGAACACCCAGGAATAAGCGCAAAGAAGATTGTTTCTTGTTTGGATTCAAAAACAAACGATTTATTAGTAACGGAAGAAACGAATGCGCAAGCTTCTATTTTTAAACAATTAAGAAACCTGAAGAAAAAAGGGAACCTTCATAATAGAGGTGATCGCTGGTACTTTATGAATGGAAATATAGGATAATTGCCCTTTGGAAGGGAGGTACAGCGAATTGGTTAAAGTGGAAATTACTAGAAGCATTTCTGATGGTAAAATCATGTCTTACCGATCTGAGGGTCATGCGATTATGACGTACATGGCTAGGACATTGTTTGTGCTAGTGTATCGGCTGTAAAATTTGGAACGTCTAACTCAATAGAAGCGTTGTTGGGGATTGCTCCAAAACATACGATAGATCACGGATATTTGGAAGTGAATTTACCTGGAAAAAAGAGTGAAAAACGTCTGAGCAGGTACAGCTTTTGCTGGAATCAATGGTGGTCATGTTGAACACTATCCAAGAATCTTACAATGAATTTTTAACTATCGAACAAACTATACAAAAGGCGATAGATTAAATGGGAACAATTAATTTTGAAAATCCTACAAATTATTTATTTGTTAATAAACCAAGTATACAAATAGGAGCTTTCCTTTAGAAAAGGAGAGCTCCTGTTTTTATGTTAATATCGGTGCATCATTGCTGCAACTAATGTTCTTTTGCTACACAGTACATAAATATATGTAATTAAACGACATCTATTTGTAATAACTATGTGAAAAAATGTACTTAAAGTAAAGGGGGCTTTAGTTTAATAGGACATTCCAACTTTTTTTTATTTATTTGGACATTTTATGGTTAATTTCCTCTCCATTTTATGATTTAAATTACATAAAGGGGTTCTGCTTTATTTTTTCCCTAAATCACAGGCACCAAAAAGTGCGTACTTCCATTTCAATCCCAGCTGTTTCATACTGATTGCAGAGCAGATGTTTCACCAATTAAATTTCTGTCAATAAATAAGAGAATCAAAAACGGAGGGATAAACGAATGAAGCTGAATTTACAAGGAAAAACCGCACTGGTGACTGGTTCGACATCTGGGATCGGAAAAGCCATTGCCTCTTCGTTAGCTGAAGAAGGCGCGGCAGTGATTATTAACGGACGCCGGGAAGAGAAAGTGAATCAGACGATAGATGAACTAAAAACACAACATGCTGAAGCGGCCCTTTACCCGGCTGCATTTGATTTGGGAACAGAGGAAGGCTGCAATGAGCTGTTTCAGGCATATCCAGAGGTTGATATTTTGGTCAACAATTTAGGGATTTTTGAACCGGCGGAGTACTTTGATATACCCGATGATGAATGGTTTCGTTTTTTTGAAGTGAATATTATGAGCGGGGTAAGGCTGACACGCAAGTATTTGCATAACATGATAGAGAAAAAAGAAGGGCGTGTGATTTTCATTGCCAGTGAAGCGGCAATTATGCCGTCACAGGAAATGGCCCATTACAGTGCGACGAAAACGATGCAGCTGTCCATTTCCCGCAGTTTGGCGGAGCTGACAACCGGCACGAATGTCACGGTCAACACCGTTATGCCGGGCTCTACTTTAACAGAGGGTGTGGAAACCATGCTGAACTCGCTGTATCCTGGTGAAAACCTGACTGTTCAAGAAGCTGAGAAACGTTTTATGAAAGAGAACCGGCCGACATCCATCATTCAAAGACTGATCCGTCCTGAAGAAATCGCCCACTTCGTGACATTTTTAAGCAGTCCGCTTTCCTCCGCGATCAATGGCGCGGCGCTTCGAGCGGACGGCGGTTTGGTCCGCAGTGTCTTTTAAACCTCTCCTAAAAGGAGAGGTTTTTTGTATATTGTTGATTTCCATAAATTTCTGTCGTATAATTTCGGTACCGAAAAAGTTTTTCAGGTACCGAAAGCGAGGGGATTGACTTGGAAAAAAGAATTTTGGTGGAAACCATACGGCTGATCAAGCAGAAAGGATTTTCATTTACGATGAATGATTTGGCGGCGGCGCTGGGAACAAGCAAGCGGACGCTCTATGCGCATTACTCATCTAAAGATAAGCTCGCGGAAGCGGTTGTTGAACAATTTATCGCAGAGATGAAGCAAATGGAAAGAGACATCTATGAAAATGAAAGCTTAGACGTGCTTGAAAAAGTGAAACAAATGCTGATCAGTCTTCCACAGGGGATGGACCTCTTGAATATGGGATTATTAAGCGAACTGAAGAAATACCATTACGATGCGTGGCTTACATTAGATACGTTTATTAAGGAAGAATGGACGGTTGTCCTTGAATTGTTAAACGAGTGCAAACGGCAAAAGAGAATCAGAAATATCAATTCGGACCTGTTTGTCCACATGTATATAGGAAGCATCAACCAAGTGTATGACCCTGAATACCCGCTCAAACATCAGTTTACGACAGGAGAGGTTCTTGAATCGATTGTAGATGTATTGTTTCACGGCATAACAGCTGATGAGGAGGCTGATGCTACGTGAATTGGGTATTTCTATGCTTAGCGATTCTGTTTGAAGTTGCCGGGACGGTCAGCATGAAGCTATCGTCAGGCTTTACAAAACTTATTCCAAGTATGCTGTTGGTTATCTTTTATGGCGGCAGTCTTTTCTTTTTGACGCTTACACTAAAATCAATCGATGTATCTGTTGCTTATGCTGTATGGTCAGGAATGGGAATTGTCCTGATTACAATCGTTGGTTTTTTGTTTTTTCAAGAGAAAGTCAGCGTCATGAAACTCATTTCAATCGGCTTGATTATAGCCGGTGTGGTGTCTTTAAACTTGATCGAGCAAGGAACGCAGTCTGAGCCGATACATAAAAGCGGGCAGTACAAATGAGATATATGAAAATGTTTTTTCTCGTGACTGATATCGGTTTTATCTTGTACTGGCTGTCAGCCGGGTTTTCGCTGATACCGGAGAGCTGGGCATTTAAACATCATGAACATCCATTTATGATCGCCTGGAACTGGTCTTTTTTCCCGCTGGATATCCTGATCTCTGTCACAGGATTGTACAGCTTGTATTTGAATCGGATGAATCGTGCTGACTGGAAGCTGATGGCGCTGATATCTCTTGTGCTGACCTGTTGTTCAGGCCTGCAGGCGATATCGTTTTGGACTTTCAGCCGGGACTTTGATCTTCTTTGGTGGCTGTTTAATGGCTATCTATTGATTTATCCTTTATTTTTTATTCATCTCCTCTTAAAGGAGAGTCATGTAACAAAGCAGTGCTGACAGGCGCTGATGAAAAATCTATAAAATGCTTGGGCTTGATAAAGCGTTTCATGAAGTCATAGTTGATGCGGCCGATAATGAATATATCCGCAAATTCACATCTGTTCTTCGTATGCATATTCTTTGGACATGAACAAATCATTCAGACATGTAAAGCGAAGGTGCGATAAAACACGGCAGAACCGACTTGCAGAAATGCGACCGGAACTTTATGGGAGCCTTTCTGCTTTCTTCCGTCCGGGAGCAGATCCCCAGGGGGACCCAAGATAAATTTTTAACCCTATTTGTGTGCCATTTTGGGATCCTTTGCGAATTTATATCTAAATTTAAAATGAAAAGGGTGAAGCGCTATATTAAAGGCAGAATAAGACATTGGAAGGAGGTCAAATGAAAAAAAGGACGCAAGGAGAAATAATATGAATAAAGAGGATCTGCTGTGAAGGATAAGGATTGTCCTGATTGCAAATTCATTTACGGCCACAATATGGTTTGGTGTGTGTGATTGCAACAGGAAATGAAAAAAGATCAGTTAATAAACTGATCACAAGATGTTCCGGCATCCAGCAGTTAAATTGTATTAATAGGATCGATGCCTGCGTTTCAATCAAGAAAAACTTTAGTTTTCCGATCTTATTTTTTTGTATAACGCACCCAGTCGTAATGAGCGTAAAGCGGTGTTACACCATTGTAGGAACCGAGCCATTCATCGACACCCCTACCATTCCACAAGTTCATCATGATCTTTCCTGGTGTTGCCGGAATTTGGCTTGTTGCAGTATGTTTTAATTGCCCATCGACATACCATTTAATAGAGTTTGGCTGCCAATCGAACGCATACGTATGATAGGCATTGGCTGCATCAAATCCGAGATCTACCAACTTCTCATGGTTTCCTGCACCGTTTGTATAATAGTTAAATTGAACCTTTGTTGTGTCTTTTCCTAAAAATTCGATATCAATCTCATCCCAAGGAGTTCCATCTGTTGGTCCTGTGTAAGTGAAGAATGATGAAACGATCCCTGTGTTTTTAGCCGGTTTCATTCTGACTTCATAAAGTCCATAGCCATATGTTTGAGCAGAGCGATTTTCCCCGCAGTCAAACTTGTTATAAGATGGACTTGTTAGCGCCAAACGCATTTCACCTAATGACGTCATTGATACGTTATTTGCACGCCAAGTGCAGTTGAACATATCTCCATTCGAATAACCATTTGCTTTTTGCCATAAACCGGAGTTATAGCTGTTAAAAGGATCAAAAAACGATCCGCCTGTTTGAGCCGAGGCAGTAGGAGTGACTGCAGACAAACTTATAAACAATCCAGTGACAAGAAGCAATAACACTCGTTTCATACGATAAGGCATGTTGGCATTCCCCTTCCTTTGAAAGCGTTTTTTTTATTGATCATACATGATTCTTTTAAAAGAGAACATCGGCCCAAATAATGATAATAACGAACCATACTTACTAGACCCAGTAACTATCATTTTTAGATTGAAAAGTAGTTTGGCTTTGCACGCTTCTATTGGATTCCGCTTTCGGCGGGAATCGGAATCGGTGTTGGGCTGGCAGGGCAGTTTATGGAGACTCTGCTAACCGGACAGAAAACAGAAGAACACAAGTTAAGAGTGAGTCTGTTCCAGGTTTCGAGGGCAAGGCGCTTGAGGAATTTCCTCATGCGAAAGCGAATATGCTCTGGCTCGCCATTTCCGGTGTTCAGCACTTAGGTATTATTGCTTTCGGCTCAAACCCATCATCAACCACCCGCTCTGTTTTCTGAAGAAGAGAAAAGGCTGAGCATTCCGCTTTGATGAAAAAGATGCCGGCTTATGGAAAAGTAAGCTGATTGGGAGAGTTAAAAAATCTTTAATTCGAGATGTTTTACTTGAAAGTAATTTTTGTTATCTCTATAATAAAGACAAAGAGAGAAAGAATAATCATAAAGCATCTGTATGATAATAATTGATGTGTGATTTTTAAAAACGAAAGGGCTGGTAAAAATGGCAAAAGTATTGTATATCACTGCTCACCCGCATGATGAAGCAACTTCTTACAGTATGGCAACAGGTAAAGCATTTATTGAATCTTACAAAGAAACGAACCCAAATGATGAAGTTGTACATATCGATTTGTACAAAGAAAACATCCCTCACATTGACGCGGATGTATTCAGCGGCTGGGGCAAGCTTCAATCAGGCACAGGCTTTGAAGAGCTTTCTGAAAGCGAAAAAGCGAAAGTGGGACGTCTGGGAGAGCTCAGCGATCAATTTGCATCTGCTGATAAGTACGTATTCGTGACTCCTTTATGGAACTTCTCATTCCCGCCTGTGATGAAAGCGTATCTTGATTCTGTTGCAGTTGCAGGAAAATCATTCAAATACACTGAACAAGGACCTGTCGGCTTGCTGACAGATAAAAAAGCAATTCATATCCAAGCGCGCGGCGGCTACTATTCTGAAGGCCCTGCGGCTGAAATGGAAATGGGCCACCGCTACATCGGCATCATCATGAACTTCTTCGGCGTACCATCCTTCGATGGCATTTTCGTAGAGGGACATAATGCGGAGCCTGATAAAGCACAGCAAATCAAAGAAGACGCGATTGCGCGTGCGAAAGAAGCAGGAAAAACATTTTAATGAAAAAGCCTCCCCTGATAAAAGGGGAGGCTTTTGTTTATTACCCAAGCGAAATGGTACGTTTCTCTTCACTGCTTTTCATCGCGGCTTCAATGATGCGGATGACATTCATTCCTTCATCAGCGGTGACAGGCAGCGCAGCGCCTTCCCGTATGCTTTCAGCCAATTTGCGGTAATAGGTAAGATAAGAACCATTTACCGATGGGATGGTTTCTGTTTTTTTGTCTGTGCCGTGAACGGTTGTCAGCTGTCCGTAGAACTCCGGATCATCCGCACCCCAGCTGTCACTTTCGGGTTTTTTTCCTGCTCTGAGTGCGTCTTCTTGTCCGTCGATTCCGTATTTGATAAAGCTTGAATGCTGTCCGTGGATTTGGTAACGAGGACCGTTTGCCGGAACGATGGATCCGCCGTATAGAATGGCTTGCCGTTTTCCGTAATCCATTATCAAATGAAAGTAGTCAACGGCTTCGGCGTTTTCCCGCTGTGCCATTACGTTTGCAGTAACTGCTTTTGGCATCCCGAACAAATGGAGGGCTTGGTCTATAATGTGGGATCCGAGATCATACAGCGTACCAGTGGCAGCGCCTTCTTTTTCCCGCCACCGCGCCTGAATCTCAGGTTTGTACCGGTCATAGGAGACTAGATATGTATTGATATCTTCAAGGGATCCGTCAGCGATCAGCTTTTTAATCGTTAAAAAGTCGTTATCCCAGCGCCGGTTATGATATACGCTTAACAATACACCTTTTTCATCGGCGGCCTTCTTTAATTGCTTTCCTTCTTCGGCCGTCGCTGTCATCGGTTTTTCCAACACGATGTGTTTTCCCGCTTGTATGCACGCCATAGCATGCTCGTAATGAAGGCCGCTCGGGGTGGTGACAATGACAAGCTCAATGTCCGGGTCATTTGTGATTTGCTCAAGCTCATGCACAACATCAGCATCCGGAAAATCCCGTTTCACTTCTTCTGTCCGTGATGTCATGATTTTGCTGATGTGATACTCATCGAGAACGGCAAGCAGCGGCGCGTGAAAAACAGAACCAGACAGTCCGTACCCTAATATCCCAACCTTTATCGTATTCACTTTTCTTCTCTCTCCTTTAAAAGCGTTTTCATAAGGGGTATATACCCTCTCGATCAAATGGTAAAACCTAACTGATTCATTTTTTTGCAGCGGCAGACTTAGACAACAGTTTGGACAATCAGTATAATGGGAATTAATATAAGAAACAGAGGTGTACCAATGGAGAAGCATAACGAACATAAAGCATTAAACCATAAAAGCTCGAAAGAAAAGGATCAAATCACAAACCGGCTGAAGCGGATTGAAGGCCAGGTCAGGGGCATTCAAAATATGGTGGAAAACGATAGATATTGTGTGGATATCCTTGTGCAAATTTCGGCTGTTCAGGCGGCAATGAAAAATGTTGCGCTTCACTTGCTTGAGGACCACGCCCATCATTGTGTAGCGGACGCCATTAAAAGCGGAGACGGGGAACAGGCCATTTCTGAGCTTTTGGACGTCTTTAAAAAGTTCACAAAATCATAAAGTCTTTTTTTGTTGTAATACCCTACGGGGGTATGGTAGGATGAAAAAAGAAAGAATAAACAGGAGGAATTCATATGGAACAAAAAACATTGCAAGTTGAAGGAATGTCCTGTCAGCACTGCGTCAAAGCAGTGGAAACGAGCGTAGGAGAACTGGACGGCGTCAGTGCTGTTCATGTTGATCTGGAAGCGGGAAAAGTCGATGTTTCGTTTGATGCTGATAAAGTATCGGTCAAAGACATTGCGGATGCGATAGAAGATCAGGGCTATGATGTAGCCGATTGATTTATGGTATCGCGCCTTTAAGGAGGCGCGATATTTCTTTCATTTTTATATACCCCCCAGGTGTATATAAAGGAGTGAGTATGTTGAGTGAACAGAAGGAAATCGCGATGCAGGTATCTGGTATGACCTGTGCGGCCTGTGCATCCAGAATTGAAAAAGGCCTCAAGCGGATGCCGGGTGTCACAGATGCCAACGTCAATCTGGCAACGGAAACGTCAAATGTTATCTATGATCCCGCTGAAACAGAGGCTGCAGCGATTCAGGAAAAAATAGAAAAGCTGGGCTATCACGTCGTAACAGAAAAAGCTGAATTCGAAATCGAAGGCATGACCTGTGCCGCCTGCGCCAATCGGATTGAAAAGCGGCTTAATAAAATAGAAGGCGTCGCAAACGCTCCCGTAAACTTCGCTTTAGAAACAGTTACGGTCGAATACAATCCAAAAGAAGCGGCTGTCGGCGATTTGAAAGAAGCGGTAGATAAGCTGGGATATAAGCTTAAGCTAAAGGGCGATGAGGACAATGAGGCAGCAGCTTCTAAAAAGAAAGAAGAATGGAAGCAAACGGCAAGGCTGATCTTTTCAGCGGTCCTGTCGTTTCCGTTGCTTTGGGCGATGGTGAGCCATTTTACGTTTACATCGTTCATTTGGGTGCCGGGTATTTTCCTCAACCCGTGGATGCAGTTTGCGCTGGCGACGCCAGTCCAGTTTCTGATCGGCTGGCCGTTTTATGCGGGTGCGTATAAGGCGCTCAGAAATAAAAGCGCCAATATGGATGTATTGGTCGCGCTCGGAACGACGGCTGCTTACGCTTACAGTCTTTATCTTACCATCCAAAGCCTCGGTTCCCACGGGCATACAGACGGTCTTTACTATGAAACAAGCGCGATTTTGCTGACGCTGATTTTATTAGGCAAGCTGTTTGAAACAAAAGCAAAGGGCCGTTCATCGGATGCCATTAAAAAGCTAATGAAGCTTCAAGCGAAAACAGCGACTGTCGTAAGAGACGGACAGGAGCAAATCATTCCGATAGACGAAGTACTTGTCGATGACGTTGTTTACGTCAAACCGGGCGAACGAATTCCTGTCGACGGAGTAGTAATTGAAGGCCGCTCGGCAGTTGATGAATCGATGATTACGGGAGAAAGTCTTCCCGTTGACAAAAATCCGGGTGACAGTGTGACAGGGGCAACCGTGAACTCAAACGGCTTCCTGAAAATCAAAGCTGTCAATGTCGGAAAGGATACTGCGCTTTCTCATATCATTAAAATCGTCGAGGAAGCACAAGGGTCAAAAGCGCCGATTCAGCGTCTCGCTGATCAGATTTCCGGCATTTTTGTGCCTATCGTATTGGGGATTGCCGTTCTCACTTTCCTCATTTGGTATCTTTGGGCGGCTCCCAGTGATTTTGCCGAAGCGATCAGCAAGTTCATCGCGGTTCTTGTCATTGCTTGTCCTTGCGCCCTCGGCCTCGCCACTCCGACGAGCATTATGGCCGGATCAGGGCGCGCTGCTGAATTCGGAATTCTCTTTAAAGGCGGCGAGCATTTAGAGAAAACACATCGTCTCGATACGATTGTTCTCGATAAAACCGGAACTGTCACAAACGGGAAGCCGCGTCTGACAGATGCCATTCCGTTCGGCCGTTTTGAAGAAACAGATCTGCTTCGATTTGCGGCGGCAGCGGAAACGGGATCAGAGCATCCCCTCGGTGAAGCGATTGTTGCCGGCGTAAAAGAAAAAGGGCTTGAGATACCGAAGCTGACCCGCTTTGAAGCAAAAATCGGCGCAGGCATTTTGGCTGAAGCCGGAGGCAATACCATTCTCGTTGGCACAAGGAAGTTAATGGAGAGCGAACAGGTTGAGCATGGGGCTCTTCTTGCCCAAATGGAAAAACTTGAGGCAGAAGGGAAAACGGTTATGCTTGTATCCCTTGATGGTGAAGCGGCGGGACTAATAGCGGTTGCCGATACGATAAAAGACACGTCACGGGCGGCAGTGGTCCGTCTGAGAGAGTTGGGCCTGGATGTCATCATGATGACAGGAGATAATCGCAGAACCGCAGAAGCCATTGCGAAGGAAGCGGGAATTACGAGTGTCATTGCGGAAGTCCTTCCCGAACAAAAGGCGGCAGAAATTGCCCGCCTGCAAAAAGAAGGCCGGCAAACGGCCATGGTAGGCGACGGAATTAATGATGCGCCGGCGCTTGCGACAGCCGATATCGGCATGGCGATTGGAACAGGTACTGATATTGCCATGGAAACAGCTGACATTACGCTGATTCGCGGCGATCTAAACAGCATTGCCGACGCCATTCGCATGAGCAGGCTGACAATGAAAAACATTAAACAAAACTTATTCTGGGCGCTCGGCTATAACAGCCTCGGCATCCCAATCGCAGCGCTCGGATTTTTAGCGCCATGGATTGCGGGGGCAGCAATGGCATTCAGCTCGGTTTCCGTTGTTCTGAATGCGCTCCGTTTGCAGAAAGTAAAATGAAAAACCGGCAATATGCCGGTTTTTGTTTTTCATTGACACTTTCTTGGAAAACGACATATAATAGACGTAACCAATATATGAGTATGTGCTCATATATATAAAATGAATACCGGCGCTCATTGATACGCTTTGAAGAGGGAACCCTAAATCGGAAGGTAAGGTGAGACTAGTGAAACAGGAATACGTTCTGGACGGTTTGGATTGCAGCAACTGTGCTCAAAAAATTGAAAATGGAGTCAAAGGCATAAAAGGCATTGACGGATGCGCGGTAAACTTTGCGGCAAGCACCTTGACTGTCTCAGCCGATGGAAAAGAAGAGCAATGGGTCACCAATAAGGTAGAGAAAAAAGTGAAATCAATCGATCCGCATGTAACGGTTCGTCAAAAGCATAAAAAGAAATCAGCTGATGACGGCTACCGTAATCGAATGATCAATATGCTGATCAGAATGGCGGCGTCTGTCATTCTTGGAGCGGCGGCCTATTTCGTTCATTCCGGAACAATCGAATTTTTGCTTTTCCTCGCCGCCTATTTGATCATCGGCGGTGACATTGTCATCCGTGCAGTCAAAAACATCAGCCGCGGCCAGGTGTTTGATGAGCACTTCTTAATGGCTCTTGCCACAATCGGCGCTTTTCTGATTCAACAATACCCTGAGGGTGTCGCCGTTATGCTGTTTTATCAAATTGGTGAGCTTTTTCAAGGAGCGGCGGTCAGCCGGTCCAGAAAATCAATCAGTGCGTTAATGGACATACGGCCTGATTACGCCAATGTCAAAACAGAGAACGGCATCAAACTGGTTTCTCCTGCGGACGTACTGATAGGAGACATCATTGTGGTTAATCCGGGTGAAAGCATACCGCTGGACGGAAAGGTCATCAAGGGATCAGCGATGGTTGATACGTCTGCTTTGACAGGCGAATCCGTTCCGCGAAAAGCTGCAGAAGGACAAGAGGTCATGTCAGGCTTTATCAATCAAAACGGTGTTCTGCATATTGAAGTCACAAAGGGCTATCAGGAATCCGCAGTATCGAAAATATTAGATTTGGTACAGAATGCGAGCAGCCGCAAAGCCCGGACGGAAAACTTTATCACGAAGTTTGCCAAGTATTATACACCTGCTGTTGTGATTATCGCGGCATTGCTGGCCTTTGTTCCGCCGCTTATGATTCCTGGCGCCGCACTTTCCGATTGGGTCTACCGCGCGCTTATTTTCTTAGTGATTTCTTGTCCGTGTGCGCTCGTTGTTTCTATACCGCTCGGTTTCTTCGGCGGAATCGGTGCAGCCTCAAAGGCCGGAGTGCTTGTGAAGGGAAGCAATTATTTAGAAGCCCTGAATCAAGTCAAATACGCGGTGTTTGATAAAACAGGAACATTAACAAAAGGCAGCTTTGAAGTGACAGAAATCAAACCTGCGGAAGAATTTACAAAGGCCAGATTACTTGAGGCTGCGGCATATGCTGAGCTTCATTCCCAGCATCCAATTGCCGAATCTGTGCGTAAAGCTTACGGAAAAATGCTTTCTTCTGACAAGATAGAGTCATATGAGGAAATATCCGGCCACGGCATTTTTGCAAAAGTAAACGGAACAGAAATCCTTGCCGGGAATAAAAAGCTCATGGAAAGAGAACAGATTAACGGCGTGCCGGATGAAAATGCGGGAACAATCGTACACGTTGCTGTTGATCAACGCTATGCCGGAGCAATCATTATAGCGGATGAAGTAAAGGAAGACGCGGCACAGGCGGTTGCTGATCTGAAATCGCTTGGAATCAAACAGACAGTAATGCTGACAGGTGATTCGAAGCAAACGGGGGAAGCTGTCGGAAAACAGCTTGGCATTGACGAGGTGTATGCGGAGCTGCTGCCGCAGGATAAAGTCGCGCGGGTCGAAGCATTGGAAGCCAAGCTTTCGCAAAATGAAAAACTCATTTTTGTCGGTGACGGCATCAATGATACGCCGGTTCTCGCGCGCGCGGATATCGGAGCAGCCATGGGAGGCCTTGGGTCAGACGCCGCGGTAGAAGCCGCAGACGTTGTGCTGATGACAGATCAGCCGTCAAAAATAGCGGAAGCGATTCGGATCGCAAAACGGACACGGCGAATCGTGTGGCAAAACATCGGCTTCGCTTTAGGTGTGAAAGCGATCTTTCTCATTCTTGGGGCATTTGGAATTGCAACCATGTGGGAAGCGGTATTCTCAGATGTCGGCGTTACACTGCTCGCTGTGGCAAATGCCATGCGCGTCATGCGTCTCAAAAACGGATAAATTGTCGGAGAGAATTCATTTTTTCGGGGTTTTCTTATAGTCGCTTGTCTTGTTAAAATAAAGAAGTGGGTCAATTGTGATCCGCTTCTTTTTTAATTTTAAAACGATGAGGTGTCGGAGTGAAAAAGAAACAGCAGTCTTCTGCGAAATTCGCGGTTATCCTTACGGTTGTGGTTGTTGTCTTATTAGCAGCCATTGTCATCATTAATAACAAAACGGAACAAGGCAATGAAGCTGTTTCCGGACAGCCGTCTATCAAAGGCCAGCCTGTGCTTGGCAAGGATGATGCGCCGGTAACTGTAGTAGAATTCGGAGATTACAAATGTCCGTCTTGTAAGGTGTTTAACAGTGACATCTTCCCGAAAATACAAAAAGACTTTATTGACAAGGGCGATGTGAAATTTTCATTCGTGAACGTCATGTTCCATGGTAAAGGTTCAAGATTAGCCGCTCTTGCATCAGAAGAAGTATGGAAAGAAGATCCTGACTCATTCTGGGCATTCCATGAAAAGCTGTTCGAAAAACAGCCGGACACAGAGCAGGAATGGGTAACTCCAGCCCTTCTCGGTGATCTTGCCAAAAGCACCACAAAGGTAAAACCTGAGACACTCAAGGACAATCTTGATAAGGAAACATTCGCTTCTCAAGTGGAAAAGGATTCTGACCTTAATCAAAAAATGAACGTAAACGCAACACCGACGATTTACGTTAATGATAAAGTGATCAAAAATTTTGCGGATTATGATGAAATCAAAAAAACGATAGAGAAAGAGCTGAAAGGGAAGTAATCGTATGAAAAATAGAATTGGATTTTTATATGCTTCCTGGGTTGTGGCTCTTGTCGCTATGCTTGGCAGCCTGTATTTCAGTGAAATCAGAAAGTTCATCCCTTGTGAACTGTGCTGGTACCAGCGTATCCTCATGTATCCGCTCGTCCTGATTTTAGGCATCGCCACCTTTCAAGGGGACACACGCGTGAAAAAATATGTGCTTCCGATGGCGATTATCGGAGCATTTATTTCGATCATGCACTACTTAGAGCAAAAAGTGCCCGGCTTTACCGGCATTAAGCCGTGTGTAAGCGGTGTGCCGTGCTCAGGCCAATATATTAACTGGTTTGGTTTTATTACCATTCCATTCCTGGCCTTGATTGCTTTTATCCTGATTATCGTTTTTATGTGTCTGCTGAAAGGCGAAAAATCTGAATAACAAAAAATGCGCCCGCGTATGCCGGGCGCTTTTTTTAGCTCAAAAACTTATGCTCAACAGCGTTTGGTGTACTCCCTCAAAATTTATCTTTTTTTATCATGAAAATGTTATTGATTTTACGCTTGAGCGATTATAAAATCTAGAGGTCGTCAGAAAATTTAACAAACATAAAGGGAGTCATCAGAATGGCTTGGGAGCTGCTCAGTGTGATTGGCATCATTGCGTTTGCAGTCAGCGGCGCAATCGTTGCGATGGAAGAGGAATATGATATTTTAGGAGTTTATATATTAGGGATTGTCACAGCTTTCGGAGGAGGAGCGATCCGCAATTTGCTGATCGGTGTTCCAGTGTCGGCATTATGGGAGCAGGGCGCGTACTTTCAAATCGCCCTCGTGTCCATTACGATTGTGTTTCTGTTTCCGAAGCCGCTGTTAAAGCATTGGAACAAGTGGGGCAATTTATCAGATGCGATCGGTCTCGCAGCCTTCGCTATCCAAGGCGCACTGTATGCCGTCAAAATGGGCCATCCGCTTAGTGCCGTCATCGTGGCTGCGGTGCTGACGGGAAGCGGCGGCGGGATTATCCGCGATCTTCTTGCCGGACGCAAGCCGCTTGTGCTGAAAGCAGAAATTTACGCGGTATGGGCGGCTCTTGGCGGATTAATCGTCGGCTTGGGCTGGCTGGGAAACTCGTTTGGCTTGTACGTTCTGTTTTTCGTGCTCGTTGTTTGCCGCGTTTGTTCCTATATGTTTAAGTGGAAGCTGCCAAACCGTTCTTTTCGTTTAGATAACTAACATCAAAAAAACCGATTTCAACTTGAAATCGGTTTTTTTGCATATAAATAACCCAAACCTTGATTGATATTGGGTGAATGTGCTAAGATAAATTGTATTTGCCTATCTTTATCATATATTAAATATATGTATCCAATTATATTTTACAGTATTTCATCTGTGTTTGTCAACTATTTTCTGGAGGTGCCGTTCATGAATCAGCAGGATAAGGAATGGAAGGAAGAGCAGTCAAGAATAGATGAAGTGCTGCAGGAGCTCGGCAAAAAAGAGCGGTTTCTGGAAACGTCTGCAGGCGGGTTAAAGCAAGATATTATCGGTTTAAGAAAAAGCTTTTGGGAGGATGTTACCGTTAATGTTGATGATGCTCATGAAGCGGTTGAAACGATGGCGAGCATTAAGCAGCAGGCAGAGCTGCTGTCTGATCGGGAACGGAATCATCGGCGTATGGATCAGCAGCTCAAACGAATTCATCAATTAAAAGCATCGCCTTATTTCGGCCGGATTGATTTTATTGAAAACGGCGAGGAGCAGACAGAGCGAATTTATATCGGTTTAGCTTCTTGTATGGATGAGAAGGAGGAGCACTTTCTGATCTATGACTGGAGGGCGCCGATATCAAGTATGTACTATAATTATTCCCCAGGAAAAGCGGAGTACGAAGTGCCTGGTGAAACGATAGAAGGAGAAATGGTGCTGAAACGCCAGTTTATCATCAAAAACGGCGCTCTCAAGGCGATGTTTAATACTGATATGACGATCGGCGATGAAATGCTGCAAGAGGTATTAAGCGATCACTCTAATTCCCAAATGAAAAACATCGTGTCTACGATTCAGAAAGAACAAAATCAGATTATCCGTAATGAAAAAAGCAAATTTCTGATTGTGCAGGGAGCGGCTGGCAGCGGGAAAACATCGGCAGCGCTTCAGCGTGTCGCTTATTTGTTATACAGGCACCGCGGCGTCATTGATGCCGGACAAATCGTTTTATTTTCTCCCAACTTTTTATTTAACAGCTATGTCTCCTCTGTTTTGCCGGAGTTAGGCGAAGAGAACATGGAGCAGGCGACGTTTCAGGAATATATTGAGCTTCGGCTTGGCCGCAAGTTCCAATGTGAAAGCCCCTTTGACCAGCTTGAATACTGCCTGACTGAAACAAAAGATGGCGGTTTTCCAACAAGAATTGCGGGAATCACATGGAAGGCGGGCTTATCTTTTCAACAATTCATTGATGAATACGTCACGCTACTGTCCTCTGAAGGGATGATCTTTAAAAATATCGTTTTCCGCGGACAAAAACTGATTACAAAGGAACAAATTGAATCTTATTTTTACTCACTGGATCAAAGACAATCCATTCCGAGCCGGATGGAACAAACGGCGAAGTGGCTGCTGAGTGAGCTGAACAAGCTTGAGAAAAAAGAACGGCGCAAGGATTGGGTCGTTCAGGAAGCTGAGCTGCTCGACAAAGAGGATTATCTGGACGTGTACAAAAAACTGCAGGATAGGAAACGGTTCAGTGAGAGTACGTTTAATGATTATCAAAGAGAGCAGCAGCTGCTTGCGTCAATCATTGTAAAAAAGGCTTTAAAACCGCTAAAACAGGCGGTCAGACTCCTTGCATTTCTTGATATGAAACAGCTTTATCTGCAATTGTTTTCTGGCTGGGGAGGGAAATTCCAGCATGAGAAGACGGCAGAAATAGGAGAGCTGACCGGATCGGCATTTGCGGAACATAAATTGCTCTATGAGGATGCGGCTCCGTTTCTTTATATGCAGGATTTGATTGAAGGCAGAAAGAAAAACACGAAGATCAAACATCTTTTTATCGACGAAGCTCAGGACTATTCGCCGTTTCAGATGGCGTACATGAGAAGCATTTTTCCGGCTGCCAGCATGACAGTGCTCGGTGATATTAATCAGTCTATCTACGCTCATGCCATACATGGCGCAAAGCGTATGGATGCGTGCTTTGAAGGTGAGCCGGCTGAATATGTTCACTTGAAGAGAACGTACAGATCGACAAGACAGATTGTCGAGTTAACAAAAGCGATGCTTCAGGATGGAGCGGACATTGAGCCTTTTAACAGAAATGGGGAAATCCCTCGCGTTTTTAAAACCGAAGGGCGTGAGGACCTTTGTCAAAAGCTTACGAAAGAAATTGAGCGGCTCAAGAAGCAAGGTCACGAAACGATAGCCGTCATTTGCAAGACTGCGCAGCAATGCGTACAGGCGCATGCACGCATGAGTGAATATATAGATGTTCGACTGATTCATAAAGAAAATCAAACATTCCAAAAGGGAGTTTGTGTCATTCCGGTTTATTTAGCGAAGGGTATTGAATTTGACGCAGTACTTGTCTATGATGCATCAGAAAAATATTTTAAAACAGAGCACGACCGCAGGCTGTTATATACTGCCTGCACCCGTTCGATGCATACGCTGACGGTGTTTTATACAGGTAAGGCAAGTCCGTTTGCAGCGGCTGTGCCGCCTCATTTATATCAGAATGCTGAATGAAGAGAAGGGAATCCTTCTCTTTTTTCTATTTAGGTGAAACAAGCGGTTTTATCATTAGGATTCTTAATAGTTATCATCATGTAAATATATTTTACTTAAACCCAGTATTCCGGTAAAGTTCAATTAGATGCAATTTTCGATCAGTTTATAACTTTGTGAGGTGGATACGTTGCAACTTCAGGTAATGAACAGTCCGTTTAATCAGGAGCAGGCAGAGCTCCTTAACCGCCTTCTGCCAACCTTGACCGAATCTCAGAAAATCTGGCTTAGCGGATATTTATCCGCGCAATCTGTTTCCGCCCAAGAAACTGCGGGGGCGCCGGCGGCATCTGTGTCTGCAGAAGCGGCGGCACCGGCCGTTTCAAAAGAAGTGACCGTTCTTTACGGTTCACAAACAGGAAACGCGCAGGGGCTTGCGGAAAATGCCGGCAAACAGCTTGAGCAGCGCGGTTTTCAAGTGACCGTCTCATCCATGAGTGATTTTAAACCGAATCAGCTGAAGAAAGTAAACAATCTTTTGATCGTCGTCAGTACGCACGGTGAAGGCGATCCTCCTGATAACGCGCTGTCGTTTCATGAATTTCTTCATGGAAGAAGGGCGCCTAAGCTTGAGGATCTTCGTTTTTCTGTTTTGGCGCTTGGTGACAGCTCGTACGAATTTTTCTGCCAGACAGGGAAAGAATTTGATCAGCGGTTAGAAGAGCTCGGAGGAAAACGGATTTCTCCGCGCGTTGATTGCGATCTTGACTATGATGAACCGGCAGCCGAATGGCTTGAGAGCGTATTTGAGGGTTTAAGTGAAGCGGGGGGCGAAAGTGCCGCACCTGCGCCAGCCGCAGCGCCTCAAGCCGGCGAGTCCTCGTATTCCAGAACAAACCCGTTTCGGGCCGAAGTGTTAGAAAATTTAAATTTGAACGGCCGCGGATCAAATAAAGAAACACGCCATGTGGAGCTTTCTCTTGAAGGATCTGGCCTGATATACGAGCCTGGTGACAGCCTCGGCGTCTATCCGGAAAACGATCCAGAGCTTGTTGATCAGCTGCTGAAGGAAATGAATTGGGACCCTGAAGAAATTGTGACGCTTAATAAGCAAGGTGATGTCCGCCCGCTGAAAGAAGCGCTGATTTCTTACTATGAGATTACCGTTCTCACAAAACCGCTTCTTGAACAGGCAGCCCAGCTGACAGGCAGCAATGAGCTTAGAGAGCTTTTAGCCCCGGGGAATGAGGGGAATGTAAAAGCGTATATTGAAGGACGCGATTTGCTTGATCTTATTCGTGATTATGGCCCGTTCAGTGTTTCGGCGCAGGAGTTCGTCTCGATTCTGCGAAAAATGCCGGCGCGCCTCTATTCGATCGCGAGCAGTTTATCCGCAAATCCGGACGAAGTGCATTTAACAATCGGCGCGGTCCGCTATGATGCGCACGGCCGTGAACGTAAAGGCGTCTGCTCGATTTTATGCGCGGAGCGTCTGCAGCCGGGAGACACACTGCCGGTTTATGTCCAGCACAATCAAAACTTTAAGCTTCCGAAAGATCCTGAAACACCGATTATCATGGTCGGCCCTGGGACAGGCGTCGCGCCGTTCCGTTCCTTTATGCAGGAGCGCGAAGAGACGGGAGCGGAAGGAAAAGCATGGATGTTCTTTGGCGATCAGCATTTTGTCACGGATTTCCTTTATCAGACAGAGTGGCAGAATTGGCTCAAAGACGGCGTGCTGACAAAAATGGATGTGGCGTTTTCACGTGATACGGAAGAAAAAGTCTATGTGCAGCACCGCATGCTTGAACAGAGCGCGGAATTGTTCGAATGGCTTCAAGAAGGCGCGGCTGTTTACATTTGCGGTGATGAAAAGCACATGGCACACGATGTCCATAACACACTCTTAGAAATTATAGAAAAAGAAGGCAATATGACCCGTGAAGAAGCAGAAGTTTATCTTGCCGATATGCAGCAGCAAAAACGTTATCAGCGTGATGTATACTGATTTGACCTGAAAGGAGTTTTTCAACATGGTGACCAAAATCTTAAAAGCACCGGACGGCTCTCCAAGTGACGTCGAGCGCATTAAAGAAGAAAGCGATTATTTGCGTGGCACACTAAAAGAAGTCATGCTGGATCGGATCAGTGCCGGAATTCCGGATGATGACAACCGCCTGATGAAACACCACGGCAGTTATTTGCAAGATGACCGTGACCTTCGCAATGAACGCCAAAAGCAAAAGCTTGAACCGGCCTATCAGTTCATGCTGCGCGTGCGTATGCCAGGAGGCGTTTCAACGCCTGAGCAATGGCTTGTCATGGATGACCTTTCTCAGAAATACGGGAACGGCACATTAAAACTGACGACACGTGAAACGTTCCAAATGCACGGGATTCTGAAATGGAACATGAAGAAAACCATTCAGACGATCCACTCAGCTCTTTTGGATACGATCGCAGCCTGCGGAGACGTAAACCGCAATGTCATGTGCGCATCGAATCCTTATCAGTCTGAGATTCACTCAGAGGTATACGAGTGGTCTAAAAAATTAAGTGATGACCTGCTGCCGCGGACGAGAGCATATCATGAAATTTGGCTTGATGAGGAAAGGGTGGCCGGCACGCCGGAGGAAGAAGTCGAACCGATGTACGGGCCGCTCTATCTGCCCCGGAAATTTAAAATCGGTATTGCCGTTCCGCCGTCTAATGATATTGACGTCTTTTCACAAGACCTTGGATTCATTGCGATTGTCGAAGATGGCAAACTGATCGGATTTAACGTGGCCATTGGCGGCGGTATGGGAATGACGCACGGAGACACAGCGACATATCCGCAATTAGCCAAGGTCATAGGGTTCTGCCGACCTGAGCAAATGTATGACATTGCTGAAAAAACGATTACGATTCAGCGTGATTACGGAAACCGTTCTGTCCGCAAAAATGCGCGCTTTAAATACACGGTTGACCGCCTCGGTTTAGAAACCGTAATAGAAGAATTGGAAAATCGTCTCGGCTGGAGTCTGGAAGAAGCGAAGCCGTATCTTTTCGATCATAACGGCGACCGCTACGGCTGGGTGGAAGGCATTAAGGGTAAATGGCATTTTACGCTGTTTGTTGAAGGCGGCCGTGTGACGGATTACGATGATTATAAGCTGATGACAGGCTTGCGGGAAATCGCCAAAGTTCATACAGGCGAGTTCCGTCTGACAGCCAATCAGAACTTGATTATTGCGAACGTTTCAAGCGAGAAAAAAGATGAAATCAGTGCGTTAATCGAGCAATACGGACTAACTGACGGAAAGCATCACTCAGCGCTCCGCCGCAGCTCTATGGCGTGCGTCGCTCTTCCGACCTGCGGATTGGCAATGGCTGAAGCGGAACGTTATTTGCCGACCCTTTTAGATAAGATTGAAAAGATCATTGATGAAAACGGCCTTCGTGAAGAGGAAATCACCATTCGCATGACAGGGTGCCCGAACGGGTGTGCACGCCATGCGCTCGGTGAGATCGGATTTATCGGAAAGGCGCCGGGCAAATATAATATGTATCTTGGCGCTGCATTTGATGGAAGCCGTTTAAGCAAAATGTACCGTGAAAACATCGGTGAAGAAGACATTTTAAGCGAGCTGCGCGTCCTTCTTTCCCGCTATGCGAAAGAACGCGAGGAAGGCGAACACTTCGGTGACTTTGTCATCCGCGCCGGCATCATTAAAGCAACGACTGACGGCACGAATTTTCATGCTTGATAAAGATAGACGAGAGACAGGGAGTAGCTCCCTGTCTCTTTTTATCTGGAATTTGCTCTGCTGCAAAAAAGTTCACTGTGAGCATATCATGAGAAATAATACCCTAAAAAGGGTACTATAAAAGAAGACAAGTGTAGCGAATCACATATCGGATGTAAGGCCATCCCAGCCTCCTCCTCTTTTAGACAAACAGATCATCGGCACTTCATGCATGAAACACAACAGACGAAGGAGGTCATGCATTTGGACATATTTTTAGTTGTTCTCGTTTTATTAACGATTATTGCGATATCCAATATCGTGAACCGCTTTATTCCATTTATTCCGGTGCCCCTGATTCAAGTGGCGCTTGGGATTGCAGCCGCCTCTTTTCCCCAGGGGCTTCATTTTGAATTAAACACCGAATTGTTTTTTGTTTTGTTTATCGCGCCTCTTCTGTTTAATGATGGAAAGAGGACGCCGCGGGCGGAGCTTTGGAATTTAAGAGCGCCCATTTTATTGCTTGCGCTCGGCCTTGTATTTGCGACTGTGATTGTAGGAGGCTATACGATTCACTGGATGATTCCTGATATTCCGCTGGCAGCGGCCTTTGGACTTGCGGCCATTCTTTCACCGACTGATGTCGTCGCTGTCAGCGCATTATCAGGAAGAGTGAAAATGCCAAAAGGGATTCTTCGCCTGCTTGAAGGTGAGGGGCTGATGAATGACGCATCAGGTCTGGTGGCATTTAAGTTTGCGATTGCTGCAGCAGTGACCGGGGTGTTTTCATTAGCACAAGCGGCTGTCAGCTTTGTCTTTATTTCTCTCGGAGGTTTGCTGTGCGGGGTAGTCATTTCGTTCTTGATTATCCGCTTTCGCCTATTTCTGCGCCGGCTTGGTATGCAGGATGTCACGATGCATATGCTGATTCAAATTCTGACGCCGTTTGTGATTTATTTGGCAGCGGAAGAAATCGGCGTTTCCGGCATTTTAGCCGTCGTGGCGGGAGGAATCACCCATGCGGTTGAACAGGATCGTTTGGAATCAACGATGGTGAAACTGCAAATTGTTTCCTCAAGTACGTGGAACATTATTTTATTTATTTTAAACGGTCTGGTCTTCGTGATTCTCGGGACGCAGATTCCGGATGTCATTTCGGTCATCTTTAACGACACTGCAATCAGCAACTTAAAGGTGATCAGTTATATCCTTGTCATTACATTTACATTAATGTTCCTCAGATTTCTGTGGGTGCTGTTCTTCTGGAACGGCAAGTGGTTCTTTAATAAAGACCAGAACATCTATAAACCGGGGCTTCGTTCGACGCTGTTAATTTCAATTTCCGGTGTGCGCGGAGCAGTAACGCTTGCGGGTTCTTTTTCCATTCCATATTTCCTGGAGGACGGCACGCCGTTTCCGGAAAGAAATCTGATTCTCTTTTTAGCAGCCGGCGTCATTTTATGCACGCTTGTCATTGCTACCGTTGTGCTGCCGATTCTGACTGAAAAAGAAGAAGAGGACGAGGAACGAAACAAGAAGCTGCTGACGGCGAGACGCAAATTGATCAAAACAGCCCTTCAAACGATTAAAGAAGACATGAACGATACAAATAAAACAGCCTCTCTTGCGGTGATAGCTGAGTACAATGAGAAAATGAAAAATCTGCGTTTTCAGCAGTATACATCATCAAACCGTATCAAAAAGCAAGAGCGGAAAGTCCGCGCGCAAGGGGTTAACGCTGAGCAAGAGGCGCTGATGAAAATGCTGGAGCGGGGAGACATCCCGGAAGAAACCGCAAACGTGCTGCAAGAACGGTTTAACGAATTAGAAATTTTGTATGCCAACCCATTTAAAGTCGGATTATCAAAAACAAGGCTCAAGCGGCTGATGTATTGGATTTTCTTCGGTGAACATAAAAAACCGGAGATGTCGATTTTAAATGAAGCGGGATTGATACGGGCAACGAGAGTGAAAACGGCGAAAGCAGCGATAGACTATCTGGAAAAACATAAGACGGAAGAACATAAAGAAGTGTTTTTATCTGTCATTTCGTTTTATAAACAGTTAATATTCAGGCTGGAGCACAGCCATCATGAGCTGAAATCGAGCGCCCATTTTGAAAATCAGAAGCTGGAAGTGAAGCTGAAGGCTGTTCAGGCGATCAGAAATGAAATTCAAACGCTCTTTGAAGAGCGGGAAATTTCGCGGGATATTTCTCATGAGCTTCGCCAATACATTAATGATGTGGAAGCCGCCATGCTTGAAGGCGGCGAATAGATGCAGGAAAAAAGCTGGCGCTTGAAACGCCAGCTTTTTTTCAATATTAAGGGCGATGGAACTCGACAGTGCTGCCATCCCGGTCGAACCATCCTCTGAAGGCCCAGTTGATCCAGCCGCCATCACCTTTATTTGTGAAGGTTCCGTCTTCAAATACCCAAATGCCGTACGTAATGCCGTCATAAACGGCTGAGCCGTAAAATTGCACACCATTTAAGTGATCTTCATATTCCTGGCTCAAATTAAATACCATGACGTTGTATTTTTGGCCGGAAGCGTAGAAGGAAGACTCCATAAGGTTTTTCACAAATCCGTCCCGGTTCTGTGCGGATTTAATGGCGTCGGCGATCTGATTGGCAATGCCAAGCACATCAAGGTTTACATTTAAACCGACCTCAGCGGCAGATGTTCCGGCTGTTGTGGTCTGCGAGATCTTTGGAGCGGGTTTTTCTTCAGCTGAAGCAAAGGACAAAGGGGCAATTGTCAAAGCGGCACCGAGCGCAAGTGTCATTGGGATACGAATGCGTTTCAAGTTGTTTCCTCCTTTGTTTTTATGTGGTTACACTAATCGATTACCCTGCTCTTTTCCTGTATAATCGCTATTTTGTTAAAATAGGAAAAAAATAGTGTGTAATCTGCCTATAATGTGAAAAAAGAAGCAGATAAATGCTGTTAAGCGTATTATTGGTATCGGCTTTGAGGAGTGTGAGATAATATAGACGCTTACATTTAAGTGAAAGGGTGGATGTTCAAGTGCCAAAAAGTTTAAAAGATACTGTAAAGCTACATAACGGAGTGGAAATGCCTTGGTTCGGTCTTGGTGTTTTTAAAGTGGAAAACGGAAGTGAAGCGACTGAATCTGTGAAAGCTGCGATTAAAAACGGCTACCGCAGCATTGATACAGCGGCTGTCTACAAAAATGAAGAAGGTGTTGGCATCGGGATTAAAGAATCCGGTGTAGCAAGAGAAGAGCTATTCATTACATCAAAAGTATGGAATGAAGACCAAGGCTACGAAACAACGCTTGCTGCCTTTGAAAAAAGCCTGGAAAGACTTCAGCTTGATTACTTAGATCTCTATTTAATCCACTGGCCTGGCAAGGATAAATATAAAGATACGTGGCGCGCGCTTGAAAAGCTGTACAAAGACGGCAAAATCCGCGCAATCGGCGTCAGCAACTTCCAAGTTCATCATTTAGAAGAACTGCTGAAAGATGCTGAAATCAAACCGATGATCAACCAAGTGGAATTTCACCCTCGGCTAACGCAAAAAGAATTAAGAGATTACTGCAAAGCGCAAGGTATCCAGCTTGAGGCGTGGTCTCCGCTCATGCAGGGACAGCTTCTGGATAACGAAGTGCTCGCAGAGATCGCTGAAAAGCACAATAAATCAGTGGCTCAAGTGATTTTGCGCTGGGATCTTCAGCATGAGGTTGTCACGATTCCAAAATCCATCAAAGAACACCGCATTATTGAAAATGCTGATATCTTTGATTTTGAATTGTCTCAGGAAGACATGGATAAAATCGACGCCCTAAACAAAGATGAGCGTGTCGGTCCAAATCCCGATGAGCTCCTGTTCTAATGAAAAACTCCCCGTTACGGGGAGTTTTTTTAGTATGTTTTTCTCCGTTGGATAAAAAACAGCATCAAAAAGGAAATGGCAACAATACAGACGACCCACGCCCAGGCAAGGGTATTGTTGCCGGAATCCAATGCGACATAAATGGCCGTCGGCAGTGTTTGCGTAACACCGGGGATGTTCCCTGCAAACATCAGTGTTGCGCCAAATTCTCCGAGCGCCCGCGCGAGGCTGAGGATGCTTCCGGTCAGCAATGAAGGATAGGCAAGCGGGATGGAAATATGGATAAAAACCTTCCATCTGCTTGCGCCGTCTACCATTGCCGCACCCTGTATATCGGGATCAATGTCCGCAAATCCGGTTTTGGCGGATTGATACATAAGCGGAAAGGCCACAACACCCGACGCGATCACAGCGGCCCACCAGGTGAAAATGACCGGCTGCTGAAAGACCCGCTCGATGGCTTGTCCGATGAAACTGTGCTTTCCGAAAATGACAATCAAAATAAAACCGACAACAGTAGGCGGAAGAACGAGCGGAAGCATAAAAACTGTTTCGAGCGCCGTTTTTCCGAAAAAAGAGGCCCGGGACATCCATGCTCCAGCCAGTGTTCCGAAAATGACAACAACAATTCCAGCAACTGCCGCCACCTGAAAGGAAAGCATAACCGGTGTGAAAAACGCTGAAGCGCTTATGCTACTCGGCAGTAAAGCCATATTTCTCAAATACTTTCATTGCTTCATCAGATTGCAGGTAATCGTAAAATTCCTTCGCTTCTTTACGGTGTTTTGTATCTTTTACAATTCCTACCGGATAGACAATCGGGCTGTGTGTATCTGCTTTTGCCTCATCAATGATTTTGACTTTTTTAGAGATCAGAGCATCAGTTTTATAAACAACGCCTGCGTCTACATTGCCGGTTTCAACATAAGAAAGAACTTGGCGAACGTCTTTTCCGTAAACGATCTTATCCTTTACTTTGTCCCATAGAGACAGCTTTGTCAGTGATTCTTTCCCGTAAGCTCCAGCCGGTACGGATTCCGGCGTTCCAAGAGCGATTTTTTCTGAATCAGCCAGATTGCTGAAGCTTGTCACAGGAGAATCTCCGTTTTTCGGCACGACCAGCACAAGTTCATTGCCGACTAAATCAGTGCTGTCTTTTTTTGCGATATCCCCGTCGTCCACCAGCTTTTGAAATTTATCCTCAGCAGCTGAGAAGAACAGATCTGCTCCTGCTCCTTGAGAAATTTGTTTTTGCAAGGCGCCGGATGAGCCATAGTTATCTTGGATTGTAATGTTTTCATGTTCTTTTTTATAGTTCTTTTGAATTTCCTCGAGCGCATCCTGTGCACTGGCGGCAGCTGAAATGGTTAACGTTACTTGTTTCTCGCTGTCTGTCGAAGGCTGGTTTGCAGAACAGCCTGCTGCAAGCAGAAAAACGGTTAAGGCTGCTGTTATAATGGAATACTTTTTAAACATGATTGCACCCCTTATGATTAGTTATATCTAATTATAACTGATTATGTTTGGTTTATGTGGGTTTTTTTACATTCGATGAAAAGGTATAATAAAATAGGAGAGTGATGATGATGAATGAAACCTCATCCTATACGATAGAAGAAGTTGCAGGTCTGCTGAAGGTATCCAAGCTGACCGTTTATGATTTGATTAAAAAAGGCGTGCTGCCTGCTTACCGTGTCGGCAGGCAGATGCGTGTTGATGAAGAAGATTTAAAGCAATATAAGATGAATATGAGAATGTCACAGCCTATTGCTGCCGCCGAAGAGCAGAGAAAGATACAGGTAGCGGAGCCGGTAGGGAGACCGAATGTTATGATCAGCGGACAGGACATTTCGATGGATCTGCTCAGCAAGCATTTGGAGAATGCCATTCAGGAGACGCCGCTCCGCAAATACAAAGGAAGCTTAAACAGCCTGATTGATATGTATCAAGGCAGGTGTGACATTGTCAGCCTGCATTTGTATGATGCGGAAACGGGCCAATATAATGTGCCTTATGTAAAACGGATTTTGTCAGGCGAACCATTTTGTCTGATCAACGCCGTTCTCCGCAAAGCCGGACTGTATGTGCAAAAAGGGAATCCGAAAAACATTCAAGGCTGGGAAGACTTGAAAAGAGCCGATATCCGGATCATCAACAGGGAAAAGGGTTCGGGCGCACGGGTGCTGCTTGATGAACAGCTTGGCTTGCTTGGTGTGAATCCGGCTGATGTAAAGGGATACGGAGATATCGTGACCGATCATTACGCTGTCGCTTCACAAGTCTCAAGCGGACAGGCTAACGCGGGAATTGGAGCGCAGCATGCTTCCCATATGGGCAGTGTTGATTTTATTCCGCTCATCGACGAACAATATGATATCGTCGTTTTGAAAAAACATGAGCAGCTGCTGAAGGCCGTGAAGGAGATCTTGAATTCTGAGGAATATAAGGCGAACCTGTCTCATTTAAACGGCTATCAAACAAAGCTGACCGGAAAAGTCATGTTGGAAACGTGAAAAATCCCTCTTTACAGAGGGATTTTGTCATTCAGAAAACCTGAGCAGGTCACCGTTTAAAATTTTATCGGAGAGAGACAATTCTTCGTTTGCTTTCTCCTTATAAGGAAGGCACGCATCCTGATCTTCCAGCACTTCACCCGTTTTTTGGCTGTAGCACGTGTTTTTGGTGTAGACATAGTCGTTCGTGATAAAGCTGCCGTTTCTCAGTACAGCGAATGGAGTGCGGTCGCCCGACAGCAAATCATTGCCAAATTGAATATCGCCTTTTGTATCAACACCGAGCAGATGCATCAGTGTCGGCTTGACATCGACCTGCCCTCCGGCATCAGAGATGATTTCCGGCTTTTGATCTGTCATTCCCGGGATATGGATAATAAACGGCACCCGCTGAAGCTGAACGTTGTCATACGGCGTGATTTCATTTTTTCCTAAAAACTCGGCCATCGCCTCATTGTGGGCTTCTGAAATGCCGTAATGATCTCCCATAAATACAATCATCGAATTTTCGTATAAGCCCTCGTCCTTCAGTTTTTTGATAAAATGCTTCAATGCCTCATCTTCATAGCGCACCGTGGTTACATAGCGGTTTAACAAGTTACTGCTTGAATCGAATTCATCGATCAGCTGATCCTTTTCATCAATCTGAAACGGAAAATGATTCGTTAGCGTGATGAAACTGCTGTAGAATGGCTCCGGCAGGCTTTTCAGTTTTCCGGCTGACTGCTCTAAAAATTCCTTATCCTTTAAGCCCCAGCTTGTCGATGTCCCTGGAGTGACATGAAAATCATCTACATCAAAAAAGCGGTCAATCCCAAATGAATCGTACATCACATCTCGGTTCCAGAATGTTTTATGGTTGGCGTGAAAGACGGCTGAATAATAATCATGTTGTTTCAGCGATTTGTACATCGTATGAAATTGATGGTCGCTTTTCGTGAAAAAGACGGCGCCGCTAAGGGAAGGATACAGCGAGTTAGCGACGATGAATTCTGAATCAGATGTTTTGCCCTGTTCTGTTTGCTGATAGAAATGATCAAAGTAATAGCTTTTTTTGATGAAATCGTTCATAAATGGAGTAATTTCTTTTCCATTTACCTTTTCATTCAGAACGAAGCTTTGGGTCGATTCAAGCGTCACAAAGATGACATTGCGCCCCTTTGCCATCCCGAATTTGCTTTGGTCAGGCTTGCTGTAATCAGCTTCTGTGTAGTTTTTAACCGCAGTCATGCTGTCTTCATCTGCAAATGCTTTCGCGCTTATATTAACAGTCTGAGAAATCGTATCGTAGAGATGGAACTGAAACAGGCCGATGCTTTTGACGAGCATTTCCCGGTCAAAGGAATGAGCCAAAAGCTTCGGCTGCTGTACTTCTGCAAGTGCCAGGGTGCATAAAATCATGCCGCAGGAAGCTGCATAGTACCGTTTGATCGTGCGGGGTGCTGCTTTTGTCTGCGGGTGTTTCTCTTTTCGGGCAAGTAATAGAAGAAAAACCAAATCCGCAAACAGGGCGATAAACAGAGGATTGAACAGTTCTTTTACACTGCTGCCCATATCGCTCATATTACTGGCCTGAAACAATACCGGGATGGTGATAAAATCGATATAAAACCCGTAAAAAATCGTGTTGGAGATCAAGATTACGGTCAGAACCAAATTGGCAATCAGCAAAAAGGCCCGCTGCTTGTTTTCTTTCAGAAGCAAGCCGATCCCGAATAAAGGAAGGATAAAGCTGAGCGGATTGATCAGCAGCATCAGCTCCTCCAACGGAGAATCGATCTGCAAATCAAAGCCGAGTTTATAGATCGCATATGTTTTGATCCACATAAATACGATCGAAAAACATAAAAACCGCTGATTGTGAAAAAAGGTTCCTTTCATCAATATGACTCCTCACATATTCTTAATCATCTGCATGAAATGCTTCTTATGTAAACCTACTAAAAACAGCCCGTTCAGACAAGCATTAGCACTCACGTTTAAAACATGCGTCCATGAAACAGCATATAAAAGTAGTAACATGAAGCAATGGTCAGGCCGGCTAGCACAAGCTGCTCAGAAAAACTGCCTGTCTTCATATATAATGGCAGCCGCACACGGATCGTTGAAGGGAACAATAATTTAATGCCGTTCACCGTCCAAGCGTCGAGAATCAAGTGGCTCGCCATACCGATCATCAGCCCGGCTGAAATGTTTTTATCTGGAATATATGTGGCTGTGATAAAAAACATGATGAGCAGAAACAGCAGGCTGTGTGTAAAGGTGCGGTGGCCAAAAACGGAGCTGACCACTTTCGATAAAATAGGAAATCTTCTCCCGATTTTGCTTTGTGTATGGCAGATATCGGGAATTAATGCCCCAACCGCGCCTGACGCAGCCATAAGCACTGGATCAAATCCATAATAATAAGCCGCTGCCGTACAAGAAGCGATGCCTCCCATGATGTGTGTTTTTCCTGTCATTTCCCGCTTCTCCTTTTATCTTTTGCAAAAAATCTCTGAATTACAAATATATCAAGAGAATGTATGTTTGATCAACAGGACTTTGGACGATAAAAAATTTCCCGCATAATTTTTTAAGGAAAATGGCATCTTAAACATGTACCTATTTTCTAAAAGAGGTGATTCGAATGGGTTTCTTTAATAAAGATAAAGGAAAACGTTCTGAAAAAGAAAAAAACGTAATCCAGGGAGCGCTTGAAGATGCCGGTTCAGCTCTAAAAGATGATCCGCTTCAAGAAGCCGTGCAAAAAAAGAAAAATAATCGATAACCAAATGCGGATAGGGCTTGGCCCTATCCGTATTTTCCATCTGTTCCCTTTGACAGATCATTCTTTCTTTGATAACCTTCTGGGAGTAACTGAATATTTAAATCCTCACTCTTTCTCAGTGAGGTAGAGGTTGCGCGGATGATGAGTCACACATGCCAGGCTGACAGGAGCTGTTAAACATGTGTAAAAGGCATCAGCGCCGAAGTGTGGAGAAAGCCGATCCTTCTCTATGCTGGGACTGTATCTGAATAAGTGCAGGACTGCCGCGTGCTTTTTCGCGGAGGGCTATCCGGAGATCAAGGGTGTGTGTTTCTTTAAGCATGGACTTTTGTTCAGGCTTTTTTTGCGTTTACATGATCTCGGGGTCTGGTCCGTACAAAGAATCATGGAGGTACTGGAATGGAACAGACGAAAAAATGGGGTTTTTGGTTATTAACGGCGTTTGTCGTTGGAAATATGGTAGGATCAGGGATTTTCTCCTTACCGAGCTCGCTTGCTTCAATCGCGAGTCCGTTTGGCGCCACGTCCGCCTGGCTTTTGACAGGTGCCGGCGTGCTGATGATTGCACTTGTCTTCGGGCATTTGTCCATTCGCAAGCCTGAACTGACAGCGGGACCGCAAAGTTATGCAAGAGCGCTGTTCTCTGATCCGAAGAAAGGGAACGCTGCCGGTTTCACAATGGTGTGGGGCTACTGGGTGGCGAGCTGGATCAGTAACGTGGCGATCATTACAAGCCTCGCCGGTTACTTGACTTCGTTCTTCCCGATCTTGGTTGATAAACGTGAAATGTTTTCGATCGGCGGGCAAGAGGTGACACTCGGCCAATTGCTGACGTTTGCTGTATGTACGATCTTGTTATGGGGAACGCACACGATTCTTGTTGCAAGCATTAACGGTGCAAGTAAATTGAACTTTGTCACAACGCTTTCTAAAGTACTAGGTTTTGTCTTCTTTATCGTTGCCGGATTGTTTGTGTTTCAAACGGCATTATTCGGTCATTTTTATTTCCCTATTCAAGGAGAAAACGGCACAAGCATTGGAATTGGCGGCCAGGTGCATAACGCCGCGATTTCTACACTGTGGGCGTTTGTCGGAATTGAATCGGCGGTGATCCTGTCCGGCCGTGCGCGCTCTCAGCGTGATGTGAAACGTGCGACAATTACCGGCTTGCTGATTGCCTTGAGCATTTATATTATTGTGACTTTAATTACGATGGGTGTACTGCCGCATGATAAACTTGTCGGCTCTGATAAACCGTTCGTTGATGTACTGTATGCGATTGTCGGAAACGCGGGAAGCGTGATTATGGCACTTTTGGCTATCCTTTGCTTATTCGGAACGATGCTCGGCTGGATTTTGCTTGGCTCTGAGGTTCCATACCAAGCCGCTAAAGCAGGAGATTTCCCGGCATTCTTTGCGAAAACGAATAAAAAAGGAAGCCCGGTTAACGCATTAATTATTACTAACGTGATGTCACAGGTCTTCATTTTCTCGGTTATTTCCCGGACAATAAGTGACGCATTTACATTTTTAACGACAGCGGCAACGCTTGCGTATTTAATTCCGTATTTGGTATCAGCGATCTACAGCTTGAAGCTTGTCATCAAAGGCGAAACGTATGACCAGCTGAAAGGCTCCCGCTTAAAAGACGGATTGATTGCGATTTTAGCGTGTGCATACTCATTGTTTGTTATCGTAACAGGCACAGCGGATTTAACGACATTTATTCTCGGCATCGGTTTATTCTTTGTCGGCTTGATTGTTTATCCATTTGTGATTAAAAAGTTCCAGAAAGAAAAACAAGCATAAACAAAAGACACCTGATTTGCTTTGTCAGGTGTCTTTTTTTATTGAAATACAATTTCTCCTATTAGCAATCCGATTGTTAAAACAGCTGACAGGAAAGCTGTAATAGAAAGAAAAACCTTTACGGATAATCGTATTTGCAAAAAACGTTTTTTCAGCCTCTCCAGCAAACCAAACAGAACAAGCACTAAGATAAAAACAAGTAGCACATCTGAAAAAGGTTTTCCGGTATAAAGTCCGTTAAAAAAACTGATCGCGATGATGATACAGCTTAATATGAATTGAGTAAAAAAATATCCGATGTGGTTCAACATGAGCCGCTCCTTTTATTGCATGAAAAAAGAGCCGCGGCCTGCGGCTCTTCTGTTTATTTTGTTAAGCTTTCCGTAATAAACTTCAGTTGGCCTTCTAATGAAATCGGGTCTGTGAAATAGAAGCCAATCGGGTCAATCTTATAGACATGGCCATTTTTAACGGCGTTCAGGTTCTTCCAAATGGAGCTGTCAAATACGCCGCCATCATCACCGCCTGATTGCCATGGACCTGCGAAAATATAATCCCCGGCGAAGTCAGGGAGCTTTTCTAATGAAATACTTGTATATCCAGGGCCCTGGTCAATGGCTTTTTCTTTTGTGAGCTTTGTGGCCTGCAGGCCGAGATCTTTGTAAATGATGCTTCCGCCTCTTCCGAAATCTTTCCCGAATACGTAAATGTCTTTTCCGTTCGATTGCATAATGGAAATGGTTTTGTCACCGACGGCTTTTTTGATTTTTGTTTTAGCTGCCGCAACTTTTTTATCCCACTCAGCCAGCCATTTTTCGGCTTTATCTTCCGTTCCCGTCATTTTTGCGAATTCTTTCAGCTGTTCGATGTTGTCGAGCTTATCGTATTTTACTGCGACGGTCGGCGCGATTTTTTCAAGTTTTTTTATATCAGCGCCTTGCGTTGTCCAGACAATAATCAGGTCAGGGTTCAAATCAATGACTTTTTCAACGGAAGTGCCGTCTCCGATGTTTGTGACACCGTCAGTTTTTCCTTTATAGTAAGGATTTTTAAACACATTCTCAGGCGCACCGACGACATTGATGCCCAGTGTTTTGAAGTAGCCATAGTAGCCGTCCGCCATGACAACCACCCGTTTAGGATGCTTAGGAATTTTCACATTTCCGTTTTCAGCCTTGTATGTAAAGGTTTCTTCGTCTTTTGAACTAGAGGAAGAGCCTTTACTTTCTGAGTTATTCCCGCAGGCTGCCAGCGCTGCAATCAATAGCAGGGCAAAAAACGCGGCTCCAAGTTTCTTGTATATATGGGTCATATCTTATACCTTCCTTCTGGAAAAAATAAGTGATAAAGAGAATCATTATCAATGTGATTATATCATCGTAAGAGCCAGTTGACACGATATTTTTGCAGTTATATTCTCATTTTTGTTCAAAACGCTCTATTACACCAGCTGAAAAAAATGATATACTGAAACAGCAATTGATAATCATTATCAGTATCGGAAAGGAAGTACGGCTGTTGAGTCAACATAAAAATATACAGACTGCATCAAAAGAAATAGAATGGACGTCAAGGACATATGGCGCGGTCATCGTCCTTATTGCAGGTCTATGTCTGCTTTGTCTTGGCGCATTTTTATCCATATCCCTCGGTGCAGCGGATATTCATTTGCGCACTGTATGGGACGCCATTTTTCATTATCAGCCGACTGAGACGTCCCACCAAATCATACACGATCTTCGGCTGCCGAGAACGGCTGCGGCCGCGCTTGTCGGCGCTTTATTAGCAGTGTCGGGAGCGATTATGCAGGGGATGACGAGAAACCCTTTGGCAGAGCCTTCGATTATGGGCGTTACATCGGGCTCCGCGTTTGCCATTTCGATTGCGTTTGCCTTTTTTCCGGGACTTTCTGCCATGGGGCTTGTACTATGGTCCTTTGCTGGAGCGGGGCTGGGGGCCTCAACGGTAATGGGCATCGGCATGTTTTCAAGAGGCGGTCTTACGCCTGTAAAGCTTGCTCTCGCGGGAACAGCAGTCACTTATTTCTTTACGGGGATTTCAACTGCTATCGCAATCCGCTTTGACGTCGCTCAGGATATCAGCTTTTGGTACGCAGGCGGGGTAGCAGGTGTGAAATGGTCGGGTGTCCAGCTTTTGCTGATCGCAGGGGCTGTCGGTTTAACGCTTGCTTTTATTATCGCCCGGTCGGTGACAGTGCTAAGTCTTGGTGACGAGCTGGCGAAAGGGCTTGGACAATATACATCAGCGGTGAAGGTGGTTGGCATGCTTGTCGTTGTGATTCTGACGGGAACTGCGGTTTCTATTGCCGGCACCATTGCATTTATCGGACTGATCATTCCTCATATTACCCGGTTTTTGGTCGGTGTGGATTATCGGTGGATCATTCCTTGCTCGGCGGTGCTTGGCGCTGTTCTGCTCGTTTTTGCTGACATTGCGTCAAGACTCGTAAACGCGCCCTTTGAAACGCCTCTCGGTGCGCTGACCTCTCTCATCGGCGTTCCCTTTTTCTTTTATTTGGCACGCCGTGAAAGGAGAGGGCTGTAATGAAAACAAAAACGAAAAAACCGTTCGTTGTGATAGCAGTTACGTTTCTGCTTATCGTGCTGGTCTTTTTTATCAGCCTGAATTTGGGTGTCATCAAAATTGCGCCGCTTAAAACCCTACAGGTCTTTTTCGGCCAAGGAACGGCCCGCGATGAACTGGTCTTATTTGAGTTCAGGCTGCCCCGGATCATCCTTTCCTTGCTCGTTGGGGCAGGGATCGCCGTTGCCGGAGCCATTTTGCAAAGCGTGTCTCAAAATGATCTGGCTGAGCCCGGTATTCTCGGAATTAACGCCGGCGGCTCACTTGCAGTTGTGCTTTTTATTTACTTTTTTCAAGGATCAGCTTCAGATCTCAGCTTTTTCGGAACATTTATGCTGCCGTTCAGTGCTTTGGCAGGCGCGATCCTCGCCGCATTTCTGATTTATCTTCTGGCATGGAAGAAAGGCGTGACACCGATTCGGCTGATTTTAGTCGGCATTGGCGTGAATGCAGGATTTAACGCCCTGTTGCTGATTTTTCAGCTCAAGATGGACCCTCATGATTTTATGCAAGCTGCGGTTTGGATATCCGGCTCGATCTGGGGGGCGAACTGGAATATGATCTGGGCGATACTCCCTTGGATTGTGATCTTGCTTCCGTTTACTTTATATAAGGCACGCTATTTGAACATTTTGCAGCTCGGAGACCAATTAGCGACCGGACTGGGCACTGCTGTTGAAAGAGAAAGACGGATTCTCCTTCTGGCAGCGGTCACTCTGGCCGCTTCATGCGTGGCCGCTGCAGGAGGCATCGCGTTTCTCGGATTGATCGCGCCCCACGTGGCAAGAAGGCTTACCGGTCCCCGTCACCAGACGCTGATACCGGTCTCCGCCTTCATCGGCGCATTTCTGTTTTTGCTCGCTGATACGCTGGCGAGAAATGTATTGGCACCGTCGGAAATTCCAGTCGGACTTGTCATTTCCGTGCTAGGCGCGCCTTACTTTATTTATTTATTGATGAAAGCGAATTAGAGGAGGGGGCCGAATATGGACTCATTATCGACAAATCAGCTTGGAATCGGTTATGGCGACAGGGTGATTGTAGAGGATTTAAATATCTCGATTCCTAAAGGGAAAATTACCACCTTAATTGGCCCGAACGGCTGCGGGAAATCAACGATTTTAAAAACAATGTCCAGAATTATGCGTTCACATGCAGGCGCCGTCTATTTAAACGGCAAAGCCATTCATAAAATGTCTACAAAGGACATTGCGAAAGATATGGCGATTCTGCCGCAGACACCTGAAGCGCCGAGCGGTTTGACGGTGTATGAATTGGTGTCGTACGGCAGGTTTCCGCATCAGTCAGGGTTCGGCAGATTACATGATGAAGACCGCCGGATTATCAAATGGGCGCTTGAAGAAACAGGCATGGCTGAATTCGCTGAACGGCCGATCGAGGCACTGTCAGGCGGACAGCGTCAGCGTGTGTGGATTGCCATGGCGCTTGCGCAAGGGACAGAGCTGCTGCTGCTGGATGAACCTACAACGTATCTTGACCTCGCTCACCAGCTTGAAATTTTGCAGCTGCTTGACAGACTTAACAAAGAGCAGGGGCGGACGATTTTAATGGTCATTCATGACCTTAACCATGCGGCCCGTTTTTCTCATTATATGATCGCGCTCAAAAAAGGCACGGTCATCAAGGAAGGCAGCGCATTGGAGGTCATGACGCCGGACATTTTGAAGCAGGTATTTCAGATTGATGCCGAAATCGTGACTGATCCGCGTACAAATAAACCTGTATGTTTGACTTATGACCTAATTAAAAATGAAAAAACGCTTGTTTCTGTGTAAGAAAAATCCCGGTTCAGAGCCGGGATTTTTTTATTTTTGTCCGTTAAAATACGATTTTCCTATTTGATTCCATTATTTCAATAAATAGATTGAAAGTCTATTTGAATTAATAGATAATATTGGTTAGAATGTTTCGAAAATATTACATAGTTTACAGAAAGAGGAGATCGTTGTGTCCAAGAAGAAAAAATGGCTTATTGGCGGTGCGATATGTGCCGGTGTGCTTGTATTGGCTGGGATCGGTGCCGGCGGTTTTTACTTTTTTACTCACATGAACCAGATTGCCGTATCATCGGAGCCCTATGCCGAATCGGTAGCGGTATACATGGGAGGAGACTCAGAATCAGGCCAAACGTTTTCTGGAAAGATTGAGCCTGAGAAACAGCAGAAAGTATACATAGATTCAGAAAAAGGCAGTATTAAAAAAACATACGTCAAAGAAGGCGATCAGGTCAAAAAGGGCGACAAGCTTTTTGAGTATGAGGGTGAGGATCATTCCGATGAGGTTGAGCAAGCCAATTTGCAAATCGAAATGACAAACCTTCAAATCAGCCGTTTGCAAAAATCAATTACTGAAACGGATAAGAAGCTGAAAGCGGCAGGAAAAGAAGAGAAATCCCAGCTTCAAGACGAGCTTGATCAGGCCAATTTCGATTTGAAAACAAGCCAGCTTGAGCTGAAGCAGCATCAAAAAGAGTTGGCAGCCCTGACGAAAAACAAAGGTTCCAATGTCATTACAAGCAAGCATGACGGGATCGTTCAAAGCGTCAATCAGGATATCGCTGACGGAGCAACAGGTGACCAGGCAGCAGGTCCGTATATCCAGATTGTTTCGACGGGCAAATATCTGGTCAAAAGCCAAATCAACGAGCTGTTAATGGACACAATCAAAAAAGGCAGCAAAGTCAGAATCACGCTGAAAACAGGCGGTGAAGGCGAGTGGAAAGGAAAGGTCACCTCGATCGGCAAGCTTCCCGCGGGAGCAGGCGAGGGTGAGGACACAGAGAGTTTTGCTGAGGAAGAAATGAACCCTCAATCCTCTAACTATCCTTTCACCATTTTATTAGACAGCCATAAAGGCCTCGAAGTCGGCTATCATGTCAACATCGAAGTAATGAGTGATGAGGCTGATGCGAACACGATTAAGCTGCCATCCGACATGGTCATTCAGGATGACGGCGAACCGTATGTGTGGAAAGCCGATGAGAAGCAGAAAGCGGTCAAACAGCCTGTTGAAATCGGTGAGACTGATGAAAATGACATGGTGGAAATTAAGAGCGGCCTGACGCCGGAAGATTATGTGATCTATCCTGATCCCGCGGTCAAGGAAGGAAAGCAGGTTACAGTCAATGCTGACACTGAATAATATTTCGAAATCGTACAAGCTGGGTAAAGACGAAGTTCCAATCTTGAAGCATATTAATCTGACTGTCCGGGCGGGTGAGTTTCTGGCGATTATGGGGCCTTCAGGTTCTGGAAAGTCGACGTTAATGAATATCATCGGCTGCTTGGACAGGCCAACCTCCGGAACCTATACGCTTGACCACATAGATATATTGAAAGGGAAAGACGGTGCCTTAGCCGAAATCCGCAACGAATCAATCGGGTTTGTATTTCAAACCTTTCATCTGCTGCCGCGTCTCACCGCGCTGCAAAATGTCGAACTGCCGATGATCTACAATAAAGTGAAGAAAAAAGAAAGAAGACAAAGAGCCTATGAAGCGCTGGAAAAGGTCGGGTTAAAAGACAGAGTCTCCTACAAGCCTCCGAAGCTGTCCGGCGGGCAAAAGCAGCGGGTGGCGATAGCGAGGGCCCTTGTCAATCAGCCGAGGTTTATTTTAGCTGATGAACCGACCGGTGCGCTTGATACCAAATCAAGCGAACAAATTTTGTCGCTGTTTTCCGAACTGCACCAGGAAGGCAAGACCATTATTATGATTACCCACGACCCGGACGTCGCCAGAAAAGCTGACAGAACCGTTTTTATCAGAGACGGTGAATTGCTTTTAGATGAGAGAGGGGATATCAGCCATGCTTGAACATATTCGAATCTCTTTTCAGTCTATTTTTTCTCATAAATTAAGATCGATTCTGACAATGCTCGGTGTCATTATCGGCATAGCGGCAATTATCGCGATTGTTTCGATGTTGAAGGGCCAAAGCGAACAATTAAAGCAAAGCATGATCGGCATGGGAAATAACGCGATTAATGTTGTCTATCAGCCGTCGGGCGGAGAAGAGGAGGGCGGCGGCTCTCAGGTGTCGTATACGTCAGCGCCGCCTGTAGCGGAAGAAACAGTAAAGGCGATCAAATCTGATCCTATGGTCAAAGGATTATCCTTATATTATTTGTCTGAAGGAGCGAGCGTTTTTCATTTAACAAACGTTTCGTACCCTCAAGTGTACGGAGTTGACGGTGATTATTTTGATATGTTCCCGATCCGTATAACCGAAGGGAGAAAGCTGACAGAAAACGAATTAAACAGCACACGCCAAGTAGTGATGATCAATGAAGCTGCAAGAGATGAACTGTTTCCAGACGGAGACGCTCTGCATCAAAACATTGAGATGAACGGTGTGCCGTTTAAGGTTGCCGGTGTTTTTAAAGAAAAAAATCAGCAGGAAAGCATGTTTGAGGGCGACTACGCGAATCCTGTTTTGTACGCGCCGAAAAAAGTATGGCCACTCATTGAAGGATTTGACGCGCCAACGCAGATCGCTGTGCAGGCCGATTCCTCTGAGCATATCCAAGAGGCGGGCGTAATGGCTGCCGATCTTTTAAACCAAGGACTGTCTGACACTGAGCTGGAAAAAGCAGAGTACACTGTTATGGATCTTCAGGAGATCGCGCAGGAAGTGGAGTCCTTTAATCAGTCATTTGCATTGCTGCTTGGGGGAATCGCCAGTATTTCACTTTTGGTCGGCGGTATCGGCGTCATGAATATTATGCTCGTTTCCGTCACGGAACGCACGAGGGAAATCGGGATTAAGAAAGCGCTCGGTGCTAAGCGGCGTGTGATTTTATTTCAGTTTTTAACCGAGGCTGTCGTGCTGACAAGCATTGGCGGAATACTCGGTGTCCTGGCGGGCTTCGGCATCGCTAAGCTGCTGACGGTCGTTTTTCCGATGCCTTTTATTGTCTCCGTTCCGGCTGTTGTGGGAGCACTCATCTTTTCAATGGCAGTCGGTATTATTTTCGGCTTGCTTCCGTCCATCAAGGCATCTAAGCTTCAGCCTGTAGACGCGCTTCGCTATGAATAAAAAGAACGCATCCAATTGGAATGCGTTCTTTTTTTAGCTTGGAAGGGCTGAGTTGCATTTGTCTAAAATCAGAAAAACGCCTGCGACGATCATTTCTTCTGTGGTGGACAGCCAGATGTCACTCATCAATTGGTCTGTCGTATGGGCAGTCATCCACAAAAACAGCAGCTGTACGATGCCGGCAAGAAAAATGAATAAGCGTTTTCCTGTTCTGAAAAATGTAAAGCTATGTATGATCAGGCGTTCAAAAGGTTCAAAGAATAACCCAAGGATAAGGAATAACACAGCAAAAAGCAGGACATGAGCTGCTGAGCGGTAGCTCGTTCCCGCTAAAAAAAACAAAGCCAAAATCACTGTATAATAAGTCAATACCACTGCTGCCGCGGCCAGCACGTACTGTGTGGAGAGCCGCAATAAACGTTTTGGAGAAGTTTGAAGTTTCACTGGTTCAGCTCCTTATTAAGGCTTGCAGAGAACGAGTGCTCTCTGCAAGCTGCAAGTCTTTTATTTACTGCATTTCTTTTTTACAACCGGATGCTTTTCTTTTGAAAGGATATCGGTAAAGTCTTTGCCTAAGTCAAGGTGCGCTTGAACAAATTTTTCAGGCAGCATTGCAAGCCATTGGTTTAAGGATACATCTGCATAATGGTCGTCTTTGAAGATTTCTAAAAAGACAAGTGGTTCATCTCCGATATTTTCAACGTAATGGCCCATTGCAAATGGAACATATCCGACATCACCGGCTTGGTAGTTAAACGTTCTGGCATGGCCGTCAGATGCAAAAACGGTCATTCTTGCCTTGCCGGAGATGTAGTATTGCCATTCATGAGTATTCGGATGCCAGTGCAGCTCTCTCATAGCGCCGGGTTCAACTGTTACGAGCGCGGATGCGATTGTTTTAGACACTGTAAAGTTTGTTGAATCTGCAATGTAAACTTTTCCGCCTTCTGATTCAATCGGCTCCTGTTCTAGAAGGCGATAAGTAAATGGATAAGGCACTTCGCCGTTCGGCCCTTCCACAATGTCATCTTTTAAACTGCCTGGAATTTGGTTTTCAAAAATATATTTTTCTTTGCCCGGCAAATTGGCGATTTCTTCTTTCGTCACTCCAAAGTTCGCAGCAATGACTTCTTTAGGAGTGTGGGCAAGCCAGTCTGTCAGTTGGAACGTGCTGTTTTCAGAGAATGATCCATCGTCAAACACGAGCAGGAACTCAGCTCCCTCATCCAGCGCTTGAATAGAGTGCGGCAGGCCTGACGGGAAGTACCAAAGATCTCCTTCGCCTACATCATCAATAAAGCTGCGCCCTTTTTCATCCACAATTGTGACTCTTGCGCTTCCGTAAATCATATAAGCCCATTCTGCTTCCTTATGCCAATGCAGCTCGCGAATGGCACCTGGTTTCAGCCGCATATTTACAGATGCGAGGTTTTCTGAAATCGGCAGCTCACGCACGGTGACTTCGCGGGCATATCCGCCTTTTTCTAATCGGTTATGAGTATCGGAGAATGAATATTTCATATTGCTGACGGTGCCATGGTCAGTTTCTGGCGGAACGAGCATATCAGGATTTTGACGGTCTCTTTCAATATTGCGCGGGATTTTTACCGTTGCTCCTTTGTCTCCTCTGATTGGCTGCGGAATGTCGTTTTGTTTTTTCATAAAAATGTCTCCTCCTTAAAAAATGAAATGTGTGAGCAGAAAGAGAAGGTGAAAGGCCTTTCGTTTCCCTTCTGTCTTGTTAAGTGAAAAAAAACAGTGAAAAGTCAACTTCGATTGAAAATTAATTTTTTGCTTTCTGATCTTTCAGTTCTGTCATCAGTTCTATGAGCTGATCAAACTTTTTCTCAAATCGGGTCAGCAGGTACATCGCAATCAGCGCGGGAAACCCCAGATTGCCGATCTGTTTTACGACTTCCTCTATAAAAACCTGATCCATGGGAAAATACCTCCCTTCTTTTTTGGCAGTCATGTATGTAAGTGAAGGAAATCCAAGAAAACGTAAACTGCGGCTGTATTTAAGGCAAGCGCTAGTCAGAAAGTAGTAGTTTACTTTTTTTTGCTTTCCTTCATTTAATTTAGTAGGGAGGCGGTTTGATGGACTATCAAGGTCTTTTACGGTCAAAATGTAAGGAGATAATGAAGCATCCCATCGTGAAGCATTTTTTGAGCAATCCTCAGCATTACCGTTTGTTCAAAAACGTAATGGAAAGCCCGAACGAAAAAGATGCAAAATCGTTGGACGAGCAATTTAAGCAATTTTATAAGGAAATCCGCATCGTCAAGTATATGAATTCAATGATTCGGATCTTTTCTATTGATTTTGATAAGCGGGTTCGCAAAAACCAAAAACGGTATCCGCTGACGGTGGATCATCCTGAAGCGGGAGAACGGCTTCCTTCCGAGACGGGAAGCGATGCATTTGAAGCATTTTTAGACCGGCAGGATGATTTGAGCCAGCATGTTCAGGATTACCAGCTCTATCAAGCGATCCAAAATCTGACTGACAAGCAAAAAAGCGTGCTGACAAAAGTCTATCTTCACGGTGCCACGATGCAGGAGATTGCAGATTCACTAGGGGAGTCCCGGCAAAACATTTCCAACATTCATAAAAAGGGGCTTGAGAATATCAGAAAGCAGCTAGCGGCGCAAAAAAAGGGGGAAAAGTAAGCTGTGAACGGCCAATTTGAACAAAAGAAACAAAAAGACGACATGTATGACATTGAACATCTGATTGCATGCTTTTCACCGATGATCAGAAAAAAACTCAGCAATACGTCCTATCAAGAAAGAGAAGATTTAGAGCAAGAGCTGAAGATCAAAATGTTTGAAAAGGCTGATATGCTTTTGTGCCAGGACGTTCCGGGGTTTTGGGAGTTTATTTTGTATATGGTAGACGAGAACTCATAATCATTTATCATCTGAAAATATGAAAAACGGGAACTGCTCGTTCCCGTTTTCTGCTTGGCCCGCTCAGGAAAGACTGTTCCTATTCAAAAATGTACCAAAAATCAACGATATAATGATAAGATGAAAAAAACAGTGACAGAAAGGAACATAAAAGTGGAAAATGCGTCAATTTTAATCGTAGACGATGAGAAAGCGATTGTGGACATGATCAAACGCGTTCTCGAGAAAGAAGGTTATCGAAATATACTGGATGCGGCAAGCGCAGAAGAAGCGATTCCGGTTGTGAAAGCCAATAAAGTTGATTTGATCGTGCTGGATGTCATGATGGGCGGAATGTCCGGTTTTGAAGCGTGCACGCTGATCAGGGAGTATTCAGAGGCTCCGATTTTTTTCCTGACGGCAAGATCATCCGACGCGGACAAATTGTCGGGCTTTGCGGTTGGAGCTGATGACTATATCACAAAACCATTTAACCCGCTGGAATTAGCGGCGCGGATCAGAGCGCATCTCAAGCGCACATATCAGTCGAAAGAAACGAATTCAAATAAAACATATACATATGATTATTTTACATTTTCTCCGCAAAATGCCGAGCTGATTGTAGGCGGGGAAGCTGTCGCTTGTTCAGCGCAGCTATTGCAGCTATTGCAGTATTTTTGTGAACATCCCAATGTGGTGCTATCCAAAGATCAAATTTATGAAAAAGTGTGGGGCTATCCATCCTACGGCGACAACAATACCGTCATGGTCCATATCCGCAAACTCAGGGAAAAAATTGAGCGCGATCCGAGCAACCCGGAGTATATCGTAACCGTCCGCGGTCTTGGATACCGGTTTATCCCGAATCCTGAAGGCAAGCGGTCATGAGGTTAAGATGGAAGTTTCTGTTTCACTTTTTTGGGCAGATGCTGATTGTGATTCTGCTGCTCACGGTTATGCTTGTTGCTTCGTTTTTCTATTTAGATTCGCGATTTAGCGATGCTGAATCCAATTCAGGGCTGACAAAGGCAACGACCGACACACTTGAGGCATATCTAGATGTAAATGAAGACGGGACATGGGAAGTGGATGATTTTCTCAAGAAATCTGTTGATAAACAGCATGGCTGGATGCAAATCGTTGATTCGAAAGGGAAAACCGCTTATTCCTACAGTGTGCCGAAAGACGTGCCCCGAAGCTTTACCAAGAAAGAGCTTTTATCTATTTATAAAACCAAAAAGTTTCATCGTTATAGGGTGAATTATTGGGCCATCAATATTGAAGACAAATCGTATCTTCTGTTATCGGGCTGGAAATTAAAGAGTGAACAGATGCTGACTTCCATTCAAAAGCGCGAACAAGAAATAGACTCTCTGGCACATTATAAGCCGAGTACCATCGACTATATTAAACGGGAAAAAGGCGCCATTTACCTTTTAGACAGCAATGGAAACATTCTTGACAGCATTAACAGCACAAAAAGTGAAAGAAAAACGCTGAACCAGCTGGAGCTGCTTAAATACAGCTCAAAACCGTGGAACTATAAGCGGGAAATTTCCGTTAAGATCCTTAGTAAAGACAGATGGATGGTCGCTACGGTGCCGAACCCTGTCTACGTAACCGATCAGGAGTTTAACAAGTCGTTTCTGAAGGTTGTGTTAAAGGCGATGTTCCTCGTTATGGCCGTTCTGTTCATGTATATCATTTGGATGACCATTTGGTATATGTTCCGATTCGGACTGCCGATTTTTCACACGATCAAATGGCTGGTTAATCTATCAAAAGGGAAGCTCGAGGAACCGAAAAACCGCGAAGGCCGCCCTATTAGCAAAAACAAAAAAGGGAAAATCAAACAGCCGTACCGCTTCTTCGGTGAGATTTTTGAATCAATGGATCAGCTGACCGAAACGCTGAGGCGTGATAAAAGAAACAGAGAAAAAATTCAGGCGACAAGAGAAGAATGGATTGCCGGTTTGTCGCATGACTTAAAAACACCGCTCAGCAGCATTTACGGCTACAGCATGATGCTTGAGTCGAAGCAGTATGACTGGTCGCCGGAAGAAGTGAAAGAAATGGGACAGGTTGTCAGAGAAAAATCTGAATACATGTCCAAGCTGATTGAAGACTTAAATTTAACGTATCGGCTGAAAAATGACGCCCTTCCAATTGAAAGAAAGCTGACAAACCTGATCCCGTTTTTCAAAAATGTCATTGAGGATTTCAAGAAAAATCCGTTTTCTGAAGGCTATGATATCTCTTTTGTGTCCAAAGAAGAGCATATTGAATTTGCGCTTGATGAGGCATGGTTCAGACGCATATTAGAAAATCTGCTTGGGAATGCCGTGAAGCACAATGATAAAGGAACGGAGATTCAGGTCATTCTCGAACAAACAAAAAATCACATTTCTTTGAAAGTGAAGGACAACGGGAAAGGGATGGATGAAGAAACGATCACCAATTTGTTTAACCGTTACTACAGAGGGACCAACACGAAAGATTCTGCTGCCGGAACGGGACTGGGGCTCGCGATTGCCAAGGAGCTTGTCCACCTTCACAACGGGACGATTCATGTAAACAGCAGAATAAACATTGGATCAGTCATTACCATCCTATTTAAAAAACAATAAACAAGTGGTTTGGACACCTCTTTGCCGGGAATAACAATGTATAGACTGAAGCTAAAGAGGTGTAACAAACATGGATGCAGTATTGGAAGCAGACACTCGGGCAGTGATTGGTGAAGGTCCGTTATGGGATGAAGAAAACGGCTGCTTATATTGGGTCGATATTTTAGGGAGCGAGCTCCACATCTTCGACCCTGAAAAAAAAATCAACCGGTCTGTCAAATTCAAATCCTTTGTGACGGCGCTTGCGAAATATTCAAAGGATGAGCTGATTATGACGATGAAGGACGGGTTTTACCTGTATCACCTTCAAGATGACAGCTTAGAAAAAATCAAACAGCCGAAGGATATGCATGAGAGCCTGCGTTTTAATGACGCAAAATGTGACCCGTACGGAAGGCTCTGGGCGGGGACGACAAGCATGGAAGGCGAACAAAACCAGGCCTCGCTATACCGTTTAGATCCAGGCGGCAGACTTATCAAAATGAAAGATCAAGTCTCCACATCGAACGGTTTGGATTGGGATCGCGAGCGAAATCTGATGTATTACATCGACACGCCGACGCAGGAGATTGTCTGCTACAGCTATGATCCTGAAAGCGGGGATGTCTCAAATCCAGAATCCGTCTATCGTTTTGATCAAACTGACGGATTGCCGGACGGCATGACAATCGACCAAAATGGCATGCTGTGGGTGGCGCTGTTTGGGGGCGGCCGCGTTGTTCAGATTGACCCGTTTCAGAAAAAAGAAATCGATTCAATCAGCGTGCCGGCTAAATATGTCACATGCTGCGCGTTTGGCGGCAAAGACTTAAAAACGCTTTATATCACAACGGCAACCGAACAAATGACAGAAACAGAAAGATACGAGCAACCTCACGCGGGAGGATTGTTTTCAGCAAAACTGGAAACAGGCGGATACCAGCCGGTTCCATTCGCTGGAGACGTATAAAAAAACGCATCCGAAACACGGATGCGTTTTTTGTATATTACAGAGAACGGATAATACCGCCTTCAACGCGCTGTGCCGTGCCATTAATGGCTGATGCGGCGTCAGACGCGAGGAATATGATCGTGTTGGCGACTTCTTCTGCTGTCGCATATCGCTGAATAAGAGAAGTCGGCTCATTGACTTTAAAATAGTCTTTGATGAATGTATCTGTATCCTGTCCGGCGGCTTGTGCTGCGCCTTCCATATAGGATGCCACGCCCTCTGTCCAAGTAGGCCCCGGAAGCACTGAGTTTACCGTCACATTTGTGCCTTTTGTCATTTCTGCCATTCCTCTTGAAAGACTGATCAGCGCCGTTTTTGTCATTGAGTATGGAATCATCGTCGGAAGCGGTTTGATGTCTGCTTCACTTGCAATATTTAAAATGCGGCCGCTGTTTTTGGCAAGCATTTTTGGAAGGAAGTGACGGCTTGTCCGAACCGCGCTCATCACATTCACTTCAAAATATTGATTCCACTCCTCATCTGTCACATCGGCAAAGTCTTTTACCTCGAAGAAACCAAGGTTGTTGACAAGAATATCGATATCACCGATTTCATTGACTTTTTCAATGAAAGCCGCTGCTTCATCTGTCTTTGACAAATCGGCAGCTGCACCGTGCACCGTTCCATATGCGGAAAGCTCTTCAACTGTGCGATTGACAGTCTCCTGTTTGCGTCCGTTGACGATGACTGCCGCACCCTCTTGCAGAAAGCTTTTTGCTGCGGCTTTCCCGATGCCGGAAGTTGAGCCGGTGATTAAGACGAGTTTGTCTTTTAGCTGTAAATCCATAAGAATCATTCCTTTTTCTAAATGATGGTACTAAGTATACAAGATCAAATTTAGTGTTTACGAGGATTTTGCTCTCATGCACATACCGGGGGAAAAGTCAGTCAGGACGCATATACAAGCCCGTCAGTCATATAGTATAATTACTCCGAAAAAAGGATACGAATGTCAAATAGGTGCCGGTCCGTGAACAACAGCCGGCTTAATAGGGAAACCGGTAAAAGCCGGTGCGGTCCCGCCACTGTAATTGGCTATGCGCCAAGAGCCAGGATACCTGCCTGTTTGATCAGCACGAAGTCTGCGAGGACAGATGATGTGTAAACAATAGGCTTTTTTGTGTTGTTTACAGCATCTTTACCGTCGTAGAGATGCTTTTTTTAGTTCACTTAGGAGGAAAGGTTATGAAAAGATTAGCCGGAATATGGACTGCGCTTCTGCTGGCTGCCGTTATGCTGGCAGGCTGCGGCAATACTGCGGATCAGAAGGATTCCAAGGCAAAACAAAAGACAGAAGCGTTCCCTGTCACAATTGATGATGCGTCAAATCAAGATGTGACCATCAAAAAGGAGCCGAAAAAGATTGTTTCATTAATGCCGAGCAACACAGAAATCACATACGCTCTCGGCCTCGGTGACAAAGTAGTTGGCGTCACCACAAACGATACATATCCAAAGGAAGTCAAAAAGGTTGAGAAGGTCGGAGATATGAATGTAAACGTTGAGAAAGTCATTTCTCTAAAGCCGGATCTCGTACTTGCCCATGAGTCTTCCATGTCAGCGTCAGCGGATGCCCTCAAACAGCTGAAGGACGCGGGCATTACCGTGCTGACTGTCAATGACGCACAATCATTTTCCGAGGTGTACAAATCAATCGAAATGATCGGGGAAGCTGCCGGGGCGGAGAAAAAAGCCGATCAGCTCGTGAAGAGCATGAAATCAGATGTAAAGGATATTGAAGAAAAAGCGAAAACCATTTCAAAAGATGAGGAGAAAAGCGTATTTATCGAGGTTTCTCCTGATCCTGACATTTACACAACCGGAAAAGACACGTTTATGAATGAAATGCTGAATGTCATCCATGCTAAAAACGCAGCAGCGGACCAAACAGGCTGGGTGCAAATGACAGACGAGGCGATCGTAAAACTTAATCCCGATGCTATCGTGACGACAGACGGAGTGAAAGCGAAAGCAGTGGAAAAACGCGATGGCTGGAGCGAAATCAATGCTGTGAAACATCATCGCGTGTATGATGTGGATCCTGATCTTGTGACACGTTCCGGTCCCCGTCTGATCGAAGGGGTCGAAGAACTTGCGGAAAGCATTTACCCGGATACGTTTAAGGAATAATCGTTTTGCCGCATATATCATAGGTTTCTCATTTTTAGCCGTGAGCATGATCTTAGGAATTTCTTGCGGAAGCCTGCAAATTCCCATCTCCGCTATCTTCCGTGTCTTTTGGCATGAAGGCTTCGGCGGATCTATCGGCTCCGATGACCCGATGTACAAAAATATTATGATGAATATCAGACTGCCGAGAGTTGTGCTGGCCGCCCTTGTGGGGGCGGCTCTTTCTATCGCGGGAGCCGCTTTTCAGGGGCTGCTGAAAAATCCGCTCGCTGATCCCTATACGCTCGGTGTTTCATCCGGTGCTTCAGTTGGGGCGGTTGTGACCCTATTCTTTAGCTTGCAGCTTCCTATCATCGGAGGGTTTACACTCCCGGTTGTGAGTGTAGCCGCGGCACTTGTCACGATTGCGGCGGTCCTTTCCTTCAGCCGCCTCGTTCATGCTTCAATGTCTGTTTCCACCCTCATTTTGACCGGTGTCATCATCAACTCATTTTTGGGCGCGTTTATTTCTCTTATCATTGCCCTGACAGGAGACAACCTGCTGCCGATTGTGCATTGGCTGCTTGGCAGCGTCTCGATGCGGGGCTGGAGCTATGTTGTTCTGTTTCTCCCGTTTTTTCTTTTGGGAACCATTTTACTGATCATAAACGGAAGAGAGCTGAATGTGATGACATATGGAGAAGACAAAGCAAAGCTTCTCGGAGTCAGCGTTCAGCAGAGAAAAATGCTGATATTAATAGCCGGCTCTCTTTTGACGGGAAGCGCTGTGGCTGTGTCGGGCACAATCGGTTTTGTCGGTCTTGTGATTCCGCATATCACAAGGCTTTTGTGGGGAACGGACCATCGGCATTTACTGCCGCTGTCCGCCTTGCTTGGAGCAGGTTTTCTCGTTTTAGCCGATCTGCTTTCCAGAACGATCATTGAGCCGATTGAACTGCCTATCGGGATCATTACGTCCTTGGCGGGAGCGCCTGTTTTCGCCCTTATTTTAATTCGGCAGCACCGCGGGGGGAGAAACTTATGATGAAGGCAGAGGGGCTGTCGGGAGGATACGGCGACAGCAAGCTGATCAACAATGTCAGCTTAACAGTGGAGAAGGGAGAATTCCTCGGAATTCTCGGCCCTAATGGAAGCGGAAAGACCACGCTTTTGCACTTGCTGACAGGTACGCTGCCGGCCAAGGAAGGCGGCGTTTATTTGGCTGGCAAACCGCTGACGGACTATAAACCGAAGGAACTGGCGCAAATCATGGCCGTCCTGCCGCAAAAAACGGATCAAGCCTTTACCTTCACCGTCAAAGAAACTGTAGCCTTCGGCAGATATCCATTCCAAACAGGTTTGTTCAGACAGCAGACTGAAAAGGATGAAGCCATTGTACAGGAAGCAATGGAGCAAACAGGAGTGGCCGCTTTTGCACAAAAATCGATCCGCGAACTAAGCGGAGGGGAACAGCAGCGGGTGTATCTGGCTCAAGCTTTGGCGCAGCAGCCGCATATTATATTTTTGGACGAGCCGACCAATTTTCTCGATCTGGCCTACCAAAAAGAACTGCTTGATCTCATTAAACGCCTGACAAGAGAAAACGGATGGGCCGCTGTCAGCGTTTTTCATGATCTGAATACGGCGAGCCTGTACTGTGATGAGCTCTTGTTTATGAAAAACGGCACAGCCGGTCCTAAGCAAAAACCGGAATATGCTGTCACAGAACATCACATAAAGACGGTGTACGATACAGATGTCACCGCCTTGGTTCATCACAGCTCTCCTAAGCCGATGGTTGTGATTCAGCCTGAAAAAGCCAGCGGGAACCAGCAGCCTATCCCATTTGAAGCATTGCTGCAAGCGGGGCATGATGACATTCTCCTGCAAACGGAAATCCCGCTTCGTACATTATCCTCAGCGCCTGTCGGTGGAGGGTTTTCATGGAGCAGGGCGCTGATCCATAAACGGCTGCCAGTTCAGGCAGATCCGATAGAAAGGCTGACGGCCTATCTATGTGAAAACGGCTTTCATCTGCCGGAAACATGTGCGATGGCTTCTCAGAGAAGGCTTGACCGTTTCGTGTATCGAACGTATGAAGATGGAGAATTATCCGTTTTCATCTGCGTCATGAGCGGTTTTTCGATCTGGATTTTGATCAACGGCTATGCGGCAGATCAATTCTTCGTGAAAGCTCTTATGACCGCTGAAGCAGAACGGATGAAAGTGCTTGGAGACGGACGGGCAGAGGGCGATATTCTTATCGCCGCGACACAAATTCAGCCATCTCAAAATACAGAACAGCGGCTGAACCAATTGATACAGAAAGGGACAGCTGAATGTGTAAAAGAGGCTGCAGAGCTGTTTGAATAAGTCTGTAAAGGAGACATATGTATGAAACTATATACAAAAACAGGCGATAAGGGACAAACGAGCCTAGTCGGAGGCAGAACGGACAAGGACAGCCTTCGCGTCGAGAGCTACGGTACGATTGACGAGCTGAACAGCTTTGTCGGACTTGCTTTGGCAGAGCTTTCCGGGCAGCCCGGCTTCGAAGATGTGACAGCCGAGCTGCTGAACATTCAGCATGAGCTGTTTGACTGCGGAGGCGATCTGGCGATAGTCACAGAAAGAAAAGACTATAAACTAACGGAAGAATCCGTTTCCTTCTTAGAAAAGCGCATTGATGCCTATACAGCAGAAGCGCCAGAGCTGAAGAAATTTATTCTTCCGGGCGGATCGAAGGGGGCCTCGCTTCTTCATGCGGCGCGCACCATTACAAGGCGGGCGGAACGCCGAGTGGTATCGCTGATGAAATCAGAGCAGATTCATGAAACAGTGCTGCGTTATCTGAATCGGCTGTCCGATTATTTCTTTGCCGCCGCACGGGTTGTGAATGTGAGAAGCGGCATTGACGACGTGGAATATGAAAGAAGTGCTATTGTATTTCGGGACCGAAACAGCAGCGAATCATAAAAACAGAAAACGAAAGCCGGCGTGTTCAAATACATGCCGGCTTTTTTGTTTTTCATTCTGTCAATCTCCCATTTTACGACAAAAAATGAACCTAATGAATTATTGACTGAAAAATGGAAAAATGAGATATTGGAACAAATAGATGTAAAAAATAGGCAGTGGGGGGGCTCTGATAGATGGTGAATTTAATTGAAAGTGATAGCATCTGGAAGAGAAATTTCAATTATCTTTTTTTCTCAAGAATAGTCAAAATATCCGGCGATATGTTCGCATTTAATTCAATATTATGGTTTTTAATTTATGACGGCAAAGGTGCGGTCGGCACTGCTTTATTGATTGCTGTCACCTTTTTGCCGGAAGCTGTGCTGGCGCCTGTGACAGGTCCTTTCATGAAACAGAACACGCTGAAATTTTGGATGTACTTTTCAGATCTGACAAGGGCTGCGATTGTCTTGATTATTCCTCTTTGCCATTTTGCGGGCTTTTCTCCGCTGTGGTTTGTCATGACGCTTATGATCGTGCATTCTGCTACAGGGGCTGCCTACAATCCCGCCTCCATCGCTTTAATTCCCCAAATCGTAAATGAACAGGGCATTCAAAAAGCAAACGCTGTGCTGCAATCCTCCGCTCAAATTGTCCGGCTAGGAGCTGTCACGTTATGCGGCGCTTTTCTTACATTTATCAGCCCATCTTATACGATGCTTATCGCACTTGTTCTCTATTTGGTTTCTGGCTTTCTCGTCCTTTTTATTAAGTACACCGCGGTTGAATCTCAATCAGAGTCTGCTGCCGTTACGCAGAGGGGCACATATATCGGCAGACTGAAACGCGGTTTTACACTCGTCAGAAGACATCAGATTTTATATCCGCTCGCTATTTATTGTATCTTTATGAATTTCGCGGCTGCCCCTTGGGAAGCTCTCTCAGCCGTTTACGTTGCGGAAGATTTAAACGGCCAGCCGATCGTTTACTCGCTTTTAAAGGCCACCACCGCCGCAGGCGCGTTTTTATTGGGATTTGTGCTTGCGAAAGTCAAGGTAAACAGGTACGGCCTGTTATTCGTAACTGCCGGCATTGTTGAAGGATTTGCTTTCTTTATGACCGGGATGAATACCTTTTTGCCGCTTGTTTTTCTCGCTGCGTTCACCTTTGGCGCCGCAGTCAGTGCTGTTAATGTTCCTGAGTACACAATTATCCAGACCTCTGTGGATAGTGAGGATCAGCCGCAGGTCTACGCCGTTATACATATGATCTCAAATATATCCATACCTGCCGGAGCTGTCATTTGCGGATATGCCGCAAACGCTTTTGGTTCAGGAACTGTGATCGCTGCCGGAGGGGTTGTCGAAATTATTGCGGGTATCGGAATTTTGCTGTTTACAAAGCTGGCCAAAGCAGAACGGTCCGACCTGATTAAAGAAAGAGAAGCAAGTGTTCATCTGTAAAGGGTTTTGAAACGCCATGCCTCGTGCATGGCGTTTTTTTGTGCCTATGGGTCCGGCACGAGATACGACTCCGGTCTTATGCAAAAATCAACCTCTGATTCGTTTTGCGCAAATGCCAATTTGTTTAAGATGAAGACAAGGAAAACGAAAGGAGGATCTGCATGAAGATAAACAAGAAAACGATAGGCGGATTCTTATTAATTGTATTTGGGATCTCCGTCTTTTTTGGAGGAGGAAGCTTCGGCTTTATCATCCCGCTCGCCATAGGGAGCTTGATGACATACGCAGGAATCAAAAGGTTTGCCGCAGGAAAAACCATCACTGGAATTATCGTGGGCGGTATCGGAGCGATCATGCTCATCTGCTCACTTCCGTTTGTCGTCGGAATCGCGCTGGCTGCCGCTATGGTGTATTACGGCTGGAAGCTGATGAAAAACGGATCAGCTGATAACGTTGTATCATCTTTCGAACCTGAACCGGCTTCGGCTGCCTACCAATCTCACTTTGATGACGAATGGGAAGAATTTTTGAAGAAAAAATAATATGAGCATATTGGGAGGAATCAGATATGGTATTAAAAAGAATGAGAGACATGTTTGTTGCGTCAGTTCATGAAGGTCTTGATAAATTGGAGAACCCAAAGGTGATGCTGAATCAATATGTCCGTGATATGGAAAGCGACATTGCAAAAGCAAAACAAACAATCGTAAAGCAGCACACGATTGCCTATCAATTTAAGAAAAAATTTGAAGAAGCAGCTGAAGTGGCTGGCAAACGCAAAAATCAAGCACAGCTCGCATTTGACGCAGGAGAAGAAGACCTGGCGAAAAAAGCGCTGACTGAAATGAAGTATTTAGAAGGGAAGGCTGCAGAGCATAAAGCGTCCTATGAACAGGCGAACAGCCAGCTGGCTGAGCTGAAAGAACAGCTGGCTGCACTTGAATCAAAGCTTCAGGACGTAAAGGATAAAAAACAGGCGCTGATTGCCCGGGCAAATGCCGCGAAAGCAAAAGAGCATATGAATACGACATTTGACAAAATTGACAGCGAAAGCGCGTATCGCGAGTTTTTGCGTATTGAAAACCGTATTGAAGAAATGGAAATCCGTGCGAATTATTCAAAGTCAGCGGAAGCCGGCACAGAACTCACACACAAAGAATTCGCAGATGATGTGGAAGCGGAGATTGAAAAAATGCGGGCTCTCTCGCTGCAAAAATCAGATCAGACATCACAAGCAGCAAATGAATAAGCGGAACGAACGGGGAAGGATTTGCGGACAAGTCCTTCCCTTCCGCACGTATCAATTCACAAGCTTTTCCTTTATAATAGAATGAATGAGAAGGATGAAATCAAATGAAAAAAATGCTGGGCAAACTGTTGATCACTGCCGGTATTCTTATCTTTTTCGCCGTCGTCGTAAAAGACGTATTTGCCGCAGGGTTGGGTTTTGTAAACGGCACAGAAGCCGATTCAGCCAGCGCCTCGCCGCGGGACATCGACAGTGTGGTCATTGAGTCGGATAACAAGGATGTCCGGATCCTAGCGGAAGAGCGAAATGACATATCGGCAGGCATTTCAGGAGACTCAGGTAAGTTATTTGTTAACGAAAACAGAAAAAAACTGGAGCTGACCGCAAAGGAAAAAGAATTTCAATTTTTGAATGGCTTTAACCGTTCTTCCCTTGTCGTCCGCATCCCGTATGATTATAAAGGTGACCTGACGGTGCGAACCTCAAGCGGTGACGTGTCTGTGGACGGGAAGCATCATCTTGTGCTTTCCGTGCTGGACGCAGTATCTGCGAGCGGAAATATGAGAGTGACGGACGTCCGCCTTCAAGAACTGAAAGTAAAGGGATCATCCGGAGATGTCACCATTTCAAATACCAATTCCAAAACAGCCGGCATTGACTTAGCTTCAGGAGACGCAAATCTGGCTGATGTATCAGGCTCTTTAAATGTGAAGATGACTTCAGGAAACCTTAATGCCGCACTGAAAAAGGTAACGGGTCCTGTATCTGTCACACTGACAAGCGGTGATGCGGATCTGAGCCTTCCCCAAAACGGCAGCTTTACGGTCAGCGCGAAAGCATCGAGCGGTGACGTCAGTTCGCCGTATTCATTTGCTGATACAGCGCATAAAAAAGAACATCAAATCACAGGCTCGCAAGGAAGCGGCCGGCATCCAATCGATATCAAAACGGACAGCGGGGATGTAACGATACGGTAGCATCAGGCAGAAGAAAGGAGGCGGACACCAGGAATGACAAAAAAACAGCTTCTCGGATTTATCATTGCTTTATTCGGCATCAGTATGTTTTTGCAAATTATCGGAATAGGCGATCTGCTGTTTTGGCCGCTCTTTTTTCTGATTGCCGGCTATTTCTTGAAAAAATATTCCCGTGATTGGCTTGGCTCCGTCATGTACATTTTTGCCGCGTTTCTATTTTTGAAAAACCTCTTCAGCATCACCTTTAATTTATTCGGCTACGCGTTTGCCGCATTTCTGATTTACGCCGGCTATAGGCTTGTCAAAGGGAAGCCGATATTTGAACCGAATGAGAAACGGATCGATCTCAATAAAAAAGAACGGCATGAGCCGCCGAAAGATGTGAAACAGCCTGACATGCGCAGCTTTTTTATCGGAGAGCTGCAAATGATGAAGCAGCCGTTTGACTTGAATGATTTAAATATCTCTGGTTTTATCGGGGATATCAAAATCGACTTGTCTAAAGCGATGATTCCCGAGGGAGAAAGCACAATCGTCATTAGCGGAGTCATTGGAAATGTTGATATTTATGTACCATCAGACCTTGAGGTGGCTGTCAGCTCGGCTGTTTTTATCGGAGATATCAATCTGATCGGCTCGAAGAAAAGCGGATTAAGCACGAAGGTATATGCCGCGTCATCCGATTTCAGCGAGTCGAAGCGCCGTGTCAAAGTGTCCGTTTCCTTATTTATCGGTGATGTGGATGTGAAGTACGTATGAGAAAAAAACTGCTTGCGAGCCTCCAGTGGCGCGCCATCCGCATGACAACGGGAATCAGCCTGCTCCTTTTTGCCTGCTTGATTTCCTTTATGATGTTTTACTATCGGCTCGATCCGCTTGTTTTGCTGTCGTCCAGCTGGTTCGGCATTCCGTTTATCCTGATATTGCTCCTGATCAGCGTGACGGTCGGTTTTGCCTCAGGGTATATGTACGGCAATCGGCTGAAGACAAGGATTGATACATTAGTTGAATCAATTTTAATCTTTGAAAACGGCAATTTCGCTTATCGGATACCGCCGCTTGGAGATGATGAAATCGGACTGGCCGCCGATCAGCTGAATGAAATGGCGAAGCGAGTGGAGCTTCAAGTCGCTTCCTTGCAAAAACTTTCAAATGAACGTGCGGAATGGCAGGCGCAGATGAAGAAGTCGGTCATATCAGAAGAACGCCAGCGATTGGCAAGAGATCTTCATGATGCGGTCAGCCAGCAGCTCTTTGCAATATCGATGATGACATCAGCTGTGCTGGAACACGTCAAGGATGGTGATGATAAAACGGTCAAGCGGATCAAGCTTGTCGAGCATATGGCAGGTGAAGCCCAAAATGAAATGAGGGCGCTGCTGCTTCACTTAAGGCCTGTTACCCTTGAAGGAAAAGGGCTGAAGGAGGGACTTACTGAGCTTTTGGACGAGTTCCGGAAGAAACAGCCGCTTGATATTGAGTGGGATATTCAGGACACGCCGATATCCAAGGGTGTTGAAGATCATTTGTTCAGAATCGTGCAGGAAGCCCTTTCAAACGTATTCAGACATTCGAAAGCGTCAAAAGTATCGGTGATTCTGGGCATAAAGAACAATCAGCTCCGGCTTAAGGTGATTGATAATGGAAAAGGGTTTAAAATGGATCAGGTGAAAGCATCCTCATACGGCTTGAACTCTATGAAAGAGCGTGCCAGCGAAATCGGCGGGGTCGCCGAAGTGATTTCAGTAGAAGGAAAAGGCACACAAATCGAAGTGAAGGTTCCGATTTTCCCGGAAGAAAAAGGAGAGAACGAACGTGATTCGAGTATTATTGATTGATGATCATGAAATGGTCAGAATGGGGCTCGCGGCTTTTTTGGAGGCTCAGCCTGATATTGAGGTCGTCGGCGAAGCGTCTGACGGCAGCGAAGGCGTACGGCTTGCTGCGGAACTGTCGCCTGATGTCATTTTAATGGATCTTGTCATGGAGGGCATGGATGGGATTGAAGCCACAAAGCAAATTTGCCTGGAGCTTCCCGATCCGAAAATTATTGTGCTCACAAGCTTCATAGATGATGACAAAGTGTACCCGGTCATTGAAGCGGGCGCGCTCAGCTACCTATTGAAAACCTCAAAAGCGGTGGAAATCGCCGATGCCATCCGCGCCGCGAGCAAGGGAGAGCCAAAGCTGGAATCAAAAGTGGCGGGAAAAGTATTATCCCGGCTGCGCCACTCAGGTGAAAACGCGCTCCCGCACGAATCACTTACGAAACGGGAGCTCGAAATCCTCTGCCTGATCGCAGAAGGAAAAACAAACAAAGAAATCGGCGAGGAACTGTTTATCACCATTAAAACAGTGAAAACCCATATCACCAATATTTTATCAAAGCTGGATGTCAGTGACCGAACGCAGGCGGCGGTGTACGCACACCGAAACCACCTCGTAAAATAGGCGTCCGGCTATTTGGACGCGCCTTTCGTCCCGAAGTCTCTGATCACCACATTGATGCGATAGTCTATTTCCGACGTGCTGAAGTAATCATCATCCCATTTTCTTGCGATTTTTTCCCACTTTTGAGGATAATGAATTCTGACTTCGTTTCCCAGTCCGGTTACATCTGCTTTGATATCTTTCTGTAGCTTGCCGATAAACGCGCTCACTGTTTCATGCAATCGTTTTTCGACGGCTTTTTCGATCCCTTTTATATAGGAATCCTTAAAGGAATCTTCATTAGGGTCCCAGTCCTCGGATAATCGCCCTTCAATATTTCGTGTTACGGTGAATTTGAACTTGCCGTCCTTATAGTCTGTTTTGATCTTGCGGCTGCTGGAGTACACTTCATAAGAAAAAGGATTGCCGTTATGCCTCATATCAACGACACCGCCTTCGACTGTGCCTGTGAATAAATTGATATTTTGAACATCGCCCGGCGTTAAATCCCGGAGCCATAATTTATTTTTTATGATAGAAGCCCCGTTTATCGCGAGTTTGCCGTTTTCCTCACCGACATGCGGGATGATGAACGAATCATCAGAGGTTAAATGCTCCGATATCTCCCCTAATGTAACAGGCTCCATCATTCTGATTGTAACCTTATTATTCTCTGTCAAATCATAAATCACATTGGATGCGGGCTCGCCTTGATCATTCATCTTAAAGATATCCTTAGTCCGGCTATCGGTTACAAAGACATACGAACTCCTCCTTGTCCCGTTGTCTCTGACAAACTGGTTAATGATCGCGTCCATTCCAATCTGATCCGCGATCACGCTCTTGGAAAGCAGAATGACACGCAAATGCTGAGAAAACGTAGGGTTATGCTTTAATGCCGATGTTCTTATCATTTGATGGACAGTCTCACCCTTTGTAATAGAAAGCTGAGTCGGATCAGATGAAGAGCCTTCCTTGGAGCTGATTTTTTTCGGCACGAGAATCTGCTGTGTCAGTTCTAAATTTTTATCATCAGGCTTGTCTAAGCCAACGCCGATGATCAGGCTTAATTCCTCGATATTCCGGCTGTCCCAGCATCCGGACAGCAATAGGGTGCATATGAACATACTTAAAATCCGGACTTTCATTTTGATGTAATCCTCCTTTTGAGAGCTACAATGAAAAAGAGAATAAAGGGAAGCAGAAACAGGCCGATGAAAATATAACCGAGATAATCGCTGTACATCATGACCTTATTGGAATCATCAGGCCACAGAGAAAAAAAATAGGTTGCCGCTCCAATGAGAATCAGGCTTTTCTTTGATGATAACCCAAACGTTTTCTTCAGCCCATTGGCGGCGAAATATCCATAAACGACGAATGTTGTGAAAAACTGGATAATCCAAACGATCAGTAAAAAGGATTCAAACCGTTCAATGAATATGCCTTTCAGTTCAAAGGACTGAAAGAGAGAAATGGTCGGCCATATCAGTGTTTTGACCTCAGGAGCAGTCAGGGCGCCGACCACGATGATGTACGTCAGGATGTATAAAAGAATCGGAATCAGAAACCCGAAAGACGCGTATCTGAATGTTTTTTTCTTTTTCTTTATATGCTCTGGCAGAAACAGCATAATCTCTACACCCAAAAAAGAGATAGAAACAACCGTAAGCGAGTTCGCGATAGGTCCGAGACCTTCACCTAAAACGGGGCGCAAATTATCAAGGTCAAAAATCATAAAGCTGATACCGAATAAAATCAGCAAAATAATGGTCGTAATGACCAGATAAAAAGGAAAGAGACGAGATACATCATTTAAACCGCCAACGATTAAATAGATGCCGCAGCCGATAAACGCTATAATAATCACCTGAATCGGCGTTCTCTCCAGCAGAAAAAATTTCACCATTTCAGCCATGGCCCGGGTCTCAAAGCTGGCCACCCCGATAAAATAGCAGCAGACCAAAAGGCCGATGATGCTGCCGATCCATTTTCCGAGCCCTTCCTGCAAGTACTCAAACAGAGAGGGGTATTGGTGTTTTTTCTGAATGAGCGTGTTTAAATAGATGAAAAAGATAAAAATGACACCTTCTAATATCAGCGTGATCCAGCCGTCAGGAGTATTAGCCTTAGAGGTCAGTGCCCTCGGCAATGTTAACAGACCGGCGCCCAGCATCGTATTCGCAATAATAGAAATCCCCTGGAAGGTATTAAGTTTGATTTGAGTCTGTTTTTGGCTCATTTGGATTATTCGCCTCTTTTGGTTTGTTTTTAATCGGGAGACGGATAATGGAATCATCCGTATTTTTCAGGCTGAAAAATCCGTTTGGCGAAAAATACGGAGATCCAAAGCTCGTTTGTCTCGTTAGGTGCGTATAAATCACAAGCATAAATAAGATTATCCCGTACAGCCCGAGGATAGCGGCGGAAAACATCGAAATAAAACGCAGCACCCGGAAAGACAGCCCCATTCCATATTGGGGAACGGTAAAGGATGAAAGGGCGATGACGCTGACAACGATGACCATAATCGAACTGACGAGATTCGCTTCTACAGCCGCCTGTCCGATGACAACGCCTCCAACGAGGCCGATTGTCTGGCCGAGCGGATTGGGCAGGCGCAGACCGGCTTCCCTCAACAGCTCGATCGTTACTTCCATCAACAGGGCTTCAAATATCGGCGGAAACGGCACATTTTCCCTGTTTGCCGAAATCGTGACGGCGAGCGCGGTCGGCAGCAGCCCTTGATGAAAGGAAACGAGTGCGATATAAATCGATGACAAAAACAAGGTGATGAAGATAGAAGCGAACCGCAGAGACCGGATAAGAGATGCAGAAATCCAGCGTTCATAGTAGTCATCCGGGGACTGCATCAGGACACCGAGAGAAACCGGGACCAGCAGCACAAATGGTGAACTGTCGACCAATATAGCCACCCGGCCGTTAAACAGGGCCGACGATACCTTGTCGGGCCTTTCCGTATTTTGAATCTGCGGAAACGGCGAATATTTATTATCTTCAATGAGCTCCTCAAGTGTTCCGCTGTCTTGAATATCCTCCAGTTGGATATTTTTAAGCCGCGCTTTTACATCTTTTATGACGGAGTTTTTTGCTTTGCCTTCGATGTACATAATGGCCGCCGGCTTCAGTTTGTTTTTGCCGATCATGATTTTTTTGGTGATTAACTTCGGATGAGAGGTTCTTTGTCTGATTAGAGCGAGATTTGTATTGAGATCTTCGACGAACGCGACTTTTGGGCCGCGAACCACTTTTTCAGTTGTCGGCTCTGCCAGGCTTCTTGTTTTTTTCTGTCCTGTAGACAGAATATAAGCTTTGTCCAATCCGTTGATAAACACAGCACAATTGCCGCTGAGAATCGACTCGACCGTTTTTTCCGCGGTCTCAACGGGTCTTGCGTCAAGCTGGTCAAGGCGTTTTTTGACCTGGTCCAGCGTTAAGGTTTCCTCGTCTTTGATTAAGGTTTTAATGGATTCTGACACCTTTTTCTCGTCATTCAATTCACTAAAATAGAGATAGTAAAAAACCAGTCCGTTCGCCAGCATTTTTTTGTTTTTGACCAAATCATCATTTTCTTTTAGCTTAGGAAGAACCAATGCTAAATTATCATGTATATATTCCTTAAACGTGTGTTCCAAGGAAGTCACCTCTTATCCAAAACCTTAGTAGAGGTTATCTTTTCCTGTTAAAAAAATGATATACTGTGTTAGAGTATTTCATGATGTAAGTTTTTTTATGAAAGCGGAGGAGACAAAGTGGCACAGGTAAGGCTTGCTGGAAAACAAGAAGAAATAGAACAGCTCATCAGATCATTTGAGAAGCATTATGATGTTTCTTATACATCAAAAGAGTACGGCAGGACGAATCCAAAGTACAAATATTCAAAGGATTCCCGCGTATATCTTGAATTAAAATTAAAATCTGCGAAGATCGAAAAATAAAAAGGATTTTTTATTTCACTGGCGAATTATGATCTATTGAAGCAACCGTTATGGAGGGATACATAAATGGAATACAGAGTTGAACGAGACACCATGGGAGAAGTAAAAGTTCCTGCTGATAAATTTTGGGGCGCCCAAACACAGCGAAGCAAGGAGAACTTTAAGATCGGTTCTGAAAAAATGCCGATGCGTGTTGTGAAGGCGTTTGCAATATTAAAACGAAGCACGGCGCTCGCTAATAAACGCCTCGGTAATCTGGATGCGGAAAAAGCGGAAGCGATTGCAGCGGTTTGTGATGATGTGCTCAAAGGCAAATACGATGACAATTTCCCGCTTGTCGTGTGGCAGACCGGAAGCGGCACACAAAGCAATATGAACATGAACGAAGTGGTAGCCAATCGCGCGACTGCTTTATTAAAAGAAAAGAACTCTGATCAAACGATTCATCCAAATGATGACGTGAACCGAAGCCAAAGCTCAAACGACACATTCCCGACTGCGATGCACGTTGCCGCTGTTTTGGCTGTTTACGAGCAGCTAGTGCCTGCGCTTGACCAGCTTCGAAATACATTGGATGAAAAAGCGAAAGCATACAATGATATTGTCAAAATCGGACGCACGCATCTTCAGGATGCAACGCCTCTCACGCTCGGACAGGAAATCAGCGGTTGGGTTTACATGCTGGACCGTTCGAAGGAAATGATTTTGGAAGCGACAGATAAAATGCGTGCGCTTGCAATCGGCGGAACGGCTGTCGGAACAGGAATCAACGCTCACCCAGAGTTTGGAGAGCTTGTCTCAGAAGAGATCACAAAGCTGACCGGCCAAACGTTCAGCAGCTCACCGAATAAATTCCACGCGTTGACAAGCCATGACGAAATCACTTATGCGCACGGCGCATTAAAAGCGCTTGCGGCTGACTTAATGAAAATCGCGAACGATGTCAGATGGCTTGCAAGCGGACCTCGCTGCGGCATCGGAGAGATCGTCATTCCTGAAAATGAGCCGGGCAGCTCCATTATGCCTGGTAAAGTTAACCCGACACAAAGTGAAGCATTGACAATGATCGCAGCGCAAATCATGGGGAACGATGCGACAATCGGCTTTGCGGCGAGTCAGGGGAACTTTGAACTGAACGTGTTTAAGCCTGTTATCATTTATAACTTCCTGCAATCTGTGCAGCTGCTGAGCGACGGCATGAATTCATTCCATGATAAATGTGCTGTCGGTATTGAGCCTGACAAAGAAACGATTCAGGAAAACCTGTCAAATTCATTAATGCTTGTTACGGCGCTGAATCCACACATCGGATATGAAAACGCGGCGAAAATCGCCAAGCTCGCCCATAAAGAGGGATTGACGCTGAAAGAAGCTGCTTTGAAGCTTGAATTGCTGACAGAGGAGCAATTTAACGAAATGGTAAAACCAGAAGATATGGTAAAACCTAAGGCGTAATAGAAAGAAAAAAACGGCTGCTTTTTAAGCAGCCGTTCTTCTAAATATATTGCTGTTTCAATAGATATTTAAGCTGCTCGGCATCTTTGGCGAGAGCTTCAGACTCCGTCAGATTATGGATCATACCTTTAATGATCACAAGCTTCGGTGTTTTTTTCTTCATTTCTGCTTCAAGTATGTCCAAGCTCTCCGATAATTCAAGAGAGGAGTTTGTGTTTAAGCTGTTGATTTTGTCACGAAGGCTTTTCACAATCGATTCAGTCAGCGGGTCAGGCCTTCCGTGCGTAAGAGGCCCAAATAAAGAGCTTGCCTCTTCCAATGTGATGAAAGGCTTATCGTGCCGTTCGGACATGCCTTTTACCATATCATCAATTCTATTCATAATGATATCGGCTAATTGATCCGGCTTCACACTGTAACCGAGCAAAATCATGCATTCCAGGTAAATCTGGCTGATGCCCTCTATTAAGAAACAAAGCTCAGCAGTATACGGTTCCGCTGGTTTTCCGTAAATGTTCAGCAGGCTGTCGATATGAAATTGAAGTGAGGATTGGCGGATTTTTTTTGCGCATTGCTCCACTTCCTCTGTGTAAGGCAGAGAACCTTCCTTCATCTGCATGCTGATAAAATCCTTGTGTTCAAGGATGTTTTCATAGAGCACGGTCAGCTGTTTGCGGTAAGCCGTTCTGGGGCTGTCGCCCTTCGTTTTAATATTTAAAATTCGGGTAAACGTTTTATCATAATAGTAGTTCAGCATAGACAGAAGAAGCGCTTCTTTCGAAGGAAAATAAAGATAAAAAGCGCCTTTAGATATTTTGCATGCTTTTGCGATTTCCTGAACTGAAGTTGCGTTGTATCCTTTTTGGGCAAATAGTTTTAAGGCTGTTTCAATAATCAGCTTTTCTTTTTCCTTCAATGGTTCCACCCTTTCAGAGCCCGGAGGCCTCATTAGGATATGACCATATAGTCACACCTTCTGTTATAAAATTAACCTTATTGTAACTTGTTTTTTTATCATGTATTATTTATATTATAAATTGAGATGACCGAATGGTCAAAGCTCAAGCGAAAGGGTGAATCTAAATGAGAGAATTGGACGAAATGATCAGCCGCTTGCGAAACCGAGGAATCAAAGTGGAGAAAGTCAAATATCCGAAGCAGACCTTGTCAGAGAAAAAATGGGTTCATCAATGCAAACAGCCGCTCAAAACAAATTACAGAGATTTTAACGGTTATTCTTTCACATAAAAAATAGACTGCAAAAACATTTACAGTCTATTTTGGCACTGCTATGCGGTATGTTACACCCGTTTTGTCATTTTCAATTGAGATAGACGCCTTATGAAGAGTTAAAATTCGTTTTACGATGCTGAGACCAATGCCGAATTCGCCTTTCTTCCCTTTATTAAAAGGCTCATAGAGGCTGGAGAGCATCTCATCTTCAATATGCGGGCCGTCATTTTTAATGGTGATCACGATATTCCGATCATCTTGTTTCATGCTGATCTCTATTTTTGTGTCAGCATAGCGGATTTGATTTTCTAGAATGTTTTCGAGGAGTTTGTTCCATTGCTCCGGATCGCCAGGCATCAGAATGTCTTCTTCTACATCAATTTCCCACGATATTTCTTTCCGCGCCCACTTCAATCTTTCGATGACTTCTTCCGTCACTTCCGCGATACTGAACATATCGTACTGCACTTTTTGCTTCGCTAAATAATCCAGTTTCGTCAAATATAATAAATCCTTTATTTTTTTCTCCAGCTTAAGGGCTTCGCCTTCAATGACATCCACAGTGTTTTCAAGATCTCCTTTAGGAAAAATCCCGTCTTTAATTGATTGTGTATAGCCTCTGATGACCATGACCGGCGTTTTTAAATCGTGAGATATGTTTTGCAATAGGGTTCTTTCTGTTTCGTCCTTTTGCACAAGCTTTTGGCGCATCTCTTCAATGGTATGTCCCAATTTGCCGATCTCATCTTTCCGATCTACTTTCACTGGGTCATCCCAATCTTGTTCGGAAATCCGTTTGACGTGCTTTTCAAATGACACGAGAGGCCTTGATAAATACTTCGCAAGCCAAATGGCCGGAATCCAGCTTAATAAAATGACAACAGCTATAATAAACAGAAGCTGTTTGAATAGGGTATAGGCCAGGTCGTCCCGATAAGAATCAAGCGCGTAAGAGAGCATCATTGCTGATTGTCCATTGACGGAAAGCCCCTTTTTAATGACAAAAAACACTTTCTCTCCATTGACGTCGGCGCTGTACCGTTTCTTTTTGGCCTCCTGCTTATCGGCCAGCTTGTACACCTTATGGATAAACGAAGATGACAGAATGCTTAAATCCTTGTCTGAAGAAGCAGCTTCATTTTCAGGCAGGAGCACGTGCTGCACGGAGCGGACGGTTGTCGGCGCCGTGGCTTCTTCGCTGTAATAACGCCTTTCAATTGAACCCGGCAGACGGTACTCCGTCAGAACATGCTGCTCATTTTCAATCGTCGTATACGTTTCATTGGTAAAGAAATCGCGCAGCGTGTTTGAAAATAAGACAAGCAGTAAAAGGGATATTGCTAACAGGATGCCGGATATGACAACCCATATTTGAAACGAGAGCGGCTTGTTTTTCATGATGTCATCATCCTGTAGCCGAACCCGTAAATCGTCTCCACCTTCAATTCGGGCATCTTTTTGCGCAGTCTCCGGACGAGGTCATCAACAACCCTGTCTGTGCCGAAGTAGTCATGCCCCCATACTTTTACGAGAATGTCCTCACGGGAGTATGGATGTCCTTTATGATGGATAAATAAAAGCAGCAGATCAAATTCCTTCGACGTCAAATTGATGATCTTTCCGTTTTCATCATAGACCTCGCGGGCGTCTTCAGCGACCCGATATGAAGAGACGGCGATGTCATTTTTTTGTACAGGCGGAGCTTCCTTATAAACGAGCTGCAGCAGCTTTTGCACACGTATAATCAGCTCCCGCGGCAGAAACGGCTTTGAAATGTAGTCGTTGCTGCCAAGCTCTAAGCCAAGCACTCTGTCAATATCTGCATCTCGGGCGGAAATAAAAATGACCGGCACGTCAGGATCTTTCGCTTTGATTTCTTTTATTAATGTATAGCCGTCTGTATCCGGCAGCATGATATCGAGAATCCATAGGTGGGGAGACGGCGTCATTTTCTTTCTGGCGTCTTCACCTTTCGTAAAAGATGTAATGTTCCAGCCTTCATTCTCTAAATACTTCGTCAGCAGTTCATTCAGGTTATCCTCATCTTCAACTAGATAAATGGTGTATGACAAGGCTCTTCACATCCTTTCAACGTCATTATAAACTAGTTTTAACATACGGCAGGCAATTTTCATAATTTCACATATTCTTTTCATTTTTATCCCACAATGTTTGTTTATGATATGGATAAGGGAAGAAAGGAAGAAAAAGAGCGAGGAAGATGTAGGATGATGAAACATATTCTATTTTGGTGCTTTGCTTTTCTCCTCATTATTGGGACAATTGAACTTGTACATGCGATAAATATGTAACGATAAATGAAAAACCGTTAAAGGAGTGTAAGAACCATGGATTATCGACGTGATGACCAAAACGATCAGCATCAAACAGAATCTTCACATACAGAACAGCAGAATACAGAAAACCGGCAGCTGATTGAGCATTCTGAACAGAAATTGCTTGACGCGCCTGCTTCGTATGAAGCGGGACGGGAAGAAACGGCTTCCGCTTTAGAAATGGAAAAGAAAGAAACGGCTGTGAAAAAAGAAAAGAAACGGAGAGCCGCATGGCTGAGCCCGATTTTAGGCGGGATTATCGGCGGGGGCCTGATGCTCGGCATCGCGCCTTATTTGCCGTCAGACCAAAATCAGACAACCGAAACCGTTTCCGCCAATAAACAGGTGCAGTCTGATAACTTTACAACGACACCAATAACGAACGCTTCAAACGTCGCTGATATGGTGGAGGATTTAGAGCCGACGATTGTCGGCATCTCAAATATCCAAACCTCCCAAAATAACACATTCGGCACGGGAGGCGGCTCCAGCTCAGAAAGTGAAAGCGGAACCGGGTCTGGCGTCATTTTCAAAAAAGACGGCAATAAAGCGTATGTCATCACAAACAATCATGTCGTTGAAGGCGCGAATAAGCTGACTGTCACGTTATATAACGGAGAAACGGAGACTGCCAAGCTTGTCGGCAGCGATGCCATTACTGATTTGGCTGTTCTGGAGATCAGCAGCAAGAACATCAAAAAAGTGGCGAGCTTCGGTGACTCTTCACAGCTTCGTACGGGCGAAAAGGTCATTGCCATCGGAAATCCGCTCGGACAGCAGTTTTCCGGTACGGTGACACAAGGCATCATCAGCGGACTGAACCGGACAATTGATGTGGATACAACACAGGGTACGGTGGAAATGAACGTGCTGCAAACTGACGCTGCCATCAACCCGGGGAACAGCGGAGGCCCGTTAATCAATGCAAACGGCCAGGTCATCGGCATCAACAGTTTGAAGGTGAGCGAAAGCGGCGTGGAGTCACTTGGATTTGCGATTCCAAGCAATGATGTAGAGCCGATAGTTGACCAGCTGCTGGAAAACGGGAAAGTAGACCGTCCGTTTTTAGGCGTGCAAATGATTGACATGTCGCAAGTTCCTGAAACGTATCAGGAAAATACACTCGGCCTGTTTGGAGATCAATTGGGCAAAGGTGTTTATGTAAAAGAAGTTCAAGCAAATTCACCGGCGGCAAAAGCCGGTATCAAATCTGAGGATGTCATTGTCAAGCTAAGCGGCAAAGACGTGAAAAGCAGTGCGGATATCCGTCAGATCCTTTACAAAGACTTGAAAGTCGGAGATAAAACGACAATCCAAGTGCTGCGAAACGGAAAAACGAAAACGTTGAATGTAACACTGACCAAGCAGACAGAAAGCAGTTCAAGCTAAGCGGTAATCAAAAAGCTGAACCCGGAAAGGGTTCAGCTTTTTTTATCCTAAGTAAGCGGAAAGCATCCACACTTGTTTTTCAACTTCATCAATCAATCCGACAAACAAGTCCGCTGTTGCATTGTCTTGATTTTCTTCAGCCAGGCCGATCACGAATTTAGATTCGCTGCTGATTTGTTTGTAGTCATCTACCAATGCTTGTACCATTTCTGACGCTGATGTTTCGTTTCCGCCGTCTGTGATAGATGCATGCTCAGTGTATTCTTTCACTGTGGCAACAGGCTGCCCGCCGATCGCCAGCAGACGCTCAGCGATGGTATCGACTGTTTCAGCCGCATGGTCATAAAGCTCTTCAAATTTCTCATGCAATGTAAAGAAATGAGGGCCTTTCACATACCAATGGAAACGGTGGAGCTTAGAGTATAAAAGAAACCAGTTTGATAATTGTGTGTTCATTGAATTCTCAACTAATGTTTGGTTTGTTTTTGCGTTTTCAGTTTTCATAAGATAACGTCCTCCTTGTGATCTGTTAATTTAATTATATCACGTATTAATTAAAAATCAATACTAAATTATAATAATTATAATTTAGATGAACTGAATAGTTTTTTCTTCAGGATAGACTCCCACGCAGACCAAGGGAATAGCGAGCGGAATAACAGGGTGAGCTTGATGCCCTTTCCGATCGGGTAGCGTAATTTCTTTACGTGCTGTTTTGTTGCCAATTGATAAATGAGGTCGGCAACCTCTTGGGGATCTCCGCTTTCATCTGCGTTTTTTTCAACGTAGGCAAGGATCTTTTTATAGTATTGATGATAGGCTGAATCGTCAGCAGGCACCGACATAAAATTTGATAATGAAGTTGACCAGATTGACGTTTTGTATGAGCCCGGCTCGATCAAAGCGGTTTCGATACCGAACGGAAGCAGCTCGATACGAAGGCTTTCAGAAAAACCCTCTAATGCATGCTTGGAAGCCGCATATGGCGACAGCGCGGGGAATCCGGTCAGGCCGCTGATGCTGCTCACGTTTATAATCTTTGCGCCGCCATGCTTTCTTATGTAAGGCAGAACGGTTTTTGTCACATGGATTAACCCGAAGACATTCGTTTCAAATTGCTGTCTGAAATGTTCCATCGGCACATCCTCGACAAATCCTCCGTAAGCCGTACCTGCGTTGTTGACGAGAAGATCAATGGGAGCGTAAGCGCTAATCGCTTTTCCGAATAAGGCTATCGATTGTTCATCTGTGACGTCGAGAGCGGTAATGTGAATAGAATCAGACACATTGTGTGCTTCGGCCAATTCCCGCAGCTGTTCAGCTTTCTCAGGCTGTCTAGTTGTGGCAATCACGAAAAATGACTTGGCGAGCTTTACTGCGGCAAGCTGACCAAAGCCTTTTGAAGCTCCTGTTACGATCGCGATTTTTTTATTCATCATATACCTCCTATTTAACTGCTACAGCTATTGTACATTCATAAACGGAAAAAGACGCCTATAAAAGAAATTTTTATACAATAATTCAGAATTGTTCTATAATAAAACGAAAGAAGGAAAGGGGTTTTGTGTTATGGCGCTGCAAGGGGTAGAACAAAGGTGGGATCTGGATTCATTTTTTAAGGGCGGAAGCCAATCAGAAGAATTTAAGGGGTATATTGAGAAGCTGTCGCAAAGTCTGCGTGCATTTCAAGATATGACTGATGCGTTTCAGGTGCCAGAATCGCCCGAAGAGGCTGAAGGACTGACAGCATTGCTTGATTTATTCGAACAGGCTTCTGTCAAGCTTCAGCAGGCCGGCGCTTTTGTCGCTTGCCTTCAGGCCCAGAATATCCATGATCAAAAGGCTGTTGAGCATCAGTCACTCATGAATCGGCTTAACGCAGATTTTCAATCGTCCCTCATCACATTAGACCATAAGCTTGTGGCCATTCAACAAGACGTGTGGAATGAATTGTTAACAAAACCGGGATTACGCGATGTATCGTACATATTAAATGAAAGAAGACAACGGGTTGCTGAAAAGCTCAGCCCGGGTAAAGAAAAACTGATTGGAAACCTTGCGGTGGACGGATATCACGCTTGGAGCGATCTATACAATATGGTTGTCGGCAAAATGACGATCCCGTATGAGGAAAACGGTGTGAATAAGCAATTGTCTGTCGGCCAGGCTGAGAATGTGATGGACCATCAAGACCGCGCTGTCAGAAAAACAATATATGAACGTTTGCATCAAGCTTGGGAAAGCAAGCAGGATATGTTCAGCAGCACGCTCAATCATTTGGCGGGATTCCGGCTTGAAACCTATAAAGCGCGCGGCTGGGAGAATGTCCTGAAGGAGCCGCTGCAGATCAACAGGATGAAAAAAGAAACACTGGATACGATGTGGCAGGTTATCACTGAAAACAAGCAGCCGTTCGTTCAGTTTTTGAACCGGAAAGCGTCCATGCTCGGCCTTGAAAAGCTCAGCTGGTACGATGTTGAGGCACCGATCGGGTCTGACGGAAAGGTCTATTCATATGATGAAGCCGCAAATATCATCGTCAGCCAGTTTTCAACGTTTGGCAAAAAGCTGTCCTCTTTCACTGAAAAAGCGTTTCGGGACCGCTGGATTGAAGCGGAAGACAGGAGCGGAAAAAGAGTCGGCGGCTTTTGCACGAGCTTTCCTGACAGCGGAGAATCGCGGATTTTTATGACGTTTTCTGGAAGCGCCTCAAATGTTTCAACACTTGCACATGAGCTCGGACACGCGTTCCATCAGGAAGCGATGCTAAACGTCAGGCCGTTAAACAGGTCCTACGCCATGAACGTTGCGGAAACGGCTTCAACGTTTGCTGAGATGATTGTGGCGGACGCGACTGTCCAGCAGGCGGAGACGAAGGAAGAAAAGCTTGTCCTTCTGGAGGATAAAGTGCAAAGAAGCGTTGCATTCTTCATGAATATTCATGCAAGATTCCTATTCGAAACGAGATTTTATGAAGAACGAAAGCGTGGAGCGGTTCCGGCCGACCGTTTGAATGAGCTGATGGAAGAGGCGCAAAAAGAGGCATATTGCAATGCGTTAGGAGAGTATCATCCGCTCTTTTGGGCGTCAAAGCTTCACTTTCACATCACGAGGGTGCCGTTTTACAATTTCCCTTATACGTTCGGCTATCTGTTTTCTCTCGGCATTTACGCTATGGCGCTTGAAGAAAAAAACGCGTTCGAAGAGAAGTATATCGCGCTTTTGCGAGATACAGCTTCTATGACTGTGGAAGACTTGGCGATGAAGCATTTGGGCGCTGATATTACGAAACGCGATTTCTGGGAGAATGCCATCAAGCTGGCCGTTCGTGACGCGGAAGCCTTTTTGCAAATGACAGAATCTTCACATCGTGATTGAAAAAACCTTGAAGTCGCATCGGAGCAGGCTTTCACAGGATGTGATGACGGCGGCGTTTAGGCCAGGACGTCTGGAATTTAACCGCCGTTCCATTCTTTATTAAGCACCGACGCGCAGCCTTACAACGAATGCGAGGGGTTGTCGACACGGTGAAGCCGTGGCGTTATACGTCTCGGCTTTTTCAATTCTTCTCTGAATGAGGATTTCATTCTCTGGATATACCTAAAACAAATGGAATCCTACAGGGGGGAAACATATGCATTTGATCAGAGCAGCCGGGGCTGTTTGTCTCGCAGTGGTTCTGATTGCGGGCTGCCGTCTCAATGAGGAACAGCAGCAGGCAGAAGGAGAAAATACAGCCGTCACTCAACTGAAGTCCGTTCCTTACAGCAATTTCTCGCTTCGCGTGAGCTACGGAGATGGTGAGCATAATCGGTATGAAGGAATCTATACAAAAAATGGGACTCAGGAAACAGCGGAAATACAGGATAAACTCTCCGGCGTCAATCAGGAGGGAGAAGAAGCATTAGATGAAATGAAAATGATCCTGGGCGAGCTTTCCGTGACAGACCAAATGGCTGAAACAGAAGTGATACACAGTGTGCTGGCAGCATTTAATCTGGACAGCCATTATGATCATATCGACTTAAAGCTGAAGCTGAAGAACGGCTCAGTAAGAGAAATAAAGAAATAACCATGTGATAAAAAACCCATATACGTCAATTATGTCCAAGAAACTAATTGAAAATGATTTTCAAAGTCAATGTTTTCTGCTACAATGAGGGATATATGACCATATCAAATGGCTGAATATCGAATCACTTGCATTGATGACAATTGACTTAAAACGCATGTAGATAGAAAACGTGCAATACATAGTGCTGCTAAAAAGCCAGCAAAAAGGAGCGGTTATGGGTATGAGTGCAATTTCTACAGAAACGCTGAGCTTAGGATACGGGGATGCCGTTATTATTGATGAGTTGAATTTAACAATTCCCAAAGGTGAAATTACCGTATTTATTGGCAGCAACGGCTGCGGAAAATCGACACTTTTACGTTCATTAGCTCGCCTGATGAAGCCAAGAGGCGGTTCAGTGCTGCTGGAAGGAAGAGCGATTGCCAAGCTTCCGACAAAGGAAGTCGCAAAAGAGCTCGCTATCCTGCCGCAGGGGCCTTCGGCTCCAGAGGGGCTGACGGTGCATCAGCTGGTGAAGCAAGGAAGATATCCTTACCAAAACTGGCTGAAGCAGTGGTCAAAAGAGGATGAGGCAGCAGTTGAAAGAGCGCTAAAAGCAACAAAGCTTGAGGACATGGCTGACCGCGCCGTCGATTCTTTGTCAGGCGGACAGCGCCAGCGGGCTTGGATCGCGATGACGCTTGCGCAGGAAACGGATATTATCCTTTTGGATGAGCCGACAACCTATTTAGACATGACGCACCAAATAGAAATTCTTGATTTGCTGTTTGAATTGAATGAAAAGGAAGAACGGACGATTGTCATGGTTCTCCATGATTTAAACTTGGCGTGCCGCTATGCGCATCATCTTGTGGCCATAAAAGATAAACGTATTTATGCTGAAGGCCGTCCGGAAGAGGTCATTACTTGTGATCTTGTGCAAAATGTGTTTTCTATGAACTGTCAGGTCACACAGGACCCGCTGTTTGGAACGCCTCTTTGCATCCCTCATGGCAAGGGCAGATGCATTGTCCAGGAAGCGGCTTTCACATCACATGGATAAATAACGCCAGCGAAAGGAGCTTTCACCCTGAGAAAGCTCCTTGCTGTTTTTTTTCGAAAGGAAGATGGAAAATGGAACAAAAACTTCAGGAGCAGCTGGATGGATTGCTGGAGAAATATACTGAGCTTCTGCTTGGTGAATCAAACAATGAGCTAAAAGAAGAAGTGAAGCAATGGATTTTGTACACGCATATAGCCAAAAGCATGCCGCCGCTCGCCAAGCATTGGAATGCGACATATCCTGACGCGAAGCAGGGCATTAAAGATATCATTCAGCATATTAAGGAATTAAATGAAGCGCATCGAAACAAACAATAGCTAAAAAAGCAGCCTGCCAATCACAGCAGACTGCTTTTTTGTGATGCCGCCTTTTTATCTGGCGCAAATGAATCCATAAAGGTCCGCAGCGCGCTGCTGATAAACGAGTCTTTTCGGACAATAAATTCTGTTTTCATCTGTCTGAGGGCTTCAGGCAGCGGGTACAATCGAATCGACCCTTCAGCCTCGTGTTTCTGCACAACCGTTCTCGGCAGCAAAGAAATGCCAAGACCTGCTGTAACTCCGCCGATAATCGCTTCAAGGGTGCCAAATTCCATAATGACCGGCTGTGTGACGCCGACAGAGCGCAGCCATTTTTCAAGCGTCTCACGATACGAACAGCCTGTGCTGTAAACGAGAATCGGCTTTGTGATGGCTTCCTCTGCACCGGACACGGAAGCGGCCGAAACAACTACGGGTTCTTCCTCAAATGCAGGATAGGATTCGAGCTCGGGATGATTGCATTCGCATCCGATAAAGGCGCCATCCAATTCATAACGAAGAACTTTATCAAGGAGAAATTGTGTATGTCCTGTTGTTAAAGACAGCTGGACGTTTGGATGCTCTTCATAATAAGCAGCCAGAAGCTTTGGAAGCCTTACCGCGGCGGTTGTCTGAGTGGAGCCGATCATAAGCGGACCGCTTGGTTCGACGGAGGATGAGAGCGCTTTAGACGCCTCATCTAAAAGGCCGATAATTTTATTGGCGTATTCCAGCAGCAGCTTTCCGCTTGCAGAAAGTGTCATACCCCGGTTATGGCGCAAAAACAACATGGTGCCCAGCTCAGCTTCTAATTGCTGAATTCTGGCCGTGACATTCGATTGAACATAGCCTAGCTGCTGAGCTGCTTTTGTAATTGAGCCTTCGCGGGCTACCATTTGAAACACACGTAAATCTCCGCTTTCCACTTTGAATTCCTCCGTTCATTTGCTATCAATCTGAGTGATAGCAAGTATCTTTAACAATCATTATACGTAACACCAAACCTGGATTACAATGGAATCAGCAAGAAATTTCATAAACAGCAAGGAGTGGCGGCAATGAATGTCATGAACAAAATAGCTCTTGTAACGGGGGGCGGCACAGGAATCGGAAGAGCAGCCAGCATGGAATTGGCAAAACGCGGAGCGATTGTTGCGGTGAATTATTCACGCTCGCAATCCGAAGCGGAGGAAACAGTGGAAATGATTAAAAAAGATGGCGGGCAAGCTTTCGCCATCCAAGCGGATGTATCAAAAAACAGCGAAGTGCAGTTCATGGTTCAATCGATTGTGAAAACATACGGCACCATTGATGTTTTAATCAACAACGCCAGCATTACGCGGCATATTCCAATGGATGATCTCGAAGCCGCGACTGAAGACATCTGGGATGAGCTGTACGCTGTCAATGTGAAAGGGATGTTTTTCTGCGCGCGGGCAGTGGTTCCTTTCATGAAAAAAGGCAAGGCTGGAGCGATTGTAAATGTCGGCAGCATCGCAGGGGTAACCGGAGCGGGCTCATCTATGCCTTACGCAGTGTCTAAATCGGCGGTGCACGGTTTAACGAAATCTTTGGCTCACGCCTTAGCTCCTGAAATCAGAGTGAGCGGTGTAGCACCGGGAGCTGTCGCAACGAGATGGTGGGCTGGCCGTGAGGAAAAAATGAAAAGCATGATCGGCACTTTGCCGCTGCAGCGTATTGCTGCACCGGAAGATGTCGCCCAATTGATCTGTTCGCTTGTTGAACAGGAATCACTCACAGGCCAAATCATCACAATTGACAGCGGGCAGACGCTGTAAGGAGAGGAGGAGATCAGGGATGCCATTTGTACAAATTCATTTGCGGTCGGGGAGAAGCGAAGCTTGGCTTCAAAAACTAAGCAGGACCATTCACCAATCGATGACTGAAGAAATTAATGTGCCGGAAGATGACTATTTTCAAGTCATTAGGCAATATGAAAACAGCGAATTTTTTTATGATCCGTCTTATCTGCACGTCGAGCGTACGGATGAACTGATATACATTCATTTTACGTTGAAACAGTCAAGAACAACTGAGCAGAAAAAAGCGCTTTACCGCTCTATCGCAAGCGGGATTCATTCCGAGCTTGGTGTCAGGAAAGAAGATGTGTTTATCATGCTGGCCGGAAATCAGGATGAGGATTGGTCCTTCGGAAATGGAAAGGCCCAGATGATCGAATAAAAAAACCCCGCGGATTGGGACCCGCGGGGTGCTCTATTAATGGGAAGGTGATTCAACGGCTTGTGCCGCTTTCTTCTTTACTTGTTCTCCCGTGTTCTTATTCGATAGTTTGATAGGTTTTAAGAACAAGGTAAATACGGCTCCGACTGCGATAAAGATAAGGCCTGCATAAAACACGCTGTGGAGTGAATCCATTAACGATGTTTTTAAAATCGGCACAACATGAGACGAGAAGGCCGCAGGAATTTGTTTCATTGCTTCCGGGCTGAACAGTGATTGCAGAAGGCCTTGCGGATTTGTGTCAATCATACCCTTTAGCTGTCCGGCAAACGAGCTTGCCTGGGCCGGAAGTGAGTCTAAGTACGGCACCAGTTTATCAGTTAATAGACTTCCTGATCTCGCATTCATTACGGCTCCAAGCATAGTGATACCGAATGTCCCTCCGATAGAACGGAAGAATTGGCTGGATGAGGTGACAACCCCAAGCTCCTCCTTCGAAAAGCTTTCCTGTAAAGCGAGTGTCAGAATCGGCATTACCAGACCCATTCCCAAACCAATAATCGCCATATAAGATGTAGCGACAAGCTTGCTCGTATCAAGATCCAATGTCGTTAACAGCAAGAATCCTCCGGCCATAATCAGCATGCCTGTAATGATTTGCGGTTTAATGCCGATTTTGTAAACAAGCTGGCCTCCGATAATACTTGTAATGATCATAGAGATCATCATCGGTGTCATAATCGTGCCTGATTCAGACGCGCTTACACCGACAATTCCCTGCATAAAGAAAGGAACAAACGTAATGGCGCCAAACATGCCGATGCTCATAAAGAAGCCGATCAGGTTTAAAAATGTAAACGTTCTGTTTTTAAATAGATACATTGGCAAGATTGGCTCTTTTGCTTTTGATTCTACGATAATAAAGCTGACAATGCCGATCAGCGCGAGTGCGAACAAGCCAAGGATCTGCCATGAACCCCACGCATAATCTTTCCCGCCAAAGCTTAAGGCGAGAAGGAGGCTGACAACCCCGACAATCATCGTGAAAATACCAGCGATATCGAAGTTGATCGGACCAGTCTGCTGGCGGCCCTGCAATCCTCTGGCAATAAAAATAACGGCAATAATTCCGACTGGAAGGTTAATGTAGAAAACCCATTTCCAGTTTAAAGAGTCTACAATCCAGCCGCCGATTTGCGGCCCAATCACTGAAGCCAGCCCATAAATCGCGCCAAAGACCCCTTGAAATTTAGCACGCTGTTTTCCTGTGAACAAGTCACCGATGACAATCATCGCCATCGGCATCATAATGCCTCCGCCGATTCCCTGAAGCCCTCGGAAGATAATTAATTCTGTCATATTGTTGGCCATCCCGCACAAAGCAGAAGCGGCCATAAAAATAATTAAACCTGATACATAGACAATGCGGCGTCCCAATAAATCGGCCAGTTTACCGGCAATTGGAACAATGGTTGTGGATGTTAACAAATAAGCAGTCGTCAGCCAGGTCATCATGCTCAAACCGCCGAGATCACCGACAATTTTCGGCATAGCCGTTCCGACAATGGTACCGTCAAGGGCTGAAAAAAACATGGCAATAATTAAGCCTGTTATTAATAGCGTTCGTTTTGATTGTTGTTTGTCTTCATTACTCATTTCATTCGTTTCCTCTTTTCCTGTTTTGCTTTTCATCAGTTTCCGCTGCAGCCTGTGCGAGCTTTTCTGTAATATGAGCCGCCTGAAGCATTTCCTCCTCCGTCAAGAAGGAAAGGTATCGCGCCATAATAGCTTTTCTGCCTGCCAAAACCTCCTCGAACTTTCTGTCTCCTTCATCAGTAAGACTGATATCAATCACTCGCCTGTCTTTGGTGTTGTGCGTTCTGGCGATGAGATTTTTTTGCTCAAGTCGATCTGCCATTAACGTCACCGCGCTTGGCTTAACCTCCATACGCTCGGCAATTTCAGAAATTTTGAGGCTGCCGTGTTTTTTTAGGCTGGCCAGCACAAACAGCTGCGCCGGGGTGATACCTTGTTTCTCCATGCTTTCAAGCATTTCAGGCTGTATCTTTTGAAAGAGCGCCTGAAGCGATAATTGAATATCGGACATTAACCGATCCGCACTCTTCATGTTCATGTCTCCTCTGTTACATATAATGTGTTTATATTTAGATGATAAAATAGTTAATGCCTATTAAATATAAATAAGCATTAATAAAAAGTCAACTGATTTCACACAAAAAAAAGGATAGACGCCCCGAAGAACATCGTATCCTTTTGCTGCTGTTTTTATTGCTGATAAGGAGACTGCTGCTGAATGGTCTGCTGGAATTTTTGATAGGACTTCTGCAGCTTTTGGGCATCCTCCGCTTCAACAGAATACCATCCATATTGGAACATAAGGTCATACAGTTTTCTTTGCGCTTTTTGTGACTCATCAAAAATGGATTGAATATCCTGATAAAGAGACTCGTGGCTGAATTCGTGCAAGGCTGTGCAATAAGCTGTTGTCATGTATTTTTCCGTTGTCAGCAGTTCATTGACGAAATCTCTGTCATTCATCTCCGAAGTTGTCGGTACAGGTGTCTGCGGGTTGCTGATTTTCTGATTTTGCTGATTCATTCTGGCGCCTCCTTATTGGATGTAGCCGGACTGCTGCTGGCCTGGCTGCAGGTGCTTTAGTATTCTTTGATAATGATCATGATGCATGTGTCCGACGCGGTCGAGTTCTTGCTTTAACGTTTGATCCTGGCATTGCTGCGCCATGAAATGCGCTTTTTTCATCGCAAGCAAATTCCAGTTCAGCATGTCATTGAGATACAAATGATCCTTTGTCGAAATAACGGAAGGCGGCATTTGAGATTGCTGCTGATTGTCCATTGTGATCCTCCTTTGATTTCTGTTCATTTTATAGTTTCCTTCAGACTGGGAGTTATATACAGGTGTTTTGAAGATGACGGCAGGAGGGAGTCGGATGTTGAGACATGTGTTTTTATTCTTATCTCAAAATAAAACACTTACCAAGTTCGCAAAAGCATACGGAACGCGGCTTGGAGCACGAAGGTTTGTCGCAGGGGATACAATTGAATCGGCGGTTAAGACCGTCAAAAGGCTAAACAGATCCGGTTTGTGCGCGACAATTGATTATTTAGGCGAGTATGCAGCTTCGGAAAAAGAAGCACATCAAGTCGCAGAGGAATGCAAAAAAGCGATTCGAGCCATTGCCGAACATCAATTGGACTCAGAGCTTTCATTAAAGCTGACCTCAATCGGGCTTGATCTTTCAGAAAAACTTTGCCTTTCTCATTTGCGTGCGATTCTATCTGCTGCGAAGCAATATGGGGTTGCTGTGACCATTGATATGGAAGACTATTCTCATTATGAACAGACACTCTCTATTTACAGGCAATGCAAACAGGAGTTTGAAATGCTCGGCACGGTCATTCAAGCGTATTTGTACCGGGCGGCAGAAGACATCAGAAACATGTGTGACATAAAGCCGAATCTCAGACTTGTGAAAGGCGCTTATAAAGAATCTGCGTCTGTAGCATTTCCGGACAAAAAAGGAACAGACCTTCATTTTCAAAGCTTGATCAAGCTGCAGCTGTTAAGCGGAAACTATACGGCTGTGGCCACACATGACGATGATATCATTGCGTTTACGAAACAGCTCGTTGCTGAGCAACATATCCCAGCATCACAATTTGAGTTTCAAATGTTATACGGCATCAGGCCGGAGCGGCAGAAGGAACTTGCCAAGGAAGGGTACAGAATGCGTGTGTATGTCCCTTATGGAACAGACTGGTTCAGCTACTTTATGAGAAGAATTGCCGAACGGCCCGCCAATGCAGCGTTTGTCTTAAAAGGAATCTTGAAAAAGTGAAAGCAGCCGCGGGAAGCAGCTGCGTTATGATTGTTCCATGTTATGTTTTTTATATTGCTGATTTTGACTTGTCCGTTTTCCGCCGCCGTAATGCTGGGTCGGACCGGCATCTCCTTTTATGCTCGCCGCGCTGACTGCCGCTGAAGACGGATTTTTTTTCTCTCGCACCATTCCCTTCACCTCCGGGTTTAAGTTGCCCGTCTTTTATAAGCTTCATACAAAAAAATAACAAATTAGCTATTGAAGTCGAACCGGAAATCTTTTAAGATGAAAGAAGAAACGGGTTTCATTTTTTTTGGCTAAAAAATGAATGATTATTCATTCAATGTTCAAGGGGGATATCTCATGCACAAACACATTCGGAAGGCAGCCGTTTTAGGATCGGGGGTAATGGGTTCCGGGATTGCGGCGCATTTGGCTAACATCGGAATTCCTGTCCTGCTGCTTGATATTGTGCCGAACAATTTGACAAAGGAAGAGGAAAAAAAGGGGCTGACAAAGGACAGTCCCGAGGTGCGCAGCAGGCTGAGCCGGCAAGCGGTGAAAAAACTGCTGAAACAAAAGCCCGCTCCCCTTACATCAGCGAAAAATACCTCCTATATCACACCAGGCAATCTGGAGGACGATGCAGCAAAGCTGAATGAAGCAGATTGGATTATTGAAGTTGTTGTCGAAAACCTCGAAGTCAAAAAGCAAATTTTCGCTCTTGTGGATGAACACCGGAAGCCTGGAAGCATTGTCTCAAGCAACACCTCAGGCATATCAGTGCAGGAGATGGCTGAAGGCCGGTCGGATGATTTTAAATCCCATTTTCTTGGAACACACTTTTTTAATCCCGCCCGCTATTTAAAGCTGCTGGAGATCATTCCGATTCAGGAAACGGACCCTGATATATTAAAGTTTATGACAGCTTTCGGTGAAAATGTCCTTGGAAAAGGCGTTGTTACAGCAAAGGACACACCGAACTTTATCGCAAACCGCATCGGAACATACGGGCTTCTCGTCACAGTCCAAGAAATGCTGAAAGGCGGCTATCAGGTCGGGGAAGTCGATTCGATCACAGGCCCACTGATCGGCAGACCGAAAAGCGCGACCTTCAGAACACTTGATGTTGTCGGTCTCGATACATTTGCTCACGTCGCCCGAAATGTGTATGACAAAGCGGATGGAGACGAGAAAGAAGCGTTCCGCCTTCCAGGCTTCATGAACGATATGCTGGAAAAAGGGTGGATCGGAAGCAAGGCTGGCCAAGGCTTTTATAAAAAAGAAGGAAAAACGATTTATGAGCTTGACCCAGTGACGCTTACTTATGGCGAACGGACAAAAATGAAATCACCGGCACTCGAAGCGGCAAAACAGGCAAAAGGGACAAAAGCCAAAATGAAAGCGCTTATTTATTCGGATGACAGAGCCGGCAGACTGCTTTGGAATATCACATCTCAAACCCTGCTTTACTCAGCGGAACTGCTTGGTGAGATCGCCGATGATATTCATGCGATTGACCAAGCCATGAAGTGGGGATTCGGCTGGGAGCTGGGCCCGTTTGAAATATGGGATGCCATCGGCCTCAGGCAGTCGGCTGAAAAACTTGAGCGGCTAGGAGCGGAAATGCCCGGCTGGGTCAAAGACATGCTGGACAAAGGGAATGAAACCTTCTACATCAGAGAGAACGGAACGGTATTTTATTATGACCGCGGCGAATACAGGGCCGTGAAAGAAAACAAAAAACGGATTCATTTACAAGCGCTCAAGGAAACAAACGGCGTGATTGCGAAAAACAGCGGAGCAAGTCTGATCGACCTTGGAGATGATGTGGCCCTTCTTGAATTTCATTCGAAAAGCAATGCGATCGGCCTCGATATCATCCAAATGATCAACAAAGCGTTAGAGGAAACTGAGCGGAACTACAAAGGGCTTGTCATCGGCAATCAAGGAAAAAATTTCTGTGTCGGCGCGAATCTCGCCATGATTTTAATGGAAGTCCAAGATGACAACTTTTTGGAAGTAGACTTCGTGATACGCCGTTTTCAAGAGACGATGATGAATATCAAATACAGTGCGAAACCGGTTGTCGCCGCTCCATTCGGAATGACGCTCGGCGGCGGAACGGAAGTGTGCCTGCCGGCGGCGCGCATTCAAGCAGCAAGTGAAGCCTATATGGGGCTTGTGGAATCCGGCGTCGGCCTTATCCCTGGCGGAGGGGGAAACAAAGAGCTGTACATCAACCATCTTCGCCGCGGTCTTGATCCTATGAATGCGGCAATGAAAACATTTGAAACGATTGCGATGGCGAAAGTATCCGCTTCCGCTCAAGAGGCCCGTGAGATGAACATCTTAAAAGAAACGGATCACATCAGTATGAATCAGGATCACCTGCTGTACGATGCAAAGCAGCTTGCCGCATCTTTATACGATAAAGGCTGGCGGACGCCAGTAAAAGAAAAGATCAAGGTGCCGGGAGAAACCGGTTATGCGGCACTCTTGCTTGGCGCGGAGCAAATGAAGCTGTCCGGCTATATATCTGAGCATGATTTCAAAATCGCGAAAAAGCTCGCTTATGTCATTGCCGGCGGAAAAGTGCCGTTTGGCACAGAGGTTGATGAAGAGTATTTATTGGAGATCGAGAGAGAAGCGTTTTTGAGTTTGGCAGGAGAGGCGAAATCTCAAGCGAGAATGCAGCATATGCTTGTGAAAGGTAAACCTTTACGGAATTAGGAGGGAGCTTATGAAAGAAGCAGTCATTGTGTCAGGTGCAAGAACACCGGTTGGGAAAGCCAAAAAAGGATCGCTGGCCACCGTTCGTCCGGATGATTTGGGAGCGATTTGCGTGAAAGAAACACTGAAGCGGGCAGGCGGCTACGAAGGCAATATTGACGACTTGATTATCGGCTGTGCGACACCTGAAGCGGAACAGGGGCTTAATATGGCGAGAAATATCGGCGCGCTCGCGGGACTGCCGTACACGGTTCCGGCGATTACAGTCAATCGCTACTGCTCTTCAGGTCTTCAGTCTATCGCATATGCGGCAGAAAAAATCATGCTTGGCGCCTACGATACAGCGATCGCCGGCGGAGCAGAATCCATGTCGCAGGTCCCGATGATGGGGCATGTGACCCGTCCGAACCTTGCATTGGCAGAACAGGCGCCGGAATATTACATGAGCATGGGCCACACAGCCGAGCAGGTCGCAAAAAAATACGGCGTCTCCCGTGAGGATCAGGATGCGTTTGCGGTTCGCAGCCACCAAAATGCGGCCAAAGCCCTTGCAGAAGGGAAATTTAAAGATGAGACTGTTCCTGTCGAAGTAACGGTGACAGAAATTGGAGAAAATCATAAGCCACAGGAAAAACAGTTTGTGTTTTCTCAGGATGAAGGCGTTCGCCCGCAAACGACGACAGACATCTTAGCGACATTGCGCCCGGCTTTTTCCGTTGACGGAACAGTTACTGCGGGCAATTCCTCGCAGACGAGTGACGGAGCGGCGGCTGTCATGCTGATGGATCGGGAAAAAGCTGATGCGCTTGGCTTGGCGCCGCTTGTGAAATTCCGCTCCTTTGCAGTAGGCGGCGTGCCGCCGGAAGTGATGGGCATCGGACCGGTGGAAGCCATTCCGCGCGCCTTGAAGCTTGCCGGGCTTCAGCTGCAGGACATCGGCTTGTTTGAACTGAACGAAGCTTTCGCATCACAGGCCATTCAAGTGATCAGGGAACTGGGAATTGATGAAGAAAAAGTGAATGTCAACGGGGGCGCAATCGCGCTTGGGCATCCGCTTGGCTGTACGGGCACAAAGCTTACACTCTCTCTGATTCATGAAATGAAACGGAGAAACGAGCAATTTGGAGTCGTCACAATGTGTATCGGCGGCGGGATGGGAGCGGCCGGTGTATTTGAATTATGCTAAAGGGGGAAAAACAAATGGCGAAAAAAGCGGCTGAAGTACAAAAAGGCGGCGGTTTCTTAATCGAGGATGTCACATACGATCAAATGTATACACCGGAGGATTTCACCGACGAGCATAAAATGATTGCGAAAACAACGGAGGACTACATCGAGCAAGATGTTCTCCCTCATATAGATGATATTGAAAACCATCAATTTGAACATTCCGTCAGGCTGTTGAAGAAAGCGGGTGAACTTGGACTGCTTGGCGCTGATGTGCCGGAGGAATACGGAGGGCTCGGCCTTGATAAAATCAGCTCGGCGCTCATCACTGAAAAATTTTCGCGTGCGGGCAGCTTTTCGCTTTCTTATGGCGCGCATGTCGGCATCGGTTCCTTGCCGATCGTCTTTTTCGGATCAGAAGAACAAAAGAAAAAGTATTTGCCCGGGCTTGCTTCAGGCGAAAAGATCGCGGCTTATGCACTGACTGAACCGGGCTCTGGGTCTGATGCGCTTGGAGCAAAAACAACAGCCGTGCTGAATGAAGCGGGAACGCATTACGTATTAACCGGGGAAAAACAGTGGATTACCAACTCTGCCTTTGCTGATGTATTTGTTGTTTACGCTAAGGTGGACGGCGACAAGTTCTCAGCCTTTATTGTAGAAAAAGACTTCCCGGGAGTGTCTACGGGTCCGGAAGAAAAGAAAATGGGGATTAAAGGATCATCGACAAGAACCCTTATTTTAGATCAGGCTGAAGTACCAAAAGAAAACCTGCTCGGAGAAATCGGCAAAGGGCATGTCATCGCCTTTAATATTTTAAATATCGGCCGCTATAAGCTGGCGGTTGGCACAATCGGCGCGTCTAAGCGAGTAATTGAGCTGTCTGCGGCATACGCAAATCAGCGCCGCCAATTTAAAACACCGATTGCGGGCTTTTCGCTGACACAGGAAAAGATAGCGACAATGGCATCAAGGCTGTATGCGATGGAAAGCTCTGTGTACAGAACCGTGGGACTGTTTGAAGACAATATGAGCCAGTTTACGGCCGAAGATCTCAAGGACGGCCGGCAAATCGCCAAGTCAATTGCCGAATACGCCATCGAATGCTCTCTGAATAAGGTATTCGGCTCCGAGACGCTTGATTATATCGTAGATGAAGGCGTGCAGATTCATGGAGGCTACGGCTTTATGCAGGAGTACGAAGTAGAGAGAGCCTATCGGGATTCAAGGATCAATCGGATTTTTGAAGGCACAAACGAAATCAACCGGTTAATCGTGCCAAGCACCTTCCTGAAAAAAGCGCTTAAGGGCGAGCTGCCTCTATTAGAAAAAGCGCAGTCCCTCCAGGAAGAACTCATGATGCTTATGCCTGAAGAGCCCGGCAGCGGCGTTTTAGAGCAAGAGAAATATATCGTTAAGCAAGCCAAAAAAATCGCGCTGTTCGCTGCCGGTCTCGCCGCGCAAAAATACGGCAAAGCCATCGATCGTGAACAAGAGATTCTCGTCAACGTCGCGGATATCGTCAGCAATGTATACGCAATGGAATCAGCCGTACTCAGAACGGAAAAGGCCATTGCCGCGCAAGGAGAAGACAAAGCGGCGCAAAAGGTGCTGTATACTGAAATTTTCGTTCAGGAAGCATTTCATGAAATTGAAGCTCACGCGAAGGAATCCCTCATCGCAATGGAAGAAGGAGATTCACTCCGCATGATGCTTTCCGCTCTGCGCAAGCTGACGCGCGTAACACCTAAAAACGTCATTCAGAAAAAACGTGAAGCAGCGGCGGGCGTTTTCGAGGCTGAGAAATATATTGTCTGATTGGCCCAAAAGCTCCGCATGCGCGGAGCTTTTTTTAGAAGCACAGGTTTAGGCTTTTAAAACAAACTGTGTTAAAATAACCTCGATTATTTTAATGAGGGGGAAGAAGATGTCGTTAACTTTTTACTGGTACCCTAAATGCGGAACGTGCCGCAAAGCAAAGAAATGGCTTGAGGAGCATGGGAAAGAAATAAACGAAATACATATTGCAGAGCAGCCTCCAAGCAAAGAAGAGTTAAAAGCGCTTTATGAAAAAAGCGGGCTGGAGCTCAAGAAATTTTTCAACACGAGCGGCATGAAATACCGCGAGCTGAACCTCAAGGAAAAGCTGTACCACATGTCGGAGGACGAACAGCTTGAACTGCTGGCTTCAGACGGAATGCTGATCAAACGCCCGCTTACAACAGACGGCGAAAAAGTGACAGTCGGATTTAAAGAAGACCAATTTGAAGAAAACTGGGCTTAATGTCAATTTTTTTTGAAAAGTGTGGTATCTTCTTATTATAGTGCTGTAAAAAATGGAGGGATTCAATTGAGCATACCTAAAGATTTGCGTTACTCAGGAGAACACGAGTGGGTAAAAGTTGAAGGAGAAAAAGCCAGAATCGGAATTACGCATTTTGCCCAGTCCGAGCTAGGCGACATCGTGTTTGTCGAGCTTCCTGAAGTCGGCGCTGAAATCAAAGCGGACGAGCCATTCGGCAGCGTTGAATCCGTTAAAACGGTATCTGAACTTTATGCACCGATTAATGGAACTGTTGTGGAAATAAACGAAGATCTAGATGACAGTCCGGAATTTGTCAACGAATCTCCGTACGAAAAAGCATGGATGATCGTCGTTGAGCCGTCTGACGCTTCTGAAATTGAAAAACTGATGACAGCAGAGCAATATGAAGAGATGACACAAGAAGACTAAAACAGGATAGCTGTACAGGCAATTGGACACGCTAACGTTATGGGAGGTGTCCAATATGGCTTTCAGCAAACAAAAGCTCGATGTCACCAATGATGTGACAGGCCGCTTTCAAAATGGCCGGCTCTCGTTATATCATGAAAATGAGATGATCGGCCAAATGACAAGCATGAATGAATATGAGCTTAAGTCCGGTTATTCCTTTGAAAATGAGAAATTTTATAAGACAGCTGATGTGGTCTCAGGAAACGACGAAAAATACGTGGATTGTGACTATGAAAACGGCTGGTGTTAATGTTGGCGGTGAATTTCACTGCCTTCTTTTACAATCTGAACGTTTCAAATTTGACGCGGCAGGTGAAGAAGATGAAGATGGATGAGCTGGAAAAAGTTATGATTGTCGAAGGGAAATCAGATAAAGAGAAAATCGAAAGCGTCCTGAACGAACCAGTGCGCATTATCTGCACAAACGGAACAATCAGCCAGCTGAAGCTTGAGGAATTGGCTGACGAGCTTTACGGTAAAGACGTCTATATATTAGTTGATGCTGATGAATCAGGCGAGAAATTGAGAAAACAGCTGAAGCGTGAATTTAACGAAGCCTGCCACCTGCATATCGACAGAGCCTATAAGGAAGTGGCGGCTGCGCCCAAGCACCATGTCGCCTCTGTATTGCTGCGCGCGAATTTGAATGTCCATACAATTTTTCTTGAAAGAAAATCCCGAGGTGTATAGCATGAAAGAACTCCAAGAACACGAGCTTGAGCACATTGCAGATGATGTGTATCTCCTATATTTATATACTCCGTTTTGCGGCACCTGCCAGCTTGCAAGCAAAATGCTGACAGTGGTGAAAGAAATGCTGCCTGATGTCGCCTTCTATAAAAACAATGTCAATTACTCTCCGACATTCGCAAAAGCGTATCAAATTGAGAGCGTTCCTTGTTTTCTGCTGTTTAAAGGCGGAAAAGTGGTCGAAAGAGGATATGCGTTTCATTCCGTTTCTTATTTATATGAGCTGATCAAACAAAAATCATCTTCCGCATCCCATTTATGACATATTTCTCAGCGCATTCCAATGAAATTGTCGGTCGTTTTATAAAGGGGTTCTTGCGCCAAAAAGAGAAATGTGTATGTATGACCAACAAATAGGAGGTTGTACATATGGAGAAAGCGGAAGTTTTAGAAGATGAGTATCAGCATCTGTTTTTAAAGCCCCTTTTGAACGCTTCAACATTGCTCATTACCTTTCAAGGTGAAACAGAAGCCTTAACCGTCTCAATAAACGAACAGGGAGAAATGAAAAAAATTTCTCCGCCCCAAACGTCCAACCTGACCTTTTACGGAAACCAAGCGGAAATCATTCATTTATTGCACGGAGACATTTCCCTTCAGCACCTGATTCAGAGCGGAAGCCTTAAAGTGAAGGGGTCATTCAGAGCCCTTTTAAAACTCGAAGCCATTCTCTGGCTGACGAACGGATTTTTTCAGAGGATTTTGAAGAATTAAAAAATAGTAAATTATTATAATAGTAAAAGTTGACATCATTTATTTTATTGACATTTAATCATTCGCCATGCTATTCTACATTAAGAATTTCCGGACGAAAAAGACTATATATTTCTCTTATCAAGAGAGGTGGAGGGAAGTGCCCTATGAAGCCCGGCAACCATCAACGCTGTTGAAATGGTGCCAATTCACACGAAGCGTTCAGCTTTGAAAGATGAGAGAAAGGCGTTTTATATAAGCCTTTCTGCTCACATGTGCAGAAAGGCTTTTCTTTTGCAGAATAACCCGGAAGATTTCTTAGAATAGTGTTAAGGCAGGTGATTGCTTTGATCAATCTTCAAGATGTTTCAAAGGTTTACAAGTCGAAACATGGAGATGTCAATGCTGTCCAAAATGTCTCGCTTTCCATTAAAAAAGGTGAGATTTTTGGAATTATAGGATATAGCGGAGCTGGAAAAAGTTCCTTAATCCGTCTGCTGAACGGTCTTGAGAAACCAACCTCAGGAACTGTGGAAGTGGCGGGAACTAAAATTAATGAAGTAAACGGACGCGGTTTAAGAAAAGCACGCCATGAAATCAGCATGATTTTCCAGCATTTCAACTTGCTTTGGTCGCGGACCGTCAGAGATAATATCATGTTTCCTTTAGAAATTGCCGGGGTCAAAAAGAGCGAGCGGATCAAGCGCGCTAATGAACTGATTAAACTGGTGGGTTTAGAAGGAAAAGAAAAATCTTATCCGTCTCAGCTGAGCGGCGGGCAAAAGCAGCGTGTCGGAATCGCAAGAGCGCTCGCAAACAATCCGAAGGTTCTCCTTTGTGATGAAGCGACATCAGCATTAGATCCGCAAACGACAGATTCAATTTTGGATTTATTGTCCGATATTAATGAAAGACTCGGTTTGACGATTGTGCTGATCACGCACGAAATGCATGTCATCCGCAAAATCTGCAACAGAGTCGCCGTCATGGAAAACGGAAGGGTTGTAGAAGAAGGCGAAGTTCTCGACGTCTTCAAAAATCCGAAGGAAGACATGACAAAACGATTTGTTCAGCAGGTGACGGAGCCGGAAGAAACGATAGAAACGCTTCAGCATCTTCTTGATGAAACAGCATCAGGAAAAACGGTTCAACTCACATTTGTCGGTGATTCGGCTGAACAGCCTTTGATTACAGAAATGATCAGAAACTTTAATGTCAGCGTCAATATTCTGCAAGGGAAAATCTCTCAGACGAAGGATGGAGCTTACGGTTCACTGTTCATCCACATTGACGGAGACGAGGAAGAAGTGCAAAACGTGATCCGGTTCATTAATGACAATCAGGTAAAAGCGGAGGTGATCACGAATGTTTGAAAAATACTTCCCGAATGTTGATTTAACTGAATTGTGGAACGCGACATATGAAACACTGTATATGACGCTGATCTCATTGCTGTTTGCTTTTGTCATCGGGGTGATCCTCGGCTTGCTGCTCTTTCTGACAAGCAAAGGAAGTCTCTGGCAGAATAAAGCGGTCAACTCTGTGATTGCGGCCGTTGTCAACATATTCAGATCGATTCCATTCCTCATTTTAATTATTTTATTGTTAGGTTTCACGAAGTTCTTAGTCGGCACGATCTTAGGGCCAAACGCCGCATTGCCGGCGCTTGTGATCGGCTCTGCACCGTTTTACGCGCGGCTGGCTGAAATTGCGCTTCGCGAGGTGGATAAAGGTGTTATTGAAGCTGCTAAATCAATGGGTGCCAAAACATCTACGATTATTTTCAAAGTGCTGCTTCCGGAGTCTATGCCAGCTCTTATTTCTGGCATCACGGTTACAGCCATCGCTTTGATCGGCTCAACGGCAATTGCCGGAGCCATCGGTTCAGGCGGCCTTGGAAACCTTGCGTACGTAGAAGGATATCAGTCTAATAATGCTGATGTTACCTTCGTTGCTACTGTGTTTATTTTAATCATCGTATTTATTATTCAAATCATCGGTGATTTAATAACAAATATTATAGATAAACGATAAGGGAGGATTTACATTGAAAAAGCTATTTTTGGGTGCATTACTGCTTGTATTTGCAGGAGTTTTGGCTGCCTGCGGTTCGAATAAAGGCGCAGAATCCGGCAAGAAAGAAATTGTCGTTGCTGCGACAAAAACACCGCATGCGGAAATTTTAAAAGAAGCTGAACCATTGTTGAAAGAAAAAGGCTACACGCTGAAAGTGAAAGTGCTTAGTGATTACAAGATGTACAACAAAGCTTTAGCTGATAAAGAAGTGGATGCGAACTACTTCCAGCACATTCCTTACCTTGAGCAAGAAATGAAAGAAAACACTGATTACAAACTTGTGAATGCCGGCGCTGTTCACTTAGAGCCATTCGGTATTTACTCTAAAAAATACAAATCGCTAAAAGACCTTCCAAACGGTGCGACAATTATCCTGACAAACAACGTCGCTGAACAAGGCCGTATGCTTGCAATGCTTGAAAATGCAGGATTAATCACACTTGATTCTAAAGTGGAAACAGTTGACGCAACATTGAAAGACATTAAGAAAAACCCGAAAAACCTTGAATTCAAAAAAGTAGCGCCAGAATTAACGGCAAAAGCATATGAAAACAAAGAAGGAGACGCGGCCTTCATCAATGTGAACTATGCGATCCAAAATAAATTAAATCCTAAAAAAGACGCGATTGAAGTAGAATCAACGAAAAACAACCCATACGCTAACATCGTCGCAGTGAGAAAAGGCGAAGAGGAATCTGCAAAAGTCAAAGCGCTAATGGAAGTTCTTCACTCTAAAAAGATCAAAGACTTCATCGAGAAAAAATACGACGGAGCTGTGCTTCCTGTATCTGAATAAGACTGAAACCCCGGATGAGAAATCCGGGGTTTTTTTCGGGTATTTTCCTAAAAGCTGTTCATAATAAAAAGGAATGTTAAACAGATGGAGGGATTTTCTTTGAATCAAGACAGAGGAAGCATGCAGGACGCGCTAAAACAGTATAAATTAGGTTTAGGCACATTTGAACAAAAGATGCCGCTGATGGGAAGAAAGTTTAACGAGTTTACTGAACAATGCTTTGCCGGCAACTCTCTGACTGAAAGAGAAAAACAGCTGATCGCGCTCGGAATCGCCATCAATGCCCAAGATGAATATTGCATGATCTATCATACAAAAGGCTGTCTTGATGAGGGAGCGACAGAAGAAAACATTCTCGAAGCCGTCAGTGTGGCAGCGGCATTCGGAGGCGGCGCTGCTCTCAGTCAGGGCGTGACAGTCGTCCAGCAGTGCATAGAGGAATTTGGAAACACCACGCATTAAGAGAAGGATTCTTCCGAAAAACCATTCTCATTTGATCTGAAAGGATACTTTCGTCTCAACTGCCGCTATTTCAAGCCATATCCTTTTTGCGGCATCCATCACAGCGCTGATACAATAGAAGCAAATATATGAAGGGATTGATTCATTATTTGCAGCAGCCAGGACAGACTGAACCTCGATTATACGTCAGAAATGGAAAAAGCGATGCAGCTGTCTCACGGAATTGGATACGAGGAGTACGGACGCCGGCTGGAAACAAGGCTGAAAGTAGAGCGGCAGAGAGAGCTTGATTATGAAAAAAGCAAGCGGATTTCTGCGGGAGCTTATTGAGAAAATCAATCTTTTAAAAAAGGGTGGGAATCCACTCTTTTTCTTTTTCAATCGCTTTAATAAAGTGCTGATCTTTGTTAAACTTGAGGAATGTGTAAGGCACGATAAAAAGTTGTATTTACTTTTCATTTGTTATAAAATTAGAATGAGAATAATTTGAGAATAATGATTATATATTTTGGAGGTATAGATATGGCTGCTTCAACATTAACGATCAAAGATCTTCACGTTGAAATCGAAGGGAAAGAGATCTTAAAGGGTGTAAACCTTGAAATAAAAGGCGGAGAGTTCCACGCAGTAATGGGACCGAACGGAACTGGTAAATCCACTCTGTCAGCTGCTATTATGGGGCATCCTAAATATGAAGTAACAAAAGGCAGCATCACGCTTGACGGCAAAGATGTACTGGAGATGGAAGTGGACGAGCGTGCGCAGGCGGGCTTATTCCTTGCGATGCAGTACCCAAGTGAAATCAGCGGCGTGACAAATGCCGACTTCCTTCGTTCGGCAATCAACGCGCGCAGAGAAGAAGGCGATGAAATTTCTCTTATGAAATTCATCCGCAAAATGGACGAAAACATGGAGTTCCTTGAAATGGACCCTGAAATGGCTCAGCGCTACCTTAACGAAGGCTTCTCAGGCGGGGAGAAAAAACGCAACGAAATCCTTCAATTAATGATGATTGAACCAAAAATCGCCATCCTTGATGAAATCGACTCAGGTCTTGATATTGATGCTCTGAAAGTTGTATCTAAAGGGATCAACAAAATGCGCAGCGAAAACTTCGGCTGCCTGATGATCACTCACTATCAGCGCTTGTTAAACTACATCACTCCGGATGTTGTTCACGTTATGATGCAAGGACGCGTTGTCAAATCCGGCGGTGCAGAGCTTGCACAGCGTCTAGAAGCAGAAGGTTATGACTGGATCAAACAAGAACTTGGCATTGAAGACGAAACTGTAGGCCAAGAAGCGTAAGCGTTAGGGGGATTAATATGACACTAGATACAAAACTATCCGTAGATCAGGAGTATCTCAAAAGCTTTTCCGAAAAGCATCAAGAACCTGCCTGGCTGAAAAACCTGCGCTTACAGGCTCTTGAACAAGCTGAGGATCTGCCGATGCCGAAGCCTGACAAAACTAAAATCACAAACTGGAATTTCACGAATTTCGCGAAGCATACAGTTGATAACGAACCGCTTTCTTCATTGGAAGATTTGACTGATGAAGCAAAAGCGCTGATCGATGTTGAAAACGAAGATAAAACTTTATATGTACAGCGTGACCAGACGCCGGCTTACCTTTCTCTTTCTCAAGAATTGAAAGACAAAGGCGTCATCTTCACTGATATTCTGACTGCCGCACGCGAGCACAGCGACTTGGTGGAGAAATACTTTATGAAGGACGGCGTGAAGGTTGATGAGCATAAATTAACTGCACTTCACGCGGCTCTTGTAAACGGAGGAGCATTCCTTTATGTTCCGAAAAATGTTGAGGTTGAGACGCCGGTTCAGGCTGTTTATGTCCATGAAAGCAACGATACAGCTCTATTCAACCACGTGCTGATTGTGGCTGAAGACCACAGCTCTGTCACATATGTAGAAAACTACATCAGCACAGTAAACCCGAAAGATGCCGTGTTCAACATTATCAGTGAGGTCATCACAGGTGATAATGCAAGCGTGACATACGGGGCGGTTGATAATCTGTCCAGTGGTGTGACAACTTATGTGAACCGCCGCGGCGCTGCGCGCGGACGCGACAGCAAAATCGAGTGGGCTCTCGGCCTGATGAACGACGGCGACACCATTTCCGAAAACACGACAAACCTTTACGGTGACGGCACATATGGCGATACGAAAACGGTTGTTGTCGGCAGAGGAGAGCAAACAGAAAACTTCACAACACAAATCATCCATTTCGGTAAAGCTTCAGAAGGCTATATTTTGAAGCACGGTGTAATGAAGGATTCTGCTTCTTCTATCTTTAACGGAATCGGAAAAATCGAACATGGCGCTTCTAAAGCGAATGCGGAGCAAGAATCACGTGTGCTGATGCTCAGCGAAAAAGCACGCGGAGACGCAAACCCTATTCTTTTAATTGACGAAGACGATGTAACTGCAGGGCATGCGGCATCTGTCGGCCGTGTGGACCCTATTCAGCTTTACTACTTGATGAGCCGCGGTATTCCGAAAGAAGAAGCAGAACGCTTAGTCATCTACGGATTCCTTGCGCCTGTAGTAAATGAACTTCCGATTGAAGGCGTTAAGAAACAATTAGTTTCTGTCATCGAAAGGAAAGTGAAGTAATGAATATCACAGATATTCGTGAACAGTTCCCGATCCTTCATCAGCAAGTGAACGGACATGATCTCGTTTATCTCGACAGCGCGGCGACTTCCCAGAAGCCGCGTGCTGTCATTGAAACACTGGATAAGTATTATAACCAATACAATTCCAATGTTCACCGGGGCGTCCATACACTTGGAACCAGAGCGACAGACGGGTATGAAGGAGCGCGTGAAAAAGTCCGCAAGTTTATTAACGCGAAGTCAATGGCTGAGATTATTTTCACAAAAGGCACGACCACATCACTGAATATGGTGGCGTTAAGCTATGCGCGCGCCAACCTGAAACCGGGTGATGAAGTGGTCATCACCTACATGGAGCATCATGCGAATATCATTCCGTGGCAGCAGGCTGTCAAAGCGACTGGCGCCACATTAAAATATATTCCGCTGCAGAAAGACGGAACGATTTCTTTAGACGACGTCAGAGAAACGGTCACAAGCAACACAAAAATTGTTGCAGTGTCTCATGTATCTAACGTTCTCGGCACGATCAACCCGATTAAAGAAATGGCGAAAATCGCTCATGACAATGGGGCTGTTATTGTGGTGGACGGTGCGCAAAGCACGCCTCACATGAAAATTGATGTGCAGGATCTCGATTGCGACTTCTTTGCGCTTTCTTCCCATAAAATGTGCGGGCCGACCGGCGTTGGAGTGCTGTACGGAAAGAAAGCCCTGCTGGAAAACATGGAGCCTGCCGAATTCGGCGGTGAAATGATCGACTTTGTCGGGCTTTATGAATCAACTTGGAAAGAGCTTCCGTGGAAATTCGAAGCGGGTACGCCGATTATTGCAGGAGCAATTGGTCTCGGTGCCGCCATTGATTTTCTCGAAGAAATTGGTCTTGATGAGATTTCCCGCCACGAGCACAAGCTTGCAGCTTATGCGCTTGAGCGCTTCCGCCAGCTTGACGGCGTAACGGTTTACGGCCCTGAAGAGCGTGCCGGGCTTGTCACATTTAACCTTGATGATGTTCATCCTCACGATGTGGCAACTGTGCTTGATGCGGAGGGAATCGCGGTCAGAGCCGGCCACCATTGCGCGCAGCCGCTGATGAAATGGCTGGATGTAACTGCTACTGCGAGAGCAAGCTTTTATCTGTATAATACAGAGGAAGAGATTGATAAGCTTGTGGAAGCTCTTCAAAAGACAAAGGAGTATTTTACAAATGTCTTTTAATGCAAATTTAGATACATTGTACAGACAGGTGATTATGGATCATTACAAAAACCCCCGCAACAAAGGGGTTTTGAATGACAGCATCGTCGTGGATATGAACAATCCGACATGCGGCGACCGAATCAGACTGACAATGAAGCTTGACGGAGACATCGTGGAGGATGCGAAATTTGAAGGGGAAGGCTGTTCCATTTCAATGGCATCCGCTTCGATGATGACTCAGGCGATTAAAGGGAAAGATATTGAAACAGCCCTTTCCATGTCTAAGATTTTCTCGGATATGATGCAAGGCAAAGATTATGATGATTCTATAGATCTCGGGGATATTGAAGCCCTTCAAGGCGTTTCAAAATTCCCGGCCCGTATCAAATGTGCAACCCTGTCATGGAAAGCACTTGAAAAAGGAGTCGCAAAAGAAGAAGGCGGCAATTAAAAGGATTGGAGTGAAAATGGATGGCTAAAAAAATGCCTGATATTGGTGAATACAAGTATGGTTTTCACGACAAAGACGTTTCCATTTTCCGTTCAGAGCGCGGATTGACAAAAGAAATCGTAGAAGAAATTTCTCGCATGAAAGAAGAGCCTCAATGGATGCTTGATTTCCGCTTGAAATCACTTGAGCATTTCTACAACATGCCGATGCCTCAATGGGGCGGAGATTTAAACTCACTGAACTTTGACGAAATTACGTACTATGTAAAACCGTCTGAGCGTTCAGAGCGTTCTTGGGATGAAGTTCCTGAAGAAATTAAGCAAACTTTTGACAAGCTCGGTATTCCAGAAGCTGAACAAAAATACCTTGCGGGTGTTTCTGCTCAGTACGAATCTGAGGTTGTATACCACAACATGAAAGAAGATCTTGAAGCGCAAGGCATCGTCTTTAAAGACACTGACAGCGCGCTGAAAGAGAACGAAGATATTTTCCGTGAGCACTGGGCAAAAGTGATCCCGCCGACTGACAACAAGTTTGCGGCGCTTAACTCAGCTGTTTGGTCCGGTGGATCTTTCATTTACGTGCCTAAAGGCGTAAAGGTTGAAACACCGCTTCAAGCTTACTTCCGAATCAACTCTGAAAACATGGGGCAGTTCGAACGTACGCTGATCATCGTTGACGAAGAAGCAAGCGTTCATTATGTTGAAGGCTGTACTGCGCCTGTTTACACAACAAACTCACTTCACAGTGCGGTTGTTGAGATCATCGTGAAAAAAGGCGGCTACTGCCGTTATACAACGATCCAAAACTGGGCAAACAACGTTTACAACCTTGTAACGAAGCGTACGATCTGTGAAGAAAACGCAACAATGGAATGGATCGACGGTAACATCGGTTCTAAACTGACAATGAAATATCCGGCTTGTATCCTAAAAGGCGAAGGCGCGCGCGGTATGACGCTTTCCATCGCTCTTGCGGGTAAAGGCCAGCATCAGGATGCGGGTGCGAAAATGATTCACCTTGCACCAAACACATCATCCACAATCGTATCAAAATCGATTTCAAAACAAGGCGGAAAAGTAACGTACCGCGGAATCGTCCACTTCGGACGCAAAGCGGAAGGCGCCCGTTCTAACATCGAGTGCGATACGCTCATTATGGATAACAAATCGACTTCAGACACCATTCCTTACAATGAAATCTTAAATGATAACATTTCATTGGAGCACGAAGCGAAAGTGTCTAAAGTATCTGAAGAGCAGCTCTTCTACTTGATGAGCCGCGGTATTTCCGAAGAGGAAGCGACTGAAATGATCGTAATGGGCTTCATCGAGCCATTCACAAAAGAGCTTCCGATGGAGTACGCAGTTGAAATGAACCGTTTGATTAAGTTCGAGATGGAAGGTTCAATCGGTTAATTGTTTCACAAAAAAGGACGTGACTGGTTTTCAGTCGCGTCCTTTTTGTATGCAGAAGAAAACCGCAGGCCGAGGGGCCCGCGGTTTCTACTCTTCAGTCTCCTGATTGATGACTTGCTTTACAGATGTGCCATTGTGATATCCATTGTTCATCTCTCGTAATTGCGTATAAGCCGTGTCAAATTCCTCTTTTGTCATCTGTTTTGCGGCTAATGCTGAGCACAAAATGGCAAAGGCAATCGGCATTGTATCAATGTGAATGTCGATATGGACCTCTGAGTTGCCGCTGTTTTTGATCACGGATTCAGTAGCGGGTATCTCTTGAGTATGTCTGTTGATCGGAATGATGTTTTCGTTCATTACTCTTCTCCGTCTTGTGTCTGAGCCTGTGCCTGATCCTGATCTTGTTCTGTGTTCACGTTGACAACGACATTTGAATTGCCGCTGTTTTGGACTCTTGCGACTGCCACATTGCGGTCTGTGTTTTCTTCATTTTCATGACGATTTTCGCTCATGGTATCATCCTTTCTCTATTGATAGTGACAGAATATTCGATAGGAGAGTAAAGAGATTGGACGAACTTCGCGTTTTTTTCATATTGGGGCAAAGGGTCGAAGGAAAGCACTCGATTTGGTAAAATGAATAGACATTATAATAGAAAAGGTGTTTTTATATGAAATCGTATATCATCGTCGGCGCAGGAATTCTCGGCGCGTCGACGGCTTATCATCTCGCAAAATCAGGCGCTCGCGTTACTGTCATTGATCGGAAAGAGCCGGGACAAGCGACTGATGCGGCGGCGGGGATCGTCTGTCCTTGGCTCTCGCAGCGCCGTAATCAGGATTGGTACCAGCTTGCTAAGGGGGGAGCCCGGTACTATACGGATTTAATCCATCAATTGGAAGAGGACGGAGAAACGGATACAGGATACAAGCGTGTCGGTGCCATCAGCATTCATACTGACGCGGCGAAGCTCGATAAGATGGAGGAAAGAGCGTATAAGAGACGGGAGGACGCGCCGGAGATCGGTGAGATTACCCGCTTGTCCGCGAGTGAGACGAAAAAGCTGTTTCCGATTTTAGCTGATGGCTATGAATCGGTTCATATCAGCGGAGCCGCCCGTGTAAATGGAAGAGCGCTGTGCCGGTCGCTTATAAGCGCTGCTAAGAAACGCGGCGCAGAGATCATCAAAGGAAATGCGTCCTTGCTTTTTGAAAACGGAATGGTTACCGGCGTGCAAACAGACACACAGCAGTTTGCGGCTGACGCGGTGATTGTGACGGCGGGAGCATGGGCCAATGAGATATTGAAGCCTCTTGGCATTCATTTTCAAGTGTCCTTTCAGAAGGCGCAGATTATGCATTTTGAAATGACGGATGCGGATACAGGATCATGGCCGGTTGTGATGCCGCCAAACGATCAGTACATTCTTTCGTTTGATAACGGCAGGATTGTAGCCGGCGCCACGCACGAAAACGATGCCGATCTTGATGATCTGCGTGTGACAGCCGGAGGGCAGCATGAAGTATTGAGCAAAGCGCTAACCGCAGCACCGGGGCTTGCAGACAGTGCTGTTATTGAAGCAAGAGTGGGATTCAGGCCATTTACACCGGGATTTCTGCCGGTTGTAGGAGCGGTGCCTGGCGTTGGAGGCCTTTTTGCCGCTAACGGTTTAGGCGCCTCGGGATTAACAATGGGGCCGTTCTTGGGTTCAGAGCTCGCAAAGCTAGTTCTCGGAAAGCAGACTGAAATAGACCTTAGCCCGTATGATCCAGCCGGAGCGCTCGCATAATAAGTAAGAGCGTAACAAACAAATAGTATAAAGCTGTTCTAGCTTTTCTTTTCTGTCTGTGTTAGCATTTATCTTTAATGAAAAAGAGGACGTGAACTGATTTTGATAAAAATTGATATACCCGCACCGAATGTCACCATCACCGAACGACAGCAGTCAACGAATGAGAACGAGCCGAAAATAAAGGCGATTTACGGCTTCATCGACTTTCATCAGATACCAAGGGATAAAGGCGGCATCTTTATGTTTTACAACATTCATGACGAGCTGCTGTTTGTCGGTAAAGCCAGAAAGTTAAGACAGAGAATTAAGAAGCATTTTGAAGACAATGTCTCACCGATCAAACATCACAGAGACGAAGTATATAAAATTGAAGTATGTGTAGTCGAAGATCCAATGGAACGAGACATTTATGAAACCTATATCATCAACACACAGCATTCGAAGTACAATATAGACAAGGTATTTTTTAAATAAGACGTCAGTCCGCGGATTGAACAGCGAAGCCAGAGCTTATATGAAGTTCTGGTTTTTTTGTTTGGATTTTTTTAAATAGATTCCTGTTTAAATTATTGGGAAATTTCAGAAAATTATATTGACAATCATAGCTCCGGACTTTAATATAACAATATATAATGTTATATAACGTTATATAATAAAAATGGGGAGTGAAGGATTTGAGTCAGGCCACAGCAAAAGTAAATCGTGAGGTTCAAGCTTTCTTGCAGGATTTGAAAGGGAAAACCATTGACCATGTATTCTTTGTCGCATGCGGAGGGTCTTCGGCCATTATGTATCCGAGTAAATATGTGTTTGACAGGGAGTCAAAATCAATCAGCTCTGACCTTTACAGCTCTAACGAATTTATTCAGCGCAATCCTGTTCAGCTTGGTGAAAAATCTCTTGTTATTTTGTGCTCGCATTCGGGAAATACACCGGAAACGGTCAAAGCCGCTGCGTTTGCAAGGAGCAAAGGCGCACTTACAATTGCGATGACGTATAAACCGGAATCTCCTTTAGCGCAGGAAGCGCAATATGTTGCCCAGTACGATTGGGGCGATGAAGCGCTTGCGATCAATACGAACTATGGCGTTTTGTATCAAATCGTTTTCGGCACCCTGCAAGTATTAGAAAACAATACAACATTCCAACAAGCAATTGAAGGTTTGGATCAATTACAGGCTGTGTATGAAGAAGCCCTTAAGCAGGAAGCTGACAACGCACAGAAATTCGCAAAAGCCCATGAAAAAGAAAGCATTATTTATACAATGGCAAGCGGTGCAAACTACGGTGTCGCTTACTCCTACAGCATCTGCATTCTCATGGAAATGCAATGGATTCATTCCCACGCCATTCATGCCGGAGAATACTTTCACGGACCGTTTGAAATTATTGATGAATCCGTGCCGTTTATCATCCTGCTCGGTTTAGATGAAACAAGGCCTCTTGAAGAGCGGGCGCTTACCTTCTCGAAAAAGTATGGCAAAAAGCTCACTGTGCTTGATGCCGCATCTTACGATTTCACTGCAATTGACGATTCAGTTAAAGGCTATCTTGCTCCGCTCGTTCTCAATCGTGTACTCAGAAGCTATGCGGATGAGCTGGCAGAGGCGAGAAATCATCCTTTATCTCATAGAAGATATATGTGGAAAGTTGAGTATTGATCTGAAAATGAAGAACCATTATGCATTAGACTATAATGTTATATAACATTATAGTCTAATGTCCAGAGGAGGCCAACCCTTTGAAGAAAATGTTGTTGTTCTTGATCATTGCAGCTGTCAGCATGCTCACCATTGCGGGCTGTTCGAGCCAGAGCGGTTCAGCGGACGGAAAGGTGACATTGAAGTTTTTCCACAGATGGCCGAAAGAGCCGGAAAAAAGTTATTTTGAAGAGGTTGTTAAGGAATTTGAAAAAGAGCATCCGGATATCGACATTCAAATTGAAGCGGTTTTGAATGACTCCTATAAAGACAAAATTAAGGTCATGCTGGGAACCACCAGCCCTCCTGACATTTACTTCTCTTGGAGCGACGAGTTTGCTTTGAAATTCATTAGAGGCAATAAAGCACTTGATCTCTCGTCCTACTACAAAGATGATACCGATTGGTCATCACAGCTCGTTCAATCGCAAGTTGCACCATTTACTTATGAAAACAAGCAATATGGTGTGCCATGGCAAATGGACGCTAAATCATTCTTCTATAATAAAGACATTTTTCAAAAGCTGAACCTTGATCCACCGAAGACATGGGATGAATTAATCGATGTGTCAAAGAAGCTGAAAGAAAATGGCTACACACCGATCAGTTTCGGAACAAAGGCAACTTGGACAATCTCACACTATATCGGCACGCTCAATCAGCGGATGGTCGATCAAAAAACCCGGGAAAAGGACTATAACGCCAAAACGGGTGAATTTACCGATGAAGGCTATGTAAAAGCACTTGAAAAGCTTCAGGAGCTGATGCCTTACTTCAATAAACATGTAAACTCCGTCGACCACGAATATGTAAGACAGCAATTTAAGAGCGGAAAGTCGGCGATGATATATGCTGAAACAGCGGAGATCAAGCTGGTTGAACCGGTGAATCTGGGAATGTTCCCATTCCCTGAAATCAGCGGGCAAAAAGGATCTTCAAAAGCATTAACGGGAGCGCCGGAAGGATTCATGATTTCCTCAAAAACAAAACATCCGAAGGAAGCGATGGAATTTTTGCAGTTTCTGACATCGAAAAAAATGGGCGAAAAGCTCGTGAAAGATGTCGGAAAATACAGTGCGGTGCAAGGGACGGCAACTGAAGAAAATTCTACAGCCACTCAGCGTGAAGCCGTTCAGCAAATTGTTGATGCCAAATCAATGGTGCCATGGTTTGATATGGATGTCGATGTTGAAATCGCAGATGCGTACTTAACCAGCGTTCAGCAAATGCTCGGCGGCGACATGACACCGGAGCAGGTGATGAAAGCCGTTCAAAAAGCAGCGAAGCAAGTGAAGGCGTCAGCTGAATAAATCAAAGAAAAGGTGAAGCTTCGCACCTTTTCTTTTTATAAAGGAGATGAGATATCCTTGGTCAATCAGAATAAAATAATCCCTTATTTGTTTTTGGTGCCCGCTCTCGTTTTTTTACTTTTCGTTTATATCCCGATTTTTGAGAATGTCTTCCTCAGCTTGTTTCAGTGGAGCTCTTTTTCTCCTGAAAAAACGTTTATCGGCTTGAAAAACTATGTTGAATTGTTTCATGACCCTGTCTTTTATCAGGCACTTACCAATAATGTGCTTTACGCAGTGATCTCAATTATATGCCAGGTATTTGGCGGTTTGATTTTGGCGGCGGTGCTTGAGGATAAGCTGGTCAGAAAATGGTCGCCGTTTTTTCGCACCGTTTTCTTTTTGCCGGTTGTCATCTCCATGACAGTGATCGCGCTTTTGTTTGATTTTATTTACAACCCTGAGACAGGGCTTTTGAATCAGCTGCTTCAGGCGGTAGGTCTTGATCAGTTGACGAGAGCCTGGCTTGGGGAGGACAGCACGGCTATGCTTTCGGTTATTTTTGTGTCTCAATGGCAATCTGTCGGTTATATTGCGATGCTGTACATTGTGTCGATTCAAAAAATTCCGGACGAACTGTATGAAGCGGCCCGGCTTGACGGCGCGGGGAAAATTCAGCAGTTTTTTCATATTACCGTTCCTCAGACGAAAGAGATGTCTTTTGTTGCGGTGGTCATGACGCTGACCGGCGCCTTTACGGTATTTAATGAACCGTACATATTGACAGGCGGAGGGCCGGGCAACGCTTCAGAAGTCTTAAGCACGTTTTTATATAAAAGCGCCTTTACAAAGGATATGATGGGCTATGCCTCAGCGATTGCCACCGTCGTGTTAATCATTACGTTCGCATTGTCGCTCATGCAAATGAAGTTCTTTAAAACCGGAAAGGAGGACTAAAAGATGCTGCCTCAGAAGAAGACAGATTCGTTTAGATTGGAGCCTGTGCCTGATCGGAACATGGAAATGAAAAGAAAAACTGGACGAAAATGGTACATTGGAGAAACGTCTGTGTGGATTTTTCTGTTTCTTTATCTAATTGCGATCGCCTATCCGCTTCTATGGATGGTGATGAGCGCCTTTAAAAACTCGGACGATATTTTTGAGCACAGCTGGTCGCTGCCATCTTCGTGGCATCCGGAAAACTTTGTGTCCGCCTGGAATCAGGGGATTTCTTCTTATTTTATGAACAGTGTCATTGTCACGGCGCTGACGTGTGTCATCACTGTCTTTATCAGTGCATGGGCGGCGTACGGCCTTTCCCGGTTTGAGTTTAAAGGAAAAGGATTCTTTTTGGTGCTCTGTCTTGGCGGTTTGATGCTGACACCGCAGGTCAGTCTTGTGCCGCTTTATTCTATTATTCAGTCGCTGGGCCTTTACAATACGTATTGGGCGTTGATCCTGCCGTATGCGGCTTACCGAATTCCATTTACCATCATTTTGATCCGCTCTTATTTCCTTTCAATTTCCAAAGAATTGGAGGAGGCGGCTTATTTAGATGGGTGTACGAGTTTCGGGGTATTTTTCAGAATTTTCTTACCAATGAGTGTGCCGATTCTGGTGACATCAGGCATTTTGACGGCTTACCATACGTGGAATGAGTTTATGTTTGCGATTATTTTCATAGATGATGAGAATTTGCGGACCATTCCAGCCGGACTGATGCAGTTCAGAGACGCGCTGCAGACGGATTGGGGCGTCCTGCTGGCGGGATTAACAATTTCAGCCGCACCGATTATTCTTCTATTTTTATTGATGCAGAAATATTTTGTCCGCGGGATTGCAAGCGGAAGTGTAAAAGGATAAAGGAGGAAGCAAAATGAAAATGATTGCGGTTGGAGATAACGTTGTCGATTACTATCAGGATCAAGAAACGTTCTACCCGGGAGGAAATGCCTTAAACGTCGCTGTGCTTGCCAAACGGCTCGGGCATGCGGCTTCCTATATCGGAATTGTCGGCAATGACGAAGCAGCGGCACATCTTTTGAACGTACTGAAATTGGAGCAGGTCAACGCGGATTATATCCGCCAGGCGCACGGAGAAAACGGAATGGCGATTGTCACCCTTGATGAACAGGGGGACCGGATTTTTGTCAGGTCAAATAAAGGCGGCATTCAGTCCCGGCTCCGTCTCATGTTTCAGGAGAAAGATCTAGCCTTCATCAGCGGGCATGATTTGCTGCATACCAGTGTGTACAGCCGGCTTGAGAACGATCTTCCGCAGCTGTGCGGGCTGATCCCGGTCTCGTTTGATTTTTCAACCAATCGGGAGGATGGTTATTTGAGGAAGGTCTGTCCTTATGTGACGTATGCGTTTTTTTCAGGAAGCGATTTGAGTGAGTCAGAGTGCGGTGAGCTTGCTGAAAAAGCTCATGGGTATGGAGCCAAATTCGTTTGCCTGACCCGAGGAGGCCAAGGAGCGATCTTGTCTGCGGGTGACCGAATCTATCATCAGCCGATAGTGGAAACTGATATAATAGATACACTTGGAGCGGGAGATTCTTTTATAGCTGGTTTTTTGACTGCCTTTTGCGAGAAGCAGGACATAACGTCTGCTTTGCGCAAAGCGGCGGAAACGGCTGCGAAAACATGCGGCGTGTACGGGGCTTTCGGCTATGGACATCCTTATCGCTTGGAGGACGGGGGAAGCAGTGAAAAAACGAGAATACTATAAGCAGTGTCTCGTTTTTTATGCCTGTTAAGTGTAGGGGCTGTTGATGGTAAAGGTGACACGGTTTGTGTGCATCAAAAACAGTGAGCAGTAGATTGGCTGGTCGTTTGATGTAAAAGCCGTTTTATCGATTTCAAACAGCGCGTCCCCGATATCGCAATCCAGGTATTTGCTTTCCTCCTGCTGGGCATATACAACGTTTAATAGCTTCGTATTGTGGGTCGGCACAACTTGGTATTGCTGTCTCAAAATATCGTGCATGGATACGCCATCGGCAATAAAAGTATCAATGCCGGGAAACAAATCCAGCGGATAATGCGTCACTTCAAAGGTGAGCGGCTGGTCATCGTTATATAAAATCCGTTTCAGTTCAACGACAGGGCTCTCGGAATTGATTTGAAGCTTTTCGGCAATGGGTTTTGCCGCCGGAATGATCTCATAGGACAGCACCTGATGCTTCGGTTTTTTGCCGGTTGATTCCATAAATTCCGAGTAGCCGTTTACTGCAATCAGCTCACGTTTTAATTTAGGGCTTTTAACGAACGTTCCCTTTCCCTGCTGCCTGATCAGATAGCCTTCTTCGACTAAATCGAGAATGGCTTTCCTGACGGTAATGCGGCTGACATTATACTTGCTGCAAAGCTCGTTTTCGGTAGGCAGCTTGGCGGTTGGGGAATACACGCCCTTTTTGATGTCATCGGTGATGATTTGTTTTAGCTGAATGTATAAAGGTGTAGAACTTCCGTTGTTTAACAAAGGGTAGCCTCCTTTTAACCTATTATTCATATTATAATGTATTATGACGTTATAATACAAATTTACATTTTTTATTTTATGAATATAGCAAAAATGGGAATCGATTACTCTAAAAATAACAGAAAGACCGAGTTGTTTCCAGTGACGAAATAACAGATCAAAAGATAGGGGGAGTTTCTGATGGCTTCATTAACATTTGAACATGTCAAAAAATCTTATCACTCACAATTAACGGTGAAGGACTTTGATTTAAATGTAAAGGACAAGGAGCTTTTGGTGCTGGTGGGGCCGTCAGGATGCGGAAAATCGACCACGCTGCGGATGGTGGCGGGACTGGAAAGCATCTCTGAAGGAAACCTTCTTATTGATGGGGAGCGGGTCAATGATCTTCCCCCGAAAGAACGTGATATTGCGATGGTATTCCAAAACTATGCGCTTTATCCGCATATGACGGTTTTTGATAATATGGCGTTTGGATTAAAGCTCAGAAAGATGCCCAAACAGGAAATTGCCGAGCGGGTTCATGCGGCAGCCAGAATTTTAGAGATTGAGCATTTGCTGAAGAGAAAACCGAAGGCGCTCTCCGGAGGGCAGCGGCAAAGGGTGGCGCTAGGCAGATCGATTGTGAGGGAGCCGAAGGTCTTTTTAATGGACGAGCCGCTTTCCAATCTGGACGCGAAGCTGAGAGTGACGATGCGGACAGAAATCAGCAAGCTGCACCAGCGTTTAGAGGCAACCATCATATATGTCACGCATGACCAGACCGAAGCGATGACAATGGGCGATCGGATTGTCGTGATGAATGAAGGGGAAATTCAGCAAGTGGCGAAACCTCATGACATTTATCATTATCCGGCAAATCTGTTCGTTGCGGGCTTCATCGGCTCACCCGGAATGAACCTTCTGAAAGGCGTCATTGAAGAGCAGCATGGCGAGCTGTTTTTCACAAACCCTTCGGTCCGTCTTCATATTCCTGAAGAAAAGGCGAAGCGGCTTAGGGAAAAGGGATATACCGGAGAACAGATGATTGCCGGCATCCGGCCGGAGCATATCACACAAATGACCGGACATGACCAGCTGTTTGATTCAGTGTGTAAAGCGAAAGTGGAAGTGAATGAAAATCTGGGATCAGAGCTGATTGTACATGTCACGGCCGGGGACGAGCGGCTCACGGTCCGCCTGGACGGGAACACGCGAATCGCCGCAGGCGATTCGATTCAGCTGGCAGTAAAAATGGATCACATCGTTTTTTTCGATGCGGAGACGGAAGAGGCTGTGTATTAGAAAAGGTGCTCCTCACAAGGAGCACCTTTTTCTTACGGCCAAATGTCGTCGGCCCATTCAGGGTGGTCGATAAATGGATTGCGGTTGTGCTGATATTTCTCATAAATGATTTCATTTCTTTGGCGCTCGCGGTCGTCAACCGGGTCCTGCCTGTTCCATTCGAGCAGGGCAGATTGTTTGCCATGATAAGGGGCTGAGCCGTTGCCTGTTTTATCATTAAGCTCAAGATCTGGGTAGCCGTCGTCACCTTCGTAACGGACAGCCATGTAAAACAGCATGCGGGCGACATCGCCTTTCACATCATCACGGGGCTCCCATGAATCTCCGTCATAATAATTTCCGGGCGCTTTCGCATATTCTGTGCCGCCGTTGTCAAAATCCATATTGCCTCTGGTGCTGTTGACTTGGACATCAGCCGGGCGCAAATGGTGAATGTCGGTGCCAGGCCCTTTGCTTGTACCGAAATCGCCATGAGATTTCGCCCAGACGTGCTCGCGGTTCCAATCGCCGACATTGCCGCCGTTCAGGTTTTTCGACCGTGATTCATTCGTATAGAGCAGGATGACGTTATTCGGGTTAGCCGGATCTTCATCGGTTTCTTTCAGCGCGTTCCATACTTCGCTGTAGGACAGCATCGTATGTCCGCTGATAATGCGGTGCAGGGCGCTTTTTAGCGATTCTCCTGTTTTTCCCCCAGCCCCTTCATAATAGGTATCAGTGTCAGCATAGGGTGCAGCGGGAGCGGCGAATGAGAGAAGGCTCCCGGTTCCTGAAGGAGAAGACGCTAATCGGTCATTCAAGCTGAATGCGGTTTGCACGCTTGCTGAAGCTGCGGGCGCGAACCATCCTGAAATCAGTAATACACAGACGAGCGGCAGAAACCTTGCTTTTTTTGTCATCACTTGCCCTCCTTTTATCAGATCATGTCTATTATCTAAAAATGAAATAAAGGATAGAAGTGTCATTTTGTATATTTTTCATTAAAATTGTAAATTAGTTCCTTTGGAGGAGGGGGAAATCCGCTGTTTCAATATCTTTTGGCCCCGTTTATGCTCCAGCTGGTATGTGGCAAGCTGCTAATATTTCTGTTTTAATCTGTTCCGCGGACATCGCTTATCCCGCAAACTTAGCTTGTACATATGAAAGGTGTTTTGCCCCTTTCTTTAACATATGGCTCTCTTCCTTATTGTGTTTTCTTTTGACTTTATATGAAAAAAACTGAGAGGCAGGAGAGGATGGTCGCTGGATAGATATTGTGACCAAAAAATAAACGTTTTTTTGGTTAATCTGCCAATGAACTATCATGCCCCTCCTTCTATAATGAAGTCACCATAACGGCCAGAGGGGGGAGTACATGGAAAAGCAAAAGCTTTCAGTCAAAAACAGCATCGCAGATTATATTGAATGGCTCGCCCAATACGGCGCATCTGCGGACGGCGGCGTAACGAGGCTTTTGTACACAAAAGAGTGGATGGACGCGCAGCTCGCAGTAAAGACGGAAATGTCTTCATTCGGGCTTGAAACAAGGTTCGACGATGTCGGCAATGTTTTTGGAAGGCTTTCGGGCACACAGTCTCCGGATGAAGTGATTGTAACCGGTTCACATATTGATACTGTCATCAATGGGGGAAAGTATGACGGCGCCTATGGCGTGCTGGCGGCAATGCTTGCGATTAAGCAGCTTAAAGAAACGTACGGAGCACCGAAAAAAACACTCGAAGCGGTCTCCTTGTGTGAGGAGGAGGGCAGCCGTTTTCCAATGACCTATTGGGGATCAGGGAATATGACGGGTGGTTTTTCACTTCAGGATGGAGCAGAACCGAGCGATGAATCAGGCGTCTCTCTGCAAACAGCGATGTATGAGATCGGTTTTGGCAAAGGCGTGTTCCAGCCAGCGTATAGGACAGACATCAGCGCTTTTGTTGAGCTTCATATTGAACAGGGGCAGACGTTGGAAATGTCAGGACGGGATCTCGGCATTGTGACAAGTATTGCGGGGCAGAGGCGATATCTCGTCACGCTGGAGGGGGAATGCAATCATGCGGGAACCACCTCCATGAAATGGCGTAAGGACCCGCTTGCAGCCAGCAGCCGCATCATTCATGAACTGCTGCTGCGTGCGGAGGAGCAGCCGGATGAGCTCCGTCTGACATGCGGAAAAATAACGGCAGAGCCCAATGTAGCCAATGTCATACCGGGCCGCGTGCAGTTTTCAATCGATATTCGCCATCAGCATCAGCACGTGCTGGAGCAATTTCATGAAGACATGGCTGCTTTGATCAACCGCATTTGCCATCAAAAAGGAATTCGCGCCGATATTGATGAATATATGCGGATAGAGCCCGTGCCGATGGACGAAAGGCTGAAGGCTGCGGCTCTTGAAACAGCGGCAGAAAACGGCATCAGCTGCGAGGAAATGGTGAGCGGAGCAGGGCATGACGCGCAAATGATCGGAAGACGCCATCCGGCTTGTATGCTGTTTGTGCCAAGCCGAGGCGGCATCAGCCACTCACCGAAGGAATATACCTCGGCCAGACAGCTTGAGACTGGCGTCCGCGCACTGGCTGATTTATTATACAAACTGGCTTACTGATAAAGGAGGAATGGCTGTGTCAGGCAGAAAAGAATTATGCACCCCGTTAAGAACCATTATGACGCCGGGTCCTGTTGAGGTTGATCCGCGTGTATTAAGAGTGATGAGCACCCCGGTTGTCGGGCAATTTGACCCGGCGTTTACAGATATCATGAATGAAACGATGGATATGCTTCGAGAGCTGTTTCAAACGAAAAACCGTTGGGCATACCCGATTGACGGCACTTCACGGGCGGGTATCGAAGCGGTGCTGGCGAGTGTGATTGAGCCGGGAGATGATGTGTTCATTCCGATTTACGGACGCTTCGGTTATTTGCTGACTGAAATCGCAGAGCGGTACGGGGCGAATGTTCACACGCTTGAATGTGAGTGGGGAACGGTTTTTGACCCGGAGGACATCATACGGGAAATGAAAAAAGTGAAGCCGAAAATTGTGGCGATGGTGCATGGAGAAACATCGACAGGGCGGATTCATCCGCTCAAAGCAATCGGCGAGGCCTGCCGCGCTCAGGATGCATTGTTTATCGTCGATGCAGTCGCGACGATCGGGGGCTGTGAGGTAAAGGTGGATGATTGGAAGATTGACGCGGCCATCGGCGGTACGCAAAAATGCTTGTCTGTTCCGTCGGGAATGGCGCCGATTACATATAATGAGCGGGTGGCGGATGTGATTGCGGCTCGTAAAAAGGTGGAGCGCGGGATTGCGACACAAGCAGACAGGGCAACGCTTTCAGGAAACCGGCCGATCACAAGCAATTATTTTGATTTGAGCCAGCTTGAGGATTATTGGAGCGAAAGACGGCTCAATCATCATACAGAAGCGACGACAATGCTGTATGCCTTGCGTGAAGGTGTCAGGCTGGTGCTTGAAGAAGGTCTTGAAGCCCGCTTAGAACGGCATCGTCATCATGAAACCGCATTGACGGCAGGGATTAAGGCGATGGGGCTGAAGTTGTTTGGAGATGACAGCTGCAAAATGCCAGTTGTCACCTGTGTAGAAATCCCTGGCGGCATTGACGGCGAGTCTGTCCGCCATATGCTGTTGGCGCAATTCGGCATTGAAATCGCCAGCTCATTCGGACCGCTGGCGGGAAAGATCTGGAGAATCGGCACGATGGGCTACAGCTGCAGAAAAGAAAACGTGCTATTCGTGCTTGCCGGGTTAGAGGCTGTGCTGCTCAGACATGGCGCAGGGATTGAAGCGGGAAAAGCGCTCCAAGCGGCGCTTGACGTGTATGAAAACGCCGCCCGTCAGGCGGCGGTGTAAAAAAGCTTGCGGAACTCCGCAAGCTCTTTTTAGTGATATGATTTCGCTTTTTCTCCAAACATTTTTTTTCGGTTGACTCTTTTTACAAATCCTCTTTCTCCGTGTTGCATTTTCTGACAAAGCATGAGTCATTTTTTCTTCCATCAACTATTCTTTATAGAAATAGTTGTTTTTTACAGTGATTTTTGAGAGGAGGATCGAGCATGGGAAATATGCACATGATGTTAGATTCGCTCCTGGAAGATCAGGCTGGGGCTGTGCTGGCAACAATTGTTCAAGTAGAAGGCTCCGCGTATCGAAAAGCAGGCGCCTCTATGCTATTTAAGAAAAATGGCGAACGGATTGGTTTGCTGAGCGGCGGATGTGTGGAAGAAGATTTATTTCAAAGAATCAGTGAGCTGGGTGATCAGCTGACGTCAGCGCTGATTTCTTATGATATGCGGGCGGAGGACGATCTTTCCTGGGGCATGGGAGCCGGTTGCAACGGCATGATTCATATTCATGCGGAAGTAATCACTCAGGAAAAAAGACGGCACTATGAAAGAGTCAGAGACTGCCTTCATTCAGGAAAAGCTGTAACAGCCGTTACGCAGATTGACTCGTCCCATTCTTTATTTCTGACAGAGAACGGGCATTTCGGGAACTGGCCGGACGCGCCTCTGCAAGACATACAACGTACCGTTTCTACGCTTCATTTACCGCATTTTGATCCATCAGCCAACATGTTTATTCAGCGAATTGAACCGAAGCCACGTCTCATTCTGTTCGGAGCGGGACCAGATATTGTGCCGCTTGCCAATTTGGCGGCAGATACAGGGTTTTCTGTTATCGTGACAGATTGGCGTCCCGCTTATTGCACATCCTCTCTATTTCCAAAAGCGGATCGGCTGATCACCGCTTTTCCGGAACAAATGCTCAGCGAATTTCAATTTTTGCCGCAGGATGCAGCTGTTGTGGCAACCCACCATTTTCAGCACGATCAAGCAATCATCGACTTTTTATTTTCTCAAAATTTACATTATATCGGACTGTTGGGTTCGGCAAACCGCACGAAGCGGCTGTTGAACGGAAAACAGCCGCCGGCTCACTTTTACAGTCCAGTCGGGCTGAAAATCGGTGCGGAAGGCCCCGAGGAAATTGCCGTCAGCGTTGTCGCGGAAATCATTCAAACAAGAAAAAGGCTGGCGGTTGTATGAGAAGCCCCTATATTATCGGCGTGTTTCTCGCTGCTGGCAAAAGCAAAAGAATGGGCCAAAACAAGCTTGCTTTGCCGCTGAAAGGAGAAACCATCGGATCGCTTTCCTTGAAAACTGCTCTGTTGTCCCGCCTTGATCATGTGCTGATTGTCGAGAGAACAGAGCGAGCTTCCCTTGAGTGGATGGGAGCGCTATTTCACGCTCCGCTTTTTCGAAAACGCTGGAGCCTGCACGTTTGTCGAGACGCAGAAAAAGGCCAAGGGCATTCAGTCAGCAGCGGGATGAGAAAAGCAGAAAGCATGGGAGCGGATGGCGTTGTCATTTTGTTAGCCGACCAGCCTCGGCTTTCTGTCGATCACCTCAATGCCCTTGTGGCAATGGCGCCTGAGTCATTTGCCGTGTCATCATTTTTAGGTGTGCTCACCCCGCCAATCTATTTTTCATCGGCTTGTTTTCCTTATTTAAAGGAGTTAAAGGGAGATGAGGGGGCTCGAAGGCTCCTGAAAAGCGGGCAGCTTGGGACGGGAGCGGTTTTGGAGGCGAAGGAAAGTGCGGGGCTGAACGATATTGATACACCGGAGGAATACGAGATGGTGAGGAGGGCGATGGTTTGAACGGCCAAGTGACAAAAGCAAGGATGAATATTCAATTATGGAGGCCGGCAGCGCTCGATGAGGCCTATTCGCTTTTGGAGCAACATGCCCCGGATGTGTGTGCCGCATCGGGCGGCACACTGCTTCAGCTTCAGTGGGACAAAGGGATTTTTCCGAAACAGCATCTCGTCAGTCTTGAAGGAATTGACGAGATGAGAGGAATCAGCGCCAGTGACACACACGTATCGATCGGGGCGCTCACAACGCTGAATGAGTGCAGAAAGAGCCCCCTGATCAAGAGTGCGCTTGGCTGTTTCAGCGATGCTGCTTCCGCTGTCGCCGCACCTGGAATCCGCAGCCGGGCCACTATTGGCGGAAACATAGCAAGTAAAATCGGCGATTTGATTCCGCTTTTGCTTGTGCTTGATGCTGAGCTTATCCTGTATCAAATGGAGCTGATCAGGCTGCCGCTAGGCGATTGGCTCGTCGATGCAGGCCTTGAAACTGCGATCGTTACGCGTGTCATCATCCCGCGTGCGGAGGGAGAGCGTGTGTTTTACCGCAAGCTTGGGAGGCGCCAGGCTTTTACAGGAGCGGTTGCTGTTGTGGCTGGACGTTTTTTGAAAGACGGCTGCATTCGCCTCGCCGCTGGCCATGCCGATATCACACCGGAAAGATTAGAGGAAAGCGAAGCGAAAGTGATGGCGTCAAGCTGGAAGCCGCACGAGCTGTACGAAACGCTTGTCCGTGAGCTGTCGTTTTCCGCAGACGCTTTTATGACAGCGGCATACAGGAAAAAAGCCGCTGCCAACGTCATCATGGCAGAGCTGATGGCTGAGGGAGGGGAATAAATGACCATCAACAAACCATCAAGAGTAAGGCCGGATGGAAGAGGAAAGGTCACAGGGGATCTGAAATATATGACCGATCTCAGCTTTCCCGGAATGCTGTATGGCAAAGTGCTGAGAAGCGCGTATCCCCATGCGGAGATCGTGTCGATTTGCACCATGAAAGCTGAAGAAATGGAAGGTGTGAGGGCCGTCGTCACTCATAAAGACGTTCCCGGATTAAATCGATTTGGCATTGTCATCCCTGACCAGCCGGTGTTATGCGAGGACAGGGTGCGGTACGTCGGGGATGCGATCGCCGCTGTGGCTGCGGAAACGGAGGAAATCGCGGAAGCGGCGCTGGAGCTGATACATGTTGAGTATAAAGAGCTGGAGGTCATTGACTCACCGGAAAAAGCGCTTCGGCCGGACGCGCATAGACTGCATGAGGACGGGAACATCCTGCACCGCGCGTTTTTTACACATGGTGATATAGAAAAAGGGTTTCAAGTCTGTGATACAGTCCTTGAAGAAACCTACGAGCTGCCGCGGCAGATGCATACGTATATGGAAACGGAAGGAGGCGTAGCCGTTCCAGAAGACGATGGGGGCTTTACGATGTATGCAGGAACACAGCATGGCTATAAAGACCGTTTTCAGCTTGCACGTATTTTTGGCATTCCTGAAGAAAAGATCAGAGTTGTGTCGAGTCCGATGGGCGGCTCGTTCGGAGGAAAGGATGAGCTGAATATCCAGCCGTATGCCGCGCTTTTGGCCCTGAAATGCGGACTGCCTGTCAAAATTCATCAGACGAGAAAGGAATCTGTGCGTTCTGGAATCAAGCGCCATCCGATGAAGATTGCGATAAAAACGGGAGCTGATCAAACAGGAAAGATTTTGGCTCATGACGTGAAAATTGTGGCGGACACAGGCGCTTACGCCACGCTTGGACCAGCCGTTCTTGACTTTTCTGTCGAACATGCCGCGGGCCCGTACCGCATTCCAAACATCCGGACGGAAGGGATATCTGTGTTTACGAACAACGGGGTGGCGGGAGAATTCCGGGGCTTTGGCGGCAATCAAATCACATTTGCCCTCGAAACCCATCTCGATCGCCTCAGTGATATGCTCGGCATCGACCCGCTGGATCTGAGAAGAAAAAATATCAGAAAACCGGATGACTTAGGGCCGCTAGAGCATCGGATTGCACCGACTGACGGAGCGGCGCAGGTGTTGAATGCCATTTCTGAATCTCCCATTCTCACAAGAAAATGCCGGAACTCCGGATATATGCGGAGAGGCACGGGAGCGGCAATGACGATGCACGGCGGCGGGCTGGGGTATGGCCGAATGGATGCGGCAGGAGGCCGTTTGTCTCTTTCAAGTGACGGCAACATCACAGCTTCGTTCGGATTTGAAGAATGCGGACAGGGAATTCTAGCGGCGATTGAACATATTGTCATGGAGGAGCTGGGCTGTGCCCCGGAGGATATTTCCATTGTGATTGGGGATACCGCAAAAGTACCGAAGTCAGGCTCTTCCACCGCATCCCGAGGCACAAGCATGGTGTGGCACGCAATCCAGCGTTTGAAGAAGCCGTTTCTTTCTCAGCTGAAAAAACGGGCGGCAGAATGGAGCGGCTGTTCAGCTGAAAACCTTATTCTCGGCGCCGCAGGCTTGTGTGATCAAAATACAAAGGAGCTTGTGGTGACGTATAAGGAGCTGGCTGAAAAAAGCCCTTTGGCAGAGGAAACCGCATTTGACTTTCCGACAACGCCTGATCCCGTGGACGGCGGACATTTTCTCTACTCATTTGGAGCGGCCGCTGTTGAGGTGGAGGTTGATTTATTAACAGGCGATGTCAAAGTGATAGATTGTGAGCATGCTATTGCGGCGGGACCGGTTGTCAGTGCGCAGGGCTATCGGGGCCAAATTGAAGGCGGGGCCGCCATGGCGCTCGGCTACACACTGATGGAGGAAGCTAAAATGACGGACGGCCGTTACGCTGCGGAAAATCTCGACCAGTATATCATTCCCGGTGTGAAGGATGTACCCGATATGAAACTGACCGCAATAGAAGAGCTGATGGAAGGCGATTCCTACGGCCCGCGCGGCGTCGGCGAAATCGGAACGATCGCCATCACCCCGGCGGTTGTAAAGGCTGTGCACGATGCCGTCGGATGCTGGATAAACAAGCTGCCGATTTCAAGAGAGGAGCTGCTTGAAGCGATAGACAGAAAGGGGCTGAAGCAATGGACGTAAAAGAAGCTGGATCATTTCCTGTAAAAAAGGGACAGTTCCGAATGACTGTGAATGGGCAGGAGCGGGAGATTTCAGCCGTTCCCACGGCACGTCTGAGCGATCTGCTTAGAAAGGAATTTCAGCTGACCGGGACAAAGGTGTCCTGCGGAATCGGCCGCTGCGGAGCATGCTCTATCCTGATCGACGGAAGGCTGGCCAATGCGTGCATGACGATGGCCTATCAAGCAGACGGCTGCTTCATCACAACCATCGAGGGGCTCCAAAAAGAAGAGCTGGATATCTGCCAAACCGCTTTCCTAGAGGAAGGCGGCTTCCAATGCGGCTACTGCACCCCAGGAATGATAATTGCGCTTAAAGCACTCTTTGAGGAAAAAACGCATCCGTCTGATGAAGACATAGAAGAAGGGCTGGCGGGGAATTTGTGCCGATGTACCGGGTATGGAGGGATTATGCGGTCGGCTTTTAAGATAAGGGAAGAGTTGAGCGGAGCGAAAAGGAAGCCCGGCTTTTAAAAGCCGGGCTTCCTTTATATTGTAATATATTTGAAGCTCAGCCGGAAGATCAATCGACGGTGTCCTAGCTGCAGCATTGTGGTAAGCAGTTATATTCAGGTGAACACTGTTGTGGATCATTTTAAAGATGAAATTTGCAGCGAATTGTTTAAATTCCCTGATTCAGCTTTGCCTGATAGAGTAGTTAACCGCACAGCAAAAACGCCATAAAAACTTCTTATGGCGTCTGTCGAACAGGGAGGTGCTCATAACAGGGGGAGCTAGGCCATGTTAAACTTAATAACCACCAAAGAAAGAAGCTCCAACAATGATTAACAAAATGAATAGCACCACGATCAAAGCGAAGGAGCTACCATAACCGTTTGAGTAACCCATATTGCCACCTCCTTTAGTGAGGATAGTATAAGATATGCCAAACGATCATTTTCGACATAGATTTAAGTCTAAAAAAGAGAAAATGAATATTTTGTCTAAATGTGCAAGAGAAAGGCGTAATCAAACACTATTTAAAAAAACAAACTCAAATATGAGAATCCGGAAGCGGGTGAAAGATAACATCAATACCGCAAGCACGCAGAGACGAAACGTTCATCTTAAAAAGAAAGAGGTATTAAATGTATAAAGAGGGTTTTGACAAGGAAAATGTGCCTGCTTGGGGATTTGTTCATTCATCAGAATTATCAATTAAAATTCATGGAGATTTTGAAGATCAAACACGAAGTCTTCGTCATCTAATTCTTCTTTGGCTTCAGAAGAGCCGCTTGAAATTTGCGCTCCCAGAACCAAAGCCTTAATATACTTGTCTAAATATTCACATTCCGCTCGTACTTGAAATTCTGTAACAAATGTTCCGTCACTTTCGAGTATAATGTCTACCCTGCGGCTCTCTTGCTCATCAAGAAGAATATGATTGTACACTTGTTCGTTATTCTTTTTAATCCGATGAAAACTGAATGGATTTTCTCTATTATCTATTAGGTCTTCTTCTCTGTGATTTCTTCTCTCATTATCATTAAACAAATTAGCCAGTACATTTTCATCAGTAATGAAAAGGGCAATGAAAATATTCTCGTACTGAAAATGATCATCATTAGGAAGATCTAATAAAACATTATAGTCAAATTCTTTAGCTTTACATTTACTCTTTAATATATTGAATACCTATCCCGGGTAAATATTAGATGACCTTTTTTGTGAGAATACTTCTTCTTTAAGGATTCTAAGTTTATCAAAATAAATCTCTGCTTAAACAGGACTTTCATAGAATGAATGGGCTTTTGGAGTTCGTTTGTATGGATGCCAGTGATAGTAGTAACCTTTTTTAGGTTTACCATTTTTGTTTGCGCCTGCAGCAACAGCTTTTGCTTGATTTTTCAAAACAGAGTATACGTCGTTTTCACGCTTCATTCTAATAATTGCTTATGAACGTGACAAGCGCCGCAGAACCCTAAACATATTAAAGCCCGCCTCACCGGCGGGCGTCCTTATTTTACTTAACTCCCCCGATACACCTGATAACCAAACGGCGACAGCAAAAGCGGGATATGATAATGCGCATCTGGATCTGTAAGCTGAAAGCGCACAGTGACAATGGTTAAAAACGGCTGGTCGGCCGTGTTCATTTTTTGGCTTGCAAAATAGTCTCCTGCATGAAATTCCATCACATATTCTCCAGACACCAGCTCTTCACCAGCCAGCAACGGAGCATCGACTCGGCCGTCAGCGTTGGTGGATGCCTCTTTGACAAGGATGGCCTCTTCACCCAGCCGCTTCAATTCTATCTTTACGTTCGCGGCGGGTTTGCCGCAGGTTAAATTCAAGATATGGGTCGTCAGCTTCCCCATCAGGACTTCAGGCTCCCTAAGGCTTCAGCGGCTTTCTCTATTTCTTTCTCGGCGTCCTCTCTTGTCACGGTAAAGCGCTGGAAGCCGAATGGCGGGCGCGGTTCGGTGTAGACTTTTCCTTTGGACCCCGGGATCTCTTCAACGACTGTGTCCCATGTGTGATTTTGAGATTGGAAGCTGACGTCGGTGAGCTGCGGGAATCTCGTTAATATTCTGCAGCCGATATGATAGATTAAATTCTGGATAGAAGGGGTTTCGAGCTCGTGAAAAACGGTGCTCGCCAGGTCACGGACTTGTTCAGCCGCGACGTAGCGGGCGGGATCGGAAGCGTATGCGTCATTTGTATTTTCATAATGCCAGCCGATGTTTAAATGGACAAACAGCGGGCGGTTGCCGTCTTCCGGCAGAGTCGTATATTCGTCCCGGATAAAGCCGACGAAGGAGTTGCCGCTCACCTTGACGAGCTGAAGATCCGTGATTTCGCTGTACTGCTCTGTAATCGTTACGGTATCTCCGGTTCGTGCCGCTTTCACCACAGACCGAGCCCGTTCGTTGCGTGATCTTCTGAAGACGAGCTGGCTTGTACCGAGTCCTTGCTCCTCATATGCGGGCATCGCTTCAAATGGAATATCTTCGCCTGTCAGTGTGATGGTGTCCATATGAGAATAGGTATCTAAAAATCGATGAGCCGTAAAGTGTAAGAACCCCTCAGTTGTTGTCCCTTCATAGGAAGCGAGATGGCGCTGAATAAAGTTTTTCATTGAATCCGTCGCCACGACGGGGGAGTTATCTCCGTCTGTAAATGATGGCAGGAAGGCGTCTCCTTCAATTTCGCATGTCACGTCAACGCCGACAACGGTATTGTCTCTCCCTGAAAAAGCTGACTCTGGGATTTGCTTTACTCCTGTGAGCGGCTTTAAAAACGTTCGGTATGCAAATACATTTCCTTTGCCGTAAGACATGGTCCTTTTCATTTGCTTCTCTCCTTTTTCAGTTATGATGTCCGCCAGCCGAAAGCGGGCGATGCGGTAAATTTCTTCTAGCGCCTGCTGGAACTCTGTTTCCGGATCGTTCTCAAGCCTTGCCAGAAGGGCCCGGCGGATGTCCTGTTTCGTCTTTCCCTTTACCGCTAAAATAAAAGGGAAGCTGAAGCGTGCATAATAGTGTTCATTCAGTTTGAGAAATTCCTCGTATTCCGGCTGTTCAAGTTTACTGAGCCCCGCGTTTTGCTGCTCTCTTACCGAGGAATCGCTCATTGTCTTCTTTGTTCCGAGGCGAGGGTGCTTGTTGATTAAAACAAGCTGCGTCTGGCGATCGGCGGCTTTTACAATGCCGGCCATTTTGTGGTGAAGATCAGAAAGGGAAGAAAACGGACGCAATGCCGCGGCTTCCTCCGCAATCCAAGAAGAGTGTTCAAAAATAGATCCAAGCGTGTCTGTCAGGGTGTGTCTGTCCATTTGGTTCAGGTCATCCATTGTGAACATGGGCATCTTCCTTTACGTTTTTATTTCAGCGCGATCCGGCTGCTTGGTTTGAAAAAAAGCGTGCAGTGCAATTGCCGTCAAACTGCCGATCACAATTCCGCTTCCTGCCAAAACTGAGGCCGCACCCGGAAGAGATGAAAACAACGCGGGAACGGTCGTGGCGCCGAGCCCTAAGCTGACAGAAGAGGCGATGATCAGCAGGTTGCCTTGCGAGTCGAAGTCAACGCTGGAAAGCATTTTGATCCCGTAAGAAATGACCATGCCGAACATGACGATCATCGCGCCGCCGAGAACTGGGTTTGGAATTACTGTTGTCAAGGCTGCGGCTTTTGGAACCAGTCCGATCGCCATCAGCATCATTCCTGTGATTGCGATGACGTTGACACTTTTCATTTTTGATAGCTGGACGATACCGACATTTTGCGAGAAGGCGGTATAGGGAAACGCGTTAAATAAGCCGCCAAGCATAATCGCAAGGCCTTCCGCTCGGTACCCCTTTTCCAGATCCTTCTCCGACAGCCTGCGATTCGTGATATCGGCCAGCGCAAAGTAAACACCTGTCGATTCAACCAGACTGACAATCGCAACGAGAAGCATTGTCACAACAGCCGGCAGTTCAAAGGTTGGCATACCGAAATAAAACAGAGAGGGAACATGAAGCCAGGACGCCTCCATAACGTCAGAAAAATCGACCTCTCCCATGAAGAATTCGGCCGCTGTTCCTGCGATAAGGCCGAGCAATATGGCAATGGAGCGGATAAAGCCTTTAAAGAAATAAAACAGCAATAAGATAAAGGCTGTGACGCCAAACCCGAGGAGCACGTTGTGCAGTGAGCCGAAGTCTTTGCTTCCTTCACCGCCGGCCAGGTTATTCATTGCCGTCGGAATCAGGCTGATGCCGATGATCATGACGACGGAGCCGGTCACGACAGGCGGAAAAAAGCGGACAAGCTTTCCGAAGAAGCCCGCGGCTAAGGTGATAATCAGCCCTGCGGCGATAATGGCGCCGTATATCGCTGAGACACCGTATGTGCCGCCGATGGAAATCATCGAGCCGACTGCGGTAAATGTACATCCGAGCACAACGGGGAGGCCGATGCCGAAATACCGGTTTTTCCACAGCTGCAAAAGGGTTGCCGCCCCGCACATGAACAAATCGATCGCAATTAAATACGTCAGCTGCCCCGTATTCATCCCGATCGCCGCTCCGACAATCAGCGGAACGAGAATGGCTCCCGCATACATGGCAAGCATATGCTGAAGTCCGAGCATCATCAGCTGAAAGGCATTATGCTGTTTCTTCATCTTTTTTACACCTCTTTTTCTAGTGCGAGTGTGTGGTCTAATACGGGAAGTTCAGTTTTCTGCGCTGTTTTCTTTTTTTTGCCGCGCATGCTGAAGAATAGATTCAAAAAGATGGCGGTCAGGCTTCCGGTGATGGTGCCGTCGCTGACCAGAATCCGGACCGGAGCCGGGAATTCAGCAAAAATTGCGGGCACCGTGCTGGCGCCGATGCCGAGTGCGAGTGAGCATGCGATGGTCAGGAGGTGATATTGATTTGTGAGATTCGCTGTGCTGAGCATTTTGACGCCGGAGGCAATCACCATGCCGAACATGACAACGGTCGCTCCGCCAAGCACCGCAGGCGGAACAGCGGAAGCAAGGGCGGCAATCTTTGGAATCAGTCCGAGACAGACAAGAATACAGCCTGCGGTAACGACGATGTTTCTTGTTTTGACTTTCGTCAGCTGCAATAACCCGGCGTTTTGCGCAAAGGTGTTATAAGGAAAGGCGTTGAACAGCCCGCCGATGAGAATGGCGATTCCTTCCGCCCGGTAGCCTTTGACAAGGTCTTTTTCGGTTAACGGCCTGCCGCATATCTTTCCGATCGCATAGAAAACGCCGGTTGATTCCACAATAATGACAATTCCGACGATCAGCATCGTTAAGATCGGGCCGATTTCAAATGAAGGGGCTCCGAAGTAAAAAGGCTTCGGGATTTGGAAGAACGGGGCTTCAGCGACAGCAGAAAAGCTGACTTTGCCCATGATGGCTGCTGCCGCTGTCCCGGCGGCGATTCCGATCAGAACGGACAGCGTTCGGGCAAACCCTTTGAGAAAGCGGTTGAGGACTAAAATCAGGACAAAGACGCCGACAGAGAGAAGAAGGTTTTCGAGCGAACCGTATTCGGGATTGGCGCTGCCGTTTATTTTTTCGCCGCCAGCCATATTTTTCACACCTGTCGGGACAAGTGAAAGGCCGATTAAGGTCACAACGGTTCCTGTTACGACAGGAGGGAATAACACGGTCAGCTTTCCGAAAAAACGCGCAAACAAAAAGATAAACACACCGGCAGCAATGATTGAACCGTAAATCGCGTGAATGCCGTAATTCGCGCCGATTGCAATCATCGGGGTGACGGCCACAAATGAACTGCCGAGCATGACGGGAAGCCCGATGCCGATGTATGCGCCGCGCAAGGTTTGCAAAAGCGTCGCGAGGCCGCACGTTAACAGGTCAATCGCTAACAGGTAAGACAGTTGTTCAGATGTTACATTCAGCGCCCTGCCGACAAGCAGGGGCACCAAAATCGCACCTGCATACATGGCCAGCACATGCTGAAGGCCAAGAGAAAATACCGCAAACGGTTTTTGTTTCACCACAGCCCCTCCTTTTATATGTGAACTTTAGTAACATGATAGCGTGCGGGTTGTCGGGTGTCATTGGATACAGTAGCCGAAAAAGACAGATGTTATTGCTGGAAGTGACGAAAAATGATTTGGTTTGTAAGAAAATGTGACGGATGTCAGCTGATTAGCCGCTGCATCCGTAAGGCAAGCCGCAATCGCATCGTTGTCTCAGGATCTTTTAAGCTTTTGCCCAGCAGCTCCTCACATTTTTCAAGGCGGTAGATGACCGTATTGCGATGAACGTACAGACGCTTTGCCGTCTCGGAAATTTGGCAGTGTGTCTCTAAATAAACGGACAGCGTATGAAGCAGGCTTTGATCCTCCTGTTGTTTTTCAGCGAGGCTTTGAAGCGTGGAGTTGTAAAATTTCTTCAAATCCTCCACCGGGAGCAGGCGGAGAAGCTCAGGCACATCTTTTGCGTGATACACCTGGATAAACTCTGTGCTTCTTGACAAATGCCCTGATTGCAGAGCATCAGAAGCCTCTGTGAACGCGTCGGGAACATCAATGAGCTTTTGGCATATATTGCTGATGCCAAAGGACACCGTCCGTTTAAATTGAGCTCTGACCTGTGATTGGAACTGCTCCAAAAAGCTGATCACCGAGGCGTGCATTTCACTCCAGCTGTCTGTCGCCTCGATCAGAATAATGCCGACATTTCCTTTTATAAAAAGGTGGGGAGGAAACGGGAAGGCTGATAATTCGCCTTCAAGAAATTCAAATACGCCATCGGAGGCGAGCTGATTTTCTGTAAAGCTGATTGATTCGTCATTGCGGTCGAGTTTGCCGGCGATGCACATGTATTTTTGATCCCAGCGCAGCTTGAATTCCTTCGCCCGGTTTTTGATTTCATCATCCGAAGAAAATGAGCGTTCAATAAAGTTGCTGAAAAATTCATTGCGCGCCCTCCGGCTGAATTGCTTCAGCGCATTTTCCTTCAGCAGTTCAAAGGAAATCACGTTTGCAGCTTGTTCAATGGTGAGAATCAATCCTTTGTCGCCGGCCTGCACCATGTCCGGTATCAGCAGATAGCCGCAATTCTTTTCGTGATTATAAATAGGAAGGACGGAATACGTTTTCTGATCCGGAATCGTAGAGAAACAAGTGAAAAACGGACCGGATACGGTATTCAGGGTGCTTTTCAGCTTTTCGGTCTCAACTGAAATCTGATGAGATGCAGACAGCATTTTTGCATGCTGGTCCAAAAGCAGCACGGGTAGCTGAAGGAGGTCTGAGACCTTTTTGAGGAGAGATTGCAGCCCCTTGCCGCTCATAATGTGGTTTGTGAATTTTTTGTGCGCGTAAATGGCTTGCTGCAGCTCGTTAGAACGCATATCGAGAATGTGGCTGAGTGTTGCATTCACAATATCCCCAAGACGGATGTGTTCTGGAAGCTCAATGATCGGAAACGCGTATGAATCGGCCAGTTCGATGATTTCTTTCGGGATATCCTCCAGGTAGCGCTTTGTTTTAATGCCGAGGCCCGCACAGCCGCGTTTTGCCATTTGCTGAATCAATTCAGATAACTGGTGCGGGTGATCCTTCAGGTGATACGCGGTGGTAACGAGCAATTCATTCTTATGCAAAAAGTCCGCGATATCCGGAGCGTCCATCATATTGACATGCTGCACTTCTCTTTCTCCTCCTGCTTTTCCCGCAATTAAATGGGCGTTTTCATAAGCCGGTATTTTCATCACATCAAAAATATTCATAGAGCATTCTCCTTTTCTATAAAAAACATTGGTTAAGATGAATAATTTTCAATCGGAATTCTAGCGGTTTTGCTGATGTAATACGATCATAGTAGCAGTAAACTGTTGAAAATAGAATGGACTGTGTTACATAAACTGACATTAAAAATCGTCAACCTTACATGGGGGTATGATAATGGCTTACGATATAGTGATAAAAGGTGCGAAAGCAGTTATGCCGGATGGCGTGAAAGAAGCTGATATTGCAGTTCAAAACGGTATGATTGCCGAGGTCGGTTCTGACATTGAAGCAAGCGGGGCAGCAATGATCCAAGCAGACGGAAAATACGTGTTTCCTGGTGCGATAGACTGCCATGTTCATTTCAATGAACCGGGCAGAGAGGATTGGGAGGGGATTGAAACAGGTTCGCAGATGATGGCGGCAGGCGGCTGCACCACTTATTTTGATATGCCGCTCAATTGCATTCCATCAACCGTGACGGCAGAGCATCTTCTCGCAAAAGCTGAACTGGGCAGGCGAAAATCTGCCGTGGATTTTGCGCTATGGGGCGGCCTTGTGCCCGGCCATATTGATGACATCCGCCCAATGGCTGAAGCGGGAGCGATCGGATTTAAAGCGTTTTTATCAAGATCAGGCACAGACGAGTTCCGCTCTGTTGATGAACGAACCTTGCTCAAAGGCATGACAGAAATCGCGGCTGCAGGAAAAATTCTCGCTCTTCACGCAGAGAGCGATGCCATCACAAGCTATTTGCAGATGGTTTTGGCCAATCAAGGAAAGGTGGATGCGGATGCGTACGCCGCCTCCCGTCCGGAGGAAGCCGAAGCTGAAGCGGTGTATCGCACGATTCAATATGCGAGGGTGACAGGCTGTCCGGTTCATTTTGTTCATATCAGCACGGCGAAAGCGGTTCAGCTGATCAGAGAGGCGAAACAGGAAGGGCTTGATGTTTCGGTCGAAACATGCCCGCATTATGTCTTATTCAGCCATGACGATTTACGGGAAAAGGGCTCTGTCGCGAAATGCGCGCCGCCGCTCCGATCACCGCAATCGCAGAAAGCGCTGATTGAGGCGCTCATTGCGGGGCACATTGACATGGTTTCCTCAGACCATTCCCCTTGCCGTCCGTCCTTGAAGCGGGAGGATAATTTGTTTTTATCATGGGGCGGAATCAGCGGCGGGCAGTTTACTTTATTAGGGATGCTGGAACTCGCGCTTAAGCATCAGATTCCGTTTGAAACCATCGCTGAGTGGACAGCGGCGGCACCTGCGAAACGATTTGGCCTTCAGAAAAAAGGGCGGCTTGAAGCGGGGTGTGATGCGGATTTTGTGCTCGTCAGCATGGAGCCATATACTGTCACAAGAGAATCGATGTTTGCAAAGCATAAGCTAAGCCTTTACGAAGGGCATACATTTCCCTGCCGCATTTCGGCCACATACAGCAAAGGCCGGTGTGTGTACAGTGATGGAGAGAAAGTCAACGGAATTGACGGAGCGCTGGTCGTTCCATTGTAAAAAAACCCGGCAGATTTATTTTGCCGGGTTTTTCTCCTCGAGTTTTTCTTCAATAAAATCAGCAGTATGTCTTACTCCATCTTCTTTATCAATAAGAGAGGCAGCTTCAGATGCACGTTGAAAATACGTGTTGTTTGATATCAGTTCATTGATTCTGGAAACGAAGGCTGCAACTGTCATATCTTTTTCTTTCAGAGGGGCAGCAGCCACTCCGATGTCTCGCATTTTTCTTGCCCAAAAAGGCTGATCCCCAGAGAACGGGCATATCACCATAGGTTTGCCGGCCTTCAATGCTGCGGCCGTAGTCCCAGCCCCTCCATGATGAATGACAGCTCGTGATTGAGGGAAAATCCATCCGTGAGGAATGGAGCCAGCTGTATAAATATGAGGTGAATCTGTCATCTGTTTGATTCCGCTCCAGCCCGTCAGCAAAATGGCACGCTGTCCGGTTTCTTTGAATGCTTGCTGAAGCATGTTCAGAGTGTGATCCGGGTTTTGTAATGGCATACTGCTAAAGCTAACGGTAAAAGGAGGCGGCCCCGCTTCTAAAAAATGCAATAGCTCAGGTGGAGGGTTCCAGTCATCTTCGGCTAAAAACCAGAATCCCTGCATTGAAACATGGCCTTTCCATTGTTGGTCAAAGGGAATGATGGAAGGACTGCACCCATACAGAACAGGAATAAGCTTTCCATTCAGTACGGAATCATCTTTAAAAACAGAACGTTTATCGGGCAGGCTGAGTGTCTCATGTCTCCACTTATTCATCAGCGAAAAAAACGCTGCGGTCAATAATCGATTGATTTTAAAACTAGCCTTGTTAAGCGTTCCGCTCTGCAATGAGAACGGAAAGACCGGATTAGTAAAATGACGGGTAGGAGCTACAATAGGAACCGGATGGGCGATAAAAGCAGGAATGTGCAGGGCTTCGGCAATATCATATCCGCCAAATACTTTAGGGTGATAAATGATTGCATCAGCATCTTTAGAGGCCGCCCATATATCCTCTAACATTTGTTCCATCATCGGATAAATGACTGTTTTCATTTGGCTGACAATTGATAGCGGGTTCCCTTTCAGCATGCTTTTTCCTTCTTTTGATTGCGTCAAATGTGTGTAATCCGTTCTGATGGGTGCAAAGGAGAGTTTGTTTTTCTCCGCTAGATCTTTGAACGAGCCTTCAGTGCAAATCGTCACATGATGTCCGCGTCTGGATAATTCTTTTCCTAATGCGATAAAGGGCTGTACATCGCCCCTCGTACCAATCGTAAGCAGGTTAATTTTCATGATTCGCCTCCAAGGAGTCATTCATTACCACTAATTTATCATACAAAGAATCTGATCAGTTTTTAAAATGCAATCAACGTGGTATCTTTTTTAAAAGGAGGCGGCAGAAATGGAACATGTCAAATACATATTAAAGCAATCTTGGTCGCGCCATACGAGCTCTAAATGGACAAAAGAATGCCCGGCAAGCGGCCAATGCGGTGTGACGGCATTGGTGATTCAGGATCAATTCGGCGGCGCCATTTTCAAAACAAAAGTCGGTGAGAGCTGGCATTTTTATAACAGCATCAACGGTGTGGTATATGATTTTACGAGTGAACAGTTTCATGCGCCGATTGAATATCAGCATATTCCTTCCTCAAGAGAAGAGGCGTTTTTAGATACAAATGAGAAACAATACCAGCATCTTCGTTCAGCATTTTCCCTCCATATGAACAGCATTTCCGAGGAAACCTGAAAACACGTGTGATAAACTGGGAGAGAGGTGAATGATTGTGATTTATATCGGACTGACGGGATGGGGGGATCATGACAGCATCTATCCGCCGAAAACGGCCAGCCAGAAAAAATTGCAGGCCTATTCCTCCCATTTTCCGATCGTGGAGCTAGACGCGAGCTTTTACGCGATTCAGCCGGCGCGTAATAATGAAAAGTGGGTGAAGGAAACGCCGGAAACCTTCCAATTTATCGTGAAAGCGTATCAGGGCATGACGGGGCATCAGCGCGGCGAAATTCCCTTTGACTCAAAAGAAGAGATGTTTGACGCGTTTAAGGTGTCGTTAACGCCATATTTACATAGCAATAAGCTCGCCATGGTACTGTTTCAATTTCCGCCGTGGTTTGACTGCAAGAAGGAGAATGTCGCTTATTTGAGATGGTGCAAACAACAAATGGGAGATATTCCATGTGCCCTTGAATTTAGAAACCGCTCCTGGTTCTCGCCGCCATTTTATGAGCAGACGCTTTCATTTATGAAAGCGGAAGGCTGGATACACAGTGTCTGTGATGAACCGCAAATCGGAGAAGGCAGCGTTCCGACTGTGCTGCGCGCCACCGATGAAAACAAAACGCTCGTCAGGTTTCACGGGCGCAACAAGCAGGGCTGGATGAAGCCTGATGGCGGAAAGAATTGGCGGGAGGTCAGGTACTTATACCGCTATAATCAACAGGAGCTGGAAGATTGGAAAAAGCACCTGAATGAGTTGCAGCAGCAATGTAAAGATGTTTTTGTCCTATTCAACAACAATTCCGGCGGAGACGCCGCGGATAACGGCAAGCAGATGCTTGAACTGCTTGATATCGAGTACAGCGGACTTGCGCCGAGACAGCTCGATTTATTTTAGAAAAGAGGTTTTTACTGATGTCGTTTGTGATTTTGGTCGTACTGGGATTAATCGCAGGTACGGTAGGAAGTCTGATTGGACTTGGCGGCGGAATTGTCATCGTGCCGTCTCTGATGTTTTTAAGCACAGTGACGCCGCTGTTTCAGGATGTAACGCCGCAGGTCGCGATTGGAACTTCGCTTTTGGTCATTATTTTTACGGGTCTTTCTTCAACTTTGGCTTATATTAAATATAAAACCGTTGATTATAAGAGCGGACTCATTTTCTTTATTGGCTCAGGACCCGGCAGCATTATCGGGGCTTACGTGTCAAAGCTGTTCAATTCAAACTCGTTTTCCATTTGGTTTGGCATTTTTATGATTCTTATTTCATTATCCTTAATGCTGAAAGCGAAAGCCCGGCCGGTCAACAAAGCTCATAAAGGGATTATTCGGACATTCCAGGATGATGCCGGTGAGCCTTATACGTACTCATATCAGGCCCCTGTCGGCATTGCGATCGCCTTTGTTGTCGGCTTTTTAGGCGGGCTTTTCGGCATAGGCGGCGGATCGCTGATGGTTCCGGCCATGATGCTGTTATTCCTGTTCCCGCCGAAGGTTGCCGTGGCAACGTCCATGTTTATTATTTTCCTGTCCTCTATGACAGGGTCTGTTTCACATGTGATTTCCGGGCACGTTAATTGGCTGTACGCCCTTGCGCTTGTGCCCGGCGCTTGGTTCGGCGGAAAGCTTGGCGCCGCCATCAACAGAAAAATGCAGACGAAAACGATCGTGATGATCATGCGGATCGTACTGATTTTAATCGGATGCCAGCTCATTTATGAAGGCATTTTCAGCTGAACGATTAGGGAGAGATAATATGAAGGAGAAGCTCCGCTTATATCATACAAATGATTTGCACAGCCATTTTGAAAACTGGCCAAAAATTGTAGATTATATCGAGCAGAAAAGAAAAGAGCATCAGTCAGTCAGCGAAGAGACGCTCGTTTTTGATATTGGCGATCATCTTGATCGTTTTCAATTCGTGACAGAGGGGACATTTGGAAAAGCGAATGTCGATCTCTTAAACCGTCTTCACATTGATGGAGCGGCAATCGGCAATAACGAAGGGATTACGCTTCCGCATGAAGAGCTTGCAGCCTTATATGATCATGCTGAATTTCCCGTTATCGTCTCCAATCTGTATGACAAAAACGGAAACCGTCCGTCCTGGGCGGTTCCTTACCATATCAAAACATTGAAAAACGGCATGACCGTTGCTTTCTTAGGCGTAACTGTGCCGTATTATCCCGTTTATGACAAGCTCGGATGGACAGTAACCGATGCTCTTGAAAGTGTTAAGGAAACCATTCAGGAAGTGAAAGGCCAGGCTGATATCATCGTGCTCCTGTCGCATTTAGGCATTCTTGATGATCAGGCGGTGGCTGAAGCTGTACCTGAGATTGATGTGATCCTCGAATCGCACACCCATCATTTGCTTGAAGACGGACAAGTGGTTAACGGTGTTTTGCTTGCCAGCGCCGAGAAATACGGGCATTATGTCGGCTGTGTAGAAATCACTGTGGACAGCGTTCAGAGAAGCATCATCAGCAAAACAGCATCTGTGCAGAACATGGCGGAATGGACAGGAGAATCCGAAGAAACAAAAGCGTTTCTGAAAGAAAAAGAACGTGAAGCCGAGGAAAAGCTGTCCGATGCCGTTGCTGAGCTTGCTCAAGATGCTGAGGTGAAGTGGTTTGAAGAATCAGAGCTGCCTTTGCTGTTGGCGTACGCGTTAAAGGAATGGTGCGGGACGGACATCAGTATGGTGAATTCAGGTGTCATTCTCGGTCCGCTGAAAGCGGGTCCTGTGACGAAGCTGGATCTGCACCGCATCTGTCCCCACCCGATTAATCCGGTGGCTGTCCGCCTGACTGGGGAAGAACTGAAGGAGACCATTGTCCATGCGGCTTCCGAACAAATGGAACAGCTCCGAATCAAAGGGCTCGGCTTCCGCGGAGAAGTGATGGGAAAAATGGTGTATGCCGGCGTTGAGGTGGAAACGAAACGGCTGGATGACGGAATTACGCATGTCACACGGATCACGCAGAACGGAGAAGAAATTGAAAAACATAAGCAATACTCCGTTGCGGTGCTTGACATGTTTACACTCGGCAGGATGTTTCCGATCATCCGCGACGCTGCGGAAAAAGAATATTTCATGCCGGAGTTTTTGCGTGATCTGCTCGCTTGGAAGCTCGCGCAATAAGGAGGTCAGCCCACAACAAGCTGTGCCCTTCATCATAAAGTGATGAATGAAGGGAGTGGTTGACGTGGTAAATTTGACACCAATCATGATAGAAGGACAGCCTTTTACAGCTGTGACAGTGAAGCTTCCAAAAACGAATTTTATGGCTGTGACAAATGATCATGGATACATTATGTGCGGCGCGCTTGATGTGGCGCTGCTGAATGAAAAATTAAAGGAGCGGGGCATTGTGGCGGGGCGCGCAGTTGGTGTGCGCACCATTGACCAGCTGTTAGACGCACCTTTAGAATCCGTCACATACGCCGCGGAAGATCTCGGCATCCATGTCGGCATGAGCGGCAGAGAAGCGCTTTTGAAAATGGTGAAATAAAATAATTTGGCCCGGCCATTACTATGTCCCCTCTTACAAGCATACATTGTGATATGTAAGGGGGGATTTTCTTGCCAAGATATCGCGGCCCTTTTCGCAAGAGAGGTCCTTTGCCTTTCCGTTACGTGATGCTCTTGTCGGTGGTCTTTTTTATCCTGTCAACAACAGTCAGCCTTTGGATGATCAATGGCTCGATTAAACCTGTTTTAATGAGCATCGGCGAGATGGAAACGAAGCGTGTGGCGACAGAGGTGATCCAGGATTCGATTGAGGATTATATGTCTGACAGTGAAAATATGAAAGATATGTTTCAAATGAATTCTGATGAAAACGGGAACTTAACGACAATCGATTTTAATACACAGGTTGTAAACAGTGTGAAAACAAAAGTGACAAAGCAGCTTCAGGCCCATCTGAAAGAGATGGAAACCCATACCGGACACAGCGGCGCCAGTGAAAATATTATGATCAACATTCCGCTGGGGCAGGTAACCGGCAATAGTCTCCTCGGAAACCTCGGCCCGAAAATTCCGGTCCGGTTCAATTTAATCGGAGACGCTTTTACAGATGTCAAAACGAAAATCAAGCCGTATGGCATAAATAATGCACTTATTGATATCAGCATTTTTGTTGAAATTAAAGTGAAGGTCATCATTCCGTTCGCAAGCAAAACCGCAGTGGTCACAAATAATGTTCCAGTATCGATTAAAGCAGTGCAGGGCGAAGTGCCGCAGTTTTATAACGGAAGCGGAGGCTCTGGTGTCACGCCTTCTGTCCAGCTTCCGAGCGGCAAAGAAGAGGACAGCGCTGATTCAAAAAATGAAAAAAGCAGCAAATAAGCCGCCTGTCGAAGAGGCGGCTTTTTTCGTTATTTCTTTTTTTTGTATTCATACCGCTCCCATGCTCTCAAATGCGGGTACGGATCAAATGACCATTCAGTTTTCCCGTTATCTTTATACATCCCGTAGTGAAGATGAGGCGGGAACTTCCCGGCGGTTCCCGGCGGGCCGTATCCGGAGCTGCCGACGGATCCGATCACTTGTCCGGGCTCAACAATTTGTCCTGTTTTAATCCCTTTGGCAAACCCATTAAGGTGGGCAAAATAATGATACGTATTGTTGATGTCTCTAATGCCGATTCTCCATCCTCCGAAGCGGTTCCATCCCTTCATTTCAACTACGCCGTAGCAGGTGGATCTGACAGGAAGGCCGTAATGGGCGAAGATATCGGTGCCTTCATGAATTCGTCTTCCCCCGAAGCCGCGGGCATCTCCCCATGTGCTGCGATAGCTGTAATCGGTTCTGATTGGAAGCGGAAACGCATGCTCGCCTAAATCAATATGGCCGTAGGCTTTAAATAGCTTCATAAATTCAGAAATGATCCCCACTGTCTGATCACGCCGGTAATAATTCCAAAGCCCGATGCGGATGTTGTCTTCATCTGTGCCATACGAAAGCAAGTATTGGCTGAACGTATACAAAATATCTTCATCGTTGCTGACCTCGGCTTTCCCGTCTCCGTCACCATCCATACCGATACCGTCAAACACTTTAATACTTAACGGCGCATCGTCCTTCGGATTCGGATTTTCAGGCCCGCTCCAGATTTCATCCGGTATATAGATGCTGATGATTCCAGCCTTGTCAGGCAGATCTTTTCGGTTGCTCCGCACATTTTCCTCGTATTGATCTACTGCGGCGAGAGCGTACCAGGGAATCTGCGTCACAGCCTCGATTTTATGATATAATTCCATCCGTTTCGACAGCACTGGATCTGAAAGCTCTTTTCCAGACACATAAGGCTCAAACGCAAACAAAAGGAGAAGAAGAGCGGATAACAAAACTTTCACAAAATAATCTCCTTTCATATTGAATACACATAGTTTGCGGCAAGCCGGCTTAAAAATGTCAGTAATCATCTTCCCTTGTCGAGAAATTTTTCCTATGTTAAAGTGTCTAGAGAAAAGACTTTCTTTAGTTAGAAAAACATTATTTTTATTGCAGAAATACCTTTCTCGTTTTCAGAATGTTTCGTGTCAGAAATTGAGTATATTGGATATTGGAGATGATGGGAATTGGCAAAGAAAGACGAACACCTCAGAAAGCCCGAATGGCTCAAAATCAAATTAAATACAAATGAAAACTATACAGGCCTCAAAAAGCTCATGCGGGAGAACAACCTGCATACCGTATGCGAAGAAGCAAAATGTCCGAATATTCATGAATGCTGGGCGGTCAGACGTACAGCGACATTTATGATTTTAGGTTCTGTTTGTACAAGAGCATGCCGTTTCTGCGCTGTCAAAACAGGCCTTCCAACTGAGCTTGACCTGCAAGAGCCTGAACGCGTAGCGGATTCTGTCGCGCTTATGAATCTGAAACACGCGGTCATTACGGCTGTTGCGCGTGACGACCAGAAAGACGGAGGGGCAGGCATTTTCGCGGAAACTGTCCGTGCGATCCGCAGAAAAAGCCCGTTCACTACAATTGAGGTGCTGCCGTCTGATATGGGCGGAAACTATGATAACCTGAAAACCTTAATGGATACACGCCCAGACATCCTGAATCACAATATCGAAACGGTTCGCCGCCTGACGCCAAGAGTCCGCGCGCGTGCAACATACGACCGTTCGCTGGAATTTTTGCGCCGTGCGAAAGAAATGCAGCCTGACATTCCGACAAAATCAAGCATCATGATCGGACTTGGCGAAACGAAGGAAGAAATTATTGAAGTTATGGACGACCTCTTGGCAAACAACGTGGATATTATGGCGATCGGCCAATATCTGCAGCCGACGAAGAAACACTTGAAAGTCCAAAAATACTATCACCCTGATGAGTTTGCAGAATTAAAGGAAATTGCGATGCAAAAAGGCTTCAGCCACTGCGAAGCCGGCCCGCTTGTCCGTTCATCTTACCATGCGGATGAACAAGTGAACGAAGCATCTAAAAAGCGCCAAGCACAAGCATAATGACAAAAACGCCAGATCATCTGGCGTTTTTGTCATTCCTATCGATTTTCATGTCCTGACGGGTTTCTCCGTTGGCATTTTCGTTCTCTGAGACAGGGCTTCCTTGCGGGGAGGCTTTCATTTCTTGAATCGTCCCCGACATGATCTCTCTGATATCCCTTGAACCAGAGCCGAGATTGCTGTAATTTTCGATCGACTGCATATGGTTTGGGTTATCTGAAATATACACATGGTAGTATCGCGGAATCACAGAAGCCGCTGTTTTCTTCACCTGATCGGCGGTCAGTCTGCGGTTTTTGGAATCGGTTTTGTATACGACAAGCGCTTCTTGATCGGTCACCAATGTTGCAGCATCTTGAATATGGGGGAGCTGAACCGTTAAACTTGATATGATGTGAGCGGTTTCTTCCCGGTTCATCACCGGCGTTTTCTGCTGTTCGCCGTCAAATTGTTCTTTTTGATAGCGGACATAGCCAAATTGTTCGGTTTCATCATGCCGGTTAAATGCCTCGTTGCGGTCAGACACATGAATGGGTCTGGTTTGATTCTGCGTCTGATTCCGGACATTTTGGGCATCATCCAATCCTGCGCCTCCGCACCCGGATAAAAGCCCGATCAGCAGGAAGAGGCTGACAGCAGTTCGTTTCATTTATAAATCCCTCCTCATGTGTAGGGTAGCCAAATCGCATGATTTATTCTTTAGCAATTGATGGGGACGGGGCAATGAATTATGATAGGAATGAGTAAAAAAGAGGTGAGATCATGATTCTTATTCAAAATGCCGAATTTGAATTGGTGCACAATTTCAAAGACGGCTTCAACGAAGAGGCTTTTAAAGCCCGCTACTCCGATATTTTAAATAAATACGATTATATTGTGGGAGACTGGGGGTACGGTCAGCTTAGGCTCAAGGGCTTCTTTGACGACCAGAATCAAAAGGCAACCTTCGAAACGAAAATCAGCACATTAGATGAATACATTTACGAATACTGCAATTTCGGCTGTGCGTATTTTGTCTTGAAACGGATCAGAAAATAAATATACACAAAGGGGATGCTGTCATGTATTTTGTTGACAGAAACAAGATCGAGCAAACACTCGGGTTCTTTGAGCACCAGCTGGCGCTATTTCACTCACAAACAGACTGGCAGTCTGAAATCGGGGGACTGGCGCTTCAGCGTATAGGCCATCTGTTAATCGAATGCATTCTGGATACAGGCAATGACATGATTGACGGTTTTATTATGCGGGACCCGGGCAGCTATGATGACATTATGGACATACTTGTTGATGAAAAAGTTGTCACGGAAAAAGAGGGAACAGAGCTCAAGCAATTGATTGCCTACCGCAAAACATTGGTTCAGCAGTACATGCTCGCTGACAGCGCTGAGCTTTACAGGCTGATCACGGCACATCAGACAGCTCTTCAGGACTTCCCGCAACGGATCAGAAGCTACTTGGAAACGGAGCTTGGCCCTGTTTCCGCGTTTAAATAACAACTGGAAAGCCACAGGAGTGTTGGAAATGAAAACATATAAAGGATATTTAATTGATTTAGACGGAACAATGTACAATGGGACGGAAAAAATCGAGGAAGCGTGTGAATTTGTCAGAACGCTGAAAGACCGCGGCGTTCCTTATCTTTTCGTGACAAACAACTCTTCGCGCACGCCGAAGCAGGTGGCGGACAAGCTTGTGTCTTTTGATATTCCGGCAACAGAAGAGCAGGTCTTCACGACAAGCATGGCGACTGCCCAGCATATCGCCCAGCAGAAAAAAGACGCGTCTGTGTATGTGATCGGGGAAGAAGGGATCCGCCAGGCGATTGAAGAAAACGGCCTGACATTTGGCGAGGAAAACGCGGATTTTGTCGTTGTTGGGATTGACCGTTCCATTACATATGAAAAATTTGCTGTGGGCTGCCTGGCAATCAGAAATGGCGCCCGATTTATTTCCACTAACGGAGATATTGCGATTCCGACTGAAAGAGGCCTTCTTCCTGGAAACGGTTCACTGACATCTGTTTTAACCGTATCCACAGGCGTACAGCCGGTATTTATCGGCAAGCCGGAATCAATCATTATGGAGCAGGCGATGCGCGTTCTCGGCACGGATGTGTCCGAAACACTCATGGTCGGCGACAACTACGCGACGGACATTATGGCCGGCATTAACGCCGGTATGGATACGCTGCTTGTTCACACAGGCGTAACGAAAAGAGAGCATATGACAGTCGATATGGAAAAACCGACTCATGCCATTGACTCTCTGACTGAATGGATTCCATACATTTAAAAAAGGGCGCTCCAAAAGGGGTGCCCTTACAAATTGTTGACAAAATCCTAAAACGTTTTCGTTTTAGGATTTTGTCATCTTTTCAGCGTGATTGAAAACCTTTGAAGTCTAGGAAGGCCGAGCACCGGAGCACAGCGCATGTTGAGATTCGTGAGCACCGAAGCGCAGGACTGACAACGAATGCGAGGGTTTGTAGACACGCTGAAAGGGCGCCCCTAAAGGGTGCCCTTATTCTGTGTGCCGCGCGCGGTGTGCGAGCCTGCTTGAGGCCGCGGCGGAAATCGCTCCGACGATATCATCTAAAAAGGTATGGCATTCGCCGGTTGATTTATCATTCAAATGGTTAAGGATTCCGGGTTTTTCTTTGTCGATGTAACCGTAGTTCGTAAACCCGATCGATCCGTAAATATTCACGATGGAAAATGCCAGAACTTCATCTACTCCATATAGGCTTTCATCTGTTTCCAGCATCGTTTGCAGCGGTTCAGACAGTTTTTTCTGCTCAGCAAGAACATCCAATTCAATGCCCGTTAAAATCGCGTTTTGCACCTCGCGTTTTGCGAGAACGCGATTGACGTTCAGCGTGCATTCATCAATCGTTAAATCCGGATGATATTTTTTCTGCAGAAAAAAGACAAGCTCGGCAATGTCTGACACTTCAACGCCGCGCTCCTTCATCCGCGCTCTTGCTTTTGCTTCCATCTGACTGATTTGTTCGTTTTCTGACATCAGCTTCACCCAATCTTTTTTACTAGTTTATACAAAATGTTTGAGATGTTTACGACTTTTTCTCGCGCCTTCGTCGGATGAAAATATGTATTCATAATTCCGGACGTGTATGACTACGATGTGATGAGCCCTAATTCTACAGGCAGGTGATCATTGTGAAAGGTACAATAAAAGAAAAATACGGTATTCACGTCAGGCAGCTTTCCATGTACCAGCACACATATCAATGTTTTCAGACGCCGAATTCATTCTTTCTGATTGTCCCCGTTTCCCAATTCTCCGATACCGAACTGGCTGAGCTTTATTACATGAGTCAGTATTTACAAGAACAAAGTGACCCATACGTTTCGGTTTTTATCTTTACAAAGGAAGGTGAGCTGACGTTTGAACATGAAGGAAAAACGTACGCTTTGCTGAAGGCGGCACCCCCTTATTCAAACCGGGCGTTTTCCATTGGACAGGAGCTTGCGGAATTTCACCGTAAAGGGCGTGGGTATCCGTATGAGGTGAAGGCAGCCGGAAGAATCGGCCAATGGAAGGATCTGTGGGGAAAGCGTATTGATCAGCTGGAAGTGTTTTGGCAGCGAAAGGTTCATACGCCTCCGCACGAGCCATTCGATAAAAAAATGATTGAGTCATTTCCATATTATGTGGGACTGTCAGAAAACGCGATACAATATTTAGTGGACACGGAGCTGGATGACAAGCCCCAAGCCGCTGATTCAGGAACGATATGCCATCAGCGGATGGAAAGACATACATGGTCACCGGAATCCTTGATCAGGATTCCGCCGGATTGGGTATTCGACCACGCCTCGCGTGATTTGGCTGAATATATGAGGCATACGTTTTTGCATCACAGACAGGATTTTCACCAGCAGGGCTTTCACTTTTTACAGGAATACGAGCAAGTCACGCCGCTGTCTTCGTTTTCGAAACGTCTTCTGTACAGCCGTCTGCTCTTTCCGCTGCATTATTTTGAAATCGTGGAGAGCTACTACATGTCATCAGAGTCAGAAAAGCATTATTGTGAAGAGCAGCTTGACTTCATTCTTAACGACTGCGGCCGCTATGAGCAATTTCTCAATACAGCGCAGGAATTTATGAATATGCGGTCACAGAAGCTGTTTGTTCCTCGCGTGAACTGGCTCGGCAAAGGAAGTCCAGACTGAGGAGAAAATCTGACAAAAATAATTAGAAAATAAAGAATCTTGTTATATCAATACGTTAAGCGTTTACATTCTTAAAATTCAGCCGATTGCCATCTTGTCAAAACAGGAGTGGGCTTATATAATGTTTGTAACTTATATGTCTGTGTTGAGTTAACAATTGTCTTTTTTGAGAGGACAATTAAAAGAAAGGTGGAGTTTTTTTGAAAGCAATTCGTGTAGGGCTTTTAGGTTTAGGCACCGTCGGAAGCGGTGTCGTTAAAATTATTCAAGACCACCAGGATAAGCTGATGCATCAAGTCGGCTGTCCGGTTACGATAAAAAAAGTGCTTGTAAAAGATGTAGAGAAAAAGAGAGAAGTAGATTTGCCGAAGGAAGTGCTCACGACAGAAGTGTATGATGTCATCGATGATCCAGATGTTGATGTCATCATCGAGGTGATCGGAGGAGTTGAGCAGACGAAACAATATTTGGTCGACGCGCTGAGATCGAAAAAGCATGTTGTCACAGCAAACAAGGATTTAATGGCTGTGTACGGCTCCGAGCTGCTTGCGGAAGCGAAGGAAAACGGCTGTGATATCTACTTTGAAGCCAGCGTTGCCGGCGGGATTCCGATTCTTCGCACGTTAGAGGAAGGACTCTCATCAGACCGGATTACAAAGATGATGGGAATCGTGAACGGAACAACGAACTTTATCTTAACAAAAATGATTAAAGAAAAAAGCCCTTACGAGGAAGTGCTCAAGGAAGCGCAGGATCTCGGTTTTGCCGAAGCTGATCCGACTTCAGACGTGGAAGGGCTTGACGCCGCACGGAAAATGGCGATATTGGCGCGTCTCGGCTTCTCAATGAACGTGGATCTGGAAGACGTCAAAGTAAAGGGAATCTCCCAAATTACAGACGAGGACATCAGCTTCAGCAAACGTCTCGGCTATACAATGAAGCTGATCGGGATTGCACAGCGTGACGGAAGCAAAATTGAAGTCAGCGTACAGCCGACATTGCTTCCTGACCACCATCCGCTTTCTGCTGTGCATAATGAGTTTAACGCTGTTTATGTGTACGGCGAGGCTGTCGGTGAGACGATGTTCTACGGGCCGGGAGCCGGAAGCATGCCGACAGCGACTTCCGTTGTTTCTGACCTTGTCGCTGTCATGAAAAATATGCGTCTCGGCGTAACCGGAAACAGCTTTGTCGCGCCGCAATATGAGAAAAACATGAAGGCGCCGTCTGACATTTACGCGCAGCAATTTTTAAGAATTCACGTCAAAGATCAGGTCGGTTCATTCTCGAAAATTACGTCTGTGTTCTCGGAACGGGGCGTAAGCTTTGAAAAGATCCTTCAGCTGCCGATTAAAGGCCATGATGAGCTTGCAGAAATCGTGATTGTGACACATCATACATCAGAAGCTGATTTCAGTGATATCCTGCAAAACCTAAATGATTTGGAAGTCGTTCAAGAAGTTAAAAGCACATATCGTGTAGAAGGGAACGGTTGGAGCTAATGTGGAAAGGACTAATCCATCAATATAAAGAGTTTTTACCTGTAACAGATCAAACACCGGCGCTTACTTTACATGAAGGAAACACACCGCTTATTCACCTGCCGAAGCTGTCTGAACAGCTCGGAATTGAACTTCATGTCAAAACGGAAGGCGTTAATCCGACTGGATCTTTTAAAGACCGCGGCATGGTCATGGCAGTGGCGAAGGCAAAAGAAGAAGGCAACGACACGATTATGTGCGCGTCAACAGGAAACACTTCCGCTGCTGCGGCTGCATATGCAGCCCGCGCCAACATGAAATGCATCGTTATCATCCCGAATGGAAAAATCGCGTTCGGAAAACTTGCTCAGGCTGTTATGTACGGAGCCGAGATTATTGCAATTGACGGAAACTTTGACGATGCGCTTAAAATCGTCCGTTCCATCTGTGAGAAATCACCGATTGCCCTTGTCAACTCAGTCAACCCTTACCGCATCGAAGGCCAGAAAACAGCAGCCTTCGAAGTGTGCGAACAGCTGGGAGAAGCGCCGGATGTATTGGCGATCCCGGTTGGAAACGCGGGAAACATTACTGCGTACTGGAAGGGCTTCAAAGAATATCATGAGAAAAACGGCACAGGCCTTCCGAAAATGCGCGGCTTCGAAGCGGAAGGCGCGGCGGCAATCGTGCGTAATGAAGTGATTGAAAATCCGGAAACAATAGCGACAGCCATTCGTATCGGAAACCCTGCAAGCTGGGACAAAGCTGTCAAGGCAGCTGAGGAATCCAACGGGAAAATTGACGAAGTTACTGATGATGAAATCCTTCACGCGTATCAGCTGATCGCCCGTGAAGAAGGCGTGTTTGCAGAACCGGGTTCTTGCGCGTCTATCGCCGGCGTTCTGAAACAAGTGAAATCCGGAGAGATTCCGAAAGGCAGCAAGGTCGTCGCTGTTTTAACAGGAAACGGACTGAAAGACCCGAACACAGCCGTCGACATTTCAGAAATCAAGCCGGTTACGCTGCCGACTGATGAAGACAGCATCCTGGAATATTTAAAAGGAGCGGCCCGTGTATGAACGAAGCCGACATGCTGTTCACTGTCACTGTTCCCGGAAGCACGGCTAACCTAGGGCCCGGCTTTGATTCAGTTGGGATGGCGCTCAGCCGATACTTGAAGCTGACCGTCTTTGAAAGCGACAAATGGTCTTTTGAAGCTGAAACAGAAACAGTCGCCGGAATTCCGGCGGGCACAGATAATCTGATCTATCAAGTGGCAAAACGGACAGCAGATTTGTACGGCAAAGAAATGCCGCCTGTCCATGTGAAGGTGTGGAGCGACATTCCGCTCGCCCGCGGCCTTGGAAGCAGCGCCGCGGCGATTGTAGCGGCCATTGAACTGGCTGATGAATTATGCGGCCTAAAGCTTTCTGAAGCGGACAAGCTGCATTTAGCCAGTCTTGAAGAAGGACATCCGGATAATGCGGGCGCTTCTCTCGTAGGCGGACTTGTCATCGGCTTGCATGAAGATGACGAGACACAATTGATCCGCGTCCCGGATGCTGACATTGATGTTGTCGTTGTCATTCCTTTTTATGAGGTGCTGACAAGAGACGCAAGAGATGTGCTGCCGAAAGAGTTTCCGTATGCGGACGCTGTAAAAGCAAGTGCCGTCAGCAATATTCTCATTGCTGCGATCATGTCAAAGGATTGGCCGCTCGTCGGGAAAATCATGAAGAAGGATATGTTCCATCAGCCGTACCGGGCGATGCTTGTCCCTGAATTGTCCAAGGTAGAGCACGTCGCCGAGATGAAGGGCGCATATGGAACGGCTCTCAGCGGGGCAGGCCCGACGATTCTCGTTATGACTGAAAAAGGAAAGGGAGAAGAGCTGAAAGAACAGCTCGCGCTTCATTTTCCTCATTGTGAAGTCGACGCTTTGACCGTTCCGAAAGAGGGAAGTATAATAGAGCGAAATCCTTTATATCAAGTCAAAAGTGTATAGATCATGCCAAGCGTCCCCCAGCGTCAGCGGAGGGCGCTTTTTTTCTGCCCGAGATAAAGGAGTTTTTATTTAGAAAACGAAATACATGTTAAAAGGAGGAGATGAATATGAAAAAGCTGATGGCCGCAGAAGACATCACAGCAATTGTTTCCGTGACCGATCCTCAATACGCCCCGGACGGCAGCCGTGCCGCATATGTGCAGTCGCAAGTGAATCGAGAGCAAGATTCGTATACATCAAATATATGGGTCTATGAAACGAAAAGCGGCGGTTCTGTTCCTTGGACACACGGAGAAAAGCGAAGCACCGATCCTAGATGGTCTCCAGACGGACGTACGCTTGCCTTTATTTCTGATCGTGAAGGCGATGCAGCACAGCTGTATATCATGAGCGCTGAAGGCGGAGAAGCGAGGAAACTGACTGATATCCCGTATGGCGTTTCAAAGCCAATATGGTCTCCTGATGGCGAATCGGTGCTTGTCATTGTCAGTTTGGAAGAGGGAGAAAGTATTCATGATCGAGAGAAAACGGAGCCGGACAGTTTTGAACCTGTTGAAGTGCAAGGTCTAGCCTATAAACGGGACGGCAAAGGGCTGACGAGAGGCGCGTATGCCCAGCTTGTGCTTGTCAGCGTGAAGTCTGGCGAGATGAGGCAGCTGACAAATCAAAAGGCCGATCATGGCGATGCAGCTTTTTCCCCTGATGGAAAATGGCTTGTTTTCTCGGCTAATTTGACTGAAACGGATGATGCCAGCAAGCCGCATGATGTCTGCATGATGTCGCTGGAGACTGGAGATCTCAAGCAAATTACGTCTCATCGGGGCTCATTCGGGCCAAGCTCATTTTCACCGGACGGAAGGTATCTTGCTTTGCTTGGGCACGAACAGGAATATCAAAATGCAACGCTCGAAAAGGCGTGGCTTTATGATATCGAACAAGATCGTCTCACGTGTCTGACTGAGATGCTGGACGTTCATTTAGCGGATGCGCTGATTGGAGATTCATTGATCGGAGGCGGGGAACAGCGCCCGGTTTGGACGAAAGACAGCCAAGGGTTCTATGCTATCGGTACAGATCAGGGCAGCACAGGAATCTATTATATTTCGATTGAAGGCCTTGTGTATCCGATCCGTCTCGAAAAAGAGTACATCAATAGCTTTTCCGTCTCGCCTGACGAACAACACTTTATTGCCAGTGTGACAAAGCCGGACAGACCGAGCGAGCTTTACAGCATCCCGCTTGGGCAGGAAGAAAAGCGGCTGACTGGCGCGAATGACAAGTTTGTCGGGGAGCATGCGATTTCGGTACCTGAAGATATTCAATATGTCACAAAAGACGGCGTGACGGTGAACGGCTGGCTGATGAAGCCTGCACAGGCGGAAAGTGAGACAACATATCCTCTTATTCTCAACATACACGGCGGTCCGCACATGATGTACGGGCATACATATTTTCATGAATTTCAAGTGCTGGCGGCGAAAGGGTACGCAGTGGTTTATGTCAATCCGAGAGGAAGCCACGGCTACGGGCAGGAATTTGTGAATGCCGTCAGAGGAGATTATGGAGGAAAGGATTATGAGGATGTGATGCAGGCTGTGGATGAGGCGATCAAACGAGATCCGCAGATTGACCCTAAGCGGCTCGGTGTCACGGGCGGAAGCTATGGAGGCTTTATGACCAACTGGATCGTTGGACAGACGAGCCGTTTTAAAGCGGCCGTCACCCAGCGCTCGATTTCAAACTGGATCAGCTTTCACGGCGTCAGTGATATCGGCTATTTCTTCACAGACTGGCAGCTTGAGCATGACATGTTTGCAGACACGGAAAAGCTTTGGGACCATTCCCCTTTAAAATACGCAGCAAACGTGGAGACACCGCTTTTGATTCTGCATGGAGAGCGAGATGACCGCTGTCCGATTGAGCAGGCGGAGCAGCTATTTATTGCTTTGAAAAAAATGGGCAAGGAAACAAAGCTCGTCCGTTTTCCGAAAGCGTCGCACAATTTGTCACGCAGCGGACACCCGGGACAGCGGATCAAGCGCCTGAATTACATCAGCTCATGGTTTGACCAATATCTCTAATAAAAAAGCCAGGCTGATCAAATATCAGCCTGGCTGCTTTATTAAAAGACTTGTTCTACTTCAACGACACCCGGCACTTCTTCAAGAAGAGCGCGTTCAATTCCGGCTTTCAGCGTAATTGTTGAACTTGGGCAGCTGCCGCATGCGCCTAGCAGACGAAGCTTAACGATACCTTCATCTACGTCTACAAGCTCACAGTCACCGCCGTCACGAAGTAAAAACGGACGAAGTTTGTCCAGTACTTCCTGTACCTGTTCTTTCATTTCAACTTCAGTCATGACATTCGCTCCTTTCGTCGTCATAAAACCATTATATTCAGTGTAACAATAAAAATCTATTGTTTGGTTTGCAAAGTTGCTTTCCCTATTATAGCACATTCAGACTTGAACACAAAAACGGTTTTTTTCTATAAAAACGTCTTTTGGCTCTGTATACTGAAAGAAAGGACTTACATAGGGAGAGGGAGGCGTTTATCAGTGACAAAACCTGTCAAGCTCAGCGTGTACGGGGCAGAAACCGTTTGTGCGAGCTGTGTCAATATGCCGACGGCCAAGGATACATACGAGTGGCTTGAGGCTGCGCTGAAAAGAAAATATCCAAATCAGCCTTTTGAGATGCAATATATCGATATTTATGAGCCGCCTGACAATGAACACGCGAAAGAGCTTGCGGAGAAAATCAAAAATGACGAGTATTTTTATCCGCTAGTGCTCGTAGAAGACAAAATTGTCGGTGAAGGCAATCCGAAATTAAAAGACGTGTATGAGGAAATGGAGAAGCATGGGTATATAGAAAACCGCTGACTGGATCAGCGGTTTTTCTCTCTCATTAACCGTTATGGTGTTTGTACATCCACAGCAAGCCGGATTTCAGCAATCGCGGAACACGGCCGATCAGCGGGCGGTCAGCAACTAGGCCAAAGCCGGCTTTTTTCCCGAGTGAACCGAGAACGCCTTTCAGCTTAAACTGCGGCATTGATTCTGGAAGGGCTTCTCCATTCCAGCGTTTTTGCAAGATTTGGACAATCTGTTCTGCTTGAGCCTCTGCCAGCTGGGCGCTCGGTGCATGAGGGAGGCTGGCGCAATCGCCGACAACGTACAGATGTTCATCACCAGGAAGATTGTGATGAGGCGTTAAAACGACACGCCCTTGGGCGTCCTTCTCCACATCTAAGTCTCTGACGACTTTGTTCGGCTGTATGCCGGCTGTCCACACGATGGCGTCTGCAGAAACCGGATCATCGTGGTTATACACAATGCCTTCTTCTACTTTTGTGATATTTGCCCTGTTAATAATGCGGACACCGTGCTCTTCGAACCATTTTTGCACATATTTGCTCAAACGCTCGGGAAAGCTTGATAAAATAAGATCGCCGCGGTCGAACAAAATAATGTTCAGGTCGTCACGGCTTTCTCTCAATTCACTTGCAAGCTCAACGCCGCTTAAGCCCGCTCCGACAATGGCGACAGTGGCATTAGCGCTAAGGTTATTCAGCTTTTGATAGGTTTCGCGGGACTGATCGATGGTTTGTATGCTGTAGGTGAATTCAGGCGCTCCCGGCACGTTGTGATATTTATCCTCACAGCCGAGCCCGATCACGGCGTCATCGTAAGAAATCGGTTCGCGATCTTGGAACAGCACTTGTTTTTGTGCAATATCAATTGATGAGATATCACCGTATTGGACATCCAAGCGAGGGTGCTCTGGGAATGTCACCCTGATATGATGGTCAGAAATTGTGCCTGCGGCAAGGGCATAATATTCTGTTTTCAAGCAGTGATAAGGATTTCTGTCAATTAACGTGATTGAAACATCATCAGGCAGCTGGTTTGGCAATAAGCGATGAAGAACACGCATGTTCCCGTAACCTCCGCCGATCAAGACCAATTTTTTCATTTGAATTCCCCTTTAATCCGAAGAGTATGATAGACACATTGAAGAAAATACGAACTATGTAAAATAACATCTAGAATTATATCGAATTTGATCTAAAATCACAATAATAGTTTCAAAATAACCTACAAATTAGCCTAAAAGAACAAAATAGTAAAACGTTATTCGAGTAATGATATGTTACGATAATAAATTTTGAATCATCCATTGTTTTTGACGAATGGTGAAAAATTCGCGATAATGGTCATATGTGAGGTGAAACCGCATGAATCCAATGATTGAATTTTGTGTCAGCAATCTGGCTCACGGCTCTCAGGAAGCCCGGGCGATTTTGGAGAAGGATCCAAACCTTGATGTCCTTGAATACGGCTGCTTAAGCTACTGCGGGACATGCATGGAATCGCTTTTCGCTCTTGTAAACGGAGAAGTCGTCATGGGTGAAACGCCTGCTGAGCTTGTTGAGAATATATACACCTTTATTGAAGAAAATCCAATGTTTTGAAGAAAAGGGCCCGGACAGGCCCTTTTTTATTTTGCCGTACAAAAGAACTAAAAAAATGTGTAGACATCAAAAAATATTATTGTTATCGTATAAAAGATATTTTTTAAAATAAAATGTAAGAGGTGTACGTGTATTCATGAGTGTTCTGTGGGGGCTGCTTGGCGCAGTTGCGATCATTGCTATCGCGTTTTTATTTTCAGAAAAGAAAAGCAATATTAAGATAAGAACCGTCATCGTTGGTTTATGCACACAGGTGGCGTTTGGATACATCGTGTTGAAATGGGAAGCGGGACGCGCTGTTTTTTTATGGTTTTCAAGCCGTGTACAGCTTCTGATCGATTATGCGAATGAAGGCATCAGTTTTATTTTTGGACCGCTACTAAAAGTCGGTGACAGTCCGGCATTTGCATTAAGTGTACTGCCCGTTATCATTTTCTTCTCGGCACTGATCGCAGTTTTATATCATTTAAAAATCATGCAGCTCATTTTCCGTGTCATTGGCGGCGGATTGTCGAAGCTCCTTGGGACAAGCAAAACGGAATCTCTTGCGGCTGCTGCCAATATTTTTGTAGGACAATCTGAATCTCCATTAGTGATAAAACCCCTTATTGCAGGGCTGACGCGTTCTGAGCTGTTCACGATTATGACGAGCGGTCTATCGGCAGTTGCGGGGTCCACCTTGTTTGGATACGCGCTTCTCGGTATTCCGATTGAATACTTGCTTGCGGCGAGCTTTATGGCTGCTCCCGCTGGCCTAGTCTTTGGTAAATTGATTATTCCCGAAACGGAAAAGCCTCAAACCGTAAAAAGCGACCTTAAAATGGATGAAGGCGAAGGCGCAGCCAATGTGATTGACGCAGCCGCAAAGGGAGCGTCAACAGGCCTGCAAATCGCCTTAAACGTTGGTGCGATGCTGCTCGCGTTCGTTGCATTAATTGCTGTCGTAAACGGAGTTCTCGGCGGGATTTTCGGCTTGTTCGGCTTAAAAGGTGTCACATTAGAATCTATCCTCGGCTATGTATTTTCTCCTATCGCCTTTTTGATTGGCGTGCCTTGGCATGAAGCGTTGCAGGCGGGAAGCTATATCGGCCAGAAATTGGTGCTGAATGAGTTTGTCGCTTATTCTAACTTCGGTCCGCACATCGGTGAGTTTTCTAAGAAAACAGCTACCATTATCAGTTTCGCGTTATGCGGATTCGCCAATTTTTCATCAATTGCGATTATGCTCGGTACGCTTGGCGGTTTAGCTCCCAGCCGCCGTTCGGATATCGCACGCCTCGGCCTGAAGGCTGTTCTTGCGGGAACATTAGCCAATCTGCTCAGCGCAGCCATTGCCGGTATGTTTATATAAACGATAAAAGCTCCTTGCGACAGTGCAAGGAGCTTTTATGTATGAAAAACGGGGGATAATTGTATTGTGTCCGTTTATAATAGCTTTTATACTAAGTAAAAGAAAAAAAGTTGGAGGCACCTATGAACTCATTTCGATTTACCAAAATGCACGGCCTGGGAAACAGCTATATCTATGTGAATCAATTTGAAGAACAGCTTCCGGAAGAAAAACTGGCTGAGATTGCGATTCAGGTTTCTTCTGTTTATACAGGGATCGGTTCCGACGGAATGATCCTGATATGCCCTTCAGAACAAGCACCTGTCAAAATGCGGATTTTTAATAATGACGGGTCTGAAGGGAAAAACTGCGGCAACGGTCTTCGCTGCGTCGCAAAATACGCGTATGAGCATAGGCTGGTGGAGGAAACATCTTTTCTGATTGAAACCCTCTCCGGGCTTGTGAAAGCGGAGGTTCAAACTGAAAACGGGAAAGTGAATGTTGTCACTGTCGATATGGGTGAACCGCGCCTGACTAAAGCAGAGCTTCCGATGCTTGGCGGCGGGGAAGAGCATACAATCAATGAAACGATGACGTTTGGCGAAGCCGAACTAACAGGCACTGCCGTTTCAATGGGAAATCCGCATATCGTTTTTCCGATCGCTGACATTGAACAGGCACCCCTGACGACACTGGGGCCTGTGATTGAGAAAGATTCGAGATTTCCGGAAGGCGTCAATGTGGAATTCGTCGAAACCGTGAATGAACACGAACTGCATTTCCGCGTTTGGGAACGGGGATCAGGCATTACTCAGGCATGCGGGACAGGAGCGTGTGCAGCGGCGGTCGCATCTGTGTTAAACGGCGTATCAAAACGCAATCAAGACATCACAGTGCATTTAGCGGGCGGAGATTTGGTGATTAACTGGAAGGATAATGGCCATGTGATGATGACAGGGCCGGCTGAGACCGTTTGTGAGGGTGTCTATTTTTTGTAAAACACCTTGTTTGAGAATTGAACCGATCATGTTTATAATAAAAGACAGCATCCGGTTTTTAAAAGGAGGTTCACAAAGATGAGCAACCCGGTAACAATTACAGAAGCAGCAGCTTTGCATATAAAAGATATGATGAAAGAGCATGAGGAAGAAAACGCGTTTCTGCGTGTCGGCGTCAAAGGCGGCGGCTGCAGCGGCCTTTCTTACGGCATGGGCTTTGAGCATGAAAAGGGCGAAAAAGACAGTATGTTTGATCAGCACGGCATCACAGTTCTTGTTGACAAAGAAAGCCTTGACATCATGAACGGCACCGTGATTGATTATAAACAATCCATGCTCGGCGGCGGCTTCACCATCGACAATCCAAACGCCATCGCCTCATGCGGCTGCGGTTCTTCTTTTAGAACAGCGACGAATGCAGGCAAGCCTGAAGAGTGCTAGGCGTTAAAACCCGAAATAACGGGATATGAATCGATCATCGCAGCTGATTGCGCGTGATCAGGTTTGTTAAGGACGCTTTTCTTAGCGATAAAACATCGTTAAGGAAGGCGTTTTTATTATGGCGTAAATGAAGAAACAACGGATAGCGACGAGTGTTTCAGCAGAGAAATGCCACTATTTGCTCGACATTTTCGCCTGTATTTTTATTGTAAGTACAACATAGTTGCGCTATATTTAACGTATGGCATTTTTATTGCATTTGCAACAAAATATGTATCGAGGAGTTGATGGTTAGGAAGAATTAGAATGGCAGCAAGGACAGCACCCTTAAGAAGCTTCAAGATAAGTTAGTTAAATAATAACAGCAAATCTGCAAAAAGCGTAATTTCCTGAAAGAAAATCATACTCAACATTCTTTAAAAAATATAGAAAAACAAGAGGAATAATTGATGAAATAAAGGAGTGACATTTTATATGACTATAAATATAAAAAAGTGCAGCCTTGAAGATTTAAAAATACTTCAAGAAATAAGTGTTGAAACATTCAACGATACATTTAAAGACCAGAATTCACCTGAAAATATGAAAGCCTATTTGGAAAGTGCATTTAACACGAAACAGTTGGAAAAGGAACTATCCACTATGTCTTCGCAGTTCTTTTTTGTTTACATTCATCACGAAGTCGCTGGATATGTAAAGGTGAACACCGATGACGCTCAGTCTGAAGAAATGGGCGATGAATCACTTGAAATCGAGAGGATTTATATAAAGAACAAATTTCAAAAACATGGGCTTGGCAAACATCTATTAAACAAAGCTTTGGACGTTGCCTTGGAATGCAATAAAAAGAAAATCTGGCTGGGTGTATGGGAAAAAAACGAAAATGCGATTGCATTTTATAAGAAAATGGGGTTTGTTCAAACCGGCGCCCACTCATTTTATATGGGTGATGAAGAACAAACAGACTTTATCATGACCAAAACACTCATGTAACTTTTTTCGAGGTGATGATTATTTATAATCTACAATAGTTTAAGGTGCAAATGTAAATGAATTTAGGGTTTTGCTCAATAAAATTCTTTGTCGCGATTATCACATCGGATCCAGAAATGATGAAATATAGTGCGCCTAAAGAGTTCTAACAACAGAGAAAACGCCAAGTCAAGCGGCGAACCGCAGCCTTGGCGCTTTTTATTTTTAGTACTTATCCCCATTAAAAATCGAATTCTTCACAATCACATAATCCACATTGCGGATCGCGTCAAGCTTTGTTCCGCCTGCGTAAGAGATAGAAGATTGAAGATCCTGTTCCATTTCAATCAGCGTATCCTTGATTGAGCCCTTATGCGGCACGTGCATTTTTTTGCCTTCTACATTTTTCTTTTCGCCTTTTTGGAATTCGGAGGCTGAGCCGAAGTATTCTTTGTAGAGCTTTCCGTCTTTTTCGATCGTTTGGCCCGGTGATTCTTCGTGTCCGGCAAATAGTGAACCGATCATGACCATTGTGGCGCCGAAGCGGATTGATTTTGCGATGTCGCCATGTGTGCGGATGCCGCCATCCGCGATAATCGGTTTGCTCGCAGCTTTGGCACACCAGCGAAGCGCCGCTAATTGCCAGCCGCCTGTGCCGAAGCCGGTTTTGATTTTCGTAATGCATACTTTTCCCGGTCCGATGCCGACTTTAGTGGCATCCGCTCCCGCGTTTTCAAGTTCTCTGACTGCTTCCGGCGTTCCGACATTGCCGGCAATGACAAAGGTGTCCGGCAAATGTTTTTTGAGGTGCTGAATCATTTCGATGACAGCATTTGAATGTCCGTGAGCAATGTCAATTGTCACATACTCGGGCGTGAGATTTTCTTCCGCCAGCTGGCGGACAAATTCGTACTCCTCATCTTTGACGCCAACGCTGATAGAAGAGAATAATCCGCGTGCGTTCATATCTTTAATAAAATCAATTCGTGTTTCAGGTTCAAATCGGTGCATCACATAAAAGTAGCCATTTTCGGCTAATTGAATGGCTAGCTCTTCATCTATAATCGTCTGCATATTGGCAGGAACGACGGGCAATGTAAATGTACGTCCGCCTAAACGTACGGATGTATCACATTCTGAACGGCTGTTCACAATGCATTTTGCAGGAATTAATTGAATATCTTCGTAATCAAATACGTTTTCCATCATTTTCACTCCTAAAAACGAATATTTAAAAGAATAATTTATGAAATGTTCGCCTTGTATAATGTACTCTGTTTTATTTAGGATGTCAAACATTTTATTTGCTTCAGATGTGTGCAAGTGTCTAAGCTTGTCATGCACAATGTGTTTGGGTATGATAGTTTTAACGAATGGTCTTAGAGAGCGGATCAAAAACGCGAATCATATACGTTCAGCAAAGCTTGGTCGTTCAGCACCAGGCTTTCTTTATGGCATAAACATGTGAAAGGAGCGAATGAGATGACGCAAAACGAAGAAAAAACACCGAAGTCCCAAAAGATCCAAGACCGCATTATTATGGCAATGATCTGGATCGTCGCAGCCCTTGTGATTGCGCTGGTTCTTGGAACTGCATTGAATTATATGAATATCTTCAAATAAAAAAGGAGCTGTGTCGCTGACACAAACTCCTTTTTTTCTTATTTATTTTCAAAAAGACTTGTTGAATGAAGAGGCTGTACGCGGGCTTTCGGATCCATGTAAGCCTTGGCGTTGTTCACTGCTGTCGGTGCCTCGCCGAAGCCGCTTGCGATCAGGTTGACTTTTCCTTCGTATGTACAAATGTCACCTGCTGCAAAGAAGCCTTCGATGTTTGTTTCCATTGTTGATTTGACGACAATGGAATTTTTCTCGATGTCCAGACCCCAGTTTTTGATCGGTCCAAGAGATGAAACGAAACCGTAGTTGACGATTAAGTCATCAATTTCTAAAATCTCTTTGCGGTCGCCTTTCACTTCTTCAAGCACAAGCTGTTCAATTTTGTCTTCCCCGATCAGCTCCGCAGGGACGAATGGTGTCAGGACATTTACCTTAGACGCATGAAGGTTTTCCACACTGTGCTCGTGCGCGCGGAACTTATCGCGGCGGTGAATGATGGATACTTCTTTTGCGATCGGCTCAAGCATAAGCGCCCAGTCAACCGCTGAATCTCCGCCGCCAAGGATCGCGACGCGTCTGCCGGCGAATTTTTGCAAATCGTCAACGAAGTAGTGAAGGTTTTTGCCTTCATATTGCTCGGCATTTTCAAGCTCCAGCTTTCTCGGTTTGAATGCGCCGTTTCCTGCAGTGATGATGACTGTTTTGGAGTAGTGGGTTTCTTCATTTGTCACAAGCTTAAACACGCCGTCCGCTTGTTTCTCAACAGATTCAACCGCTTGCTCCAGACAAATGGTTTGGTCGAATTTCGCCATTTGCTCTTTTAGGTTATTGATAAGCTCTTGTGCGCGGATTTTCGGGAAGCCCGCTACATCGTAGATATATTTTTCAGGGTATAGGGCGCTAAGCTGTCCGCCGAGCTGAGGCAGGCTTTCGATAATTTTGACGCTTGCCTGTCTCATGCCTCCGTAAAAAGCTGTGAATAAGCCGACCGGTCCCCCGCCTATAATTGTAATATCATAAACCTTTGTATCCTCTCGCATACGAAAATTGCCTCCTAAATGAAAATTGTTATTAATTATACCATATTGCTGTTTAAATTGACGAGTCAGCAGAAAAAATCGTAAGTGTCTAGCGTGCGCATCCATTCTTGAAAATTTTTCCGCAGGCCGATACGATGATAACCAAATGAATTGATCTTTTTCTGAATGTTTCTCGGGCCAGCCGGATAAATATGATAGTAGTGCTCTGGGTGAGGACTTCACAAAAAACTTTTCAATATATTTCATAAAATCCCGCCAATAAGCTGAAGCTAACACAAATGATCATTTTATTACGCGTCTAACAAAAGCAAAAAAAGAGAAGGTGGATGTGATGGCATTGAATAAGCCCAAAATCGTGATTTTAGGTGCAGGATATGGCGGATTGATGACGGTAACAAGGCTGACAAAGTTTGTCGGGCCGAATGATGCTGATATTACGCTTGTGAATAAACACAATTATCATTATGAAACGACATGGATGCATGAAGCGAGCGCGGGAACGCTCCACCATGACCGCTGCCGTTATCAGATAAAAGATGTAATCAACCAGTCGCGGGTCAATTTTGTACAGGATACCGTAAAGGCGATCAACATTGATGAGAAAAAAGTTGTGCTTGCGAATGGAGAGCTGCAATACGATTATTTAGTCATCGGGCTCGGAGCCGTGCCTGAAACGTTCGGCATTAAAGGCTTGAAAGAATATGCGTTTCCGATCGCCAATATCAACACGTCACGCCTGCTGCGGGAACATATTGAACTGCAGTTTGCGACTTACAATACGGAAGCGGAAAAGCGGCCGGACAGGTTAACAATCGTTGTAGGCGGAGCCGGGTTCACGGGAATCGAATTTCTCGGCGAGCTGGCAGCCCGCGTGCCTGAGCTCTGTAAGGAGTATGACATTGACAGAAGCCTTGTCCGCATCGTTTGTGTGGAAGCAGCGCCGACCGTTTTGCCGGGGTTTGATCCTGAGCTTGTCGATTATGCGGTTCATTATCTTGAGGAAAACGGAGTTGAGTTTAAGATCGGCACGGCAGTACAAGAATGTACACCGGAAGGAGTCAGAGTCGGGAAAAAAGATGAAGAACCTGAGCAGATCAAATCGCAAACCGTTGTATGGGCGGCAGGTGTCCGCGGCCATCCGATTGTGGAGGAAGCCGGTTTTGAAAATATGCGCGGCCGAGTCAAAGTCAATCCTGATCTTCGCGCACCCGGACATGACAACGTCTTCATTCTCGGCGACAGCTCACTGTTTATGAATGAAGATACTGAGCGCCCGTATCCGCCGACTGCGCAAATTGCGATGCAGCAGGGGATCACGGTTGCTAAGAACCTTGGCAAGCTCATTAAAGGCGGAGAGCTTGAGCAATTTAAGCCGGACATTAAGGGAACGGTGGCATCTCTTGGCGAGCATAACGCGGTTGGAGTCGTTTATGGCAGAAAGCTGAAAGGCACTCCGGCTTCGTTTATGAAAAAAGTCATCGATAACCGCTCGCTGTTTTTGATTGGCGGACTCGGACTGACGCTGAAAAAAGGCAAGTTTAAGTTTTTCTAAAAACCCGCTCTCCGCGGGTTTTTTTATTAAAAAACGCCAAAATAAAAAGAGAACGAGAGGAAAATAAGTATGTTTCCGCTTACATCAAAAGATTTGTCACATGATCTGACTTTATTGTTGACAGCTGGATGTGATATATTATCAGAAAATTAAGAAAAAAGGGTGATGATCAGATGAAAACTGCAACGACAACCGCTTCACATGCATGCCCATTTTGCTCAGGGAAAGGGTATTTTCAATTGATCCTCGGCGGTTCAGAGACTTGTCCGTCATGTCAGGGGACAGGAAAAGACAGTCATTCTTTTTCCAGCCGTTGACTTTATTTCAGCCCCCGCGTTACACTAAAAACAACGCAGGGGGTGGGATAGGTTGATTAGTCTGCCAGTCGTAATCATCTCAATTGTTTTGTTTTTTGTCTTGTTTTTTGGAATCGGTTTCTTATTAAACATGCTGCTGAGAATGTCTTGGATAATGGCTGTGATTTATCCGGTTGTATGCCTTTTCATTATCAGCAAGGAAAAGCTGATCAGCTATGTCCAGTCGCCGGGAGAATCCTTTGCCGGCCTGTTTCATCGTATCGTGTCATTAGCAGCTGCCGATGTGCTGATTTTAGCTAGCGGTTTGGCTGGTGCGATCGTGTCCGGTGTAGCGATCAATATGCTCAGAAAAAGAGGATATCAAATGTTTTAAATGCCGCTTTCTTCTAAAGAAAGCTTTTTTTGTGCTTTCTGCTCATTCACCATTTTGAATATTGCTCTCTCCAATTGGGAACAATGATTCGGAGGAGAGGTGAATGATGTTGAATATGATCAGACGTTTGCTGATGACCTGTTTATTTCTGCTTGCATTTGGCACGACATTTTTATCAGTGTCAGGAATTGAAGCGAAGGACTTGTCAAAATGGGTGCAGGAACATCAAGAAAAGCACTTGAAGCATGCAGGACTGACATTAAAAGCATTGCAGCAGAAAAAAACACAAACCATGTCCGCGGCTAAGGATAAAACAAAACCGTTAGAGGAAGCATTTGACTGGGACGAGTATCCGGTCCAAAAAGTAACAGCAACAGGCTACACAGCAGGAGCTGAATCGACGGGAAAGAAGCCTGGCGATCCATTATACGGGCTTACATATTCAGGCGTGAAAGTGAAACGGGATTTATACTCCACGGTTGCCGCTGACCCGTCCGTTTTTCCGATCGGGACGATTTTATTCATCCCGAATTACGGTCTCGGAGTTGTGGCCGACACAGGATCAGCTATTAAGGGAAACCGCCTTGATCTGTACTTCGAAACCGTCAAAGATGTGTACAATGAATGGGGCAAAAAAACCCTTGATGTATATGTGATTAAAAAGGGAACGGGAAAGGTCACCGAAGATGAGCTTGAGAAGCTCAATGAAACAAAATCGTTGCAGGTGTTCAGAAATCAATATAAAACTGTGAAAGAATAAAACGCTCCAGCCACGGCTGGAGCGTTTTTACATAAAAAAGTAAGCAAGTATCAATGTCAGTAAAATACCTGTTAACCCTCCGAAAAAGACCTCGATTGGCTGGTGCCCGAGAAGCTCCTTCAGCTTTTTTTGCTTTTCTTTATCTTCGGCTTTCGGGAAGTCCTTTGCTTCATTTACGAAGCGGTTAAAATCAATGACAAGCTTATTGAGAACTGTTGCCTGTTCACCGGCGTGACGTCTGACGCCGGTTGCGTCAAACATGGTAATGACGGCGAAAATGGCGGAAACCGCAAAGAGAGAGGAGCCTAATCCGTGCTCCAAGGCTACGCCTGTAGAAAGCGCAGTGACCGCTGCGGAGTGAGAGCTCGGCATGCCGCCCGTACTTGTGACCAGCGACCAGTCCAGTTTTCTGGATACGATAAACTGGATGGGCACTTTGACGACCTGAGCAAAAATAATCGCGGCCAGGCTTGATAATAAAGGAAAATTCGTTAAAAGTTCCATAGGCGACATCCTTTCTATTTGAAAAATCTTTCGTGTTTCAAAAGAAAAAAGCAAGTCTTAGACTGTTGTTTGATAAAATAAGTGTAATGGAAAGAATGTTTTTCCTATTATACCATTGTTCATTACAAATACCCATTACGTAAGGAGTGTAAGCCTCATGTTTTATGCGGTTCAGCAACTAGAGCATACAGATACCCTTGTGGTCGGGCTTTTTCAAAAAAGCCGGCTGACAGGCAAAGCAATGGAAATTGATGAAATGCTGGAAGGCCATCTGACACAGCTGTTGAAAGATGGTGATGTCTCTTCGAAACCGAATCAAGTATCAAAAGTATTCCCTACATCTTCTGCGGGTATGAAACGGATTTATTTCGTTGGCTTGGGGAGAGAGGCAAATTATTCGTTTGAACAGGCGAAGGAATGTTTTGCTCATGTTTTTCAAGCCATTCATAAAGACCGAAAACAAGAAGCCGCTGTCCTGCTTGACACGTTTATGTCGGAAGACGTGCCAGCAGCCGATGCCGCTCATGCTTTAGCTGAGAGCTGCCTGCTTGCTTCCTATGAGGTGCAGGATTATAAACACAAATCAAATGAGCCGGACAAACAAATTGAGGCCGTGTATGCCGTCACAGATGAAGACACACAAGAAGTGCAGGCGGGACTTCGCGTCGGCCAGGCATACGGTCAAGGGGTAAATTCGGCTAGAACGCTTGTGAATATGCCAGGAAACATGCTGACAGCGACCGACCTTGCTTCTTATGCAGAGGAGCTTGCAGCGAAATATGATTTTGAGTGTGAAATATTGGAGAAATCAGAAATGGAAGAGCTCGGCATGGGAGGAATACTTGCGGTAAACCAAGGCTCTGACGAACCGCCGAAGATGATTGTGCTGAAGTATCAGGGCAAAAAGGATTGGGAAGACGTCGTCGGACTTGTCGGAAAAGGGATTACCTTTGATACAGGCGGCTACTCCATTAAAACGAAATCTGGAATTGTCGGCATGAAATCTGATATGGGAGGAGCGGCTGCGGTTCTTGGCGCAATGGAAACGATCGGAGAGCTTCGTCCAGAGCAAAATGTGCTGGCCGTTATACCGTCAACCGATAATATGATCTCCGGCGGGGCGATGAAGCCTGATGATGTCATCGTGTCATTAAGCGGAAAAACAATTGAAATCCTCAATACGGATGCTGAAGGAAGACTGGTGCTTGCCGATGGCATTACATACGCGAAACAGCATGGCGCGTCAGTGCTTGTTGATGTGGCTACACTTACCGGCGGCGTCGTGGTGGCATTAGGAACAGAAACGACCGGCGCTATGACAAATGATCAACGCTTTTATGAGCAGGTAGTCGATGCAGCGGGGGAGTGCGGCGAGGCGATCTGGCAGCTGCCGATAACAGAGAAGGATAAAAAACGTGTGAAAAGCAGCCAAATGGCGGACCTCAGCAATTCGCCGGGACGTGAAGGACATGCGATTATGGCAGGCACGTTTCTTGGTGAATTTGCTGAAGCAACGCCTTGGGTTCATCTAGATATTGCGGGCACGGCGACTTCAAATAAAGCAACTTGCTTCGGCCCGTCCGGAGCCACCGGCGTGATGGCCAGAACACTGGCCACGCTGGCGGAGCGATTTGCATTGGAAGAAGATAAAAGCCAGTCATGATAAATCCCCGCCGCAGTATGCGGCGGGGATTTTTTCTTCCAAAATCTTTAGTTGACTAAAGTATATCGATTATGATACGATACGTTCGTACTTTATTTATCTACTACATTAGCAAACTAAAGGATTTTTTGGAGGGGTATCATGAATGCAGTCGTTATCGCAGTGCTGCTTATGCTTGTTTTAAGCCTGCTGCGTGTCAATATTGTTATCGCATTAATCTTAGGCGCCTTGGCCGGCGGGTTAACAGGCGGGCTCGGTCTTGGCGAAACGGTTAAAGCCTTTACTGACGGACTCGGCGGAAATGCCACCGTTGCAGTCAGCTACGCCATGCTTGGCGCGTTTGCTGCGGCTTTAACGAAAACGGGTCTTCCGGACGCCATGGTGGAAGCCTCTGTTAAATTAATCGGAAATAAAGAAGATTCTCGCAAAAAAGCACTGTCCAAAGTGCTGATTGTGCTGATTATTTTAATCGTATCTTGTTTCTCGCAAAACGTTGTTCCGGTTCACATCGCATTTATCCCGGTGCTGATTCCGCCGCTTTTGAAAATCTTTAATGAACTTGAAATGGACCGCCGTCTGATTGCGTGTGTGATCACATTCGGATTAACGGCTCCTTATATTTTGCTGCCGGTCGGTTTCGGCCAAATCTTTCAGGGCATGCTCAAGGATAATATGGCAGATGCCGGATTAAACGTATCTCTCGGTGATATTCCTTACGCCTTAATGATTCCGGTTGCGGGTATGGTTGCAGGTCTGATTTTATCAATCATCGTATTCCGTAAGCCGAAAACATACGAAACAAAAGAAATATCTGGTGCGAACGCTTCTCCATATACGAAAAAAAGCCTGGCTATCGCGGTGCTTGCCATTGTCGTGTCACTCGGCGTTCAGCTCTACTTATCTCAGACCTTGGGAGTAGAAGGGATGATTATGGGGGCGCTGGCGGGCCTGATTATTCTGTTTGTCAGCGGTGTGATGAAGCGTGATGAGGCGGACTCGCTGATAACTGACGGAATGGTCTTAATGGCCTTTATCGGCTTTGTCATGCTTGTTGCAGCCGGATTTTCAAATGTATTGACCAAAACCGGAGATGTCGAGGCACTGGTCAAAACATCAGCTGGCTTTATCGGACACAGTCAGTCGTTGGGCGCATTGCTGATGCTCATTGTCGGCTTGTTGATTACAATGGGAATCGGATCTTCTTTTGCGACGATTCCAGTCATCACAACCATTTTTGTGCCTCTATGTATGCAGCTCGGTTTTAGCCCGATGGCAACGGTCGCGATTATCGGAGCGGCTGCTGCGCTTGGCGATGCCGGTTCACCTGCCAGCGACAGTACACTTGGGCCGACTTCAGGATTAAGCGCGGACGGCCAGCATCACCACATTTGGGATACTTGTGTGCCGACATTTATATTTTATAATATTCCGCTTATCATCTTTGGCTGGATTGCAGCGCTTGTTTTATAGGAAAAAGGCTTCCCTTTACTGGGGAGCCTTTTCTCGTTATGATAAAAAAACCGTCCAATAGAACGGTTTTTATGTGGATGATATGTGATTGCTGTTAAAGCCGGTTGCTTTATGAATAGAACGGTAGATTGCAGGTGCGATAACTGCCAGAACCACAGCCAGCGCCGTGTCTTTTACCATAAACCAAGTCATATATCCCCAAGTCGTGCCGTAGCTCACTGGAGTATGAATCCAGAGCTTCAGTGCAAGATACATATAGGTTGTGCCGATGATATACATGATCGCCGTTCCGATTAGTGAAGCAACGAGGAATCGGACTTTGCTTGGCTGGAGTTTGCGTTCTAAAAACCATCCAGCTGCAAAAGCCGCCGGGATGTATGAGAGAATAAATCCGCCGCTTTGACCGGCAAACGGCGCGAAGCCCGCGGAAAACTTAGCAAACACAGGCGCTCCGGCCAATCCGACAAGCGCATAGACGACCATGGCAATCGCTGCTCGTCTGCTGCCGAGCAGCAAGGCCGCCAAAAGACAAAAAAACGGCTGCATTGACAGCGGAATGCCGGCTACTTGTAAAAAGGGTGCCACTGATGTAATGTTGGCGCCGACAGCCATAAGTGCGGCGAACATGCCGATCAGCGCCATATCTCCCGCACGAAGTTTATGTTGTTTCATTGTTGTTCCCCCTTAGGTTTACATACACAATCATAGAGTAATAAAGAACGGAAATATTGTCAACATAAATTAAAATATGGTTAACAAAAAGGAGGGTTCTGTATGTATTTCGGAAAAACAAAACAATCCAATCAATCTGGGAGAGTCCCGCCAAACCAAAACGTCACAACCTCATTTCCTGTGCTTCATACGGGAAATGTACCGTATTACGAGGATATGGCCAAATGGAATCTTCAAGTATACGGATTGGTTGACCATCCGATGCTGCTAAGCTTTGAAGATGTCAAAGCCTTTCCTCAGTACGAATCGAAAAATGACATCCATTGCGTCACTGGATGGTCAAGGCTTGATAATGTGTGGCAAGGCGTGCGGGCACGTGATATAGCGGAAAAAGCGGGTGTAAAAGAAGAAGCGGGCTACGTCATTTTACATGCGGAAGAGGGCTGGACGACCAATCTGGCGCTTGATGATTTTTTGGCTGAAACCTCACTTTTGGCTTATGCGCATCATGGCGAGCCTTTAACGCCTGAACACGGCTTCCCGCTGCGGGGCGTGTTTCCGCATCTGTATTTTTGGAAAAGCGCCAAGTGGCTGCGCGGCATCCAATTTACGAAAGAAAATCACCCCGGCTTTTGGGAGCAGAATGGCTATCACATGAGAGGAGACCCTTGGCAAAATCAAAGGTTTACATGGGATTAAGGTTCTATTTTGAATAGGACTATCTGCTGCTTTTACCGGTTTTCATTTCCATATCGATAGTCTTCAGGTACCTTATTTGATAAAGGTGCCTTTTTTATTAAGGAAAAAGTTGACTTTCTTTGGAAGAAAACCTATTATTTGAGGTGTCTAGTTGATAGTGAAAATCATTATCATACATTGCGGTTTAGTTTAAGGAGAGGAATGTCGTACTGCATGAATGAGAATACAACTGACCGGGTGAAAGGCGGGACACAAAACGCATTTACCATTCCTGGTACGGAAGTGCGTATGATGTCTTCACGCAATGAAAACCGTGCTTATCAAATTTTCATCTCGAAACCGAGTACACCGCCGCCGCCCGCTGGTTATCCTGTCATTTATCTGCTGGATGCCAATTCTGTCTTCGGAACGATGACGGAAGCCGTCCGAGTCCAAGGGCGCCGTCCTGAAAAAACCGGGGTGATTCCTGCTGTCATCGTCGGCATCGGCTATGAGACAGCAGAACCGTTCTCCTCGGCGCGCCACCGGGATTTTACAATGCCCACAGCTCAATCGAAGCTGCCGGAAAGGCCCGACGGAAGAGAATGGCCTGAGCATGGGGGAGCGGAGGACTTTTTCAGATTTATTGAGGAGGATCTGAAAGCGGAGATAGAACGAGATTACCAGATTGACAGAAACAGGCAAACGATCTTTGGCCACTCGCTTGGCGGACTGTTCGTGCTGCAGGTGCTGTTATCAAAGCCGGATGCGTTTCAAACGTACGTTGCGGGAAGTCCGTCCATTCATTGGAATAAATCGTTTATTCTTGAGAAAGCGGACCATTTCGCATCCCGCGTCAAGAAGAACAATCAGCCTATCAATATCCTGCTTGCCGCAGGAGAATTTGAGCAGCATCATAAAAGCCGGATGAACGATAATGCAAGGGAGCTTTACGAGCGGCTGGCCGTTTTATCTGGACAAGGCATTCGGGCAGAATTTTGCGAGTTTTCAGGAGAAGGACATATTTCGGTTCTTCCTGTTTTGGTCAGCCGGGCGCTGCGTTTTGCGCTTCACCCTGACGGACCGCATATTTCAATGGGCTGAGACATTCTCAGCCTTGCTTCTAAAAATAAAATATTCGTCACTGAAATTATATTTGACTGTCACATGACATTTGGATATGATTATTTTTATAATTGATAATGATAATCATTATCATTAAATTGCGCTTTTCTGTTCAAGGCGCATGAGTCTTTTTCCCTGGGTGTCCATTCGGCATCTGAAGCGAAGAAAGGAATTGATGACATGAATGCAATGGGATTAAAGGGCAAAGTTGCTTTTATAACAGGAGCTGCCCAAGGGATCGGCGAAGCTGTTGCGCAAACACTAGCCGGCCAAGGCGCACACATTGCGGCAGTTGATTATAATCCTGAAAAACTGGAAAAAGTCGTGAGCAGCCTCAAAGCGGAAGGCTGCCATGCGGAAGCCTTTGCCGCGGATGTAAGAGACAGCGCGGAGGTTGACGAGATTACGGCGCGCATCGAGCGTGAAATGGGGCCGATTGAGATTTTGGTGAATGTAGCGGGTGTCCTTCGCCCGGGACTAATCCATTCTCTCAGTGATGAGGAATGGGAGGCTACGTTCTCAGTGAATTCGACCGGCGTATTTAACGCCTCGCGTTCAGTCAGCAAATATATGATGGACCGGAGATCAGGTTCGATTGTGACAGTCGGATCAAATGCCGCGGGTGTGCCGAGGACATCTATGGCGGCATATGCCTCTTCAAAGGCTGCGGCTGTGATGTTTACGAAATGTCTTGGACTTGAGCTTGCAGAATATAATATTCGCTGTAATATTGTGTCTCCCGGATCAACGGAAACAGACATGCAGTGGTCATTATGGGCCGATGAAAACGGAGCGGAGCAAGTCATAAAAGGATCACTTGAGACATTTAAGACAGGAATTCCGCTAAAAAAACTGGCTCAGCCTTCGGATATTGCGAATGCCGTGCTCTTTATGGTTTCTGGCCAGGCAGGGCATATTACGATGCATAATTTATGCGTGGATGGCGGCGCGACCTTAGGCGTATAACTCATTTTTAAAGGAGGTTCATGAAAATGTTGGAACAAAACGTTTTATCGGAAACAAAAGCGGAGCAATTGCTTCACGAGTATCAGCCGGGAGCTTTTTTCTTAGCTTCTCCTCATCGCGTACTGTTAGCGAAAGGCATACGTGCAATCGTACCGGAGGCAGAGGGGCAAAACCAAATAGAAACGCTTTCCGGCCGTATTGCAGATACGCTGCGTCAAGCGAAGCAATCGGGGCAAAGCCGTCCGCTTGTTGTCGGAGCCGTTCCTTTTGATCATGTAAAAGCAGCTCGGCTCGTTGTTCCTGAAGAAGTGCGCTGGTCGGGACCGCTCCAATTTGATCACGCGGAGAAGGAACAGCAGCCGGCGAATACATACCACATAGAGCCTGTTCCTGCACCAGAGGATTATAAAAATGGTGTGGAACAAGGACTGGCACACATAGCCGATGGGACACTCAGCAAGATTGTCCTGTCCAGATCGCTGCACTTAACATCGTCTGAACCGATTCAGACAAATGAACTTCTTCATCATCTGGCGCGGCATAACACACACGGCTACACGTTTGCAGCGGAAGTGTCCGGTCAAGCGGAAACATCCTCCCATCGAACATTGCTCGGTGCAAGTCCGGAGCTTCTCGTTTCAAGAATGGGAACCCAGGTTGTTTCCAATCCATTAGCCGGCTCAAGGCCTCGCAGTGATGATCCTGCTGAAGACCAGCGCCGTGCGGCTGAATTGCTTTCTTCCGCTAAGGATCTCCATGAGCATGCGGTTGTGGCTGACGCGGTTGCGGCAGCGCTGCGTCCTTTCTGCCGGACGCTGGATGTTCCGGAGAAGCCTTCATTGATCAAAACGGAGACGATGTGGCATCTGTCCAGTGTGATTAAGGGAGAGCTTTCCGATCCGTCCGTGACCGCACTGGAATTGGCAGCCGCGCTCCACCCGACTCCGGCCGTCTGCGGAACACCGACGGATCTTGCAAGGGAAGCGATTCTCAGTATTGAACCGTTTGACCGCGGTTTCTTTACCGGTATGGTCGGCTGGTGTGACGATGCGGGTGACGGAGAATGGATCGTGACGATCCGCTGCGCAGAGGCAGAAGAGCGCTCACTCCGCCTGTATGCAGGAGCCGGTGTTGTTGCCGGATCAAAACCAGAGGACGAGCTTCAGGAGACATCCGCGAAGTTTCGGACAATGCTGCGGGCAATGGGTGTGAATCACATATGATCAGAATGAATTGCTGGAGGGATACAACATGCTGAATGGATTTACTCCTTGGCCTGAAGAGTTAGCTGAGACATATCGGAAAAACGGCTGCTGGGCCGGCGAGACGTTTGGAGATTTGTTAAGAGACCGTGCTGCCAAACATGGCGATCGCATCGCAATTACATGCGGAAACACCCATTGGAGCTATCAAGAGCTTGACACAAGGGTTGATCGTCTGGCTGCCGGCTTTCAGAAGCTCGGCATTCAACAGATGGATCGTGTCGTGGTACAGCTGCCGAATATCGCGGAGTTTTTTGAAGTCATTTTCGCGCTCTTTCGTCTGGGAGCGCTCCCAGTCTTCGCACTGCCTTCACATCGAAGCAGTGAAATTACATATTTTTGCGAGTTTGCGGAAGCGGAAGCTTATATCATTCCCGACTCTTACTCCGGTTTTGACTACCGTTCACTCGCCAGACAGGTTCAAAGCAAGCTGCCGTCTTTGAAACACGTTATTGTCGCAGGTGAGGCAGAGGAATTTTTGGAGCTGGAGGCTTTGCATACAGAACCTGTAAAACTGCCTGAAGTCAAGTCTTCAGATGTGGCGTTCCTCCAGCTTTCCGGAGGGAGCACCGGGCTATCGAAACTGATTCCGAGGACTCATGATGACTACATTTACAGTCTGAAGCGGAGTGTGGAGGTCTGCTGGCTCGACCACAGCACGGTGTATTTGGCGGCATTGCCGATGGCGCACAATTATCCGCTGAGCTCGCCTGGGGTTCTCGGCGTTTTATACGCCGGAGGAAGAGTGGTGTTATCGCCTTCTCCAAGTCCTGATGATGCATTTCCTTTGATTGAACGGGAACAAGTCACGATCACCGCTCTTGTTCCGCCACTTGCGATGGTATGGATGGATGCGGCTTCCTCACGCCATGACGATCTATCCAGCCTTCAAGTGCTGCAGGTCGGCGGCGCCAAGTTCAGTGCTGAAGCTGCTCGCAAGGTGAAAGCTGTTTTCGGCTGCACGCTGCAGCAGGTGTTCGGAATGGCTGAAGGTCTCGTCAATTATACGAGACTGGATGACCCTGAGGACGTCATTGTCAACACCCAAGGAAAACCGATGTCTCCATACGATGAAGTGCGTGTTTGGGATGATCAGAATCGCGACGTGAAACCTGGTGAAACAGGGCACTTGCTGACACGGGGACCGTATACAATTCGGGGTTACTATAAGGCAGATGAGCATAATGCCGCTTCCTTTACCGAGGACGGTTTTTACCGCACGGGTGATATCGTCAGGCTGACATCAGACGGCTATATTGTCGTTGAAGGCCGGGCGAAGGATCAAATTAACCGCGGTGGCGAAAAAGTCGCTGCTGAAGAAGTGGAAAATCATCTGCTGGCGCATCCGGCTGTCCATGATGCCGCAATGGTCTCCATGCCTGACCAATTTCTTGGCGAAAGATCTTGTGTGTTCATTATTCCCCGGGATGAAGCCCCAAAAGCTTCAGAACTCAAAGCGTTTTTGAGAGAGCGCGGACTGGCGGCATACAAAATCCCTGACCGGATTGAATTTGTCGATTCCTTCCCGCAGACAGGGGTCGGCAAAGTCAGCAAAAAAGCGCTTCGTGAAGCCATTGCCGAGAAGCTTCTTGCAGGATCAAAAAAATAACACAAACAACAATTTGAGAGGAAGTGTTCTAAATGGCTATACCTGCCATTCAGCCGTATCAAATGCCGACAGCGTCTGATATGCCGCAAAACAAAGTTTCATGGGTGCCTGATCCAAATCGGGCAGTTCTGTTAATCCACGATATGCAAAACTATTTTGTCGATGCCTTTACAGCGGGAGCCTCTCCGGTAACAGAGCTTTCGGCCAATATACGCAAGCTGAAGGATCAATGTGCCCAGCTTGGGATACCTGTTGTCTACACCGCACAGCCGGGAAGCCAAAATCCGGCTGACCGGGCGCTGCTGACAGACTTTTGGGGCCCGGGATTAAACAGCGGCCCTTATGAGGAGAAAATTATAACCGAGCTGGCACCGGATGATGATGATCTCGTGCTGACAAAATGGCGATACAGCGCGTTTAAGAGAACGAATTTGCTTGAGATTATGCGCAAAGAGGGACGCGATCAGCTGATCATTTCCGGAATTTACGCTCATATCGGCTGTCTCGTTACAGCATGTGAAGCATTTATGGAGGATATCGAAGCATTTTTTGTGGGAGATGCAGTTGCTGATTTTTCATTAGAAAAACATCAAATGGCGCTTGACTATGCGGCTGGGCGCTGTGCATTTACCGTGATGACTGACAGTCTTCTTGATCAGCTGAAGAATGCGCCGGCAGACACTCAAAAAACGTCAGCAAACACCGGCAAAGAAGTGTTTACATGTGAAAATATCCGTAAACAAATTGCTGAGCTTCTTCAAGAAACACCTGAAGATATTACAGATCAAGAGGATTTGCTCGACCGGGGGCTTGATTCGGTAAGGATCATGACATTGGTAGAACAATGGCGACGTGAAGGAGCCGAGGTGACATTCGTAGAACTGGCTGAACGCCCGACGATCGAAGAATGGCAGAAGCTGCTCACAACACGCAGCCAGCAAGTGCTTCCAAACGCGGATTATTTATAAAAGGAGGGTAAACAAACGGATGCCTGATACAAAAGACCTTCAATATTCTTTGACCGGAGCGCAAACCGGCATATGGTTTGCTCAGCAGCTTGATCCGGACAATCCAATCTACAATACAGCGGAATATATAGAAATCAATGGACCAATCAATATTGCTCTTTTTGAAGAAGCTTTGCGGCATGTGATAAAGGAAGCGGAATCGCTGCATGTCCGCTTCGGTGAAAATATGGACGGGCCTTGGCAGATGATAAACCCGTCTCCGGATGTACAGCTGCACGTCATTGATGTCAGCTCTGAGCCTGATCCGGAAAAAACAGCGTTAAACTGGATGAAGGCAGATTTGGCAAAGCCGGTCGATTTAGGATATGACCCTTTGTTCAATGAAGCTCTGTTTATAGCCGGTCCTGATCGTTTCTTTTGGTATCAGCGCATTCACCATATTGCGATTGACGGCTTCGGTTTTTCCCTGATTGCCCAGCGTGTGGCAAGTACGTATGCCGCACTTATGAAAGGACAATCAGCTACAGCGCGTCCCTTTGGATCGCTACAGGCTATTTTGGAGGAGGATACAGATTATCGCACATCAGAACAGTATGAGAAGGATCGCCAATTCTGGCTGGATCGTTTTGCTGATGGACCTGAAGTTGTGAGTTTGGCAGACAGGGCGCCAAGAACATCCAACAGTTTTCTTCGTCAGACGGCGTATCTGCCACTATCTGATGTGAGCGCGCTAAAAGAATCGGCACGCTATTTCTCAGGAAGCTGGCATGAAGTCGTGATTGCGGTGTCAGCTGTTTATGTACACCGCATAACAGGGTCTGAGGATGTTGTGCTCGGTCTGCCCATGATGGGACGAATAGGGTCAGCATCACTGAATGTGCCGGCCATGGTAATGAACCTTCTCCCACTCCGGCTGTCTGTAAGCTCTTCGATGAGCTTTTCTGAACTTATTCAGCAAATTTCCCGGGAAATCCGCAGTATTCGGCGTCATCATAAGTATCGCCATGAAGAGCTTCGACGCGATCTGAAATTGATAGGAGAAAACCATAGATTATTTGGCCCTCAAATCAATCTCATGCCGTTTGATTATGGTCTCGACTTTGCCGGGGCCCGGGGCACAACGCATAATCTTTCAGCCGGTCCTGTTGATGATCTATCAATCAATGTATATGACAGAACGGATGGCAGTGGGCTGCGAATTGATGTAGACGCGAATCCTGAGGTATACAGCGAGTCTGATATTAAGCTTCATCAGCAGCGGATCTTACAGCTGCTGCAAACGGCTTCAGCCGGGGAGGACATGCTGATTGGGCAAATGGAGCTTCTGTTGCCACAGGAGAAAGAACAAGTCATTCGTGAATGGAATGAGACAGCAAAGGCTGAGAACCTGCTCAGCCTTCAGGACATGTTTGAGAAGCAGGCAATCCTTACGCCTGAACGTATCGCTCTCATATGTGATGACGTTCAAGTAAACTATCAAGAGCTGAATGAAAAGGCAAACCGCCTCGCGCATTTGTTGATCGAAAAAGGGCTTGGTCCGGAGCAATTTGTCGCTTTGGCGCTGCCGCGTTCTCCAGAGATGGTGGTTTCGATGCTTGCTGTATTAAAAACTGGTGCGGCGTATCTTCCGCTTGATCCGGAGTTTCCGGGCGACCGAATTTCTTACATGCTCGAGGATGCAAATCCATCATGCATCATAACGACTATGGAAATAGCAGCCCGTCTTCCTGATAATCTGGCAGTACCGCAGCTTGTGCTTGATCAGGCTGTTACACAGGAGGTTGTAAAACGCTATTCGCCTGACAATCCGAATGTATCGGTTTCTCTAGCCCATCCTGCGTATATCATTTATACCTCGGGATCAACGGGAAGGCCGAAGGGTGTCGTTGTTACACTAAAAAGCTTAAGCAATTTTCTGCTGTCCATGCAGGAGACATTTTCTCTGGGAGAAGAAGATAGGCTGTTGGCTGTTACGACTGTCGCTTTTGATATTTCAGCATTGGAGTTATATCTTCCGCTGATCAGCGGGGCGCAAATCGTGATCGCCAAGAAAGAAACGATCCGTGAGCCACAGGCATTAGCTCAAATGATTGAATATTTCGATATCAATATCATGCAGGCGACACCGACATTATGGCATGCTTTGGTCACGAATGAAGCTGAGAAACTTCGGGGGCTCAGAGTGCTTGTCGGAGGAGAGGCGCTGCCGAGCGGTCTTTTGCAGGCGCTTCATGAGCTTCATTGTCCAGTCACGAATTTATACGGTCCGACTGAAACAACGATTTGGTCTGCAGCAGCTTTTCTTGAAGAAGGGCTGAAGGGCGTTCCGCCGATTGGCAAACCGATTTGGAATACGCAGGTGTATGTGCTTGATCACGGTTTGCAGCCGGTGCCGCCGGGAGTTGTCGGAGAGCTTTATATCGCAGGAACCGGCTTGGCTAGAGGTTATTTCCGCCGTCCTGATTTAACGGCTGAGCGTTTTGTTGCAGATCCATACGGACCGCCGGGGACCCGGATGTATCGAACAGGAGACCAGGCCCGCTGGCGCGCTGATGGGTCTTTGGATTATATCGGGCGGGCGGATCATCAAATCAAAATTCGCGGATTCCGAATTGAACTTGGAGAAATTGATGCCGTGCTTGCCAAGCATCCTGACATTGAACAAGCCGCGGTAGTCGTTCGGGAAGATCAGCCGGGAGACAAACGATTGGTGGCATATATAGTCACTGCTTCAGCTATTGATATTGCCGAGCTTCGCCGTTATGTGGGTGCCGATCTTCCTGATTATATGGTGCCTGCGGCATTTGTAGAGATGGACGAACTGCCATTAACACCTAATGGAAAGCTCGATCGAAAAGCACTGCCGGCACCTGATTTTAGCACTTCTGTCAGCGAACGGGGGCCGCGGACTCCTCAGGAAGAGATATTGTGTGACCTGTTTGCCGAGGTTCTCGGTTTGGCACGCGTCGGCATCGATGACAGTTTCTTCGAGCTGGGCGGTCACTCTCTTCTTGCAGCCCGTCTGATGAGCCGCATTCGCGAGGTAATGGGAGCCGAACTCGGTATCGCCAAGCTCTTTGACGAACCGACAGTAGCCGGACTCGCTGCCCATCTTGATCAGGCACAGAGTGCACGTCCCGCCTTGCAGAGAGCTGAGCGTCCTGAAAGGATTCCGCTTTCTTTTGCTCAGCGCCGGTTATGGTTTCTCCATTGTCTTGAAGGGCCGAGCCCTACTTATAATATTCCGGTTGCTGTCCGTCTGTCGGGTGAACTGGACCAAGGAGTGCTGCAAACGGCACTTTATGATCTCGTTTGCCGCCATGAAAGCCTTCGGACGATCTTCCCGGAAACACAGGGGACGTCATATCAGCATATTTTAGACGCTGATCAAGCACGGCCTGATTTACATGTTACTGAAATTGCTGAAAAGGAGCTTTCTGAACGGCTTGCTGAAGCTGTGCGCTACAGCTTTGATCTGGCAGCTGAACCCGCTTTTCGTGCCGAGCTATTTATCATCGGTCCTGATGAGTACGTGCTGCTTCTCCTCGTACATCATATTGTCGGGGACGGCTGGTCATTGACGCCGCTGACCCGCGACCTTGGGGCGGCTTATGCGGCTCGCAGTCACGGAGGAGCTCCCGAATGGGCGTCTCTTGCTGTGCAGTATGCAGACTATGCGCTTTGGCAGCAGGAACTGCTTGGAAGCGGTGATGATCCAAATAGTTTGATTGCCGGACAGCTTGCTTTCTGGAAAGAAACCTTGAAGAATCTGCCTGATCAGCTTGAACTGCCGACCGATTATTCACGTCCGGCTGAACCGAGTCATGATGGGGGTACGATTCATTTCCGCATTGAGCCTGAGCTTCACAAGCGATTACAGGAGCTGGCTCGCGCAAATAGGGTAAGCCTGTTTATGGTCCTTCAATCCGGTCTCGCCGCTTTATTGACAAGACTTGGAGCGGGAACTGATATTCCGATCGGCAGTCCGATCGCGGGGCGGAATGATGATGCGCTAGGCGATCTTGTGGGTCTGTTTATCAATACATTGGTGCTCAGAACCGATACGTCCGGTGACCCAAGCTTCCGTGAACTTCTTGACCGAGTGCGGGAAGTGAATCTGGCAGCCTATGAAAATCAGGATCTGCCGTTTGAGAGACTCGTAGAGGTGCTGAATCCGGCTCGCTCGCGTGCGACGCATCCTTTATTCCAAATCATGCTCGCGTTCCAAAACACACCCGACGCTGAACTTCATCTTCCTGACATGGAAAGCAGCCTGCGGATCCACAGCGTTGGTTCCGCCAAGTTTGATCTGACGCTGGAAATGAGTGAAAACCGTCTTGCTGACGGTACTCCAAACGGATTGGAAGGATTGCTTGAGTACAGCACTGATCTTTTCAAGCGGGAAACTGCTCAGGCTCTTGCTGACCGTCTGATGCGCCTGCTGGAGGCTGCCGAGTCTGATCCTGACCAGCAAATCGGAAATCTGGACATTCTTGCATCGGAGGAACGCATGAGCATAGCGGCAGATTGGCAAAGTGTATCTGATAAGATTCCGCACGCATGTTTGCCGGAGCAGTTTGAGAAGCAGGCTGCTTTAAGTCCTGATGCCATTGCCGTTGTTTATGAAGATCAGTCACTGAGCTATGCAGAGCTGAATGAAAGAGCAAATCGGCTTGCCCGAATGCTGATCAGTGAAGGCGTCGGACCGGAGCAATTTGTGGCCTTGGCACTTCCTCGGTCATTGGAAATGGCTGTCGGGCTATTGGCGGTGCTGAAAGCCGGCGCGGCTTATCTGCCTCTCGATCCGGACTATCCGGCTGACCGAATCGCTTTTATGCTGAAAGATGCGCAGCCTGCGTTTATCATGACGAACACAAAAGCTGCAGAAAGCATTCCTCCAGCGGAAAACGTGCCGAAAATTGTGCTGGATGATCTCGAACTGGAAAAGAAACTAAACACATACCCAGCTGATAATCCGGATAATACGGATCGGATTCAGCCGCTTTCTCCTTTGAATACGGCGTATGTCATTTATACATCAGGCTCAACAGGCGTTCCAAAAGGTGTGATGATTCCTCACCAAAACGTAACGCGTTTATTTGCAGCGACTGATCACTGGTTCCATTTCAGCTCAGACGATATCTGGACTATGTTTCATTCCTATGCGTTTGACTTTTCAGTGTGGGAGATTTGGGGTCCTCTGCTGCATGGCGGACGTCTTGTCATCGTGCCTCATCACGTCAGCAGATCGCCAGAAGCGTTTCTGCGCCTGCTGGTAAAAGAGGGTGTGACCGTTCTGAATCAGACACCGTCCGCTTTCTATCAGTTGATGCAAGCGGAACGGGAGCAGCCGGATCTCGGACAGGCGCTCAGCCTGCGCTATGTCATTTTTGGCGGGGAAGCGCTTGAACTCAGCCGTCTAGAGGATTGGTATAACCGCCACCCTGAAAATAGACCGCAGCTGATCAATATGTACGGTATTACAGAAACAACCGTGCATGTGAGCTATATCGAATTAGACCGAAGCATTGCAGCTTTACGGGCAAACAGCTTGATCGGCTGCGGCATTCCCGATCTTGGTGTTTATGTGCTGGATGAGCGCCTGCAGCCGGTTCCGCCGGGTGTTGCCGGAGAGCTGTATGTATCGGGAGCGGGGTTGGCACGGGGCTATTTAGGCCGGGCTGGATTGACAGCAGAACGCTTCATAGCTGATCCGTTCGGTCCTCCAGGCACCCGGATGTACCGCACTGGGGATGTGGCCCGCCTTCGCGCTGACGGCTCTCTTGACTATGTCGGCCGTGCCGATCACCAAGTGAAAATTCGAGGCTTCCGGATTGAATTGGGAGAAATTGAAGCCGCGCTTGTTCAGCATCCGCAGCTTGAAGATGCGGCAGTGATCGTTCGTGAGGATCAGCCGGGAGATAAACGGTTGGCAGCTTATATCATACCTTCTTCCTCAGAAACGTTTGAAACGGCGGAGCTGCGCAAATATGCTGCTGAGAGGCTGCCGGATTACATGGTGCCTTCTGCCTTTGTGATGATGAAAGAATTGCCGCTGACACCGAATGGAAAGCTTGATCGTAAAGCGCTGCCAGCTCCGGATTTTGCAGCGGCAGTGACAGGACGCGGACCGAGAACGCCGCAGGAAGAAATCCTCTGTGACCTGTTTATGGAGGTGCTTCATTTGCCTCGTGTCGGCATTGATGACCGTTTCTTTGATTTAGGCGGGCATTCCTTGCTTGCTGTTCAGCTGATGAGCCGCATTCGTGAAGCGCTCGGCGTTGAACTCAGCATCGGCATCCTATTCGAAGCGCCGACTGTTGCCGGGCTTGCTGAAAGACTTGAAATGGGTTCAAGCCAAAGCGCACTCGATGTTTTGCTGCCGCTCCGAACAAGCGGAGACAAGCCTCCTTTATTCTGTGTGCATCCGGCAGGCGGTCTCAGCTGGTGCTATGCCGGTTTGATGACAAATATAGGAACAGATTATCCGATCTACGGCTTGCAGGCACGGGGAATCGGACAGCGGGATGAGCTCCCCAAAACACTTGATGACATGGCTGCCGATTACATTGAACAAATCAGAACAATCCAGCCGAAAGGCCCGTACCATCTGCTAGGCTGGTCTCTGGGCGGAAATGTCGTTCAAGCGATGGCCACCCAGCTGCAACATCAAGGAGAAGAAGTATCCCTTGTGGTCATGCTGGACGCCTATCCGAACCACTTCCTTCCTATAAAAGAGGCCCCGGATGATGAGGAAGCGCTTATTGCCCTTCTGGCGTTAGGCGGGTATGATCCAGACAGCTTAGGGGACAAACCGCTTGATTTTGAAACGGCGATTGAGATTCTTCGCCGTGACGGCAGCGCGCTTGCGAGCCTGGATGAATCGGTCATTTTAAATCTGAAGAATACGTATGTTAATTCTGTCGGCATTTTAGGCTCATATAAGCCGAAAACCTTCCGGGGAAATATCTTGTTTTTCCGATCAACAATCATTCCTGAATGGTTTGATCCGATTGAACCTGATTCGTGGAAGCCTTATATTCACGGACAAATTGAACAAATTGATATCGACTGCCGTCATAAAGATCTTTGTCAGCCGGAGCCGCTTGCTCTCATCGGCAAGGTTCTCGCAGTCAAACTGGAAGAGATGAATAAATAAGGGGGAAGCAATAGATGGCAAATCCTTTTGAAAATGCGGATGGCACATATTTGGTGCTGGTCAATGAAGAGGGCCAGTATTCCCTATGGCCCGGATTTATAGATGTACCGAGCGGCTGGACAGTCGTTCATGAGCAAAAAGGGCGTGAAGCTTGTCTGGACTATATCCAATCGCATTGGAGCGATATGAGGCCAAACAGCCTAAAGCCTGTTGAAAATGTATGATCGCATAAAAAAGAGACTGCTCGCCGCAGTCTCTTCAGCGTGTCGATAAACCCTCGCATTCGTTGTCAAGTCTGCGCGTTGGTGCTCACGAATTAGTATTCGCTCCGCTCCAATGCTCACCTTTCCTAGACTTCAAGGGTTTTCAATCACGCTGAAAAGATGACAAAATCCTAAAGGTTTTTAAAACGCTTTAGGATTTTGTCAACCATCTTCTGAAGAGACTGCGCGCCGCAGTCTCTTTTTCTATCTTACGCAGACGTTTGGGTATGATCACAATCTCTGACCGGGTTTCCGTTTTCATCCGTACACCACGATTGGGATAAAAACGCTAAAAACACAGCTGCCCACTGATCGCCAAATTGAATCAGAATGCCTCCGTCATGCCACGAGCCGTTGTCTTTTTTCCAGCGGGTATCCATTGCGTTTCCTTGATTCATATGGATGTTGTGCATGCCGTTGGTCGGAGTAAAACCGAATATTTTATCAGCAGCCTGTTCCGGCCCAAATTTTGAGCCGAATATATAAACCGGTGCTTTCTCTTCTTTCGCTTTCTTCATATACGTTTCAATAAAATCATTTAAATCATTATCAGGGCCGGTGATTTCATGAGGCAAAGGCTTCATTTTCCCCGGGTCAAACAAATTGCCCCGCACATAATCCAGCGCCACTTCACGGTTTGCCTCATTGATCTTTGTATATCCATACGGCATGTTCGGAAGAATGGTAATCGAGCTTGAATCAAACTGATCGTCAGCCAAATACAATACTTCAGATTCCTCAGAACTGGACATCACATTGATGGCGCACCTGTAATACGTATTCTCTTCACCGAGCACTTTGACTTGGAAATGAGGACTGTCATCATCGGTTTCACGCTTCATGTCTAAGACAATGCCTTTTAACACCCCATATTGCTGAACAGCCATATGAATCCTCCTTTATGATCAACTTCATAGTCATAGTTCGTGAAATGGTTTCTTTTTTCCTTTGAAAAGATAAAAAAAGCCTGCAGAAATCTTTCTGCAAGCTCATTGTCAATTAAGCACCCGCCACAGACGACTCATCCTGTAAAGCTTTTTCGGCAGGAACATACTCATATCCTAAATCCTTTGCCACAGCCTCATAGGTCACGTGTCCGTTTGCTGTGTTTAAGCCGGCTCTCAGTGCCGCATTGTCTGTGAGCGCTTTTGCAGCCCCTTTGTTAGCGATTTGCAGCGCGTATGGAACAGTAACATTAGTCAGGGCGATTGTTGATGTACGAGGGACAGCGCCCGGCATGTTCGCCACAGCGTAATGGACAACGCCGTGTTTTTCATACGTCGGCTGATCATGTGTAGTAATATGGTCGACAGTTTCCACGATGCCGCCCTGGTCGATCGCCACATCGACAATTACTGAACCAGGGTTCATTTGTTTTACCATTTCCTCTGTGACAAGAGTCGGAGCTTTAGCTCCCGGAATCAAGACCGCGCAAATGAGAAGATCCGCTTCTGCCACAGCATCTGCAATATTGACCGGATTAGAAATTAACGTTTTAATCTGATGGCCGAAAATGTCGTCAAGCTGGCGCAGGCGGTCTGCGTTTAAGTCGATGATGGTCACGTCCGCACCGAGGCCGACAGCCATTTTCGCCGCGTTTGTGCCGACAACGCCTCCTCCGATAATCGTTACTTTTCCGCGGGAAACGCCTGGCACTCCGGCAAGCAGAATGCCTTTTCCGCCTTTAGGCTTCTCTAAGAATTGGGCTCCGATTTGTGCTGCCATTCGGCCTGCAACCTCTGACATTGGCGTCAGAAGCGGCAATGTCCGGCCGTCGCTAACCGTTTCATAGGCGATGGCCGTGACCCCTTTATCCTTCAACGCTTGTGCAAGCTGAGGCTCAGCCGCTAAATGGAGGTACGTAAACAGCACAAGTCCTTTGCGGAAGTAGACATATTCTTTCGGCAGCGGTTCTTTTACCTTCATGACCATTTCGGCGTCCCATACCTGTTTCGGATCAGCAATGATTTCCGCTCCTGCTGACACATAGGCTTCATTTTCAAATCCGCTTCCAAGGCCCGCGCCTGTTTCAACCAGCACTCGGTGGCCGTTTGAAATGAGCTGAGAAACGCCTCCGGGTGTTAGTGCGACGCGGTTTTCATTGTTTTTTATCTCTTTTGGAACCCCTATGATCATATCTGTCTCCTCCTGTATCTGTGATGTTTTTAGTGTAGCTTCATTTTTTAGAAAATTCTTTGTTTGAATAAGAAAATAAAAAAACATGGATTTGTGAAATTTCACAAATCCATGTGCCGAAGCTTGATATCCAAATAGATGGAGAATTTTTGATTGATGTTTTTTAAATCGATTTCAGCGATCTGGCTGATACGCTTGAGGCGGTAATTCAACGTATTAACATGTATATTTAACACCTTGGAGGCTGTATTCACGTTGCTGTCAGCTTCAATAAAACACTCTAGCGTTTCTACCATATTAGACTGGTGATCCCGGTCATACTGTTCCAGCTTGGAAAGCGAATAATTAAAATATTCCGTCTGCCGCCGTTTTTCATCTAAGACATCCAAGTATTGATAAATGCCTAATTCAGAAAAGCTGAAAAGATGTTTTGTCTCTTCTGCGAACCGTTCCTTCGCTTTTAAGGCGGATAATGCCTCCTGATAGGAGCGGGAGACAAAAGAAATAGAATTGTATATTCCGCCAAAAGCGATTGAAACGTCTTCTATTTTATAACGTTCTTTCAGCTGTTTTTGCGTACTTAAAGCGAATTGCTTTAAATCTTGAAACGGGTGATCTGTTTTGGGTGCGGTTAAGATAATGAGTTCATTGGAATCTACGGTCGTCAGCAGCACGTGAACCTGCTGGGTCGTTTCCTGCAAATATTGCAGCTGCTGCTCGATTTTTTCAGTCAGCTCACCGTTTATCCGGATGATCATCACGGAAAACTCAGAAGGGGCGACCATTCCAAGCTTGTGAAACCCATCCGCCATGTCATGCTCCTGATGAATGTGTCCAGTAAGCATTTTCCAGAAAAACTCTTGGCTACGTTCTTCATTTTTCGTTTTTCTGATTTGGAGTTTGAGAAGCTTATTTCTCACTGCTTTGGCCGCCATTTGCAATGTCATCATATCATCGTCAGACAATGTTTTTTGAATCTCAAGCGCCCATATGAACCCAAGCACTTGGTTGTTTTTCCAAATGGAAATGGCGACGCGATTGCTTAGTCCGACTTCATCTATTTGCTTTACTCTGATCGGCTGGTCCGTTTTTAAAAGCGCTGGAATCGTCCCGTCTTTCCACAGCTTGTTAATGACCTTCTCCGGCACTCTTCTGCCAATGATTGTAGATGTCCGGGCAGGATCTGTGCAGTCACTGTGTGTGCTGTAGGCAAGCAGCTTGTGGTTGACATCCTCTATGGTGATCGGGCACCGCAGGACATCGCTGATATGATCAGCCACATCTTCAAGTCTGTCAAAACTGTATTTAAACGGATCATTCGGCATGGTCATAAATATCCCTACTTTATGCTTGATTTCTCTTTGACATCTCATCCCCTTCCTTATATTATGATTGTTGTTGTTTGTGAAAATCAACAACAAAGAGCGGAAGTCAAAAACAATGACATGGTATATTGAGAGAAACGTTTTATATATGAATAGCGGCGTAATCGTTCTTTTTACAGTACAGTTGTATGCCTTATATGATACGAAAGCTTATCCTTTTATTCTTCCAAGATAGTCATCGGGGAGAGACTGATTAAGGAAAGAAAAAACAGAACCTTTCAGAAATGGTGCTGTAGCATCAAATTTTCTGAAAGGTTTTTTTTGGGAGTTGGAGAATCATTTGGGTCTTTTGGATTATTCGGAGGATGAAGAGAAGATTAAGAAAATAAACCTACGTGTTTAACAATATATGTCATTTTTTAGTGATTTGGGATAAACCATTGGACTCATTTTGTAAAATTAAAACATATTTGTTTGACTGTGCCGAAAAACTGTTTTTATAATAATGACGTTCTAAAAATAAGTGAATTAGCCCATATTTAGGCTGATGGCACAGGAGGTAATGAGGAATATGGCAGGATTAATTCGTGTCACACCCGAAGAGCTAAGAGCGATGGCGAAGCAATACGGCGTCGAAAGCCAAGAAGTATTAAATCAGGTTGATCGTTTAAACCGAATGATCTCTGATTTGAAAAGCATGTGGGAAGGTGCTTCTAGCGAAGCGTTCGCAGATCAATACGAGCAGCTCAAACCTTCATTTATCAAAATGTCAGATTTGCTTCAAGATGTGAATCAGCAGCTTGATCAAACAGCAAATACACTTGAGTCTACTGACCAAGACATCGCAAATCAAATCCGCGGATAACAGTATGAAAGGGAAGGAGCGCCTGATTCACGAGAAGACGGCGCTCTTTCTATGTAAGGGTGATCCTAATATGTATATTGATATTACAATAGATTTGAAACATTATAACGGCAATGTCTTTGATCTCAGATTGTCAGATTACCACCCGGTGAAAAAAGTAATTGATATTGCTTGGCAGGCTCAGAGCGTAGCTATACCTCCGCGCGAAGGGCACTGGATCAGAGTGGTTAATAAGGATACGGTGTTTTCCGGAGAATGCAAGCTGTCTGATTGCGGCATTACAAACGGAGACCGGCTTGAGATATTATGAAAGGATCTGGTTGAATGTCGGATAAACAAAAATCATATTTAGAAAATCAATTAGAAGCCGTTGCTGAGAAAACAGATGCCGGCTATACATTTACCTTTCAGCGGGAAAAAATAAAGCTTCTGGACGGTCTCGAAGCCAACGTGATCAAAGATGTAAATCCATTTATTCATAAAGAGATCGATGTGACGGATGATGAAGTGATCATCACAATCCAACCTCCTCCCTCCTTTAAAGCATTCCGCTTCATGAAAGCTAAAGATAAAAAAAGCAAATGGCAGTTTGCCTATCAGCTTGTCCAAGCTGTACAGCAGCACAATTTGTCGAGGCTGAATTTGATTGTCGCTCCTGAAAACATTGTATTTGATAAAGGCTTAACGCCTTATTTTCTTCATTATGGAGTAAAAGAAAGCATTCCTCCTTACGAGCATGATGAGGAAAGAGTGTGGCGGGAACTGAAAGCGACAGCGGCTTTAGCAGTTGACGGCGCTTTTTCGTTTGAAGACTATCTGAAATTCAATGAAACGCTGACGTTCTCCGCAGAGGCTAAGGCGATATTGGATGCGGCGTCCTATGATGACCTGCTCGAGCTGATTCAAACACATATCGATGAGCTCGAAGCCAAAGCGAAAACATACATACATATCCCGAGAAAGAAGTGGAACATCCAGCGATACATCGGCCTGGGGCTCATTGTTTTGCTTGTGCCTACCCTTATTTATTCGATGTACGCCTTATTTTTCGCGCAGCCAAAGCATCAGGCGATAGTGGACAGCAACCGCGCTTTCCTAAACAAGCAGTACAGTGAAGTCATCAGCACACTGTCCAAGTACGACGCCGAAAGCCTGCCTGAATCGGTGCAGTATCAGCTGGCGACGTCTTATGTTGAGGTTGAAAGTATAGATAGTAATGAAAAGAAAAAAGTAGAAAATAATTTGGTCACACTGCAATCAGATCCGCAGCACTTCCTTTATTGGATAGACATAGGAAGAGGCAACAATAAAGAAGCCATTAGCATTGGAAGAAAGCTTGAATATAATCCGTATATTGGATTGGGTCTGATCAGATATAAGGCTGAGATATTAGCAGATGAAAGTATGAAAGATGATGAAAAGCAAAAAGAATTAGACTCTGTACAGAGCGAGATCGAACAAATAAGAAAACAAATAAAGGAACAAAAAGAAGAAGAGTTATCTGACACATCAGGAACTGATGCAACCAGCCAAACTGCCGAAGAACAAACAGACGAAGAAAAACAGCAAGCTGAAGAGAAAGCGGCAGAAGAAAAAGCCGCAGCCGAGGAAAAAGCGAAAAAAGAAGAACAGAAGAAAAAAGAAGAACAAGAGAAAAAAGAAACAGAAAAGAAAGATGAGAAAAAAGATGACAAATAACGTGAGACATAAAGCGCAGGTCATCGCATGCTGTCATTTGGCCGTTAGGGGGTTCGCCATTTGAGTCTATTATGGGTTTTTTACCAAAATAACGTTCAAAAACTGAAACTGTCTGACCTCCCGTCGTCCCATCCGGTGACCATAGGGCCTGATGTGAAGGATTCCGTTACGATCGGCACCATTCCGTTTGCGAGCGGAGTGATTTCTCTTCAAAGAAAGGAATCCGGCGGCCGATACGAAGTTTTCCTGGGAAATGATTGTCTCGGAACGATTGAGCCGGATACATCATTTTCTCTCCAAACGGATCAGCAGGATATACGCTTCGTTTTGACGTGCAGTGAGCCTGAAAAATCCGTTTATTTTACGGGGAATCGTGATGAAATCATATGCTCGTCAGAAAAAACGAATGCAGATATTTATCTGAATCCGCAAGATTTTGCTTTTGCAGAACAAAGCACGTTTTCTTTGCTTCATGTCGGCGAAAGCTGGTCGGTTCGTCCTGAAAGCGGGACGGTCTTCTTGAACGGGGAGAAGGTCATCGACAATACACGGCTGCAGCCGGGGGATGAAATCTTCTGGAACTTCACGCAAATGAGAGTGACAGAACAAGACCTTTTAGAAATTGTACATTTTGCCCCGTTTAAAACAGCATTAACAGAAACGGTCAAACCGACCACAGAGATGCAGAAAAAATATCCGCAGTACAGAAGAACGCCGCGTATGGTGTACGACCTGCCAGAAGACCGCGTGTCCTTCAGTTTTCCCTCTCAGGAGAGCGATCAAACCAACAGAGGGCTGTGGCTCGTCATCCTGCCGCCGCTAGTGATGCTGATCGTGATGGGCGTTGTCGCCATCATTCAGCCGCGCGGCATATTCATACTCGTGTCTCTCGCGATGTTTATGATGACCCTCATTACCTCGACAGTGCAATATTTCCGGGATAAAAACCAGCGAAAAAAACGTGAGGAAAAACGGGAGCGCGTGTATAAGCTTTACTTAGACAATAAGCGGAAAGAGCTTCAGGAGCTTGCTGAAAAGCAAAAGCAGGTGCTTGAATTTCATTTCCCTTCGTTTGAACAAATGAAATACTTAACAAGTGAAATCAGCGACCGGATTTGGGAAAAATCACTTGAAAGCAAGGATTATCTCCAGCTGCGGCTTGGGACGGGAACAGTTCCTTCAACCTATGAAATCAATATGAGCGGCGGAGACTTGGCGAATCGTGATATCGATGATCTCATGGAGAAATCGCAGCACATGCAGCGTGTCTATAAAGACATCCGCAATGCGCCGGTTACGGTCGATTTGGCGGAAGGTCCGATGGGGCTTGTCGGTAAATCGCAAATTGTAAAGAATGAGATTCACCAGCTGATCGGACAGCTGTCGTTCTTTAACAGCTATCACGATCTGCGTTTCGTTTTTATTTTTCATGAAGAAGAGTATAAAGATTGGGAGTGGATGAAGTGGCTACCGCAATTTCAAATGCCCCATATTTATGCGAAAGGTTTTATATATAATGAGCAAACCCGAGACCAGCTCCTGTCTTCGCTTTACGAATTGATCAGAGAGCGCGATCTCGAAGATGACAAAGAAAAACTGCAGTTCAAACCGCATTTTGTATTTGTCATCACGAATCAGCAGCTGATCTCAGAGCATGTCATTCTCGAATATTTAGAAGGGCAGCATGAGCATCTGGGCATCTCTACAATTGTAGCTGCTGAAACAAAGGAAAGCTTGTCAGAAAACATTACGACTCTTGTCCGCTACATCAATGAGAATGAAGGCGACATTTTAATACAGAAGAAAAAAGCGGTGCGAATTCCGTTCCGCCTCGATCATCATCAGCGCGGGGACAACGAACGGTTCTCACGCACGCTGCGGACGCTGAATCACCAGGTCGGCATTACGAATTCCATTCCGGAAACGGTATCGTTCCTGGAGCTTTTCCATGCGAAGGAAGTAAAAGAAATCGGCATTCAGCAAAGATGGCTGACTAGTGAATCGTCAAAGTCACTCTCAGTGCCGATCGGCTATAAAGGGAAAGATGACATTGTGTATCTGAACCTTCATGAGAAAGCCCACGGGCCGCACGGGTTGCTTGCGGGGACAACGGGGTCAGGGAAAAGTGAATTTCTCCAGACCTATATTTTGTCACTTGCGGTGCATTTTCACCCGCATGAAGCAGCTTTCTTATTAATTGACTATAAGGGCGGAGGGATGGCGCAGCCGTTTCGCAATATTCCCCACCTGCTCGGCACGATCACAAATATTGAAGGCAGCAAAAACTTCAGTATGCGTGCGCTTGCTTCCATTAAAAGCGAGCTGAAAAAAAGGCAGCGCCTGTTTGACCAATATCAAGTCAATCACATCAATGACTATACAAAGCTGTACAAGCAGGGCAAAGCAGAAGTGGCGATGCCTCACTTGTTCTTAATTTCTGATGAGTTCGCCGAGCTGAAAAGCGAGGAGCCTGATTTTATCAGGGAGCTTGTCAGTGCCGCACGTATCGGCCGAAGCCTCGGCGTTCATTTGATTTTGGCGACACAGAAGCCGGGCGGCATCATCGACGACCAGATCTGGAGTAACTCGCGCTTTAAAGTAGCGCTGAAGGTTCAGGATGCCACCGACAGTAAAGAAATTTTGAAAAACAGCGATGCCGCAAACATTACCGTGACAGGGCGCGGTTATTTGCAGGTCGGCAACAATGAAGTGTATGAGCTGTTCCAATCCGCTTGGAGCGGGGCGCCTTACTTAGAGGAAGTCTACGGAACAGAGGATGAAATCGCGATCGTCACAGATACGGGCCTGATCCCGCTTTCTGAAGTTGATACTGAGGATATCGCGAAAAAAGACGTTCAAACAGAAATCGAAGCTGTCGTTGACGAAATTGAACGCATTCAAGATGATATGGGAATTGAGAAGCTGCCAAGCCCTTGGCTGCCGCCGCTCGCGGAACGTATCCCGCGCACTCTCTTCCCTTCAGACGAAAAAGACCATTTCCATTTCGCTTATGTCGACGAACCTGATCTGCAAAGACAGGAGCCGATTGCTTATAAGATGATGGACGACGGAAATATCGGCATATTCGGATCTTCCGGCTACGGAAAATCAATTGCAGCCGCAACGTTCCTGATGAGCTTTGCGGATGTGTACACACCTGAAGAGCTTCATGTCTATATTTTTGATTTCGGAAACGGAACGCTTCTGCCATTAGCGAAGCTTCCGCATACCGCGGATTACTTCCTGATGGACCAGTCAAGAAAAATTGAAAAGTTCATGATTCGAATTAAAGAAGAAATTGACCGACGTAAACGTCTGTTCAGGGAAAAAGAAATCAGCCACATCAAAATGTACAATGCGCTTAGCGAAGAAGAGCTTCCGTTCATTTTCATCACCATTGACAACTTTGACATCGTCAAGGATGAGATGCATGAGCTTGAATCGGAATTTGTCCAGCTTTCCAGAGACGGACAGAGCTTAGGGATCTACTTCATGCTGACGGCAACGCGTGTTAATGCTGTCCGCCAATCATTGTTAAATAACCTGAAAACAAAGGTTGTCCATTATCTCATGGATCAATCTGAGGGATATTCTATTTACGGACGGCCAAAATTCAATCTTGAACCGATTCCGGGGCGCGTCATCATTCAAAAGGAAGAGCTTTATTTCGCACAAATGTTCCTGCCAGTTGACGCGGACGATGATATCAGCATGTTCAACGGACTGAAATCAGACGTTCAGAAGCTTCAGGAGCGCTTTGCTTCAATGGAGCAGCCGGCACCGATTCCGATGCTGCCTGAAAGCCTGTCGACGAGAGAATTTTCTCTCCGCTTCAAGCTGGAACGCAAGCCTTTATCTGTACCGATCGGGCTTCATGAAGAAACAGTCAGCCCAGTCTATTTTGATTTGGGCAAGCATAAACACTGCCTGATTTTAGGCCAAACCCAGCGCGGGAAAACAAACGTCTTAAAAGTCATGCTTGAACATCTGATTGATGATGAAACCGAAATGATCGGCTTGTTTGACTCGATTGATCGCGGCTTGTCTCAATATGCGAAAGAATCAGATGTATCATACTTGGAAACGAAAGAAGATATTGAGCAGTGGATCGAAACAGCAGAAGACATTTTCAAAACAAGAGAAGCCATGTATGTAGAAGCCGTCCGCCAGGGAGACGCGCACAATCTGCGATTCTCACAAGTGGTGCTGATGATTGACGGGATTACGAGATTCCAGCAGACGATTGATACAAGAATACAAGACCGTCTGGCAAACTTCATGAAATCATACGCGCATCTTGGCTTCAGCTTTATCCCGGGCGGAAACCACAGTGAATTCTCAAAAGGCTATGACTCCTTGACGACAGAGATGAAGCAAATCCGCCACGCGATTCTGCTGATGAAAAAATCTGAGCAAAATGTCATTCCTCTCCCGTACCAAAGACAGGAGCCTGAGATTCAGCCGGGCTTCGGATATGTTGTGGAAAACGGGAAGGAGCAAAAAGTTCAAATTCCTTTATGTTCTGCTGAAAGGGAGAGTGCTAGATGACAGAACAACGAAAAAACTTGATCAAGTTAATATCCGCCGTCGTCATTATTTTACTGCTGCCGGTTTTATTTTTTCGCTTTATCGGAGACGATCCGACGAAAAAAGCAGTCAATTCCACGCGGCAAATCGCGGTGGTGAATGAAGACACAGGCGTATTGAGTGATGAGGTGAAGTCTGATGAAGAGGACAAATCCGCCCAGTTCGGCAAAGAAGTAGCGGCCGTTCTGGGGGAACGTCCCGATTATTCATGGACGGTTGTAAACCGAAGCGCGGCCGAGACTGGTCTCGCGTCAAAGAAATACGATGCGATCGTCTACATTCCCTCAGACTTCTCAAAAAACATTTTGAGCTATGATAAAGATCATCCCCAAAAAGCAACGCTAGAATTCAGCATTCAAGATAACCTGAATGCGGTCAACAAAGAAAAAGTTCAGCGTGAGCTTGAGGATGCCCAAAAGACGATGAACAAAAAAATGTCGGCCTTATACTGGAACTTTGTTTCGCAAAAAGTGGACAATATCAGAGGAGAATTTGACAAAATCGTCAATAAGGAATCTGAATTCCAGAATGTCATGTACAACTTTTACAAACCAAGCTCTAATGATTTAGCAGGTGAAATCAAACAGCAAAAAGACTTAATCGATGAGCTGAAGAAATCAATGAATGAAGCGCAGGGCACGACCAAAGAAAAAGCTTCAACAGCGGAGGAAGCCAAAAACACGCTGAAAGAATTCGTTGATACAGTTGAAAGATACAAAGAATATCAAGAAAATCAGAAAAAACTGCTTTTGGCAGCCCAGGATTCGACTCAGCAGCAAATCAACACAGGTCTGGATGCCATTCAAGCTCAGCAAAAGGCGAATCAGTTCAGCGAACGCATGAGCGGATTGGCAACAGGGATCAGTCAAGTAAAAACACAGCTTGGGATTGCTGGTCTTGCGATGAATGATGCTAAAAAGGCAAGACAGGATCAAGTGCCATTGCAAGAAATGGGAATGGCGAAGATTCAGAGTGATCTCATCAAGGATTATAGAGATAATGTTCTAAATCAAGTATACGGGCTTCTCGTTGACGCGCGTGAGCCAATCACTGATGGGAATGAACCTGAGACTGATGATCAAGATCCGAAGGAAGTAGATCCTGAAGAACTGAAAATCGATCTGGAAAAACAGCGTGAAGAACTGAAAAACATCGCAGCTGACATTAAGGACATTTCAGACAATCTAAAGGAACCTGAAAAAGAGGAGCCGACGCCAGAGGACCCGGGAGCTGAAAATCCAGGAACAGACGAACCGTCCCCTGACAACCCTGACAACCCTGACAACCCTGACAACCCTGACAACCCTGACAACCCTGACAACCCTGATGACGGAAACAACACAAACCCTGATGATACACAGGGAGACACCGGAAACGATGATGACAGCAGTGATACCGGGACTGATGGACAAACGGACGATGATACTCAGGATCAAGACCAGCAGCAGGGAACAGACGGTCCGGAGCAGAACGGCGGTGCCTCTGATGGTGCGTCAGACAGCGGACAAACTGAAACGGGTACATCTGCAGAACAGACTGCTTCATCTGATTCAGCCCTTCAATTTATCCAGCTGGCAAATGAAGACGGAACCGGAGATTCAGGAGGCGACGGTGGCACGACTGAGCCTAGAAATGAAGATCAACCAGGAAACGACGACATTTCTGATATTGCAAAAGCAAAAGAACAGCTCAGCAAAGCGTCTGAGCGAATAAAGAAAATTGAAGAAGAATTGAAAGAAAAAGAAGATAAACATAATGAAGAGCTCTATAAGAAGATCGAAGAATTGAATGGTCAAATAGATGATCTTAAGGATGAAATAGACGAACTAAATCAACAACATGAAAAAGTATTTAGTGAGGGTATTTATAAAACTATCTATGATTTAGAATCAAAGAATCAACTTGGTTTTACCAAGCCACTTAAATCTAAAAATATATCTAATTTAATGAAATACTATAAATATCTATCTGTATATGATTTAGTATTATCCGGAACCATAGATAGCACTGCAAAAACCAATGCCATTGAAGGCCAGCAGGGCAACGTCAAATCCGTACTGGCTCTCTCGCCTGAAGAATCAGCCAGCTGGGAAGCTCTCAAAAACAACACGATGCAAACCGATGAAGACATTAACAGCTTTATCGACGGCATGACCAAATTTGCGGACGAATACAGCGGTTTTATCCGTGATTCTCAAGCAGGTGTTCTCGATGAGCTGACGAAAATCTCTGATAGTGCCGCAAAAGCGTCAGAACAGCTGGTAACGGGGGCAACGCAGGAGTCTGCGACGTTCAGTAACGACGGGCTGTCCGGCACAATGGCGCTGAGTGTCCAAGATACGGTCGGCCAGGAAGTGCTGCAAATGTCAGACATGATGGGTTCATTATCTGACCGTCAGTCAGGCATTATTGATTACACGACGAACATGCAGCAAAGCGTTAATGATGTTCAGACGAAAGCTGATACCTTAAACAACAACTGGGGGAAAAATGTGGCCTCCACAAAGCTCATCCGCAGTGACGTTTACGGCATACTGGGAAATACATTAGTAGACGGGCAAAACAACGGCTATGTATATGATTACTTGGCGAACCCGCTTAAAATCAGCGGAGAGGTTCCAGAAGAGAAAATTCAGACGGTGCCGCCGGTTGTCATCCTTGTCATTATATTGATCAGCAGTCTGTTAATCGGCTATTTTAGCTCATATTACCAAAACGCGCCGCTTCTCGTTAAAGGAGCGCTATTCGGAATTCTGAATATCCTTGTCGGACTCATGATCAGCTTGTTCGGTTTGAATATTTATTCATTGCCGGACGATCAGACGATTAAGTGGTCAGTGTTTACGATTCTATTGCTGGTCGCAAGCTCTGCCTTCATCCGGGCGGCATTCAGATTCGGGTCGATCCCTGGATGGGTTGCTTCAGCGGCAATGATTTTATTCTACGTCGCACCACTTATTGATTTGATTATGCCGAACTTTACCTTTGAAGATCCGGTATCGAAAGTATATATCGACATCCAGTACGGCACTGGGCATTTGTTTACAATGGGAATATCGGTTCTGCTGATCATTACGGTGATAGCCGCGGCTCTGCCGCTTATTATCCGGCTGATGGCAGAAAAAACAGCAGAAAGCGATGAAACGTATGAAGCGTAATCGCAGCATGGAAAAGGGGATCATGATTTGTATGCTCTCCTTTTCCCTTTTCATACCCTCTGCCGCCGCTGCCGAAACCGAAGAAAATACAGATGTCGCGCCAAACCAATATGAAAAAAAAGACATTGAAATCGATACGAATTATTTGCATGAAGACACCTACTATGAAGAGAAAACAGAATTGCCTGAGGAACAGAAGGATATCACTTTTGATAAGCCGGAGGACAAAGACGCCGAGCTGATAAAAGATTTGTTTACATCAACGAATCCCGAGGAATCCAACACAATTAGGGCCCAATCGAAACAGCTCGGAATTACCTTCGCGGAAAAACCAATCACAAAGGCGTCATCCACGGAAACAGAAGGAGAACAAGAAACATCTTCACTTCTGCTTCCGATTATCTATGTCGTGCTGATCCTGCTCGGCATTGCAGGCATTGTGTTCCTCATCCCAAAAGTGACAGCGCAGGAGAACAAAAAGGCGTAGGCTCCCGTGCTTGTGTTGAGTAAAGGCGGTACGTACAATAGGAACGGAAGGAGGAGGTTTCCAATGGAACTTTATATCATCACAGGAGCGTCAAAAGGATTGGGTGAAGCCATTGCATTGCAGGCTTTAGAGAAGGGCCATGAAGTCCATGCTTTATCCAGAACGAAATCGGACGTCTTTCATGAAAAACTGACGCAGCATCAAATAGATCTCATCAATCTCGAAGAAGCTGAACAGCAATTTGAAACATTGCTCTCATCAATCAATCCAGATCGGTATTCAGGTATTACCCTGATTAATAACGCCGGAATGGTAACGCCAATCAAACGCGCCGGCGAAGCGTCTCTTGATGAGCTGCAGCGCCATTATCAGCTGAACCTGACTGCTCCCGTGCTTTTGAGTCAGCTGTTTACAAAACGGTTTGCTTTATACAGCGGCAAAAAAACGGTTGTCAACATTACGTCAGGCGCAGCCAAAAACCCCTATAAAGGATGGAGCGCGTATTGCAGTTCAAAAGCCGGCCTTGACATGTTTACAAGGACATTCGGATTTGAACAAGGGGATGAAGAGCTGCCGGTGAACATGATTTCTTTCTCACCAGGTGTTATGGATACTGAGATGCAGGCTGTCATCCGATCTTCATCGAAAAAGGATTTCCACGACATTGAACGGTTCCGGAAATTAAATGAAACAGGAAGCCTTCGCAGTCCGGCCTTTATTGCCGGCACACTGCTTTCTTTATTAGAAACAGGCGCGGAAAATGGCCGCATTTATGATATAAAAGAGTTTTTGTAGAGCAGATATTTTCTGCTCTTTTTTTTATAAAAAAGGGTAATTGCCCGCGCATGTTGTTGAACAGCCGCATATACTGACTGAAACCCTGCTTTTGGGGTATAACAATGATGTGACATAACAATTGAGTTTCTCTTGAAATTATGTTAGGATTCTAAAAATATCTAAAGGAGGGGTTTCCATGAGAAAGGTTACATTAATGGATGTTTTCACCCATCCAATTGCACAAAAATATCTGCAGCGCTCCGGCGTGGCACATGCCATTGCCTGCGCTTATCATGCATTCAGGCTGTCTGTAAAGGCTGACATCAACCCTGATTTAGCTGCAAAAGCGGCGCTGCTGCATGACATCGGCCATTATGAATGGTATACAGACGGTAAGTGGGATTATGAGAAATACAAAAGAAATGACATCCATGCCATCAAAGGAGCGGAACGGGCGCATAAGCTTCTGATTCGGCTTGGCGAGGAACCGAGAGCGGCAAAAGAGATTGCCCTTGCCATTTTGCTTCATACCGATTCATATTTGCCTGAAGGCGAATTAGATAAAAACACGCTGCAGCAGATTGTCAAAAAAGCGGACGAACTTGATGAAGAGCCGGGCGGCCACCATCATTACCGCCAAATCGATTCTTCCACCGCTCGTAAAAAAATAGAAAAGCTGGACCAATTAATCGACCAAGCCCAGTCATCTATGATAAAGCCTGTATAAGTCCCGCTTTCTACACGGAACAGCGCCAGCTTTCTTCGCTGTTTCGCTTCATCACCATTTCCTTTACACCCGCTTTTGCACATCTTCTCCTAAGTCCCCGAAGCCCTCGTTTTATCAGGTAAGCCTGTGTCATTATCCATAATTGCGGCATAAACTGAGATAAAACATCAAAAGGGGATTAAAGTATGGTCAACCAAGGTAGTCCGCAACTGGTCTCTTTAGTCGATCCTTATGTCTATCAGACCATTAAAAAGCTCATCGGCTCAAGGTTCGTTATACAGACAGTACGAGATACGGTCAGAGGCAGACTGATCGATGTAAAACCTGACCATATCACAATTGAAGGAGCCCGAAATTCTATTTGTTTGATCAGAATCCAGCACATGATTTCCGTCACCCCAGATTACAGTGAGCGGGTTTAACAGTGCTTGCGCATGAAAAATAGGCGTACACCGGGACGTCCTATTTTTCAGTTAAGCGCTGCAAAAAACGAGCTGTGATACATCGATTCGTCAAGGTCAAAACCGGCAAATTCCCGATATTCACCATCTGAAAAACAAAAAGTGGCGCCGTACGCTGTATAGCTGGAACGGACTGAAACATGTTGACGGACACGAAATTGATAGCCGTCCGCATCTTTTACATATCATCGGGATTTCCCGGCAAACGGGGCACAGAGCACTGCTGCCTCACCAAAACATTCGAATCCGGCGATTTTGCCGTCTTGACTGATATCCAGCAGGATACAATCATTGACGCTAAGCTCCTCTGACCACACATTCCCGCTCTCTTTCGGAGGAAGAAGATGAATATAAGCTAATTCTAAATCTTTATCATATGTCACTGCCTTCATCGCTAATACTCCTTTCATTATATTAAGAGTTCTGATATGAGTTCATTTTTGTTACAATGATGGGGTATAAGCCCTTTTATCTGACAGACAAAGAAAAACTAGGAGGAACAAAGCTTGTTGAAATCAAAAGTCCATTTCTGGACATTGCAGATTTTATTTGTTTTGCTGATTATTTTCGTAGCAACAAAAGTTTCATTTGTGTTTCAGCCGTTTATTGTTTTTATCTCGACATTGTTTTTCCCGATGCTGATTGCGGGAATTTTGTATTTCATTTTTAATCCGGTCGTCCGACTGCTTGAGAAAAAAATTCCGCGGACATTATCCATTCTATTGATCTATTTACTGTTTATCGGTTTGCTTGCCTTCGTTTCAGCGTCGGTGGGACCTGTCATTACATCGCAAGTGACCGGGCTGTTTAACAATCTTCCTGATTATATAAAACAGATTCAGTCGCTGACAAAGGATTTGTCCCATTCCCAATGGTTTACCTGGATGATGACTCAGGATTATGTATCGATATCAAAAATTGAACAGTCGGCAACAAGCTTTCTCCAAAACCTGCCGCAAAATATCACGTCCAGTTTATCTGCGGTGTTTGGCGTCGTGACAAACATCACGCTTGTTATTATTACGGTTCCATTTATCCTTTTTTACATGCTGAAAGACGGACACCGCTTTCCGAACCTGGCAGTAAAAATTCTACCGGCTTCTTATCGGACAGAAGGCTTAAAGATTTTTAAAGATTTATCCGATACGCTTGCGGCTTATTTTCAGGGACAGCTGTTAATCTGTCTTTTTGTCGGAACAGCGTGTTTTATCGGCTATTTAATTGCCGGGCTGCCGTATGCCCTGATTCTTGGGATTGTCATGGCGATTACCAATATCATTCCTTATGTCGGGCCTTTTCTCGGTGCTGCTCCGGCTGTCATTGTCGGCTTTATGGACTCGCCGGCCAAAGCGCTGTTTGCGATTATTGTGGTTGTCGTCGTTCAGCAGCTCGACGGGAATCTTCTTTCTCCTCTCGTAATCGGAAAGCGTCTGAATACGCATCCGCTTACAATTATTTTGCTGTTGATCGGAGCGGGAAGCTTCGGCGGCATTCTCGGCATGATTTTAGCGGTGCCGGTCTACGCTGTAGTGAAGGCATTCTTCTTGAATATTGTCCGCTTGATCAAACTGCGCCAGCGGTCACGTCTTGAAGAAGACGCAAAGTCCGCTGAATAGGCGGGCACCATTTGCGCATCTTTGCATATGATGCTGTAAATCAATGCGGAGGTGGGGAAATGCCTGCGATTGTGGGTCCGATTTATATTATGTCAGTTACGGGTAATGCCGCGGCGAGCTTTGGAGACGTGTTTGCGATTTCGCCCAAAAGCGCAGCTCACTCTGGGGCGGGCTCTGGCGCCTTTCAGCTTGGTGATTTTGTGAAGATGAATAACCAAACGAGTAAAACATTTTTCAAAGATGCCGATATCATTGATGAAACAGTTTCGTTTAACGGGTAACAGCCTTTTTATGAGAGGCTGTTGCTTTTTTATTGTATAATATGGTTAATCTTTAAATGGAGAGGTCATGTTATGAAAATTAGAAAAGCGAATATCACCACGGAAACCGGAATGATCACAGACGTGTATCTGCATGAAAACAGAAAAGAACTGCGCACGCTTGTAGCGGTTCCGCAGCTGGAGTGGAGCACGATCATTTCTTATGAAGAAGATAAAGCATCTCTGCCTGAACGGCTTGAAGCTTCGTTGCGCCGGCATACAGAAGAAGCTGTCGCTGATGAGCTGGCCAAAAAAATCATCCATTGGGTAACGGAAATGTAAACTGCCCTTGAAAGTTTAGCTCCTGCCTGATCAGGTGATAATGAAGACAAACAAGACGGGAGGACGAGCTTTTGAGTGAAGAGAAAATCGATCTTTATTTGCAGCAAGGAATGTACGGAGCCTTGGAGACAAAGCCTGACGAGCGCCATTTGTTTTTAGGCTCATTAAGGGAAAGAGTGCTTTTGGCACTGACGAAAGGACAGGTGCTCAGAAGCAAGCCGTATGAAGAAGCGGAGCACGCGCTCAAAAGCGGCAAAAACATAACCCTTTTAATTAATGGAGAGCTTCAGTATCAGTCTTACTCCCCCTATATCCAAATGGCGAACCGGAACGGAGTGCACTTCAAGATCGTATCTGATCTTCAGTTTCATACGCCTTTAGGCCTTGTCATTGCGTCTGGCATCGCTGTGAATCGTGAATTGATATATGTTCAGGACGACATTTTTAACAGGTCAGTGCTGAAACCTTAAGAGACAAACAGACCGTTTGTCTTTTTATTCATGGCAATTCACTTACAACTGGAGATAAGATATAATGTTCTCATACTGATGGCGGGGAGGCCGGCTATGAAAAAAGCACTTATTTGTATTGATTATACGAATGATTTTGTGGCGAGTGACGGAACATTGACCTGCGGGGAGCCCGGCAGAATGATTGAAGAGGCGATCGTCAATTTGACCGAAGAATTCATCGCAAACGGTGATTACGTCGTATTAGCAGTAGATTCTCATGATGAAGGGGATCAATATCACCCTGAAACCCGTCTTTTTCCTCCGCATAATGTTAAAGGCACGGAAGGAAAAGATCTGTACGGAAAGCTTTTGCCTCTATATCAGAAACATGAACATGAACCAAATGTTTACTACATGGAAAAAACGAGATATTCTGCTTTTGCGGGAACTGATTTAGAGCTCAAACTCAGAGAGCGGCAGATTGGCGAACTGCATCTTGCCGGTGTCTGCACAGATATTTGTGTATTGCATACAGCGGTTGACGCATACAACAAAGGTTTCCGGATTGTTGTGCACAAACAGGCTGTTGCCAGCTTTAATCAGGAGGGGCACACGTGGGCTCTTTCCCATTTTGCAAACAGCATCGGAGCGCAAGTGGCAGAGTAAGGAAGGGGAAAAACAGTGTTAGAGTACGGATTTAAAGATGACAGCCTGTCATTACATACAGACCTTTATCAAATCAATATGGCGGAAACCTACTGGAGAGATGGCATTCATGAAAAGAAAGCGATTTTCGAGCTTTTTTTCAGAAGGCTTCCGTTTGAAAATGGCTATGCGGTATTTGCGGGCTTGGAAAAAGCCATCGAATACTTGGAAAATTTTAAGTTTACGGATAGCGATTTGAATTATTTACAGGATGAACTCGGGTATCATGAAGATTTTATTGAATATTTGCGCGATTTAACGTTTACAGGTTCACTTTATTCCATGAAAGAAGGAGAGCTCGTATTTAACAATGAGCCGATTATGAGGGTGGAGGCTCCGCTGGTAGAAGCGCAGCTGATTGAAACGGCCTTGCTTAATATTGTGAACTACCAAACATTAATCGCAACAAAGGCTGCCCGGATTAAAGGCGTCATCGGTGATGAAGTCGCACTTGAATTTGGAACAAGACGCGCGCATGAAATGGATGCGGCTATGTGGGGAGCGAGAGCGGCCTTAATCGGGGGTTTCAGCGCGACAAGCAATGTAAGAGCCGGAAAGCGCTTTAATATCCCGGTATCCGGCACACATGCGCATGCGCTTGTACAGGCTTACCGCGATGAATATACAGCTTTCAAAAAATACGCGGAAACGCATAAGGATTGCGTCTTCTTGGTCGACACGTATGACACGCTTCGTTCAGGCATGCCGAATGCGATTCGGGTTGCCAAGGAATTCGGTGACCGCATCAATTTCATCGGCATCCGCCTCGACAGCGGCGACTTGGCATATCTGTCAAAAAAAGCCCGGAAAATGCTTGATGAAGCAGGATTTACAGATGCGAAAGTCATTGCTTCAAGTGATTTAGATGAGCATACCATTATGAATTTGAAGGCCCAGGGAGCGCGCATTGATGTCTGGGGTGTCGGTACGAAGCTGATTACAGCCTATGACCAGCCGGCTCTCGGCGCGGTTTACAAGCTCGTTGCCATTGAAGAAGACGGGAAATTGGTCGATACGATCAAAATTTCATCTAATCCTGAAAAAGTGACGACGCCGGGCAGAAAGAAAGTGTACCGCATTATCAATCAGCTCAATCATCATTCTGAGGGCGACTATATTGCGCTTTATGATGAGCAGGTGAATGATCAGAAGCGGCTCAGAATGTTCCACCCGGTTCATACATTCATCAGCAAATTTGTCACGAATTTTTATGCGAAGGATCTTCACGAGCTGATTTTTGAAAAAGGCATTCTTTGCTACCAAAATCCTGAGATCTCAGACATACAGCAGTATGTGCAGGATAACCTCAGCCTGCTGTGGGAGGAATATAAGAGAATCAGCAAGCCGGAGGAATATCCGGTTGATTTAAGCGAGGACTGCTGGAGCAATAAAATGCAGCGGATACACGAAGTGAAAAGCAGACTTGAAGAAGAGCTTGAGGAAGAATAAAGAAAACTGGCCTTTCGTTCGCGAAGAGGCCAGTTTTCTTTATGCATATATTATTTTTCATGTTTAGACAATTTTCGTCAAATTATTTGTTATACTTAGGGGTGAAAGCCGCGCGTATTGTAAGGGGGATAAACCAATGAGGGTGTTTGTTGCAAGACAGCCTATTTTTAATAGAAAAGAACAGGTTGTTGCTTATGAACTGCTTTATAGAGAGAGCGAAGAGAATGTGTATAGCGCTAAAGACGGCGATCAGGCAACAACAGACTTGGTAATCAACAGCTTTTTAAACATCGGAATTGAGAAGCTGACGGAAGGAAAACGCTGTTTTGTTAATTTTACGGAAAGCCTGATGTTTTCAAACCTTCCCACCTCCTTCAATCCGAAACAGCTTGTCATTGAAATCCTTGAAGATATACCGATCACGCCGGCCCTCATCTCTAGATGCAAAGAGTTGAAAAAAATGGGGTATATGCTGGCACTCGATGATTTTTATGCAATAAACCCGCAAAATGAAGACTTACTTGAAAAGCTCATGAGCTATATTGATATATTGAAAATTGATTTTCTCAAAACAACACGAATGGAACGCAGAAAAATTTTGCAAACCTACGGCTGCAGCGGCTTGATTTTTTTAGCGGAAAAAGTAGAGACCCGAAAAGAATATAAACAGGCGGCCCAAGACGGCTTTCAGTTATTCCAGGGCTACTTTTTCAGCGAGCCGCGCATCATCAGCGGGCATGATCTTTCTACCCATTTTTATTCTTACTATGAACTGCTTAACGAATTGAGCAAAGAGCAGCCCAACATAAAACGTGTGACAGAGTACATAGAGCGGGATTTATCACTGTCCTATCAAATCTTAAAATTTTTAAACTCCTCCCACAGCCGGCTCAGCCAGAAAATTGATAGCATTCAACAGGCCATTATGCTGCTAGGGTTTAATGAAATCAAACGGTGGATCTACATTCTTTCCTTTAAAGATTTAAGCAGAAAAGGGAATTCCAGCAAGCACGAAATCATTAAGATTTCTTTGATGAGAGCAAAGCTTTGTGAGCTGCTGGCTAGAAAAACAGCCCGGCCGCAGCCGGCTTCTTATATGCTGATCGGCATGTTTTCTCTCATAGACACCCTGCTGCACAGAGAAATAGAGGACATTATTCAAGAATTGCCTTTAATAGATGAAGTCGGACAAGCGTTATTAGGCCATCAAAACGACTACTACCAAATGCTTCAGCTTGTGAAATTAATCGAAAGCAACAACTGGGACACCTGCACAGAATTAGGCAAAGAACTGGACAAAGAAGAAGCGTATGAGTGTTATCTGGAAGCTCTGGAGTGGTGTCATAAGCTTATGGACGCAAAATGATTGCGGTCTTCGGACCACCGCAAAGCAAGAATCATTCGGCTTTGCGTTCCGATGAGGCTGATGTAGATACCGTCGGGATTAAAGACCGCATCCACTTCATGCCTGACGCCCATTTGTTTGATCAGGCGCTTTACAGATTGTTTATCTGACTGCTCGGCTGCAGTCAGGATGCGGCGCGAGAGCTCCCGCGAGCCCGCAATGCGGCTGAGAACGAGCTGGGCATCGGCGAAAAGCCCTGCGGCCTGCTTCGCTGAACGGATAAAGATATCTGTATTGGCAGGAGAAGCTGGCGGGCGGCGAATTTCATACGGATAGGCGTAAAACCAAGGATAACGATATCTCATGGGTGCACCTCACACAAAAGGGATGTTTCTATATGTATAGATCCCTAATTGCCGAATATGACAAAGCGAAAAGGCCACAACTTTAGCGTTGCGGTCTTTTCGGTGTTTGTCGGTCAGGATACGCCAAGAATCGCATATTTCATTTTGAAAATGCGCTAAAAAGGACTATAGTCTTGCTTAGTAAAAATACGAAACCCGTTAAAATCAAGGGAATTAAGAATCTTTCTCAATTTCAGCGGATAAACACGCTCTTTTGTGTAGAAAAATAGTCCCGTTCTTGGTGTGATCTCTTTGAGTATAAGGACCTATTGAGATTTGCGGTGTCACGCAGGACTTTTTTGCATACTTTTCGGTGAAAAATAAGCCGAAAGGAGATACACTATTAGTAACAGATCAAATACCTAGGACTCGTTCACCATACACAATTCATTGATCTTTCAAAAAAAGGAGTGTGGAAACGATGGAAAAGAAACTTGAAGAAGTAAAACAATTGTTATTCCGACTCGAACTTGATATTAAAGAAACGACAGATTCATTACGAAACATTAACAAAAGCATTGATCAGCTCGATAAATACAATTATGCAATGAAAATTTCGTGAAAAAGACTTGGAAACAAGTCTTTTTTTTCGTTCTTCTCATACAATAAAAGGATAAAGTATTATATGATTGTTAAAAAACGAAAAACCTGCTGTCCTTTAAATGTTCCATTTAGTAAAATGGAATGGGAGGAGGGAAGTCGTTATTGAGCAGATATGTTTAGATTCTGTCCGGATTAAGGAGAAAATGCAGGAGATTGTAAGCAAAAAAATAATGAATCAGGACTTGGAGCGATATCTTCAGAGTTTTATTGAGTCCAAGGATACGTTTGAGTTTGCAGATTTGGCTCTTCATCATTATCTAGCTTTTGACGGTCAGGACCAAAAAGCAATTGAATTGCTAGCTGTCGGAATTGAATTGCTTATACTCTCATTCGATATTTATGATGACTTAGAGGATAAAGACAATGGAAATGCTGCATGGATGAAGATTGACTCGTCTATCGCTTTAAATGCGGTTACAGCTCTTTACACCCTAAGTATACAAGTGATGTGTCAAGCTAGTCATGAACCAGAATTTTCACAAGAGATATTGAATTTTGCGTTACAATCAATTCAAGGCCAGCATGATGATATTGTGAATGCGCCCAAAACGGAAGAAGCCTGTCTTGACATGATCAAAAATAAATCAGGAGCGCTAACAGCACTGCCCTGTGTTATGGGAGTAATGCTGGCAACAGGCAAATACCATCCCATTGTAGCTAATTATTCTTATGAACTTGGGATTATGTCGCAAATCGATAATGATTATAAAGGTTTGTTTTACTTAAATAACGATTTTGTTCAGAAAAAAAATACATTGGCATACTTATACTTAAACAAACAATTTAATGATGCATCAGTTGAGCTTCTAAATTTATATCAAAAACCAGAGGAATTTGTTTCAATGGATACTAAAGCTTTGAAACAAAAATTAACAGAAGCAGGTGTAATACAATATTTGCTGGTGATGAAACATTTATCTCTCCAGAAAATAAAAAAAGAAATGTCACAATTAAAACTAGAAGATGATAAAATTGAAAAATTATTGTCTGTTATGATTAAATAAGGAGGGGGTTTATTGTGCAAGAAATGGTAGGATATTTAATTAAATACCCAAATGTTTTAGTGGAAGTAATGGAAGGTAATGCTTGTTTAGTAGGTGTTGATAAAGATCAATCTGAATGTATAATAAATGGTTTTAAAGGATTAGAAATTTATTCAATGCTTGATTGGAAGTACTGAGGGTTAAATGAAGTCTAGAAATAACCAAATTTCTGTAGTGTTAGTTTTATTAAGTCTGATATATGTTATTTATTTGACCTATATAAGCAATAATAATTTATTAGTTGGGGCAACTGTTACTAAAGATAAAAATGGTGACATTGTAATTACGAATGTAGATGAATTTTCAATGGCATCATACAGTGGTATAGAAAAAGGAGATATTGTAAGAAGCATTAATAATAAAAAGATAAATACAAACGAAATAAAAATGAACAAACTGAAAAATGTAAGTTCAATGATTGTAGAGAGAAATGGGCAGAACCATGAGCTGAAGATGACCTTATTTAATGATAAAAATTTTACTACTTACTTAATACCATTAATATTTTATATTGTTTGTTTATTTTGTTGCTTTTTTATATTGAAAATCAATGAATCAAAGAACCTCCTCTCAGCTGTAGTTTTAATTATCTTTCTGTTATCTGCCTCTATTGCTTATATAAGCGCTGGAGGATCTGCTAAGGGAGATATGCTGAGCAGGCTTATAATGGTAGTAACATTAATATCTGTGCCGCTAAACTATCTTCTCTTTCTTTATCAATATTTTAAAGAGTTAGGCACCAAATTATTTGATAAAAAAGTTTTTATTTTATATTTAATTCCGGTCATAAATGTAATATGTGAAATGTTTCGTTCGCATCTTTTCTTTCGTGATTATGTTCCTAAATTAAATTTACTTGCTTTTTTCTTTTTGTTTATTATAGTAGGGATTTATTTTTGTATCATTTTAATTAAAAATAAAGATACTGAACAAGCGCATATTATTAAGGTCCTCACTATCATTAATATCTTTTCATTTTCACCTTTTCTGTGTTTATATTTGATACCTTACGTGTTTTTAAATGCACATTATGTTTCTTCTTTTTTAGCGGCTTCATTTATGCTGCTAATACCATTCTCATTGGTATATCAATTCATGACAAATAAAATCTATAATATAGATTTTATTTTAAGCAGATTAAGATATTATGGCTTTTTAGCTTTAACGCCAACAATTATTCTAATCTCTACAATTGAATTAATTAGTAGCCCTGATAATGATTTTTATAGTGTTAAACTAACCTTTTTAATTTATATTATCATGTTGGCGGTCTTTTATTATAAAGAAGTACTTGATTTCAGATTTAGATTAAAAAGAGTCTCGGAAAAATTTAATTATCAAGACAGCATATATAAATTTACACAGCTGATTAGAGATTCAACTTCTTTGACCCAAGTATTTGAGGAACTGAAAACCACCATACTTGAGGTTTCGCTTGTAAGCCGAGCCCATATTTATGAGGTTTCAGCTGATGGAAGTATAAAACTCTATGAAGAGCTTAACCAACATTCATTCGAAAAAGTCTATCAAAAAGAATTTAGAAAAGTAACATCCGAAATAGGGAAAACCGTTGAATTCAATAAAGGCTTTGTCATGAAAATAGGTGAACGCGGCGGTAAATCATTTGTGATTCTTTGTTTATCTAAAATGAATACGCCCCGTCTCACACTTGAAGAACTTTCTTGGCTGAAAACCTTGGCTTTTTATACAAACGTATCGATCGAAAACGTCATGAAAATCGAAGAACTTATGAATCATCTCGAAGATTTAAAGAAACAGGAGACAAACCCGGTCTGGCTCAAAAAACTCATGTACACCATCGAAGAAAAACAACGCTCTGATCTTGCCCGCGATCTCCACGATTCCGTTCTTCAGGATTTGATTTCCTTAAAGCGCCAGTGTGAGCTGTTTTTGGCTGATTTTAAGAAAGATGATAATCCGTGCCGGGAAGATGTGCAGGACAAGCTTGTGCAGATGAATGAGCAGATGTCTGATGTGATCTCGATGACGAGGGAGACGTGTCATGAATTGCGGCCGCAGCTTTTGTATGATCTTGGGCTGGTGAAGGCGCTGTCGAAGCTTGTGGCGCAGCAGCAGGAGCGGGTGCCGTTTCATATCCGTTTAAATACCGGCAGATTTACGGCTTCGCTTGATCTGGATTCGCAGCTGAATTTGTACCGGATCATTCAAGAGTTTCTGTCCAATGCGGTCAAGCACTCTCAGGCGACGGATGTGCTGATTATGCTCATCAGTATTCAAAACAAAATTGTTCTTCATTATGAGGGCAATGGCGTAGGATTTGACCAAGAAAAACATAATGAGCATTCCATGAGTATGGGGCTTTCTGGCATTAAAGAGAGAGTCAGGGCTTTAGATGGACGCCTTCGGATTGAAACAAGTGAAGGAAAGGGCTTTAAGGCTGATATTGAAATCGAATTGTAATGGTTTTATAACGGAAACGACTTGGCATAAGCCAAGTCTTTTTTATAAAATGGAAAAGAGTGAGTAAAAGGGAGGAAAACATGAAAAAGATACTAGTGATTGATGACCATCCGGCTGTCATGGAAGGCACCAAGACAATTTTGGAAACGGATTCGAATCTGTCTGTTGATTGTCTCAGTCCTGAACCGAGTGAACAGTTTATCAAGCAGCACGACTTCTCGTCATATGATCTCATTTTAATGGATCTGAATTTAGGCGGCGATGTCAATGGGATGGAGCTTTCTAAACAGATTTTACAAGAGAATCCTCATTGTAAAATTATCGTGTATACCGGTTATGAGGTCGAGGATTATTTCGAGGAAGCGATTCGTGCGGGTCTGCACGGTGCCATCAGCAAAACGGAATCTAAAGAAAAAATCACACAATACATATACCACGTACTCAACGGTGAAATTCTAGTCGATTTTGCTTACTTTAAACAGCTGATGACTCAGCAAAAAACAAAGCCGGCTCCTTCCTCTCAAAAAGAACAAGATGTGCTCACACCTAGAGAATGCCTGATTCTTCAAGAAGTTGAAAAGGGATTTACAAACCAAGAAATCGCAGATGCCCTTCATTTAAGCAAGCGATCCATTGAATACAGCCTGACATCGATCTTCAATAAGCTGAATGTCGGTTCCCGGACGGAAGCGGTTTTGATTGCGAAATCAGATGGTGTACTGTAAATAAGGGGGGGAGGTATATGATGGATATGAAACACACATTGCTTGAAGCGCTGGGAATTGAGATTGTTGAAAACACAGCGGAACGATGCGTTGCGGTCATGCCGGTGGATCATCGGACGGTGCAGCCGTTCGGATATTTGCATGGAGGCGCTTCAGTGGCTCTGGCGGAAACCGCGGCGAGTGTAGGCGCGCAGAACTTGATTGATCACACAACACAGGCGTGTGTCGGTCTAGAGATCAACGCCAACCATTTAAAATCCGTAAAGGAAGGAACGGTAAAGGCGGTAGCCGAACCCGTTCATATAGGCAGGACGACGATTGTCTATCAAATTCACATTTATGACGAGCAAGAGAGGCTGATCTGCATATCCAGATGCACGCTGGCTGTCATCAAGAAATAAAAAAACAGCCGGAACTCTGCCTGTCCGGCTGCTTATTTTTTATAAGTAAGAATCCTCTTTTCGTTTAATCACAAAGTTTCTGATCCCGTTATAGTCATCCTGTACACTTCTCTCATCAAGCTTGACGCCGGAGTTGTACGCAGCACGGCAGATTAAGTGCCCTCCTACAGGCGACGTAATAAAGATAAAGAAAATCCCGAGCAGGATTTTAGCCGATATTTCCCCGGTTATAAACCACAAAAAGAAGAAGACACCGAGCAAAACCATATTGACGCCTAATGTTGAGCCTTTAGAAGCAGCGTGTGAGCGTGTATACATATCAGGAAGGCGAAGCGTCCCAAATGAAGCGGCAAGGCACACAAGAGAGCCGAGCAGAATGAATACAGCCACGATGATTTTAGCGATTTCGATCATTTTCGATAATCTCTCCTTTCTCCAGGAACTTAGAAAATGCAATCGTTCCGATAAACGATAAGATCCCCAGCAGCAAAATAATATCCAAAAACGCACTTGTTTTCAGCAAAATGGAGACAAGCGCCGTGATGGCGATCAGATTGATGCCGATTGCATCCAGAGCCACGACCCGGTCAGGCACAGACGGCCCTTTAATGACACGAAGGACATACAAAAGGGTAGACACGGCCATAATGCCGAGCGCGATTTGCAGAATCAGCGTAAACATCAGCGGCTCACCTCCTGTATCGCTTTCTCAAATGACTCCCGAATATCAAAAATGGCTTTTTCCGCATCCTCAATATCCATCGCGTGAATATAAAGAATCGTTCTGTCATCGGAAATATCCATCACCAAGGTTCCCGGTGTTAACGTAATGAGCAGTGACAGCAGGGTGATTTCCCAATCCTTCGTAAGCTCTGTTTTAAAAGCGAAAATGCCCGGTTTGATATTCAGTTTCGGCGATAGGACTGTTTTCAGCACACTGACATTGGCAAGATACAGCTCTTTTAGAAAAATCAAAAAGAGCTTGATGATAGAAAATATTTTCCATAGATAAAACTGGCGGGTAAAAAAGCGCCGGAAGAAAAAGAGAGAGAGCATTCCCAGAGCATAGCCTGTGATAAATCCTGCGGCGCTTGGATCATTGCTCAAGAACATCCAGCAAAAAGCGAGAAACACATTTAATAAAATTTGAAATGCCATGCGATCTACTCCTTCAAAACAGCTTCAATATATTTTTCCGGATTCAGCAGCGTCTCGGCCGCTTGATCAACGTAAGGTGACACCCATTCTGTACCCAATCCGAAGAGCAGAGACAGTAAGAGAAAAATAGCTGCCGGATAAAGAAGTCCTTTAGCTGTTCGATGATTTGGTTTTGGTATTTCTTTTTCTTCGCCCCAAAACGCATGTATAAAGATCCTCAGCACAGAGTAGAGTACGAGCAGACTCGAAAGGAGAATCAGCATGGAAATCGTAAATTCACCTTCCGCGAAGCCGCCCTCCGCAATTTTAAATTTGCCGACAAATCCGCTGAGAGGCGGGATGCCCGCAAGAGAAATAGCTGAAATGAAAAACATCCATCCAAGAACAGGGTAGCGTTTGATCAGCCCGCCCATTTTATGCAGGCTCGCTGTCCCAGTCAACGCGATCAGCGTCCCTGCCAGCATAAATAAAGCGCCTTTAATCAACATATCGTGAATCAGATAGTAAATCGCACCTTGAATGGATGCCGGAGTATGAACTGCCACACCGAACAAAATCACGCCGACTGCGGTGATAATGTTGTAGATCACAATTTTCATGACATCCGAATAAGCGAGTGAACCGATAACACCGAAAATCACGGTCAGCGCCGCCAGCCAAATCATCAGCTGATGGGTAAAAGCTGTATCGTGAATGAAAATCAATGTGAAAACCCTCGTAATCGCATATAAACCGACTTTTGTCAGCAATGCGCCGAACAGCGCGGAGATTGCCGCCGGAGGCGCGTAATAAGAGCCTGGAAGCCAAAAGTAGAGGGGGAAGATTCCGCCCTTCATACCGAATACAATCAGCAGCAGAACACCGATGACAGTAATCAGCCCGGTTTGCCCGGATTCACTGATTTTGGCACTTAAGTCCGCCATGTTCAACGTACCGGTTACCGCGTATAAAAAACCGACACCGATGACAAACATGGCAGACGACACGATATTAAACACAATATATTTAATGGATTCCCGCAGCTGAATTTTTGTGCCGCCCAATACAATCAGCATATAGGAAGCGATAAGCAGAAGCTCAAAAAATACGTACATATTAAATAAATCGCCTGTTAAAAACGCTCCGCTGACGCCGGCAAGCAAAAACTGAACGCCCGAGTAATAAAAGGAACGCTCCCGTTTTTCACCGACGGAACGGAAGGAATAAAGCCCAACCAATAAACCGATCACCGCTGTTGTGAGAACGAGCAGGCTGGCGAATTGGTCTGCGGCGAGCACAATGCCGTACGGCGCTTTCCAGCCGCCCAAACTGAGTGTCTGGATGCCCTTTGTAAAGACAGTCTGTACGAGTATGCCGCTGATCACAATCCCGATTGCCGACGCCGCAGTGCTGAAGATCCGCATGAGCATAAAGTTCTTCGTCATGAAAATCAGCAGAATGGCCGACAGGAGCGGGATCAGGATTGGCAAAATAACAAAATTATTCATGTTGATCATTTCCCCTCATTTGATCCATATCGTCCGATTTCAATTCCTGATAAGCGCGAAAGGCCATGACGAGGATGAATGATGTAACGCCAAATGAAATGACAATTGCCGTCAAAATCAGGGCTTGCGGAAGCGGATCGACAAATGATTTGGCATGCTCGCTCAAAATCGGAGCGGCGCCTTTCTTTAATCCTCCCATAGTCAAAAGCATTAAATGAACGCCATGGCTTAACAGTGCTGTTCCGATAATGACGCGAAGCAGGCTTTTAGACAGCAGCAAATACGTAGCAGCCATAAAAATAATACCGGCTAAAACAGCCATTAAGATTTCCATTATTCTTCCTCTCCAATCGTTTGAATAATGGTCATCGTAATGCCTACGACAACAAGATAAACGCCTAAATCAAATATCGTCGCCGTGGCGAGCTCCGTTTTTCCAAGGATCGGCAGCTGAAAGTATCCGAATGTATGGGTTAAAAAAGGAGCCCCGAAGACAAAGGAGCCAACGCCAGTTAATACAGCGAGCAGAAGGCCGACTCCCGCGACATAAATGAAATTAACCGGCAAAATCGAACGCACGGTTTTTAAATCGTATGCCAGAAGCAATAGAACGATGGAAGAGGATGTGATCAGTCCGCCGACAAATCCCCCTCCAGGCGCGTTATGCCCTGATAAAAATAAATAGAAAGAGAAAAGCAAAATGATAAAGGATACAAGCTTTGTCACGGTTTGAAGAATGATGTCATTTGTTTTTTGTTCATTCACCGCTTTTCCCCTCCTCTTTTACTTTTGTTTTAATCATACTGTAGATGCCAAGAGCGGCAATCGTCAGCACTGTTATTTCAAACATCGTATCAAAGCCCCTGAAATCAACGAGGATGACATTGACGACATTATCCCCTCCGCCGAGATCGTGGCTGTGCTTTGTGAAAAAGGATGCAATGCTGTCTTTTGTGCGCTGGCTGGAAGACGCGATGCCGAGCAGAGTGACGATAATACCGACGCCTAAAGAAATGATAAAATTCGTCATCCGGAACGTTCTCGTTTTCTTTTTCAGCCGCAGTTTCGGCAAATGGTAGAAACAAAGCAGAAACAGCGCGACAGAAATCGTTTCAATGACAAGCTGAGTCAATGCCAAGTCCGGCGCTCTGAAAATCACAAAAAACAATGCGAGCGTATAACCGACAACACCTAGTGAAATAATCGCCGTCAGTCTGGATCTGGCAAAAACAGTCGCCGCTGTGGCGCTGATCATGACAAGCGTCAAAATGATTTCGTAAACGCCGATTTTCGCCATGCCTTCCGTTGTAAAAGAAAATCCGCCTTTGATGACAAAAGCTCCGCCCATCAGAATGATGAAACCAGCGAAGATATACAGCAGATAATCTCTTAAAAACCCAGTCATATATTGTTTGGTGACTCGGTAAGAGCCTTTCTCCATCAGAGTCACAAGCTTGTCGTATAACCGATTGAGTGTGAACTTCGAAGGAAACAGCTTATAGATTCCCTTCCACTTATTCATCGTCAAATATCCTATGGTGCCGATCACAATAATTCCTGCAGTCATCAGCACTTCCGTATTCAGCCCATGCCACTGCGAAATGTGAACATGGAATTTCTCATGGCTGTCCAGCAGTGTCGGATAGATTGAGTTCATGGCAGGCTCTATCAGGCTGTAGGACAGGATATTCGGGAAAAAGAAGAGACTGACGGCGAACGCTACCAGAATGACAGGTGACACGAGCATGCCAATCGGCGCTTCGTGGGCCTGTTTTTCAAGCTGCTCAGGCTTGTAACTTCCTCTGAAAGTCTTAAACAGCAACTTCATGCTGTAGATAAATGTAAACACGCTTCCGACCCAAGCGAGAACAGGGAATAAAGCGCCCCATGTCTGCACGTTAAACAGATCGAAATGTGTCACGCGAAGCATGCTTGTGAAGAACATTTCTTTACTCAAAAATCCGTTAAACGGCGGAAGGCCGGCCATTGAAAATGTCCCGATTAAGGAAATGGTAAACGTAATCGGCATAATCGCCATCAGTCCGCCGAGCTTACGGATATCCCGTGTGCCAGTTTCGTGATCGATAATCCCGACTGCCATAAACAAGCTTCCTTTAAAGGTAGCGTGGTTGATTAAATGGAAAATGGCAGCCATGGCGGCAACTGTATAATATTCCTGATGGCCGTAATGAAGGGCCGCAGCACTGACCCCGAGCATGGAGATGACCATTCCGAGCTGGCTGACGGTTGAAAACGCCAAAATCGATTTTAAATCAGTTTGTTTCACGGCATGGAATGAGCCCCAAACCATCGTAAAGAGACCGACGAGGGAAACGATCCAAAACCACTGAGCTGAAAAGGCGAAAATAGGACTGAATCTCGCAATCACATAAATGCCGGCTTTCACCATAGTTGCTGAATGGAGATAAGCGCTGACAGGTGTCGGAGCCTCCATCGCATCAGGCAGCCAGATATAAAAAGGGAATTGCGCGGATTTCGTAAATGCCCCTAATAAAATAAGAATCATAGCCGGGATAAACAAGTCGTGGCCGGCAATTAATTGAACCTGATGAACCATCTCTCTAATACTGAAGGAATCCGTTATCAGATAAAGGAGAATAAATCCGCCGAGCATGCACAGACCGCCGCTGACCGTAATCAAAAGGGATTTGGCGGCGCCGTAGCGCGACTTTTCACGCTTATACCAATAGCCGATCAGCAAAAAGGATGAAAGGCTTGTAAGTTCCCAAAACATGTAGAGAACCATCACATTGTCTACAAGAACGACACCGAGCATCGCGCCCATGAACATCAATAGATAGACATAAAAGGGCCCAAGCTGTTCTTTTTCTTTCGATAAATAAAAAATGCTATAAAGAGTGACTAAAGAGCCGATACCTGTGATCAGCAAGGCGAATAACAATCCGAGACCGTCTATATAAACAGTAAAGTTAATGCCAAGTGAAGGAATCCATTCAAATACCGACCGCAGTGTTTCTCCAGATTGTGTCATCCTGATCATTGGGAGAAAGTATATAAACAGCAAGACGGGCAGGATCAACACAAACCAGCCCGTGTGCACTCTTTTTGCGTATTTTGCCAAGAAGGGAATGATAAAAGCAAATAAAAAAGGCGATAAAATAGCAAAATGTAAGAGCTGCAAAGATAAGACCTCCTTTTCCTCGTTCTCAATTGAAAAACGCGCTATGTATTAAATATACGGTCAAACGACCTAGTCCAAATTATATCGCACTTTTTTGGAAGCCGCCATGCTTCGAACTGCTGCAATATAATTTTATGAGTTCTTTTGACCTTAAAATAAGTCTAACAAAAATAAGGTCATTTGTATATTTAAAATCAATCCTGATCAAGCTGAATGTAAGGAGCTGGTCATATGAAGAGAAAGGTACTGATGTGCTCAGGTTTATTCTGCTCAGTATTTGCAGGGACATTCATATTGAATCAATATGACGGGCGCGTTGGAGCGGCGGCAAGTGAGGAGTGGGAGCTTTATTTATTAGAGCACCATCTGTCAGCCAGAATGAGTGAAATGGAATCAAAGGATCTTCCGTTTGGCCCCCGAGAGTATATCCGAATTGTGAACAGATAAAAAAAGAGTTCCGCATGAAACGGAACTCTTTTTCTGATTATGAAGTGAAAAAACGAAGCAGAACTGTCGCGCAAATGACTGTACCTGCACCGCCGAGGCGGGTGGAAATTTGGGCGAACGGCATAAGGCCCATTCTTCCTGACGCTGATAAAATCGCAACATCACCAGTTCCGCCGAGACCGCTGTGGCAGCAGGTAACGATGGCGGATTCAACCGGGTACATGTTCATCAGCTTGCCCACAAAATATCCAGAAGCAATCATCGCGACAACAACCGAAATACAAATGACGACAAACGGAATAGAAATCACTGACGCCACATCATCCAACGGAATAAAGAGGATGCCGAGACCGACCATCAGCGGCCATGTAAAGCTTGAAGAAATAAATTTATAAAGCTGGTAAGCGCCATCCTCCATTTTTTTCGGAAGAATATTCGCATACTTGACAACCGCCGCTGAAATAATCATTAAGATCGCGCCCGGGATGAAGATGAATTTCTCTAATAATCCGCCGAAAATAAAAAATGTACACGCGAGCAGAACACCGGCTCCCATCAGTTTAAAATCAATTTTTGCTTCGGCTTCTTTTTGATTGAAAATCTCATTTGCTTTTTTAGATTTGACGAGGCGTCCGTTTCCATTTAGATCTGGGCGCTTATCGCCAAGTTTTTTCATTAAGGCTGCGCAGATGATAGCAAAAACGTTTCCGATAATAGCGGCAGGGACCAGCTGAGACACATACACATCAGCGGATGAACCGAGTATTTGTGAATAAGCGATGGAGAGCGGTAAAATTCCTTCACCTATTCCCCCGGCAATAATCGGAACAACAACAAAGAAAAAGGAATCATAAGCACTGTAGCCAAAAATAAATCCGACAAGGATGCCGGCCGCAACTGCCGCAATCGTTCCTGCAACAAGCGGAACGAACATTCTGATAAATCCTTGTATTAACACAATTCTGTTCATTCCCAGGATACTTCCCACTACAAGACAAGCGATATAGAAATAAAGGAAGTTAGATGTTTTCATCAAGTTGGTCACAGCGTCTAAAGATGTTGCATTCAGCACATTGTAAAAAACTAAAAATGAAGGGACAAACAAAGATAAAATAGCTGGGCCGCCAATATCCTTCAATATTGGAATGCGCTGCCCGATATCCCCAAGAAACACACCCAGAATCATGATGATGGCAAACCCGCCAAGCATATTTGCTGGCAGCTCATTGTAATAGGCTGCAAGAATAATTATAATAGCTAACACTGTGTATAATGGCAGAGGAATCACACCGATTTCCCAAGACCAAATTTTTTGAAACAGGTTTTTCTCCTGTGTGACTTTTTGCTCAGGTGAAATTGCCCCCGTTTTTGGAATTGCTCCCATGTCATACACCCCCATGTATTGTTTGTTACAGTCTACAAGAAAGCGCTAACACATCATATTTTTTTAATTTAAAAAACTAATAAACAACTAAATTAATAAGGACGTTTGGATTAGAAAAAACTCCCTGAGAAGCGTCATCTCAGGGAGAATGTTTTATCGTTTTCCTTTAATATAGGGCACGCCATTGGCTTTCGGCGCATCTGCGCGCCCGATAAAGCCGGTTAAAGCGAGAATCGTTAATACATAAGGCGCCATCAGCATATACACGTTTGGTATGTCTTTGAAAAGAGGGAGCAGCGAGCCGATGATGCTTAAGCTTTGGGCGAATCCGAAAAACAGGGCGGCGCCCAGTGCGCCAATCGGATGCCATTTTCCGAATACAAGCGCTGCAAGTGCGATAAAGCCTTGCCCGGAAATGGTAGAGTGCGTGAAATCAAGCGCAATCGTGGAGGCATATACGCCGCCCCCGAGACCTCCGAACAATCCGCTGATCATCACGCCGAGGTAGCGCATTTTATATACGTTGATTCCCATTGTATCCGCCGCCATCGGATGTTCTCCGACAGAACGGATGCGAAGGCCGAACGGCGTTTTGAACAAGATAAACCAAGAAATAAAGGCCAGTGCAATGGCAAGAATAGACGTATAATAGACATCCGAAAAGAAGATCTTTCCCAATATGGGAATATCGCTCAAGCCGGGAATATTCGTTTTATAAAAAGGCTCAGGGATTTTATCTGTCTGCGCTTTGCCGTAGATCAGTTTGACGATAAATAAAGTTGCCCCGAGCGCCAGCATGTTAATGGCGACACCGCTGACTGTCTGATCGGCGCGAAATGAAATCGCCGCTGCCGCGTGGATCAGTGAGAACAGCGCGCCTGCTGCCATGGCGGCAAGGAGTGAAAGCCAGGGCGCGGCGGAACCCAATTCCGGACCTAAAAATAGATTAAATAGCACGCTGGTGAACGCCCCGATAATCATGAGGCCTTCAAGGCCGATATTCACAACGCCTGATCTCTCGGAAAACACGCCGCCGAGAGCAGTTAAAATAAGCGGGGCCGCATAGACGAGTGTGGCTGGGACAATGATGGATAAAATCTGCACAAAGTCCACTTAGTTCGCCCCCTTTTTCTTCAATTTGCCCATGACAAAACGAATCGCGTAGCTTGAAGCCACAAACAGAATGATAATGGCAATCACTATATCGACGACCTCTGACGGAACGCCTGATTCAATCGGCATATTTAAAGCGCCGATTTTCAGTCCGCCAAGCAGGCATGCGGCCAGCACTACACCGACAGCTGTGTTCCCGCCGAGAAGAGCGACGGCGATACCGTCAAAGCCTACGCCGGTAAATGCGCCTTTCACGGCTGCGTATTCAAATGTTCCAAGACCCTCCATAGCTCCGGCAAGACCTGCAAATGCGCCTGAGATAAGCATGGAAGTCATGATATTCTTCCGTACGCTCATGCCCGCATATTGGGAAGCGTGCTGGTTGAATCCGACCGCCCGAAGTTCAAATCCCTTTGTTGTTTTGTTGATGATAAACCACATGACAACTGCTGCGAGAAGGGCGACGATGATCCCCCAATGCAGCCGTGAGTAATCGGTGATCTGTTCAAGAAACGGCGAGCGGAGGGAGGCGGATTCGTGAATTTTCTCCGTTTTATCCTGACGATCTGTCAAGACGTTTGAAATGATGTAATTGGTCATATGAAGCGCGATATAATTCATCATAATGGTGACAATGACCTCATGAACGTAGAAGCGCGCCTTCAAAACGCCGGGAATAAAACCCCATAAACCTCCTGCGGCTGCAGCTGTAATCAGTGCGAGCGGCATGTGAAGATAGGCCGGTCCGTCAAATGCCGTCCCGATCCAAACCGCCGCTGTCCAGCCGACGAGCAGTTGGCCCTCGACGCCGATATTAAAGAGTCCGGTTCGGAATGCAAAGGCGACAGCCAATCCGGATAAAAGATAAGGCGTAATTTGCCGGATGGTTTCTCCGACATAATAGATTTCTCCGCATATCCCATTCCACAAAGCCGAATACCCGCTGATCACACTGTATCCGCTCGCCAGCATAATCAGCGCGCCGGCCGCAAGACCAAGAATGATTGCAATGAGCGGCACGAGTAAATGAGAGAGTTGTTTAACCATTTGCTTTCCCCGCTTCCTTTTGCGTGCTTCCTGCCATCAAGAGACCGAGCTCCTGCTCAGTGGTGTCCTGCGGATTGACGCTGGCGATAATGTGCCCTTCAAAAATAACGGCGATTCTGTCACTGAGATTCATAATTTCATCAAGCTCAAACGAGAGGAGAAGAACGGCTTTTCCGGCATCACGCTGTTCAATGAGCTTTTTATGGACAAATTCAATCGCCCCGACATCAAGGCCGCGCGTCGGCTGAGCGGCGATTAATAAATCAGGATTCCGGTCTACTTCCCGCCCGATAATCGCTTTTTGCTGGTTTCCGCCTGATAACGCGCGGGCGTGTGTATATTCATCCGGCGTTCTGACGTCGTACTCGCTGATCAGGCTGCGAGCTTTTTTGTACATTTCGACTTTATGTAAAACGCCAAACGCTGAATACGGCTTTTTGTAATAGCTTTGCAGCACGATATTTTCTCCGATCGGAAAATCAAGGACGAGACCGTGTTTATGGCGGTCTTGGGGAATATGTCCGACTCCGGATTCAGTGACTTTTCTGGGCGAAAGGTTTTGGATCTGTTTTCCGTTTAAGGTGATTGTTCCTGAATCTGTTCTGCGCAGTCCTGTTATGGCTTCAATCAGCTCCGACTGCCCGTTCCCGTCAACGCCGGCAATGCCGACAATTTCTCCCGCTTTGACAGAAAGCGACAAATTCCTGACTGCCTCTACTCCGCGGGTATCCTTAACGGTCATTCCGTCAATCGCAAGCACTTCCGCTCCCGGCTGAGCAGTCTTCTTTTCGGTTTTGAACGACACCTCGCGGCCAACCATTAGACTGGCGAGTTCGTCCTGATTTGTATCACGGACTTCGAGTGTTTTAATGCCTTTTCCTTTCCGGATAATCGTAACGCGGTCACAAACCTCCATAATTTCTTTCAGCTTATGGGTAATTAAAATGATTGATTTTCCTTCATGGACCAGGTTCTTCATGATTTGGATCAGTTCCTTGATTTCGTGGGGCGTCAATACAGCCGTCGGTTCATCAAAAATCAGAATGTCGGCCCCGCGGTAGAGGGTTTTTAATATTTCTGCGCGTTGCTGCATGCCGACTGATATGTCAGCGACTTTTGCTCCGGGATGAATCTGAAGGCCGTATCGATCGGAAATGTCCTGCACTTCATGGAAAGCGCGCTTCCGGTCAATTCTGCCAAACTTTTTTGGCTCTTTCCCGAGAATAATGTTTTCAGCAACTGTAAAGGTGTCAACAAGCATAAAGTGCTGGTGCACCATACCGATTCCAAGATCATTCGCTTTGTTCGGACTGTTGATATGCACCTTCTCGCCGCGCACCCGAATTTCACCCCGCTCCGGCTGATACAGCCCGAAAAGGACATTCATCAACGTTGATTTCCCCGCTCCGTTTTCACCGAGCAGCGCGTGTATTTCACCTTTCTTGACCTGAAGGTTGATATTGTCATTGGCGACGATACCAGGAAACTCCTTGCGGATATTGAGCATTTCAATGACATATTCCACTGGTTTGACCGCTCCTTTAATCAAAATAAAAGAAAAACAAGGGATAAGGGCTCGACCTCCTTATCCCTGCGATTCTTATTCAGCTTTGAACGTTTTCAGCTCCTTCTCGGTTGCCGGCACTTCCAATCCGCCGATGATTTTTTTCTTCCATTTATCAACCGCTTTGATCACATCATCGGATAGATTTTGTTGAGATGAGGATATGCCGACCCCGTCTTGATCAAGGCCGTAGGTAAGCGTTTCGCCGCCCGGAAACTTTCCTTCGCTTGCTTTTTTCGTTAAATCTTCAACCGCTGTATCCACTTTTTTGACCATGGATGTGAGGGTGACGTTATCATCTGTTCCTTCAACCTGGCCTTCTGCGTATTGGTCTTTATCGACACCGATGACCCAGACAGCGCGTTTCGGATCTTCTTTTTTTAAGTTTTTCGCTTCAGTAAAGACACCTGTGCCAGTGGCGCCTGCAGAGTGATAAATCACATCCACGCCTGATTTATACATGCTTTCGGCGGTGGCTTTGCCGACATCTGCTTTATCAAAACCGCCCGCGTATTTCACTTCGACAATGGCTTTAGGGTTTACGGCCTGCACGCCGGCACGGAAGCCGACCTCGAATTTTTTAATGAGCTCTGATTCCATGCCGCCTACAAATCCCATTTTTCCGGATTTGCTTGTTAGGGCCGCGGCCACTCCGACAAGAAATGAGCCTTCCTGCTCTTTAAACGTAATACTTGCAACGTTGTCTTTATCGACAACAGCATCTATAATCGCAAAGTTTGTATTTTTGCGCTGATCAGCGATTTCGCTGATAGAATCCTCCATTAAGTAGCCGACGCCGTAAATCAAGTCGAAATTCTCACGTGCTAATTTATTTAAGTTTGTTGTGTAGTCTGCATCTGATTTTGATTGAAGGTAGTCGTAACCGTTTTTGCCTTTTTCCAATCCGTTCTCTTTTCCGAAGGCTTGGATGCCTTCCCATGCTGATTGGTTGAAGGATTTGTCATCCACTCCGCCTACGTCAGTAACCATCGCCACACTGAATTTGTTTTTCCCTTCGCCGGAGCCGCTGCTTTTATCGCTGGTTCCGCATGCTCCTAATATGGTGCCTGCTGCGATCACAAGGGACATTGCCAATCCGATTTTTCGTTTATTCAAGATATAACCCCCCAGAAAAATTTGGTTCAAAGCTGATCCGGCCAGTCATGTGATGGGCTGTCCTGTACAATTTATTAGAATCGGTAAAATTTTCTGATAATAACATATGGAATGCGATGAGACAGTTCTGATCTTCCCAGAATAAGCGTGGTGTGAGTGTTTCCTTCGAAAGGCGGGGAAGAGAAGGATGCGGAAGGCATTCCGGGCGGAAAACCGTGACATCATCTTCTGAAGTGAGACTAATGACTTAGTTTTTTGGGATCAACTAACCAATCATAATTTATCATTTTACTCACAAGAAATAAATAGAATTTCGTATAATTTTTTTAAAAATATCTATATTCAGAATGTTTGTCCTAAAAATGTAATAGGACTCTTTGTTATTTTTGTATAGCTTTTCACCAATAGAATCAAGCATCTTGGCAAGAGATGTGACAGAAAAAACGCACTGCTCGGAGTGAACAGTGCGTTTTTTTAAAGATATTGCTTTATTCCGTTAAGGTTTCCGGTGTTGACGTTGTACTGAAACACAGGTCTTCCGATTGTTCCGTAGGCCATTTCCACATTCAGTACTTGGATATCTTCAAGAAATTTCAAGTACTTTCGTATGGATACTTGAGAGATTTCTGTGTGCTTTGCCAAGTCTTCTGTTGTAAAAGATTCATTTTCAAACGACTGGATACTGGACCAAATCAGCTTCAGCGTGCTTTTTGTCAGGCCTTTAGGAAGCTGCACCTTTTCTGTCGCTTCTTTCTTTTGAAAAAGCTCGGCATCCAGCTCTGTTTGGCTTATGTTGCGATGGGTTGAATAGACCTTTTGTTTTCGTCTGTAATCAGACAATGCGGTTTGGAAACGTTCAAATTCAAACGGTTTGATTAAATAATCGACAGCGCCGTAACGAAGTGTTTTCTTGATCACGTCAAGCTCGCTGGCAGCTGAGATGACAATGACATCGACCGCTTCATTTTGTGCTCTTAGTTCCGTTAGCAGTTCAAGCCCGTTTTTTCCCGGCATGTAAATATCGAGCAAAATGAGGTCGATGTGATGCTCTCCTAAAATATGCAGAGCGCTTTGAAAGGAAGAGGCGATGCCTTTCAGCTGAAAGCCATCTATTTGGCTTAAGTATCGTTTATTTAATTCACCCACCATGGGGTCGTCTTCAACTATTAGTACATTAATCATGATTTTCCTCCTTCGGTTCGTACGGGACGCGAAGACTGAATGTCGTTCCTTCATTTTCTTCGCTTGTGAGGATCATTTGGCCCTTTAAATTTTCGATGCTTTGCTGTGTAAAATAAAGGCCGAATCCCCGGTTTTTGCCCTTTGTTGAATAGCCTTGTTCAAACACTTTAGCTTGATCTTCTTCAGACATGCCAGATCCTGTATCGGTAATTTCAATGTCCAGTATGCTGTTATGAAAACGCATGGACATGGTGATTTGTTTTTTCGGCATATTGGCAACGGCATCCAAGGCATTGTTGATCAGATTTCCGATGATTGTAATGAGTTCATGAATGACTGAAGGGTCTGCCGCGTTCGGGATGACACCGCTGCATTCAATATCAAGATTTGCGCCCTGCTCCCGGATGAAGCTCTGTTTTCCGAGCAGAAAACCAGCCAGTACGGAGCTTTTGACATCATTTATAATCTCGCTTGTTTCTGATTTTTGCTGAATCGCAATATCTTTAATATAATCTCCAAGATCGTCATACTCTTTCAGCTGGACGAGACCTAATATTACATGGAGTTTATTCATAAACTCATGAGACTGCGCTCTCAGTGCGTTTGCATACATTTTAACACCGGAAAGCTGTTCAGCTAAATGTTTTACCTCGGTTTTGTCCCGGAATGTTGCAATCGCCCCGACAGTTTGTCCTTTTAGCTGGATGGGAACCTCATTAAATACAAGCTCTAACCCGTTAATCCGGACGTCTCTGTCTTGAAGAGGTTTTTTTGTCTCAATGACCTTTTTCAGGCGGCTTTTCGGCAGGATGTCATTGACATCCTGATCAACGGGATTTGTGCTGATGCCCATTTTTACGAATAGGCGCTTGGCTTCCGCGTTGGCAAGCTTGATTTTGCCGTGTTCATCGACAGCGAGTATTCCTTCCTTCGTCGATTCAAGCATTGCGCTCCGTTCTTCAAGAAGAGTCGCAATTTCATAAGGTTCAAGTCCGTACATGATATTTTTCACCGTACGGGCGACGATAACAGCTCCGATTACACCGACGAAAATGCTGACGCAGATAATAAAGTAGAGCGGACGTAAGCTATGGCTGATCACTTCATCAATTTCGTTTACGGTGATGCCGACCGCGACTGCGCCGACCTGTTTTCCATTCTCCGCGTAGACAGGAACGAATGCTCTCTGCGATTTCCCGAGCGTGCCAGAGGCAGTGCTGATATGGACATGGCCGTTTAATACTTCGGATTCATCGCCGCCCCTGAATTTTTTCCCGATTTTGCTCGAGTCAGGATGTGTTTTGCGAATGCCGTTCATATCCATGACGACAACAAATTCCGTACCGGTGATTTTCTGAACCCGCTTTGTGTAGTTTTGCAGTTCCTTCTGGTTTTTCCCGCTTTCCAAAGCAGAAGCTGTCATCGGCGCTTCTGCTACCATTTCAGCAGTCTGCAGCGCTGTGGCCTTTTCCTGATCTCTAATCCGTTTGGTGGTTTGGGCACCGACTGTAAAAAATGTAATGAGCAGTGCGATTAACACAACGATACAAACAAATATGGTGAGTCTGGTTTGCAGTTTCAATGTTTTTTTCATAGTAAACTTCCTTACGTTTTATGATTCCTGCGTACTACTTTACTCTCAAAATGCTGCTTTGTGAAGATTTGGGATCGTAATTCGGAAAAAGGAGAAAAAATGGAATAATTTATCTTGTCAATGTGTTTTAAGTCCTCCATAATAAATGAGGTAGATTATAGAAAGGGACTTTTTTATATGAAAAATACTTATTTGACAGGATACTTTCCGCTGATTGCGATCCTGCTTTTTAGTTCGTCTTTATCCATTTCAACTTCACTTTATGCGTTGAACATGCTGTCCTCATTTGGAATGTATGATGGAATGCTCGACTATTTTTCAGAGAAAGGGATCAGGCTTGCGTTATTTGCTGCCTTTGCACTTTTATATTTCATGGTTCTGTCCGCTCTGAAATTAATTGCCAATACCGTGACTGAGCTGTCGCTGCTGTTTTTTGCTAATGATCCGGAAGGGAACAATCTGAAGAAAATCAGAATGGGTTCCATGGTTTATTTAGGCGGCGGGATCTTATCCTTTGTGCTCTTGCATAATGTCATTTGGATTGTGATCTGGTTTGCGGTCGTCACGCTCGCTTACTTTGTGTTTACCGTCTACCGGATTTATTCGACGCTTTCTCTCATGTCGTTAGTCGGATTCATTCTATTGGAACTGCTGTTTTGGTTTACCTTTGTTATCGGTATTCTGTTCATATTTATCAAGCTTTATAATAGCATAATGGCTAGCTTACCTGTGTAAGCTAGCCATTTTTTCGTTTACGGTAAAAATCTTTTTTTAATAGAAGGGGAGGGGAGCATGCATTCATTTTTTTTGCCGAACCACTTATAGCGGTTTTTTGCAATGAAAGAATAGACCATATCTCTGACAGGCTTCGGCACTGCGAAAAACAGGACGAACAGCCGCCACGGGCCTCGCAGATGCCTGAAAACTTTAATGGCCGCAGTTGACTTTGTGTACACTCGGCCGTCTTCAATAAAGACAAAGCTGTCAAACCGATCAGTCGGGAGCCCGCTTTTTTTCAGCAGGCTCTGTCCCGTTTCCGACTGCAGCGAAGTAAAAGAGATCAATCCTTCAGGATCACGTTTAATGATAAATTGCACGGCGCCATTGCATAAATTGCACACGCCGTCAAAGAGCAAAACGCGATTTGGGATTTTTTCTGATGTCATGCCAGATTCCCTCCGATCCTTTAATAAGCCGCTTGCAGCGTTCCTTTCCAGATGGAAAGCTGAGGGCTGATGCTGTGAAGATATTCAACGCTGCTCGGTGTATCTTTTCCGACCCAAACCCCCATTGTATACGTATCTGTCAGGCCGACGAACCACATATCGTGATAATCATTTGATGTTCCTGTTTTACCGCCGATGTATGGTGCTTTAAAATTAGCTTTTTTCCCTGTTCCGCTTTTTACAACGGAAGACATCAGTTTTTTCAGCTGCATGTTCGTGCGGACGCTGAATATTTGAGTCGATTTATCATTCCATTTATAAAGCGTTTTTCCTTTAAGGTCTGTCACCTTTGTAATCGCATGGCTCGGCGTATAGCTTCCGCTGTTGCCGAATGTCGTATACGCTTTTGTCATCTCAAGAGGCGTCATTCCGTTTGTAAATCCGCCAAGGGCCGCCGGAAGAAGGTAGTCGCTGTCGACAAGTTTGGCAAAATGATACGGCTCAATATAACTGAATGCTTTTTGGATGCCGACACGGTCCAGCATTCTGATGGCCGGTGTGTTATATGAATTTTTAAACGCCGTATCGACCGTCACTGTGCCGTACGTGCGGTTATTGTAGTTTTGCGGACAGTAATCTTTGCTGCAAAACTTGCTGGCATCAATGGTGCTGCTTGCTGTCGCGCCGGTCTGTTCAATATAAGGGCCGTAATCAAGAAGCGGCTTAATGGATGAACCTGGCTGTCTGTATGCCTGGTAGGCGCGGTTAAAGTCATATTTTTGATAGTTTTTCCCGCCGGATAGAGCGATGACTTGATGCGTTTGGTGATTGATCACAGCCGCTCCGCCCTGTACGTCCGCATACGGGAGCTTGGAATTCATTTGTGCCACAACTTGATCTTGCATGTACGGATCAAGTGCGGTATAAATTTTCACGCCGTCTTTCGTTATAGTGCTGACTCTTGCGGACAGCTCGTTTTCGATCTTTTCTTTTTGTTTTCCTGATGCTTTTTGAAGACGTTTATCATAGCCTTCTGATTCGGACACCAGCTGAGTGAATTCATCATTGACATATGAAACGTAGTCCGGATATTTGTCTTCTCTCTTTTCAACATCCAGTTTGATTTTTTGTTTGACGGCTTTTTTCAGTTCTTTATCCGTGATGACCCCAGCACTTTTTAACCCTTTAAGCAAACGTTCTTGACGGCCTTTCGTGTAGTCAAAATGCTTGAGAGGATCATATAATGTAGGGTTATTAGGGATAGCGCAGATAAAAGCCATTTCTCCCACTGTGAGAGATTTCAGCGGTTTGCTGAAATAGAATTCAGCCGCTGAACCGACACCGTATACGCCATTGTTGAAATAAATAGTATTTAAGTAAGCTTCGAGAATTTCATTTTTCGTATACTTTTTCTCAAGCTGATAAGAATACGCGAGCTCAGTCAGCTTACGGCTGAAGGAACGTTCGTGGCTTAAATACAAGTTTCTTGAAAGCTGCTGTGTAATGGTGCTGGCACCCTGGTCGATTTTCTTGTCTTTTACGTTAGAAGCGGTTGCCCGCACCATTCCCATAAAATCAAAGCCTTTATGCTCGTAAAAATGGCGGTCCTCTGACGTTAAGAAAATCTGTTTGACTTCCTCGGGAATCTTGTCAAATGGAACGAGCACGCGGTTTTCGTGATCGCTGACGATTTCCGAGACAAGGGAGCCGTCCCTGTCATACATGTAGCTGTTTTGAACAAGGCTGATATCTTTCAGATTAATATTTTTATCAAGCACCTGATCCAGGGACTTCATTTGTTTGACTTCTTTTCCGGAAGCGATAACTGTAAATGCAAACAATGGGATTATGCAAAGGAGCAAAATCCATCCGATTATTTTTCGTAACATGGTCACTCTCTTTTCTCCTAAATTCTAGCCATATCGTACCATTCTTTTGAGTTTACGAGAAGGTTAAATTTAGAAGATGCCTCAGTTTTTTCTGAGAATCAGCTTGCTTTGGCATAAGAATCTTTTCGGAATTTCTGCATGAACCAAAGCATGCAGGCGCCGGCGAAAAAGAGAAACGCTGTGACATAAAAGGCGGCCGAAATTGTAAAATGGCTCGATATGATTCCGCCGAGAAGAGGCCCGAGCACGTTTCCTAAAAAGCGAAAGCTGACATTGTAGCCGAGGACTTCTCCTTGAATGCTGCCGGGAGCCTGAACGCGGATTGCTGCCGTGATGCACGGCAGCAATCCGCCCATCGCCATTCCAAATAAAAATCTGAAAACAAGGAGCACGCTGAGTGAGGACGCGAGCGCCTGCGGGATAAAAAAGAAAGAGGCTGCGAGCAACAGTCCGATTAAAATGCGGCGGTGGCCGTAGCGGTCGCCCAGATCACCCCATTTTCTCGCCAGCAGCAAACTTCCGAGTCCCGTTGCTGAAAATGCCATGCCGGAGAAAAAGGCCAGATTGACAGGTCCGTGCAGCTCATTTACATATAAAGCGAGCAGCGGCTGGATACTGAAATTGCCTGTTTGAATCAGCATGGTTAACAGCATCATGACCCAAAGCGCCGGCTGGTGAAAAATATAGGAGAGCACTTCTTTTCTCGTGTAAGACGCACGTTTAGCCGCCTTCTCTGCAAGAGGCTGTTCTTTGACACCGAATAATACGAGAAGAACGGATGAGAAAATCACAAAGGATGTGATAAAAAAGGTATACGTAAAGCCGAAACGATCAGCAAGCATGCCTCCCAAAAGCGGGCCGAACAAGCTTCCGGACACCTGCCCCATTTGCAGCGTGCCGAGTGTTTTACCGGCTGAGCTCTTCGGAGTCTGCGCCGAGATCATCGCAAGAGATGTCGGGATAAATCCGGTTACAAGCCCCATTGCCATACGCAGAAAAAACAATTGGTATACCGATGTAACAAAGCCCATTAATAAAATACTGAGGGCAATGCCGGTTCCGGTTGCCATGAGGATTTTCTTGTATCCGCGTTTGTCTCCGAACCGCCCCCAAAACGGTGATACCAAAAACGCCATGAGAAATGTAATGCCGAACACATAGCCGCTCCACCTTTGCACAAAGCCGTTTGAAAAAGTGCTGAGCGTCTCAATGTATAAGGAGAGAAAAGGAACGATCATCGTTGTGCTGGCAGAGACGAAAAAGTTCGCCAGCCACACAATGACAAAGTTTTTCTTACGGATAGAAATAACATCACCTTCTTATTATTTCGGGTTCCTTACCAATTATAAAGAAACGATTCTTAATTTAAAAGAAACAAAGCGGCTGGGGAAATTCATTATTTTTAGAAAATGAAGAAAGGTCGAGAAGGGGAATTGATATACTATAAAGATAGCATTTTATGATCGGAGGAAAGGCAGGTGTAAAAAGGTGACGACAAACAGCTTACTCATTATTGATTTCGAATTTACGATGCCAGAGGGAAAGTACAGCCCGCAAAACTTCTTCCCGGAAATCATTGAAGCCGGAATTGTAAAGTCGGTTGATGATGAAGTAGTTGAGACGTTTTCTAGCTATGTCAGGCCGAAAAAATTCCCGAAGCTGACAAAACGCTGCAAATCATTTTTGAAAATAACCCAAAAACAGGTAGACGAAGGGATGAGGTTCGAAGATTTTATCCGTAAACTAAACGAGCTGGATCCTGAGAAAAACAGCACGATTATTACGTGGGGAAACATGGACATGAAAGTGCTGAAGCAAAACTGTATGTTTAACCATATTCCTTTCCCGTTTAAGGGGGAAATGAGAGATTTGTCGCTTGAATACAAAAACTTTTTTGGAGACCGGACACTGACGGGTTTATGGAAAGCTGCCGAAGAGTATGGAGATTCCGGAACCGGCACCCATCATAAAGCACTTGATGACGCCCTCACAGCACATAAGCTTTTTAAGCTTGTTGAGCAGGATAAGCAGTATCTCGAAAAACCAAAACCGCCGACAATCGGCGAAAGAATCGATTTATCCGAACTGTTCAAGCGCGCGACGTAAAAAACCCAATCTTTTGTCAGACTGGGTTATGGCCGGTTAAAATATTCATTTTCTAAAACGTCCAGATTTTTCAGGGAGCGCTTTGCCCACTCCGAACCATCCGCATTTAATTTGGCTCTCAGCTGTGCTGCCGCCTCCCGCAGAGACTCGGCATACTCCGGCACTTCACCGTCGTAAGGCTTCACCATATGATGGGGGATATTTGTTTGTTCGCCATATGCGAGCGCTTTTCTCTCATGAAAAAATGGCACATCCGCCTGTTTGGGATGATGAAGGTCTCCTTGGGCCGGATGGGTGAGAACCGCTTTAATTTTCACTAAATAATGCTGCGGCCTGCAAGCAGTGATTTCTCCTATGTATACACCTGTTTTGTAAAATCCTTTAACGATAGATCCTGTTTCAAACGTACTCATCTGTCATCACCTCGCATTTATTCTATAAAAGTTCCAAGCGATTTGCTAGTGAGGAAGATCAGCGGGAAGCTTAATTGTCACCGTGGTGCCTCTTTGGAAGCTGCTGTTAAATGAAATGGTCCCATGATGATGCTCAATAATTGAAAAGGTCACGGTAAGACCGAGTCCCGTCCCGTTCGTTTTTAATGAATAATAAGGTTCGCCGAGTTTTTGCATTTGATGGTCTGTCATGCCGACTCCATTATCTGAGATATCGATTGTGATCGTATGGCCGCTTCTTTTGGCTGATATGTGGATGATCCCCTTTCCGTGGGGAACCGCTTCAATGCTGTTTTTTATCAGGTTGATGACAGCCTGCTTCAGCTTTGTTGCGTCTCCGTATACAAGAAGGCCCGGCTCCGCTTCGGCCTCGACGGTTACAGACTTGTAATTGGCGTACGACACCATAAGGGAGCTTGTCTCTTTGATAAGAGTTGATAAATCAAAAACCTCTTTTTCGTACAATTGCTGTTTGGCCATATCGAGATAGTTTGTAATAATGCCTTGCGCGCGGTCAAGCTCTGACAGTACAAGCTTTTTGTAATCCGCACTCGATTTGTTCTGAAGGGTTTCATCATTAAATAGCAGCTGGACAAACCCGCGGACAACTGTCAGCGGATTCCTGACCTCATGAGCGACGCTCGCTGCCAGTTCACTCACAATCGTCATTTTTTCTGAATGGATAAGCTGTGAACGCAGGGCGATATTTTCAGCGATGCTTTCAATAATATAGATGCTTAAAAGAAGAACGCTGGAGCGGAACAGCCCTGAAACAGCTGCCTCATATAGGAAAATTCCTGGTTTTTGAAAATTTAAAATATTAAAGGCGGAAAAAATCCAGCTGGAGGCGAAAAATAAGAAGATCTCCAAGCAGCCGATCAACAAAGACAGCAGCAGCTTTTTCGCTTTCGACATGATTGGCCATTTTTTCTGAAATAAGATTGGGATGATAGTAAGAAAAGGCAGCAAAGTGAAAACAAACATCGCGGAAGGTTCGTAAAACAGCAGTTCAAAACATAAGACAGATGCGGCGACTGCAAGTCCGGAAGCAGTACTAATGTAAAATAAGCAAATGATAACGGGAATCATCTGAAGGCCGTATTGTATGTAGTCCATTTCATGAATAGGGAATATAATGCATAAAACGGAGGCGCCGCAGGCGAATAACGTGACCAACCCGCTGTTTATTTTGGGCACAAGGATCGCCGGCTTTCCAAGCCAAAACACTTGGTAAAGAAGAATAGGAAACAAAATAAAGCAGATATGCAGGAGATAGTCTTTTAGAATTTCCATTCGTGTGAAATCCTTTCGTATAAAATATGAATCTATTATAACACTAAATAGTAGAAGGAAAATATAAAATTCCTTTATAAAGAACGCCTTTACAAATGGAGACGTAAAGGCGTTTAACAGCTTTATTTACGCTAACGCGGCTTTGATGCGGGAAAGGCCGTCCTGCAAGGTTGCGAGAGAGCACCCCGCGTTCAGGCGCATAAATCCTTCTCCGCCAGGCCCGTATTTCGTCCCGGGCTCTAAAATAATTTTCCCCTTTTTCAGCATCCTTTGCTGAAGCTCCGCGTCGGACAAGCCGTAAGCGCTGAAATCGAGCCAGATCAGGTAGGATGCATCCGGCTTCATCATTTTGACTTTCGGCAGCTCGGTGCTCAAGAAAGCTTCAGCTTCGTTCATGTTTCTCTCAAGGTAAGAGATCAATTCGTCAAGCCACGGGCCGCCTTTTGAATAAGCGGCTTCGATCGCAGTGACGGCAAACGCGTTCAGCCCGCCTAAACCGTTGCGCTGAAGGCTTGCGGAAAACTTGGCGCGCTTCAGCCGATCGGGAATAATGAGTGCCGACGCCTGCAATCCGGCGATATTAAATGTTTTGCTTGGCGCAGCACATGTCACGGAAATCTCAGCGAAATCGTCAGAGAGAGAAGCGAACGGCGTGTGTTTGTGTCCGTAAAGCATTAAGTCAGAATGGATTTCATCCGATACAACTGTGACTCCGTGCTGAAGGCACAATTCGCCGAGTTTCAGTAAATCCTCCGGGCTCCATGAGCGTCCAGAAGGGTTATGAGGATTGCATAAAATAAACAATTTGACGCTTGGATCACTGAGCTTCGACTCCAAATCTCCAAAATCCATTGCATATGCGCCGTCTTTTTCTTGCAGCGGATTATGTAAAATACGGCGGCCGTTTTTCTCAACCATATGATAAAAAGGCGTATAAACAGGAGGCTGGACAACCACTTGATCACCGGGCTCCGTGAAAGCCTGTACAGCCATGCTCAATGCTGTGACAACGCCCGGGCTGAATATAATGCTTTCAGGATTCACCTTCCAGCCGTGCCTGTTTTGCATCCATCCGCACACAGCATCCTTCGTTTTTTGATCTGGAGCCGTATAACCGAAAATCCCGTGGTCAAGGCGCTCTTTTAATGCTTCATTTATTGCTTCCGGCGCGCGGAAATCCATATCCGCCACCCACATCGGGAGCGCGTCTGTCACGCCGAATAATTCGCCTGTTTTGTCCCATTTGACCGATTGGGTGCCAAGGCGTTCTTCTCGTTTATCAAAGTTCATTCTGTTACCCCCTCATGTCTGTTTCTTCTTAACATAACTATGATAAAATAGAACTGCAAATTTTATTATAAGCGGTGATGAATATGGAAGAAAGTCAAGCGGTCAGGGAAATGATCAAGATCATTTCTAAATGGGACCCGTTTAAATACGGAGAAGAGTTTTACGAAACGGAGGCTGTTGATGTCGTACAAGCCGTCTATGATGAAGACGACCCCGACATGCTGGCAAAAAGCATTCAGCATATATTTGAAGCCTCTTTTGAACAAACGCTGCCGATTGACAGCTGCCGGGAAGTGGCTGGCCAGCTGCTATTCATAAAAGACAGCAGTTCCTGCACGCCTTAAAAAACTGGTTCGTCACCGGTTTTTTTTATTTGATAAACTCCGCAATGTGTTCGGAAACGAATTCAGGCCGCTCCTCAGGGATAAGATGTCCGGTCTGGCCGAGTGAGTACAGCACGGAATCGGGCAAATCTCCGTGCAGCCGTTTACCGATCTCAACAGGGACGATTCGGTCCTCCTCGCCCCAAATCAATAAAGCGGGCTTGTTCATTTTCTTTATTTGCTCAGGTTCCAAGTCTCCTTCTCTATGACGGATAAATCTTGTCATCGCTTTGAAAATCTCCTTGTCTTGAAACGGCCTGCCATAGCCGTCAATCATCTCCTCATCAATCAGCGCTTTGTCATGCACCACATTTAATAAATTTTTCATCACGCCTTCTTTCGAGAGCCAGCGCTTGATATAAAGATGAAAATACGGGAGGTGGGTCCCGAATATGATCGTCGGGTGCGAACGTTTTAAATACCCTGAACTGCAAAGCAGCACAACCTTTGAAAAAATCTCCGGCTTTTGGAGAGCGGCAGACAGCGCTATCTGCCCGCCCATAGAATGGCCGACAAGCGCAGCCTGTTTCACTTGCAAGTGATCCAACATTCCAATGACAAGCTTTGCGAGGTTTTGATAGGTATAGATAAACGTTCTTGATTTTTCAGATTGGCCGAAAGGCGGCAAATCTAGCGCGATGATGTCGTACTTGTCCCGAAGAAGAGGGATGACTTTTCTGAAGCTGAAAGCGGATGATAAAAAACCGTGTACGCAGACAAGCGTTTGCCTGCCCGGATTTTGATAATGTTCGTAGTATACATTTACGCCATCGACCGTAAGCCGCCTTATTGGTGAAACCGCCTCCATTCTGTGTCACTCCCTTTCATGTGATGTCTGTATTGTGCCCTGAAATTGTCAATTCTAGCGGAAGTTTCTCCTCGTTTTTTCTTAGCATTCGTCAAAAAACGTGATATAATGTCATGAGATTTCTTGACATTGCAAAGGTGTGAATCGAATGAAATTGACAGAAAAAGAAACAGAAATATTAGAAATTTTAGACGAAAACAGCCGCGCCGATTTAGAAACAATCGCAAAGATGGCGGGCATCCCTGTAAATGAAGTGCAAACCATTATTGACAAGCTGGAAAAAGAAAAGGTTATCATCGATTATTCCGCTATGATTGACTGGCGAAAAGTCGACGGACATGAAGGCGTCACGGCCATGATTGACGTCAAAGTAACGCCGAAGCGGGGAGTCGGTTTTGATGAAGTGGCGGAACGGATTTACCGATTCCAAGAGGTTGAATCCGTTTACCTGATGTCAGGTGTATACGATTTGTCTGTCGTGATTCGCGGCAATTCAATGTCTGACGTAGCGCGTTTTGTTTCAGATAAACTATCCACGCTCGATTCAGTTGTATCCACGACAACCCATTTTATCCTGAAAAAATACAAGCATGACGGCAAAGTGTTTGAAACAGGAGACGACGACAAAAGAATCGTGGTGTCACCGTAAATGACTTCGTATTTATCTGACTATGTACAACAAATAAAACCGTCCGGCATCCGCAAATTCTTTGATTTGGCGGCAACGATGGAAGGCGTCATTTCTTTAGGCGTCGGCGAACCTGATTTTGTTACTGCATGGAATGTCCGCGAAGCAAGCATTCTCTCCCTTGAACAAGGATATACGTCCTACACTGCCAATGCCGGTTTATACTCATTGCGTGAGGAAATCAGCCGTTATTTAAGCAGCAGGTTTGACCTTAGCTACTCGCCGGACAATGAGCTGATTGTGACAGTAGGGGCAAGTCAGGCATTGGATATTGCGATCCGCGCCATTGTGAATCCAGGGGAGGAAGTCATCATTCCTGAGCCGTGTTTTGTGGCATACGATGCGCTTGTTTCTTTGGCAGGCGGCATCCCGGTCCATGTTCATACAACAGCAGAAAAAGGATTTAAAGCAACGGCTGCGGATTTTGAAGCGGCAGTCACTGAAAAGACGAAAGCCATTCTCATCTGCTCGCCATCGAATCCGACAGGTTCGGTTTATTCGAAGGAAGAGCTGAATGATATTGCTGAGTTTGCCAAAAAACATGATGTAATCGTCTTAGCCGACGAAATCTACGCGGAGCTGACATATGATGAGGAATTTACAAGCATAGCGGCATTACCGGGAATGAAGGAACGGACGGTTGTCATCTCAGGCTTTTCAAAAGCGTTTGCGATGACGGGCTGGAGGCTCGGTTTTGCCGCAGCGCCATCCGTGCTTCGGGATGCCATGCTTAAAATTCATCAGTATGCGATGATGTGCGCACCGGCAATGGCTCAGTTTGCCGCCCTTGAAGGCCTGAAGAACGGCATGGAAGACGTAGAAAAAATGAAAAAAAGCTACCGGAGAAGACGGAATTTGTTTGTAGAATCGCTCAATGAAATCGGCCTCAGCTGTCATCATCCGGGCGGCGCTTTCTATGCTTTTCCATCCATCAAAAGCACGGGAATGAGCTCGGAGCAGTTTGCCGAGGAGCTTCTGACACAGGAAAAAGTCGCTGTTGTTCCGGGAAGTGTGTTTGGCCCGAGCGGTGAAGGATATATTCGCTGTTCATACGCAACCTCGATCGAGCAGCTTCAAGAAGCATTAGTCAGAATGAAACGCTTCCTGCACAAAACAACATAAAAAAAAGATACGAACCTTTTGTTCGCATCCAATAAAAGGGGGGAATACTAGAAAGCCTTTGGTATTTTCAGTTTACCCCCTTTTTGCCGTGCATAAACCTCATTTTTCATAAAAAGTTTTCTTTGCGGAAATGAGACATGTGTGATATAATTTTAAATTGCGTATAAACAGATATTTAATTTAACTTAGGAGTTGTTACGAATGGCAGCAAAATTTGAAGTGGGCAGTGTTTACACTGGTAAAGTTACAGGATTACAAGCGTATGGTGCGTTTGTTGCATTAGATGAAGAAACTCAAGGTTTAGTACACATTTCTGAAGTGACTCACGGTTTCGTAAAAGATATTAACGAGCACCTTTCAGTTGGCGATGAAGTACAAGTAAAAGTACTTGCTGTTGATGAAGAAAAAGGAAAAATCAGCCTTTCAATTCGTGCGACACAAGCTGCGCCTGAGAAAAAAGAAAGCAAACCAAGAAAACCTAAAGCTGCGCAAGTAAGCGAAGAAGCTTCTGCACCACAAGGTTTCAACACATTAAAAGATAAGCTTGAAGAGTGGATTGAAATGTCCAACCGCAAAGATCTTATCAAAAAATAAGCATGAAAAAAGCACCGGACAGGAATGTCCGGTGCTTTTGATTTAATGCAAAATCCCAAAACACTATGTTTTGGGATTTTGTCTCCTTTTTCAGCTTGATTGAAAACCTTTGAAGTCTAGGAAGGGCGAGCATTGGAGCTGACTTTCACAGGATGTGATGACGGCGGTGTTTAGGCAGGACGCCTAAGTAATTAACCGCCGTTCCTTTTGAGAATGTGAGCACCAACGCGCAGATCTGACAACGAATGCGAAGGTTTGTCAACTCGCTGAAGCACCGGACAGGAATGTTCGGTGCTTTTTTATGCTATCGCATTTCAGGATTTGCTGCCTCTTCACGTGATCTTTCCTCGTTTGGCTTAAACAGCAGACCGAGGTTGATTAAGCCGGCGATACCGACAAGACCGTAAATGATGCGGGAAAGGGCTGACCCTTGGCCGCCGAAGATGGCCGCTACTAAGTCAAATTGGAAAAATCCGATCAGTCCCCAGTTAATAGCGCCAATGATCGTTAATACAAGACAAATTCTTTGAATGGTACTCATGTTTTGCAACCTCCTCCATGAATTATTAAAACAGTTATAGATTGTGACATATTGGAGAATCTATACATGCATTCTCCATATTGAGGGAAACTGGCCTGCCCTCGCCTATATCAGCTTTTTTCCCAGCATCTTTCCGTATGAAACCGTTCGATATGCTGGCCGGTGAGAGCTGATTGCTTTACATGTAGTGAAGACATTCTGCATAATAAAAAATCTAAGGAGGAGATGTCATGCAAAACTTTACATACTGGAATCCGACCAAATTAATTTTCGGGCGCGGTGAAGTGGAAAGACTGCCGGAGGAACTCAAACCTTACGGAAAAAACGTATTGCTCGTCTACGGAGGCGGAAGCATTAAGCGCAGCGGCTTGTATGATCAAGTGATTGAACAGCTGAATAAAGCCGAAGTGACCGTGCATGAATTAGCTGGGGTAGAACCGAATCCGCGTGTGTCGACTGTTAATAAAGGTGTTGCCATCTGCAAAGAACACAACATTGATTTCTTGCTGGCTGTCGGAGGGGGAAGTGTAATCGACTGTACAAAAGCGATTGCCGCGGGAGCGAAGTATGATGGTGATGCGTGGGATATCGTCACGAAAAAACATCAGCCGAAGGATGCCTTGCCATTCGGTACTGTACTGACTCTCGCTGCGACGGGTTCTGAAATGAACTCAGGATCGGTTATTACAAACTGGGAAACAAAAGAAAAATACGGCTGGGGCAGCCCGCTCGTATTCCCTAAATTCTCAATTCTTGATCCGGTGAATACGTTCACCGTTCCTAAAAATCACACGATCTACGGTATGGTTGACATGATGAGCCACGTATTCGAACAATACTTCCATCATGTATCAAACACGCCGTATCAGGACCGTATGTGTGAATCACTTCTGCGTACAGTCATTGAAACAGCGCCTAAGCTGATCAATGATCTCGAAAATTACGAATTGCGTGAGACGATCCTGTACACAGGAACAATCGCATTAAACGGCATGCTGTCTATGGGTGCAAGAGGGGATTGGGCAACTCATAATATTGAACATGCAGTATCAGCCGTTTATGATATTCCGCATGCCGGCGGATTGGCGATTTTGTTCCCTAACTGGATGAGACACACGCTGTCTGAAAATCCTGCCCGTATGAAACAGCTTGCAGTTCGTGTGTTTGATGTTGAAGAAGCAGGTAAAACTGATGAGGAAATCGCACTTGAAGGCATCGATAAGCTGTCTGCATTCTGGTCAAGCCTTGGCGCTCCAAACCGTCTTGCTGATTACGATATTAATGACGAGCAGCTTGACACAATTGCTGACAAGGCAATGGCGAACGGGACATTCGGCCAGTTTAAATCACTCAACAAAGAAGATGTGCTTGCCATTTTAAAAGCATCACTATAAAAAAGGGGAAATAGCCGTTTGGCTGCTTCCCTTTTTCTTTTTGTCAACTTATGTTACAATGGAAAACCTGTTTTTTTAAAGCATCATTTGGAGGTAGTTACCATGGAGAATTTTACTTATTATAATCCGACGAAGCTGATCTTCGGAAAAGGCCAGCTTGAACAATTAAGAAAAGAATTAAAACAATACGGCAAGAATGTGCTGCTCGTCTACGGAGGCGGAAGCATTAAACGCAACGGCCTCTACGATCAAGTCACAGGCCTTCTAAAAGAAGAAGAGGCTGTTGTTCATGAGTTGTCAGGTGTAGAGCCGAACCCGCGTCTAGCGACTGTTGAAAAAGGCATTGCTCTATGCAGAGAACATGACATTGATTTTCTGCTCGCTGTCGGAGGCGGAAGCGTTATTGACTGCACAAAAGCGATTGCTGCCGGTGTCAAATATGACGGCGACGCTTGGGATATTTTCAGCAAAAAAGTAACAGCAAAGGATGCGCTGCCGTTCGGCACTGTTTTAACTCTTGCTGCGACAGGCTCTGAAATGAACCCGGATTCCGTGATTACAAACTGGGAAACAAACGAGAAATATGTATGGGGCAGCAATGTGACTCATCCGCGTTTCTCTATTTTAGATCCGGAAAATACATTCACCGTTCCAGAAAATCAAACAGTATACGGCATGGTTGACATGATGAGCCACGTATTCGAACAATACTTCCACAATGTTGAAAATACGCCGCTTCAGGATAGAATGTGCTTTGCTGTTTTGCAGACGGTCATCGAAACAGCTCCTAAGCTTCTTGAAGATCTGGAAAACTACGAGCTTCGTGAAACGATTTTGTATGCTGGTACAATCGCTTTAAACGGCACGCTGCAAATGGGCTACTTTGGTGACTGGGCTTCTCATACAATGGAACACGCCGTTTCAGCTGTGTATGATATTCCGCATGCGGGCGGTTTGGCGATACTGTTCCCGAACTGGATGAGATATACACTTGATACAAATGTAGGCCGCTTCAAAAACCTCATGCTCAACATGTTTGACATCGATACTGAAGGCAAAACAGATAAAGAAATCGCGCTTGAGGGCATCGACAAGCTGTCTGCGTTCTGGACAAGCCTCGGCGCGCCTTCCCGCCTTGCTGATTACGATATCGGAGAAGAAAAGCTTGAGCTGATTGCTGATATCGCAGCCAAAGAAATGGAACACGGCGGCTTCGGAAACTTCCAAAAACTGAACAAAGATGACGTGCTTGCCATCCTTCGCGCGTCTCTATAATCTTTTAGGGCGGAATCAAGTCATTCCGCCCTTTCTTCTTCACTTGATTTCACAGATAAGTTCATATAAAGTGAAAGATGAAAACATTATACCGTTATGGAGGGACAAGCAATGACGCATGTACGCTTTGACTACTCAAAAGCGTTGACTTTCTTCAACGAACATGAACTTACATATCTGCGGGACTTTGTAAAAACAGCACACCATAATATTCATGAAAAAACAGGCGCTGGCAGCGATTTTCTAGGCTGGGTTGACCTCCCTGAACATTATGATAAAGAAGAATTTGCACGCATCAAAAAAAGCGCGGAAAAAATCAAATCTGACTCTGATGTATTGCTTGTTGTCGGCATCGGCGGCTCTTACCTCGGCGCGCGGGCTGCAATTGAAGCGCTTAATCACGCGTTTTATAATACATTGCCAAAAGCAAAACGCGGCAATCCGCAAGTCATTTTCATCGGAAACAACATCAGTTCATCTTATATGAGGGATGTCATGGATCTTCTTGAAGATGTTGACTTCTCTATTAATGTGATTTCTAAATCAGGTACAACAACTGAACCTGCAATCGCTTTCCGTATTTTCCGCAAGCTTCTTGAAGAGAAATACGGCAAGGAAGAAGCGAAAGCGCGTATCTACGCAACAACTGATAAAGAGCGCGGCGCGTTAAAAACGCTTTCTAACGAAGAAGGATTCGAATCATTTGTTATTCCTGATGATGTCGGCGGCCGTTATTCTGTATTAACAGCTGTAGGCCTTTTGCCGATTGCTGTCAGCGGCGTCAACATTGACGACATGATGAAAGGCGCGTTTGATGCGAGCAAAGATTTTGCAACATCTGAATTGGAAGAAAACCCTGCATACCAATATGCAGTTGTTCGCAATGTGCTTTATAATAAGGGCAAAACAATCGAAATGCTCATCAACTACGAGCCGGCGCTTCAATATTTTGCAGAATGGTGGAAGCAGCTGTTCGGAGAAAGTGAAGGGAAAGATGAGAAGGGCATTTATCCATCTTCAGCCAACTATTCAACAGACCTTCATTCATTAGGACAGTACGTACAAGAAGGCCGCAGAGATTTATTCGAAACGGTGCTGAACGTAGAGAAGCCGAAACATGAACTGACAATCGAAGAAGCGGATAACGATCTTGACGGCTTGAACTATTTAGCCGGAAAAACGATTGATTTCGTTAACAAGAAAGCGTTCCAAGGCACGATGCTCGCCCATACAGACGGAAATGTGCCGAACTTAATCGTCAACATTCCTGAGCTGAATGCATATACTTTTGGATACCTTGTATATTTCTTCGAAAAAGCCTGCGCGATGAGCGGTTATCTCCTTGGCGTCAATCCATTTGACCAGCCTGGAGTAGAGGCGTATAAAGTCAATATGTTTGCGTTGCTCGGCAAACCTGGCTTTGAAGAGAAAAAAGCAGAGCTTGAAAAACGTCTGGAAGATTAATGTGAGAAAGCTGACTGGCATGTGCCGGTCGGCTTTTTATAAAATCAGAGAGGTGTTGATGGTTCATGAAACAATTGGTTAAACATCTCATCATCGCCGGTTTTTCTGCAGTTGTTCTAAGTATCCTTATCTCCTTCGATGCAGTGTACACAGAGTTTTCCTCAAGCTTTGGCGGCACGCTGTCACACTTTTTCATCCACGCCTTTCTTCTCATTGGTTTGCCGCTTGCGCTTTTTACCGATGCGGTGCACCGGATGATGCATTTAAAACGATCTCATACTCTTTTCACTAAATTAGGACTCTATGCCGCAGTTGTTTATCTTTCATGGGAATCTGCTGCAGGACTTGCAGCGGCAATGGCTGTTTACTTTTTAATTGAATGCGCTTTCTTTCCTATTAGCCGCACGAAAGAAACAATGATTTCCATGTAGTTCGCCTCTGAATGAAGTCTTGTTCGGCAGGATAGGATAAGTGAAAAAAGGGGCATTTTGATGATTTCAATACCTTCTGCGATAGATGGGCAGTCTTTTCTGTTTCAGGAACTGGAACAAGTGATGAAGCCGCTCGGTTATGTGATAAACGGCGGCTGGGAATACGATCATGGTTACTTTGATTATAAAATTGATGATAGAGACGGCTATTTGTTTTTAAGGATTCCCGTCAATGCGGTACAGGGCAGTCTCGATGAACGCGGGGCGGCTGTCCGGATTGGAACACCGTTTATGCTGAGGCAGGTGTTTCAGACGGATCTTGATGATCATGCCGAGGGAGGGCCGTTCCAATCATTGTTTAATCAATTTTCCGAACCGGAAAGGCGGGACGCGGAAATTGATCCGGCATATTTGGATATCGGCGCCTCTCTTGTGAAAGAATTGGAGGATGTTCTGCTGCATTAGATGGCAAGGAATTGGTCTGTTTCGAGCATCTTGTATGTATGAGGAGGGGAAATCATCGGCCCCTCCTCTTTTTGTACGCCTATAATTGTTGTGTTGTGATCTAGGAAATAGAGAACGCACGTTTTGTATGCCGCTCCCTTTAGTTCGTCAGGAACAGCAAGAAGCTTCACATGCTCGTCAAGTGTCAGCTTGATTCCGTTCTGCTGTTTAGACGGCCGTAACTGGACTTGATAATGGTGCAGCATCGCCCGGCTGATAAATTCTGAAGTTCCGATGATGTGATTAGCGCCTGCCCGCTCCGCATTGGTGACAAACCGGTCAGTCAAAATTTCAGCGATGCAGTAAGCAAGGGGGTTAAGCCCTTTAACTGATAAAAGAATCAGCACTGACAGCATATCAGCTTCAGCTTCACTTTTATACTGATCGGCTGTAATCATCACTGATTCCGCTTCAGCAATATTGGCCCGTTTCAATGTCTCATCATCGGCAGCGTGACCTCGTATGAAATGGACGTTTTCGATAAGCGGGCCTTCTTTTAAAGATTCATCGATCAGCACAACCGTCTTGGAAGGGGCCGCAAGCTGCAGCTCCTTCAGCAGGCGGTTTGTTTTTTCATTCCATCCGATTATAATGATGTGGCCCCGCCCTTTATAAGCAACTTTTCCTTCGATGTAACGGTGCTGCCTGCTGAACGCGGCTGCTGATAATGTGGCGAAATATGCGGTGACAAAGCTTGCTCCGCTCAAAATCAGCAGAATCCCGGCAGCCTGTCCCAGCGGCGTGTGCGGAACATAATCTCCATAGCCGACTGTCGAAACCGTAACGACAGCCCACCAAATGCCTTCAAATACCGAAGTGAACTGTTTGGGTTCAAGTATATAAATGATTTGGCCGAACAAAAGAATCAAAAATAAAATAATAACCCCGATTCGGATAAATAACGGCCACCTGAGCCATGAAATAAATATCCGATTTGATTTCATTCTTTTTCTCCTTCTTCAGATAATGAGATGGATAAAATCTGTTTAATGATTGTATTTAATTTCTCATTCAGTTTTTCCTGGCCGTACATATCCCGGGCCTGCTTCATTAAATCGGCTGTATCATCATCGAGCTGGATAAGCGGCTCATCGATTTCCGATTCATTATAAAGCTGAATAAACGCGTCCAGCCCTTCATTCATTCGGTCAATTGCCGTGCTCAGCTGTTCCTTTTCCTCACTCGTCACTTTCATGGCTTCCATCACACCCGTGCTTTTTTTAACAGTATGTCCCACTTCGGGTGATGTTTTTCAAAAAATGAACAAAACATATAAAAACGGATTTCTCCATAAACTAAAACAAAAAGGATGAAAAAAGATGACGATCATTCAAAGAACGGTCGTGGTTTTGATCGGAACGCAGCTGGCGGCATCCGCGGTCATATTGTTTATTTTCGATTTGAATTCATATAATCACTTTTCCGGCAGCTTCTCATGGCTTCACTTTCTGAAAGAACTGGCCGGAAGCTTCGCCTTTTATTTGTTTTCGGCAGGACTGCTCTTTCTGCTGATTGGAATGTGTGCTCCGAGCCGGAAGAAGAAGCGCATTTCTGTACAAGGGAAAGAAAACTCATTAAAATGATCGTAATAAAGAAATGATCATGGAAAAAGGATGATGAAAAATGCTGTTTATATTTTTAACAATAGCCGCATTGGGATTGTCGTTTTGGGCACAATTTAAAGTAAAGAGCAACTTTGAAAAATATTCAAAAGTGGAAGCCTCAAGCGGACGTACAGGGGCAGAAACAGCAAGAAGGATTTTAGATATAAACGGTCTTTACGACGTGCCGGTCGAACCGGTAAGAGGCACTTTAACAGACCATTACGACCCGACAAGACGGGTGGTGCGTTTATCTGAGCCGGTCTATTACGGCCGCTCGATTTCCGCCATATCCGTAGCTTCCCATGAAGTTGGACATGCCTTGCAGCATCAGGAGTCATATGGTGCGCTTGTGCTGAGACATAAAATCTTCCCAGTCGTGAATTTTGCATCCGGTGTAGCTCCTTTGCTTTTCTTAGGAGGCATGCTTCTCGGCAGCCTGAATTTGATCGGGCTCGGCATCATCCTGTTTTCAGCCGCTGTCTTTTTTCAGCTGATTACACTGCCTGTCGAATTCAATGCAAGTTCACGAGCGAAGCAGATTATTGTGTCAGAAGGATTCATCCGAAACAATGAAGAGAATGGGGTAAATAAAGTGCTGAGCGCCGCTGCTTTAACGTATGTGGCCGCCGCTCTGGTTTCCCTGTTTGAGCTTCTTCGCTTTGTGATGATCTTCTTAAACGGTCGTAATGAGAATTAACGTTAAGGAGGTGGCCCCTTACCATTTATGGTAAGGGCTTTTTTTGCTTATTTTACAATTGATCGCCATTTTTGTTTTGATTGGCATTACGGCTGTTTTCGTTGCAGCGGAATTTGCGATCGTCAAAATCAGAGGTTCAAAAATTAATCAGCTCATCGAAAGCGGTGACAGCCGGGCGCTTGCGGCACATAAAATCATCTCCAATCTTGACGAGTATTTATCAGCCTGCCAGCTCGGGATTACGATTACAGCCCTCGGCCTTGGGTGGCTTGGTGAACCGACATTTGAACGCATTCTTCATCCCTTATTTACAATGGCAGGCATTCCACAGCCGTTTAACCACATTGTCACATTTGTAGTTGCATTTATCATCGTCACTTTTTTGCATGTGGTGATGGGGGAGCTTGCCCCAAAGACGGTTTCCATTCAAAAGGCTGAAGCTGTCAGTTTATGGATTGCAAAGCCGCTGATCTGGTTTTATAAAATCACGTATCCGTTTATTAAAGCATTGAACGGCTCTGCAAGTTTTCTTGTCAAATTGTTTGGCTTTCATTCAGTGAAGGAGCATGAGGTTGTCATCAGCGAGGAGGAACTGAGGCTGATCCTTTCCGAAAGCTATGAAAAGGGAGAAATCAATCAGTCTGAATTCCGCTATGTGAATAAGATTTTTGAATTCGACAACCGGGTAGCGAGAGAGATTATGATTCCGCGGACAGAAATTGCAGTCATCTCTCTGGAGCAGTCGCTTGAAGAGGCGATTCATCACATCATTAATGAGCGATATACACGCTACCCGGTCATTAAAGAAGACAAGGATCATATTTTAGGGATTATCAACAGCAAAGATATGTTTAAAGCTTATTTTCTCGGACAGCAGATCAAGCTGAAGCAGATTATGAGGCCCGTCATCAGGGTCATCGAAAGCATACCTGTTCAGCAGCTTTTGATCCGCATGCAGAAGGAGCGGATTCATATGGCCATTCTCGTTGATGAATATGGGGGAACGGCGGGTCTTGTCACTGTCGAGGATATTATCGAGGAAATCGTCGGGGAAATCCGCGATGAATATGATCAGGATGAAACGCCGCACATTTTGAAAAAAGGCGAGCACCATTATGTGATGGATGGAAAAGCGCTCATAGACGAAGTGAACGATCTGCTCGATATTGCGATTGAAAATGAAGAAATCGATACGATTGCAGGCTGGCTGCTGACGCAAAAAATGGAGCTGGAAACAGGAGATGTGATACACGCGGAGGGCTGTGAATTTAAAATCCTCGACGCCGAAGATCATCACATCCGTTTTGTAGAAATAAAAAAGACCGACTTTTTATAAAAAAGCAGCCGAAGATTGAGCGGCTGTTTTTTTATGATGATTGACGGCTTTCTGAAAAAGCAATGCTGTAAAGCCTTTTTTCTACATAAGATATATAGACCGCACACTTAGGAGGGATAGGCTGTATGAAAAAGGCTTGGTGGAAGGAAGCGGTTGTTTATCAAATTTACCCCCGCAGTTTTAAAGATTCAAATGGCGACGGAATTGGCGATATTCAAGGGATCAGATCCAAGCTTCACTACATAAAAGAGCTGGGCGCTGATGTCATCTGGATATGCCCGCTGTATGATTCGCCTAATGCTGATAACGGCTATGATATCAGGGATTACAAAAACATATTAAGCGATTTTGGCACAATGGCGGATTTTGATCAGCTGCTTGATGACATACATGAACTGGACATGAAGCTGATTATGGATCTTGTCGTGAACCATACAAGTGACGAGCATCCATGGTTTATTGAATCGCGTTCATCCATACACTCCGAAAAACGCGACTGGTATATTTGGAAGGACGGCAAAAACGGAAAAGCGCCGAACAATTGGGAAAGTATTTTCGGCGGGCCGGCATGGCAGTATGACCAAAAGACAAGCCAGTATTATCTGCACCTTTTTGATCAAAAACAGCCGGATTTGAATTGGGAAAATGAAAAAGTGAGAAATGCCGTTTATGACATGATTAATTGGTGGCTTGATAAAGGAATTGACGGCTTTCGAGTGGATGCCATTACGCATATTAAGAAAAAAGAAGGGCTTCCTGATATGCCGAATCCAAAAGGACTGGACTGCGTACCTTCCTTTCCTTATCATATGAATGCTAAAGGCATAATGGATTTGCTAAGAGAGCTGAAAGAAAACACTTTTTCCCGCTATCCGATCATGACAGTCGGAGAGGCAAACGGGGTCGCTGCGAAGGAAGCGGCTGATTGGACTGGAGAAAAAAACGGCATCTTCAATATGATTTTTCAGTTTGAGCATCTCGGCTTGTGGGATGTAGAGATCAATGAATGCATTGACATCGTTTCCTTCAAACGAATTTTAACCGATTGGCAGGACAGTCTTGAAGGGATCGGCTGGAACGCTTTGTTTATGGAGAATCACGACCAGCCCCGTTCAGTTTCTGTATGGGGAGACGATGGAGTGTACCTGAAAGAAAGTGCAAAAGCGCTTGCTTCTGTCTATTTTCTCATGAAAGGCACACCGTTTATCTATCAGGGACAGGAACTCGGCATGACAAACGTAGCTTTTCCGTCTATTAAGGACTATGATGACGTCGCCATGAAACGTATGTATGAAACAGAAACGGCGAAAGGCGCATCACACGAAGACGTGATGAAGATTGTCTGGAAAAAGGGAAGAGACAATTCACGAACGCCGATGCAATGGAATGCTGACCCGCACGCCGGATTTTCTGAGGCCAAACCGTGGATCGGAATCAATGAGAATTACAAATGGCTGAATGCCGAGGCACAAAAAAACGACCAAACATCCGTATACCACTTTTACAAAAGCTTGATCAAACTCCGCCAAACATACGATGTTTTTATCAACGGGACATACGAGCTCATTTTACCGGAGGATCAGCAAATCTTTGCCTATCTTCGGAAAAACGAGAGCCATACCGCACTGATTGCGGTTAATCTGACAGGAACACCGGCCTTATTCAAGCACGCCGGGCTGCCTTTGTCATCAGACGGACTCGTATTGGCAAATGTGGAAACAGAGCAGCACAGACACATGACATCAGTACTGTTAAAGCCGTATGAAGCAAGAATATATGTATGGCGATAAACTCCAGCCAGAGACTGGAGTTTTTTGCTTTTATCAGGTTTATATGAGCGGTTTAACAGGAAAAAAAGAACACAGAACGAATTAGCAAATAAAGCGGACAAATGAAAGGAGAAATAAATGCTGAAAACTTTGCAAATCACAACAAATAAACGAGATGAAATGATTGAGATCACCCGCGAGGTGGAAACGTTTCTTCAAGAAACAGGCGTGGCGAGCGGCGCTGCGCTGATTTACTGTCCGCATACGACAGCGGGCATTACAATTAATGAAAATGCCGATCCAGACGTCAAAAAAGATATGCTCAGAAGGTTTGATGAGGTGTATCCGTGGGAACACAAGCTGGACCGCCATATGGAGGGCAATACGGCAGCGCACATGAAATCGAGTACGGTCGGGGCTTCACAGCATGTCATTATTGAAAACGGCCGGCTCATTCTTGGAACGTGGCAGGGTATTTATTTCTGCGAATTTGACGGCCCTCGCACTCGGACATGCTATATCAAAATCATGGGGGAATAGGAGGGGGGTAATGACGGAATAGACGTACTGCAAGGGAGCGAAGCGGGCGGCCGCCGCGGGTCTTTTCTGCCGGTCAGCGGGGAATCCGCACTTGCCCTCATGTCGCTCATTTCCAAAGCGGCGTCCAAGCTGCCCCTTGTCTCGGAGCCCAGAGCGTACAGGTCGGGACGCCATTTCTCATGTGGGAGGAATGCGCAGTTTCAGAAGCGTACAGACGCGAACTAAAAAAAGCGCGGGGAACAGACACGCGCCTTACCTCATGGTTTTCAGGAAAGCCTGCACGGGGGTATCGTCAATCAATGGATGAAAGAGCAGCAGGCTGAGGAGGAAAACGCGCTTCCTTATCCATTGCGAAACACATTTACAAAGCCGATGAGAAAACACGCAGCCGGTGAAAAAGATCCGGATACATGTCTCTATGCTGAAACGGGCATTGATGTAACGACGCTGTTAGCTGAGCTTTTCCGTACGTAACTTGATAAACAGAGGTGACAGATGATGAACATTCTTCAATATTCGTATAAAAAAAGAGGGAAAATTGAGTTTGTATTTGAAGGCTGGCCTCACTCAAAAGTTACAATGGCTCCTATCAAAGGCTACTATTTTGTCCGCTTTATCAAATGGAGCAGCCAAGATCCTATCGTGACAAGAAATGACCTTGAAAAAATGGAGTGGGTTGCGAACCAGTATTTCGGCACAGCCCCTTTTTATCGAAAACGCAAAGCGTTTGAAGCCCCATCGTCCCGGACATAGGCGATGGGGCTTTTTAGCGGACGATGCGGTGAAGAGCCGGAACATCCAGTCTGGTCGCCTGAGGCAGAAGGTAGGCTTGCTGTAAGGCTCCTTTTCTTCTAAAAGAATTCAGCTTATCGATAATTTGCTGTCCGCTTAAGATTCCTAGGCCATGGGCAAAATATTTATCCTCACCCAGTAAAATCACATTTTCGCCTCTCCACTGCGCTTTTTGCGGATCAAATTCAGGATTTTTAAAATACAAACAATCTCCGAGGAAATAGTGATGTCCTGTTTCCGTAAATATCGGCAATTTCTCATAATGCCAATCATATAAAATAATGTTGTCAAAGCTGGCATCAAATTTTTCTTCCCCGATTGTATCGATCAAGGCCAAATAATAAATGACAACAATTGCGGTCGCGCATTCAAACGCGTAAAACGGGCCGTTTTCTGCAATGTCCCGAATCGCTTTTGAAGGCGGCATTCTATATTTCAGCTCCAAGGCGCCTTCCGGTGAAACCCTCCAATACGCTGTATTCCCGTACGTTTTTAAAAAAGTGGCAAACTTCGCTCCGCTTTTGTACAGTGTTTTTGCCGCTGCAACAATATTCATCCGCAGTTTAAGCTCAAACATCAGTTCAGCAATGGAATGATAATCAAACTGAACAGGCGCTTCAATCATTTCTTTTAACAGCGGATTCAAATTTTTTTCAATCTGCCAGTTTTCAATATCTTGGGGACGGAGCCATTGTCCGGATATAATAATCATCTTTAGCCCCCCTTGTTTTTTATAAGATATGCAAAGGGCTTGGGCAATGAAAGCTAAAAAGACAGAACACGGCCGAAAAAGAACTTCTTCCTTCTTTTATTTTAAAACTTTTTTAAGCAGCCGATATATACTGTATCAAACCTGAAGGAGTAACTGGACATGAAGACTTTTATCAACTGGCTGAAGAAACCGTCTATCTCAAGGAAATTAATCGTCTCATTTATTGCGATTCTCATTATCCCTATTCTTATATTGGAGTTTAGTTCTTACCTAAGCGCCAGCGGAAAGCTGGATCAGGAAATTATGGGGAATGCGAAAAACAGTGTCGATACATTTAATACAACCGTTACAAATGATCTGGGAGCAAAAGCGAAAGCGGTCACTTTTTTCAGTGAATCTCTTAAAAGCTCCGCGTTCAAAGGAAAGTCTAATCAAGAAGAGCTCAAGGCTAAGTTTTCACAATATGTTTCGATCAATCAAGGAGTAGCCAGAATTTATGGAGGCTCAGAAAACGGCACCTATGTACAAGCGCCCAAGGAACAATTGCCGGATGGATACGATCCGAGACAGCGCCCTTGGTATCAAGATGCGATGAAGGCCGGCGGTGAAATTGTAGTGACAGATCCTTACGTGGCAGCGAGTGACGGAAGCATGGTCATTACCATTGCCCAGGAGCTGAAGGACGGATCCGGCGTTGTCGCCATGGATATCACCATTGATAAATTGTTAGAACAGATGAAGCAAATCAAGGTCGGAAAAGAAGGCTATGTTTTCATTGCGACGAAAAACAAAACCTATGTCGCCCACCAGGACCATAAGGCTGGAGAAAAGCTCTCAGGAGACTGGGTAGCCAAAATGTATGCCAATGACAGCGGCGAACTCCAGTATACTTTGGATAACGAAGATAAAAAGATGACATATACAACAAATGAACTGACTGGGTGGAAAATAGCCGGCACGATGTATATGAGTGAAATCAAGGATGCCTCGAAGTCTGTATTGTTAACAGGCATGATCGTGCTGATCGCATCCATTGTGGCAGGCGGGTTTTTAATTCTGTTTATCGTCCGTTCCATTACAAAACCGTTAAAACGTCTCGTTCAATCATCGAAAACAATCAGCAGCGGGGATCTGACAGAAACGATCGAGATCCGTTCAAAGGATGAGCTTGGAGAGCTTGGAGAAAGCTTCAATGAAATGGGACAATCTCTCCGCTCACTGATCAGCGCTATTCAGGACTCGGTGAACAATGTGGCCGCATCGTCCGAACAGCTTACCGCTTCTGCGGGACAGACTAGTAAAGCCACCGAGCATATCACGCTGGCGATTGAGCAGTTCTCAAACGGAAACGAAGAGCAAAGCGAAAAGGTTGAATCCAGCTCTCATCAGCTGAATTTAATGAATGAAGGACTCCAGCAAGTCTCACAAACATCATCAGATATTACAAAGGCATCTATCCAATCAACGGAAATCGCCGGAACGGGTGAAAAGTTTGTACAGCAGACAGTCGGACAAATGAACTCGATTAACCAGTCGGTTCAGCAGGCTGAAGCGGTAGTTAAAGGATTAGAGGGAAAATCAAAAGACATCACAAGCATTTTGAGAGTCATCAATGGCATCGCTGACCAAACAAACCTGCTGGCATTAAACGCAGCCATTGAAGCGGCGCGTGCCGGAGAATCAGGCCGCGGCTTCTCTGTCGTAGCTGAGGAAGTGCGCAAACTGGCTGTTCAATCTGCTAATTCAGCAAAAGAAATCGAAAAGCTGATTCAAGAAATCGTAGCGGAAATTGAAACCTCTCTGCACATGTTTAAAGAGGTTAATCAGGAGGTACAGTCCGGACTTGTTGTCACAGACAATACAAAAGAAAGCTTCCAGAGCATTTTCAGCATGACAAACGAAATCGCGGGCAAGTTGCAGACGATGAATTCCACCGTCGAACAGCTGTCAGACCGTTCGCAGCATGTTTCAGCAGCAGTCAGCGGCATTGCCGATGTCTCGAAAGAAAGCTCAGCAAGCATCCAAGACATTGCAGCATCAGCTGAGGAGCAGCTTGCCTCTATGGAAGAAATCAGTTCATCATCGACCACTCTTGCGCAGATGGCAGAAGAGCTCCGAGATCTGACAAAACAATTTAAAATCGAATAAAAGCAGAAAAACAGCGCCTATCAAAGCGCTGTTTTTTTATACCGGAAATAATAACAAAGTCCCGGCTTATTCGGTGAGTTTAGAACTATTTTTCATTTTTTCCTTCATTTTCAATGTAATATAAAGGAATATCCGCCGATATAATTTGTAAATTATTGAAAGAAGGTTCAAAAGGAAATGAAAAAAACATTCACTACTATTCGCAGGTCATCAATTGCCAGGAGACTTATTATTTCTTTCCTGCTGATCTTAATTGTACCCATTACCGTCCTTTCGGTAATCGCTTATCAATCAGCAGTTGCCTCTCTTGATATCCAGATGACGCAAAGCGCAAAGGAAAACGTCCAAATATTAGATCACATCATTGATGATAAAATCAGCACGACTGAAAAAAGCCTCGCGTTTTTCAGCGATTGGGCTACAGCTGATAAGTTTAAGGATAAAAAGAAAACAGAGCTGAAACAGGAATTTAAACAATTTATCCAAATGAATGACAATGTCGCTGCGATATTTTCCAGCAGCAAAGACGGGGAATTCACACGTTATCCGTACGCGGACATGCCAAGTGACTTTAATGCTTTGGAACGAGATTGGTATAAAGAAGCAATGGCCAATAAAGGCAAAACAATCGTCACTGAGCCCTATGAATCTATTTCATCAGGGAAAATGGTCGTCACCATCGCCCGCCAGGCGGAGGACGGATCAGGCGTTGTCGCAATCGATATGAAAATTGATGACCTGGTCACAACCGCGAAAGAAATCAATATCGGAAAAGACGGCTATGCTTTTATTTTAAGCCAAAACAAAAAAGTCATCGCCTATTCCGGAGAAAAAGCGGGGTCAGAGTTAAAAGGGGATTGGGTTGATAAACTCTACAAAGATAAAAACGGCGATTTTGAATACACGTATGAAGGCAAAGAGAAGAAAATGGTTTTTGCCACAAGTGAAACAACAGGCTGGAAAATCAGCGGGACGATGTATTCGGACGAGATCCGCGATGCTGCAAGCAAAGTGCTGACCATGGCTTCTATCGTTCTGGTGATTGCCATCGCAGCCGGAATTACCGCCATTTATTTTGTGATCCGGTCCATCACAAAACCATTAAGACGCATTGTCACATCAGCTGAAAAAATCAGTGAAGGCGATCTAACCGAAACGATTGAAATCAATTCAAAAGACGAACTCGGCGTTCTGAGCCAGAGCTTCAATCATATGGCCCACTCGCTTCGCTCACTCATTCATGGCATCAAAGACTCAGTAGAACACGTTGCCTCATCATCCGAAGAACTGACCGCATCCGCCGACCAGACAAGCAGAGCCACTGAGCATATTACGATGGCCATCGAGCAATTTTCAAACGGAAGCGAAAGCCAAAGCGACAAAATCGAGACAACAACCGAACAAATTAATGAAATGAACGATGGATTGGCTGAACTGGCGCGTGCTGCTGTAGTCATTACAGAAACATCCGCAGATTCAACAGAATTATCAAGCAAGGGTGAGACACTCGTACAGAAAACAGCCGACCAGATGAATACGATTGATCATTCCGTAAAGAAAGCAGAACAAGTCGTGAAGGGACTTGAGATCAAATCAAAGGATATCACGAATATTTTGCGTGTCATCAACGGCATTGCGGATCAAACCAATCTTTTGGCTTTAAATGCCGCCATTGAAGCGGCCAGAGCGGGAGAATACGGCCGGGGCTTCTCCGTCGTCGCTGAGGAAGTGAGAAAACTCGCGGTACAGTCGGCTGACTCGGCAAAAGAGATTGAATCGCTGATCAGCGAAATTGTAAAAGAAATTCATACATCATTGAACGTACTCCAGTCTGTGAATAATGAAGTTGAAACAGGGCTTGTCATGACGGATGAAACCAAACAGAGCTTCAAACATATTTCGAACATGACCAAAGAAATTGCTTCAACTCTGCAAAACATGAATGCGACGGTTGAAGAGCTGTCAGCGGGAGCTCAAGAAATTTCTGCCGCTTCAAATGATATCACAGCCATTTCTAAAGAAAGCTCGGACGGCATCCAGGATATCGCCGCTTCAGCCGAGGAACAGCTGGCATCCATGGAGGAGATCAGTTCTTCCGCACAGACGCTTGAAAAAATGTCTGAAGAACTCCGTGATCTGACAAAACGATTTAAGGTAGATGAGTAATAGGTCTAAAAAACTATCTTTTTATAGGGAAATAGTTTCTTTTTCTAAAATTCTTCTTTTTTACTGTATATATTTACCCATTTCCGGCCGATATGAAGGGTAGCATAAAAAAGGAGAAATGAATGATGAAAAAAATACTCCAACTCATAAAACAAAGGTCAATTACACGGAAGCTTCTCGTTTCCTTTCTGTCGATCCTCATCATACCGGTTGTCATACTGGCGGCCTTTGCGTATCAATCGGCAAGCAGCTCACTCGACAGACAGATGATGGGGAGCGCATTGGAAAATGTACAGCAATTAAACGAAATCATTAATACCAGCATCGGTGAAAAAGAAAACAGTGCAGCTTACTTCAGCGAATGGCTGACGAAAGAGAAATACAATGCAAAAAGCAATGCAAGCATTGCAGAGAAATTCTCACAATATATCAGCATTAACAAGGATGTAGAATCCATTTATACAAGTGACGAAAACGGGCGCTTTACCCGTTACCCGGATCTTCCGATGCCGAGTGATTATAACCCGGTTGAACGCGATTGGTACAAAAAAGCGGTTGCGAATAAAGGAAAAGTCGTAATAACAGATCCTTATAAAACCGCTTCTACAAATACGATGGTTGTAACAATCGCCCAGCAGACAAAAGATGGTTCAGGCGTTATCGCCATCAACATGACGATTGAGAACCTGCTGAAAACAACCAAAAAAGTCAACATCGGCACACAAGGCTACGCATTTATCATGACGAAGGACAAAAAGGTTGTCGCTCATCCTGATGAAACCTCAGGAACTGAATTGAAGGGCGACTATCTTGAGAAAATGCTGAATGCTGATAAAGGTGATTTTCAATACACCATGGACGGCGATAAGAAAAAATTGGCCTTTGATACGAATAAGTTAACGGGATGGAAAATCGGGGGCACCATGTATTTGAATGAAATTCATGAGGCAGCCCAGCCCGTCCTTCACCTGGCTTTAATCGTCTTGGCCGCGGCTATTATTTTAGGTATTATTGTGATGACATTTGTCATTCGGTCGATTACAACGCCATTGAAACAGCTTGTCGGTTCCTCTAAGCGGATCAGCGAGGGAGATTTGACGGAAACCATTGATATCCGTTCAAAAGATGAATTAGGCGAACTTGGCAAAAGCTTTAACAATATGGCGTCGTCACTTCGTTCTCTCATACACGCCATCCAGGATTCGGTAGACAATGTTGCCGCTTCTTCTGAGGAGCTGACCGCATCAGCTGCGCAAACGAGCAAGGCAACAGAGCATATTACATTGGCGATTGAACAATTCTCAAACGGCAATGAAAAACAAAACGAAAACATTGAAACCGCAACAGAGCACATTTATCAAATGAATGACGGATTGACGAATATGGCTCAAGCTTCTGAAGTCATCACAGATTCATCTGTTCAATCAACAGAAATTGCAAGTGAAGGCGGCAAGCTTGTTCATCAAACCGTCGGCCAAATGAACGTTATTGACAAGTCAGTTAAAGAAGCAGAACAAGTTGTACGCGGATTGGAAACGAAATCGAAAGACATCACCAATATTTTGCGTGTGATTAACGGAATCGCAGATCAGACGAACCTGCTTGCTCTAAACGCAGCGATTGAAGCGGCGCGCGCAGGCGAATACGGCCGGGGCTTCTCCGTTGTAGCGGAAGAAGTAAGAAAACTGGCAGTTCAGTCAGCAGATTCAGCAAAAGAGATTGAAGGATTAATCATCGAAATTGTGAAGGAAATCAATACATCTCTAGGCATGTTCCAGTCTGTCAATCAAGAGGTCCAGACAGGCCTTGACATTACAGATAAAACAGAAATAAGCTTTAAACGCATTTCTGAAATGACGAACCAAATCGCCGGTGAACTGCAAAATATGAGTGCGACGGTTCAGCAGCTTTCTGCCAGCTCCGAGGAAGTTTCTGGAGCGTCTGAGCACATTGCATCGATTTCAAAAGAAAGCTCAGCTCATATACAAGACATCGCGGCGTCAGCAGAAGAGCAGCTTGCTTCCATGGAAGAAATCAGCTCGTCAGCGGAAACCCTTTCGTCTATGGCGGAAGAGCTTCGCGATATGACAAAACGATTCAAAATCGAATAATAATCCAAAACACCCAAGCTCGAGCGTTTGGGTGTTTTTTTTAGTTTTTTTATTAAACCTTTTATCCTAGTTTGACGATATTAGATTTAGCTTAAAGGAGGAGTCAACGAGAATGGGAAAATTTATACAATGGATCAAACAGCCATCGATCAGCAAACCGCTTATCGCTGCGTTTCTGGCAGTGCTAATTTTGCCGGTTGGGGTTTTAGCATATTTCAGTTATCAATCAGCTTGGAACGCACTGGACAGGGAGCTTACGAATAGTGCAATGGGGAACGTTGAAGAACTCAACAGCACCCTGCAAAACAAATTGAATAATAAAGTAAAAGCACTTGATTATTACAGCGAGACACTCGATAAAAATATTTTATTAGGAAAAAACAAAACATTACTGAACGAAAAATTTAAGCAGTACACAACATTGAATGCCGATGTAGGGGCAATCTATGCGGCTTCAGAAAACAAAAAACTTTACAAATATCCGAATAGCGGCATCCCTAAAGGCTTTGATCCAACAGAGCGTGACTGGTACAAGCAAGCCGTTGCGAAAAAAGGACAGGCAGTTTTCTCAGAGCCGTATACTGATGAAGCGACAGGAGATATGGTAGTCACGATTTCAGAGCAATTAAAAGATGGTTCAGGGGTCGTAGCAATTGATTTAAATCTCGATGAAGTGCTGGCTGCTTCACAAAGAATCAAAATCGGTACAGAAGGCTTCGCATTTATTACAACAGGCAACAAAAAATACATCGCACATCCGACGATTAAGCCAGGGACAACTGGTTCCGGCGATTGGACAAACGAAGTGTATTCCAAAGAAAAAGGCTCATTTGAATATACATTTGAAGGCAAAGATAAGAAAATGGCATTTACGACTAATAAACTGACAGGCTGGAAAATCGGGGGAACATACTTTGTCAGTGAATTGCAAGATGCTTCAAGTCCGGTACTGAACACAGCACTTATCATTCTATGCGTGTCAATTGTGATCGGCGGCTTACTCATTCTCTTGATTATCCGTGCCATTACGAAGCCATTAAGAAAACTGGTCACAACGTCTGCGAAAATCAGCAGCGGAGATCTCACAGAAGTCATTGACATTCACTCGAAAAACGAGCTTGGACAGCTTGGAGAAAGCTTTAACGAAATGTCAGCATCATTGCGTTCTGTGATCGGCGTTATTCAAACGTCTGTAGAAAACGTTGCTTCATCTTCTGAAGAGCTGACGGCAAGCGCAGCCCAAACGAGCAAGGCGACTGAACACATTACACTTGCCATTGAACAATTTTCAGATGGCAATGAGGCGCAAAGCGAGAAACTGGAAACAAGCTCAAACCATCTTTCTCAAATGAACGACGGGATTTCAAAAGTGGCTCAGGCGTCTTCAACCATTACGAAGTCATCGATCCAGTCCTCTGAGGCAGCGGGCAGCGGAGAAAAATTGGTGGAGCACACAGTCGGGCAAATGAAAACAATCGACCAATCCGTTCAAAAAGCGGAAGCGGTTGTGAAGGGGCTTGAAACAAAATCGCAAGACATCACAAGTATCTTGAATGTGATTAACGGCATTGCTGATCAAACCAATCTGCTGGCATTAAATGCTGCGATTGAGGCGGCAAGAGCGGGAGAATTCGGAAGAGGCTTCTCAGTCGTTGCGGAAGAGGTCAGAAAACTTGCCGTGCAATCAGCAGACTCTGCCAAGGAAATTGAAGGGTTAATTCAAGAGATTGTCAGAGAAATCAGCACTTCCCTTTCGATGTTCCAATCTGTGAATCATGAAGTGAAGGAAGGCTTGCAGATTACTGACAAAACAGCGGAAAGCTTTAAACAAATCTATGAAATGACAACCCAAATTTCCGGCGAATTGCAAAGCCTGAACGCGACGGTTGAACAGCTGTCAGCCGGATCACAGGAAGTGTCAAGTGCGGTTGAAGATATTTCTGCAGTGTCGAAAGAAAGCTCAGCAGGTATTCAAGACATCGCAGCTTCGGCGGAAGAACAGCTTGCGTCCATGGAAGAAATCAGTTCTTCAGCTGAAACGTTGGCAAACATGGCGGAAGAACTTCAGGACATCACGAAGAAATTTAAAATTGAATCGTAATGAAAGAGAAAGCGGCATATCCTGCCGCTTTCTTTTTTTATCAAAACAAAAATAAATAAAAAGAATTCAAAAATAAACAAAGATCATATATAATGAAAACGGATACAAATAAAAAGGGGACGGAGGAATATCAAATATGGTAAAACATGTATGGGATTCGCAGCATTCCGCACAGCTGCAAAAAGGCGTAGAAGAATTGGTGTACAGGTCCAATCTGATCGGATCAGATCGCACTGTTTGCAACTGGGGCGGCGGGAATACGTCTATGAAAACAACGGAAAAGGATTTCAGAGGACGTGAAACAAAAGTCATGTGGGTGAAAGGAAGCGGTTCGGATTTAGCAAAAATGAAAGCGCATAACTTTACAGGTTTAAAGTTAGATGATATCCGCCCGCTGATCGAAAGGGACCACATGTCAGATGAAGAAATGGTAGACTACTTGTCTCATTGTATGATAGACAGCAAGCATCCCCGCCCTTCAATTGAAACGCTGTTACACGCTTTCCTGCCATACAATCATGTTGACCATACTCATCCCGATGCGATTATCAGCATTTGCTGCGCTGATAATGGAAAACAAATCGCTGAATACATTTACGGAAACCGGTTTGTATGGGTGCCATACGTCCGCCCTGGATTTACTTTGTCTAAAATGATCGCTGAAGGCGTAGCGAACAATCCGAACGCTGAGCTCGTGTTAATGGAGAAACACGGCCTTGTCACTTGGGGAGAGACATCCGAATCATGTTATGAAAAAACGATATCCATCATTCAAGAAGCCGAGCGGTATATTAACGAGCGTATCAATCAACATGAGAAATTCGGAGGCAAGAGGTATCTGCCGCTGCCGGAAGAGCAAAGAAAACAAATCTTGGCAGCCATCATGCCTGTGATCAGAGGAGCTGTCAGTGAAGAAAAGAAAATGATCCTTTCCTATGATGATCATGACGACGTCTTGGAATTTGTAAACAGTGTCCAAGCGCCAGCGCTTTCGCAAATCGGTGCGGCATGCCCGGATCACCTTGTTCACACAAAGCGGGTTCCGCTGTACATTGAGTGGAATCCAGAGACTCAAGATGTGCGTAAGCTGGCGGACTTGATCAAGTCGGGAGTCGAGCGTTTTACGTCAGAGTATCAGGCTTACTTTACACGCAATCAGCAGGAGGGGGACCAAATCTTTGAATCAGCTCCGCGGGTAATTTTAATTCCTGGCATCGGGATGGTGAATACAGGAAAAAGTTATGCGATGGCTAAAGTGAGCGGCGCTTTATATCGGAGAGCCATCGCCGTAATGAAAGGGTCAACAGCTCTTGGGCACTTTGTTTCTTTAAATGAAAATGAATCCTACCATGTCGAATATTGGCCGTTAGAATTATATAAGCTTACGCTGGCCCCGCCGGAAGCAGAATTTTCCCGTAAGGTTGCGTTGATAACAGGAGGAGCCGGCGGAATCGGCAGTGCCGCATGCCGCCGCTTTGCAGCTGAAGGAGGGCACGTGATCGCAGCGGATCTTAATATAGAAGGCGCACAGAAAATTGCCGGGGAAATAAACGATGTATATGGAGAAGGACGGGCAATGGCTGTCAAAATGGATGTGACAAGGGAGGAAGACATACAGTCAGCCTTTGAACAAGCGGCGCTTGCTTACGGCGGGATTGATATCGTCGTCAATAATGCCGGGCTGGCCACATCAAGCCCATTTGACGAAACAAGTCTAAAAGAATGGAATCTTAATATGAATGTATTAGGAACAGGCTATTTCCTTGTGGCCCGTGAAGCGTTTAAACAAATGAAACAGCAAAACAGAGGCGGAAGCATGGTATTTGTCGGATCAAAAAATTCAGTTTATGCGGGTAAAAACGCATCTGCCTACAGCTCGGTAAAAGCGCTTGAAACCCATTTGGCTAGATGTATCGCAGCAGAAGGCGGAGAATACGGCATTCGGGTCAACTCTGTTTTGCCTGATGCGGTTCTTCAAGGATCGGCTATCTGGGGATCAAGCTGGCGGGAGGAACGGGCCGCTGCATACGGGATTGAACCAGATCAGCTGGAGGAACATTATCGGAAAAGAACGGCATTGCTCGTCAATATTTACCCGCAGGATATTGCCGAAGCCATCGCGTTTTTCGCTTCTTCTAAAGCCGAAAAAACAACGGGCTGCATGATCACGGTAGACGGCGGTGTCCCTGCTGCTTTCACGCGTTAGACATATGCTATGATAGAAAAACAATAAGATGGATTATGATATGAGGAAGGGCGTTACCGATGCTAGTAGCAGAACGGCAGCAAAAAATAGTAGAAATAGTGAATATGCGTTCAAGCATTCGCGTATCCGAATTAAGTGACATTTTTTCTGTCACAGAAGAAACCATTCGGCGCGACCTTGAAAAGCTTGAGAAAGAACATAAACTGAGCCGGAGCCACGGGGGAGCGGTCAGTATTCAGCAGCAAGAATCAGAAGTTCATTTTTCTGAACGGGAAATCACAAATGTCACAGAAAAAAAAGCCATCGCTCACGAAGCGGCCAAATACGTAGAGAGCGGCGACCGAATCATTCTCGATGCAAGCACAACCGCCTGGTACATGGCGAAAATACTCCCTAATATTAAGCTCACCGTCATTACCAACTCAATGAAGGCAGCCATCGAACTCAGCAATAAAGAAAACATATCGGTCATTTCAACAGGCGGCATCTTGCTGGCAAAATCATTATCGTTTGCCGGTCCGTTAGCTGAGCGTTCGCTTGAGACCTATCATGTCAATAAAACCTTTCTGTCATGTAAAGGATTTGACATAAACAATGGGATGAGTGACTCAAACGAGTGGCAGGCATTGCTCAAAAAACGGATGATCGAAAGGTCTGATCAGACCATTTTGATGGCCGATTCAAGCAAATGGGGGAACCGTGAGTTTTCACATATCGCCTCGCTGCAAGACATCAGCCGCCTTATTACCGATTCTGGAATTGACCGGGCATCGGTAAAAGCGCTTGAAGACAAAGAGGTGAAAGTGACAGCTGTTCCCCTTCCGAAGAGAGGGTGAAAGAATGATTTATACTGCCATTGATATAGGCGCGTCAAGCGGGAGAGTCATGGTAGGTGAACTGAAGGAAGGGAAGCTTGACATACAAGAGATCCACAGATTCGCTAACGGCTTTATACAAAGAGATGGACATTGCTTTTGGGATATTGATCATTTGCTGAAACACATCCTGCAAGGGCTGGAAAAGGTGAAAGCCCTTGGGTATGAACGCTGCACCGTAGGCATTGATACATGGGCAGTTGATTATGTCTTACTGGACGAAACAGGCAATCGTTTGCGGGAAGTGATGTCCTACCGGGATAGGAGAACAGAACACACAATAGGCAAACTGGAACAAAACCTTTCAAAAGACACAATCTATCAAAAAACAGGAATACAATTTCAGCCTTTTAACACGATTTATCAATTGTATGAAGAAGACTGTGAGCTGCTGAAAAAGACAGATAAAGTCATGATGGTTCCTGATTATTTAGGCTATTGTTTAACCGGAAAAGCCGTAATGGAAATCACAAATGCGTCTACCACACAGCTTTTAAACGTCTCAACTGGAAAGCTGGACTCCGAATTGCTTGAAGCCGTGTCAGTTCAGGGACAGCAATTTGCGCCGCTGACTGAACCGGGTTGTGAGCTTGGCGCACTGAGAAATGACTGGTTCCCGGATTATGATCTGCCGGCTTGCAAGGTGATAACAGTCGCAACGCATGATACTGCCTCGGCCGTCATCGCGGCGCCAGGCGTAAACGATGGATGGGCGTATATCAGCAGCGGCACATGGTCGTTAATCGGAGTGGAAAACAAAACACCGATATTAACTGAACTGGCTTTAAAAAACAATTATACAAATGAGCGCGGCGCAAACAATACCATTCGCTTTCTCAAAAACATTATCGGCATGTGGGTGATACAAGAAGTAAGACAGCAATTACAAACAGATTACTCTTTCCAGCAGCTTGCTGAAGAAGCCCGAAAAACAGAACCCTTCCAGCAGTTTATAAACTTAAATGATGAACGTTTCCTTAAACCGGACAGCATGATAGAGGAAATCCAACATTATTGCAAAGAAACCCGCCAGAAAATTCCCCGCACTGCAGGCGAGCTTGCCTGCTGCATCTACAGCAATTTAGCCATCATCTATGCGATTGCCATCAAAGAGCTGGAAACGATCACAGAAAAACAGATTCAGCAGCTTCATATTATCGGCGGCGGAGCCCAAAATGACTTCTTAAATCAATTAACAGCAGACATGAGCGGAAAAGCGGTATACGCTGGGCCCATAGAGGCAACCGCCATCGGAAATCTGCTGATGCAAATGATTGCTGCCAAAGAAATCAAAGACATAAATGAGGCCCGGCAAACCGTCAGAAATTCCTTTCCGATCAAAGTGTTTACACCTAAAGACATTGACAGAAGCACGATCATTCAATCATTTCGCCAAACTGTTTTGAAAGCGCTATCCGAAAGGTGAAGAGGTGAATCAGATTTGAAAAGAAAAGCCAGTATCATGTTTGTCCATCACGGCAAATACGAAGAATACAAAAAGCGGCATGATGACATATGGCCTGAAATGGCAGAAGCACTCAAAGCTCATGGAGCGCACCATTATTCCATTTTTTTAGACGAAGAAACAGGCACGCTTTTTGCTTATTTAGAAATAGAGGATGAAGAGAAGTGGAGACAGATCGCGGACACAGACGTTTGCCAGAGGTGGTGGAAATCGATGTCGCCATTAATGAAAACCAATCCGGATTTCAGTCCTGTTTCGATAGATCTTAAGGATGTTTTTTATTTGGATTAAAAAGCTGAAAAGGGAGAGAGCGGCATGACCATAAAAGCCAATTATGACAGTGCAAAACAGGCATATGAAAAATGGGGAATTAATGTTGAAGACGCGCTTCGCCAATTGGAGCAAGTGCCTATTTCAATCCATTGCTGGCAGGGTGACGACATTGAAGGCTTTGAAGTAAATAAGGGTGAACTTTCAGGCGGAATTGACGTGACCGGCAATTATCCCGGAAAAGCGCAAACCCCTAAGGAATTAAGAAGAGATTTGGAGAAGGCTCTTTCTCTCATTCCTGGAAAGCACCGTGTGAACCTGCATGCGATATACGCAGAAACAAACGGGGAAGCAGCAGAACGGGATGAATTGAAGCCGCATCATTTTGAAAACTGGGTGAAATGGGCGAAAGGTCTCGGTCTCGGTTTAGATTTTAATCCGACCTTGTTTTCGCATGAAAAAGCGGCTGACGGACTCACTCTTTCACATCCCGATCCGGCCATCAGGGAATTTTGGATCAGGCATTGCATCGCGTGCCGCCGTATTGGAGAATACTTCGGGAAAGAATTAGGCACACCTTGCTTGACGAATATTTGGATTCCCGACGGCTATAAGGATATCCCGAGTGACAGGCTGACACCGCGTAAAAGATTAAAAGAATCACTGGACCGGATCTTCGCAGAGGAGATCAGTGAACAACACAATCTTGATTCACTCGAGAGCAAGCTGTTCGGGCTTGGTTCCGAATCATATGTTGTCGGATCACATGAGTTTTATTTAGCTTATGCTTTGATGAATCATAAGCTTTGTTTACTTGATACAGGCCATTACCACCCGACTGAAACGGTATCAAATAAGATCTCGTCCATGCTGCTTTACACAGATAAACTCGCCTTGCATGTGTCCCGGCCCGTTCGCTGGGATAGCGACCATGTTGTGGTGTTAGATGATGAATTGAAGGAAATCGCGCTTGAAATTGTACGCAATCAGGCTCTCGGGAAGGTCGCCATCGGCTTGGATTTTTTCGATGCCAGCATTAACCGTGTTGCCGCCTGGACCATAGGAACGAGAAATATGATCAAAGCTTTATTGTACGCATTGCTTCTCCCGAACGGCTATTTAAAACAATTGCAGGAAGAGGGGCGCTTTACAGAAAGGCTGGCGCTGATGGAGGAGTTTAAAACATATCCTTTCGGGGCCATCTGGGATTCCTACTGTGAGCAAAAGGGCGTGCCGGTAAAAGAGGCTTGGCTCCATGACATAAAGGAGTATGAACAGCAGGTGCTTTTAAAGAGGAAGGCATCTTCGCCGATTGTCTAATAAAAAAATCCGCCGCGGCATTTGCACGCGGGCGGATTTTTTTAGGCTTGATCAGCAGGGTAGATAATCCCCATTTGCTTTCTTGCTTCTTCCATGATTTTCGCGGTGATCAAAGAACGTTCAAATGTATTGTCTTCAGATTCCAGCTTTTTCTCTTTTATCAGAGTGACAAATTCATCTGCTTCGTAGAACATCGCCGGCTTAGGATCATGGATTGAGATGTTTTCCAAACGGCCGTCGCGATAGCGGATTTCTACTCGTTCAGGCCGGTGAATCGTATCGATGACAATCGTCCCGTCTTCACCCTGTATTTCAGCCGGGGCATAGGAAGTAGAGATTTTGGAATGCATCAGAACAGCTTCGAACCCGTCATAAGACAGAATGACAGTTCCTTCTCCGTCCACTCCGGAGGATAAAGCATATCCGTTCGCTTTTACATCCTTCGGCGCGCCAAACAACACAACAGCCGGATAAATACAATAGACGCCAATATCCATTAATGACCCATTGGAAAGCTCAGGCTGAAACGCATTCAAAACAGTTCCGCTTCTGAACGCGTCATACCGTGAGGAATACTGGCAGTAGCTTGCGGTAAATCTGCGGACAGTGCCGATTTTATGTAAGTGGTTTTTCAGCTCTTTGAAATTCGGCAGGAAAGTGGTCTTCATCGCTTCCATAAGCACAACGCCGTTTTCCTTAGCCGTTGAAATCATCTCTTCCGTTTCTTTTGCATTCGAAGCAAACGGTTTCTCGCAAAGCACATGCTTGCCATGGTTCATGAAGAGAACGGCTTGTTCCTTGTGAAGGGCATTCGGACTGGCTATGTATACGGCATCAAAGCAATCGCTTGCCGCCATTTCCTGAAGGTCTGAAAAGGTGCGCTCAGCGCCGTGTTTAGCGGCAAACTCGGCAGCCCTTTCAGCCGATCTTGAATACACAGCTGTCAGCTGAAAATCTTCTATATCCGCTGCTGATTCAAGAAAGCGGTCTGTAATCCAGTTGGTTCCTATTATCGCAAAACGTATCACTCTTATCGCTCCTTTTGCATGATATAGCTAAATTATAGCTTAAAAACAATAAAATCACATGATAGATATCACACCGAGTGCAAAAAGCGTGAAAGCTTTTCCAGCAATTAACGGTTATTATTTTTCATTATAGGGACGATAGTGTACAATTTAAATAAACTATGTATGACGGAGGAACGATAGTGGAGACGTTGCAAACTTGGAGCGGCAGATTCAAGCGATTCTTCTTGGACAATAAGTTTGTTTTATTTTTGCTTGTACTGTTGCTGATTGGTTTAAATATTCTTGTTTTTACAAAAACATCATTCATTTTCACCCCGATTATTGTTCTGCTCAAGACGATTTCACTGCCGATTATTTTAACAGGCATTGTTTTTTATCTGTTAAATCCTATCGTCGATTTCCTTGAGAGAAGAAGAATAAGAAGAATCTATTCTATTTTATTGTTATATCTATTGATTATCGGGCTGATCACGATCACGATCGTGTCCATCATCCCCTTTTTAAAAGAACAAATTATGAGTCTGATTGACAACATCCCGAGATATGTGGATATCGTAGAAAATCAGACGAAGCAGCTGATTGGCAGCAACTTTGTCAATCAGGCCCAGCAAACGATGAACATCAATATATCCGATCTCGCAACAAAGGTTTCTGATCAGGCAGCGACGATTGTGAACAGCACCTTTACCGGCGTTGGGAATTTTATCGGCGCCTTGACTGAGATTATTATTTCGATCGTCACGGTTCCGTTTATTCTTTTCTATTTATTAAAAGATGGGAAAAAATTGCCGGTCTACATACTGAAGTTTGTGCCGACTCGATTGAAAGAACAGACATACACAGTCTTAAGCGAAATGAATCATCGGTTAAGCTCTTATATCAGAGGCCAGATCATTGTCAGCTTCTGTATTGGGTTTTTGCTTTTTATCGGTTATTTGATTATCGGGCTGGATTATGCTTCATTGCTTGCCATCATTGCGGCTTGCACAAGCATCGTTCCGTATTTAGGGCCGACGATTGCCATTACGCCGGCAATTATCATCGCCATAGTGACATCGCCGCTCATGCTGCTTAAGCTGGTGATCGTTTGGACCATTGTTCAGCTGATTGAAGGGAAGCTGATCTCTCCGCAAATTATGGGAAAAAACCTTCACATCCATCCGATTACGATTATTTTTCTGCTGTTAACAGCCGGCAAGCTTTTTGGCGTTGTTGGAATTATTCTTGCAATTCCGGGCTATGCAGTTGCCAAAGTCATTACGACACATTTATTTGACTGGTTTAAAATGCGGTCACATTTATACGAAGAAGAAAAAAATGAAAATACGTCGGGTCATAAAGTGTGATTTTCGTTTATAGTTATATAAGACGGGCTTTCCATTTATGGAAAGCTCCCGTTATGTAAAAAAATAAATGTCTAATGGGGAGAATCAAAATCATGACTCTATGGGAATTGTTTGTAGCAGCCGTTTTAGGAATCGTAGAAGGATTGACAGAGTACGCGCCGGTTTCTTCGACAGGACATATGATCATAGTAGACGATCTCTGGCTGAAATCAAGCGATCTGATGTCAGAAGAAGCTGCTAACTCATTCAAAGTGGTTATTCAGCTAGGCTCCATTTTAGCAGTAGTTATCGTGTTTAAAGACCGGATTTTGAATTTGCTCGGCTTAAAAAAGAATATTACAAACGACCAGAAACAAGGACATAAATTAAGCATTGCCCAAATTGCCGTCGGGCTTGTGCCTGCAGCTGTTCTCGGCTTTTTGTTTGAGGATTACATTGATGAATATTTATTTTCCGTTAAAACTGTTGCCTTCGGTTTAATCGCCGGGGCAGTCCTCATGCTTTTTGCTGATTGGGTAAATAAACGAAAAACAGCGACAGACACCCTCGACCGCATTTCCTATAAGCAGGCGATAGGGGTCGGCTTATTCCAATGTCTTGCCCTTTGGCCTGGTTTCTCGCGTTCCGGTTCAACCATTTCCGGGGGTGTTATTCTCGGATTAAACCACCGAGCGGCAGCCGACTTTACGTTTATTATGGCGATGCCGATCATGATGGGCGCAAGCTTTCTAAGCCTTGTCAAGCATTGGGACAGCTTAAACTCGGAACTGATGCCGTTTTTCATCGTCGGCTTCATCTGTGCCTTTGTTGTCGCACTGTTTGTCGTCCGTTTCTTCCTAAAACTGATTAACAAAATCAAACTCGTCCCATTTGCAATCTATCGAATCATTCTCGGTGTGATTTTACTTTTGATCATGATGTAAGTTGCAAAATAAGGCTCTTTTCCGAGCCTTATTTTTTCTGTTCATTCAAGAGGAAACAGCTTGTTTTTCAAAAAAAAATCATCTATAATAAACATGACGTTACATACGGGGCCATAGCTCAGCTGGGAGAGCGCTACGCTGGCAGCGTAGAGGTCAGGGGTTCGAGCCCCCTTGGCTCCATACCTTCAAACCCTTATTCTATAAGGGTTTTTTGTTTTTGAGAAAAAGATTCATTCGCTGAATTCTTCAGAACTGCAGTCAAAGTAAAGCATTTCTCCTGTAAATCAGAAATGTTTCAATACCCCCCTCTGTTCTTCAAAGACCGTCATGTCTTCCAAAGGGGGTGAGTAGACATGAAGAGACACCATTCGTTCGGACGTGGGATTAGACATTTTGTGGATTAAACCTTTGGTTGAAATAAGGCATTCTCCTTCTTTGACAAAGTATGAATGGGAAAGTTCTGCGTGTTCTCCGGTTGAGCGATAAATAGAATTGAGAAGTTTTCCTTCTAACACCATTGCACAACCAATGGATTGGCCATGATCGTGGACTGCTGTCTCCTTGTGTGGCGGAATGTGAATAACGATAACTTCCAATTCGTTGTTTCTAAAGATTGCATTTCGGCCGTAAGCGTGCTGGTCTGGTTCCTTAATATACGGTTGACTCAATTTTGCTGCGTTTGGAATTTGTTTTAAAGACGTTGCTAAATCTTTAACCGATGGATTTTTCAAGCCGCTAAAAATGTCTTGAATACACTCATACAGTTCCATTCACTTTTGCCTCCCGGGTTATTTAAAATTGACTTGCATGGCAATTCACAGATTAATTCATGGTATTTACCCATATTCAATTTAGAGGCGGCAAACGCCCAGTGAACACAAAAAAAATGATCACCAACATATTCGAGTTTATTCGTTGGAATGCAGATAAAAAAACGGCTTGCATAGAACCGCTTAAGGGAGCAAGCAGGAACTCATAAGTGAAGTTCCAGCCATCTTGGCTCAACATCAATCAGAGGAAAGCTTTTATACTTGAAATTTGCGCCATTGACAAAACACAACCGATTTGGAATAATGATTGAATATATGCTCATTTGTTCACATAGTGTTAATAAAATAATATCATTTCCCAACATAGGGAGAGTCTTAGAAGAAAAGCTAATGGCATGCAAAAACTATTAGCTTCTTTTGTTTTCAAAAAAATAATGTGTTTCGTATGTAATCATAAAGGAAGGAATGACAACATGAAGACAAAACACTATTGGGTGATTTCTTTGCTGGCTGTTTTAGCGGTCGGGCCGGGATTGATGTCTAACACGGCATTGTCGTCAGTTCAAGGCCTTGTTCAGAAGACGGTTGGTACAAGTGACTTCACATTAGTGAATCCAATATTGATCGGCAATATGGCTTTTGCTTTATTGGTGCCGGCAGGGCCGTTGCTGAGGAAAAAATTCGGCGCCCGTCCTATCTATCTGGTTTCATTACCCATTTTTATACTAGGCTCACTGCTTTTCGCATTTTCCAGCGATATTGTATCGATGGCGGCAGGGCGCTTTTTACAGGGAGCGGCTACGGGTGTCATGCTGATGATTATGATTCCAATGCTTGTTCTGTCATTTCCGATTGAACGCAGGAACTATGCATTGCTGGTGCTGATCGGCGGATTTTATGGTTCTGTTATCATTGGCACGATTCTGGGAACTATTGCAATAAGCTGCGGGCACTGGAGATGGCTGTTTTACATCTTTGGCGCACTGTCACTGGTCGGGATCGCGGTGAGTTATTTCTTTCTTCATGATGAACATCATGGAGCGGCAGAACAAGAACAGCCGCTCGATAGTGCAGGGATCGTTTTATCTGTTTGCCTCGCTGCAGCCTCAGCGGTTACATTTATTTTTCTGCCAAAATGTGGGATTTCATCAGGTTATGTATGGACTGGTGTTGGGGTTGCGTTATGCTTGCTCCTTGTTCTATTGATTGTGGAATATAAAGCGAAAAACCCCTTTATTTCTATTAAACTGATGCTGCTGCCAAAACCGGTGCTTGGCTTATTTATCATCGCTGCAGGAACAATAACGGTAGCTGTCAGCCTTTCTGCTTTTCAGGGCTTGCTCCGTCAAATGTATGATATTTCTCAAGAGCATCTCATTCTATTAAACTTGACGCTTTTAATCGGAGTGGCGATTGCCGCCATTGTGAGCGCTCTGTTTTATGATAGAGTCGGGCCCGGGGTGCTCGGTATTATAGGCGGCCTCTTTCTCGTATTTGTGAACTTTCAATGGCTGCATATGCAGGATCACTCGTCTCTATATATGTTCGCAGTGCTGTTTATCATGCTTGCAGCGGGAACAGGCCTGACAGTCGCCGCAGGGCTGATGGGAGCTGCCATGGGAGGCCCGCTGCCTGATTTGGTCAAGAGAATGACAGCTGTTCAGTTTTTAAGATTATTTGTCTATATGGGGGTTCCAATCCTTATCGGCTTTTTCACGAAAAAAGATGCTGCCAGACAGGATTCTATGATGACGGCTTATCACGATCTTTTTTTCATTTCGTTTATCCTGAGCGTGCTGCTCGTTTGCCTGTCCTTCTGCATGAACGCCACTGGTATGGGGCACAAGCTGGCTCATAAACCGCATGATAAAGCGAAGCCGGCTCCGGGAAAACCAGCCGTTTCAGCACATCGACTCTCACATAAAGTGATCCATGATAGAGAATATCGTAAAGCACTCAGAAAGTTTAAACAGAAATTTGATATATGACCAAAACCTTTTCCTTGAGGGAAAAGGTTTTTTGTTTGCAATCTGTTCCCAACTTTATCCCTAAAGAATTGAAAAATATTAGAAGTGCAAGTAAAATTCTAAAAGGTAGATTCTTTTACATTCGTAATCTTTTAACTCGAAGGAAGGTTTTCATGGCCCGTAAAAAACTGAAAAAACGCAGACTCTTCATTTCACTATTTTTCATTGTATCGATTCCGCTAGCCCTGTTTGTATTAGCGACAACTTTATCAAAACCGATTGAAACATCAAAGGAACCTGAAGAAATTGATGAACAGCAAGTATTTATTGACAGCCTGTCCGGACATGCACAAATTTTGTATGAGAAATATCATGTCCTCCCCAGCATTACGATCGCACAGGCCATTCTCGAATCTGACTGGGGGAACAGCGAACTTGCTGCTCAGGCCAACAATCTTTTTGGCGTGAAAGGAAATTATAAAGGCCATCACGTCACGATGGAAACTGACGAAGTTGAAAAAGGGAAAAGGAAAACCATTCGCGCGAAGTTTCGAAAATACAGCACGTTTTTTGAATCTATGGATGACCACGCTCAATTGTTTGTCCGCGGCACATCGTGGAACAAAAAAAAGTATAAACCGGTGCTTGAGGCTGAGGATTATAAGGAAGCGGCAACTGCCTTGCAAACAGCAGGATACGCTACAGACCCTGAATACGCTGACAAAATTAGCGCTATTGTGGAAAAATACGATTTAGATGAGTACGATGAGGTAAATCCATCCCTGAAATCAGTGGATTTAAACGCCTCCATTAAAGACAGCGCCGTTCAAGACGTATGGTCCAAGCCTTCTACTGATGATCGGTCCATAAAGCTCACTTCTGCCCAATCTTACGTTGGCAAAGACATAAAGGTAGTATCTAAAAAGCAAAAAGGCCAGTCCGTATGGTACCAATTTCAAATCAATGATAAACTCATCGGCTGGATTGATGATTCAGCTGTTGAAATAAAGGAAACAACCTAAGTCCTTTTTACTGGTATTTTTAATTCTTTGTTCCATTCAGGGGGATTTGAGGTATAATATTCCACGGAAGTTATCACTTATTGACTATGCTTTCAGGAGGGAACAAAGGTGCAGAAATATAGACGAAGAAACACAGTTGCCTTTACAGTATTAGCTTATTTCACTTTTTTTGCGGGAGTATTTTTGTTTAGTATCGGACTCTATAATGCTGATAATCTGGAACTCAATGAAAAAGGCTATTACATCGCTGTTATGATACTTGTAGCAGTCGGTGCGATTCTTACACAAAAAGTGACCCGTGATAACGCAGAAGATAACGAAATCATCGCGGAACAGGAAAAAAGACAAAATCAATCCCATATCGAATCATAAAAAAATCCGGCGCCTGCACGCCGGATTTTTTATATCACCCCGTGAACACCTCGCCGTCAGGGTAACGGATATTTGATTTCTCTGTTTTCGCGAATGAAAACACGAACGTCAAAGGACCAATTCTTCCAATGAACATGATGACAATAATAATACATTTTCCCGCTGCTGTGAGTTCTGGAGTCAATCCCATCGTAAGACCGACAGTTCCGAATGCGGAGAAGGTTTCAAACACAATTTGAATAAATGGCGCTTTTTCTGTGATCGTCAGGGCGAATATCCCTAAAAACACAATGAACAAACTGGTGACGCTCACGGCTAAAGCTTTAATAATAATCGGATATTTGATGGAGCGGCGGAAAATAACCGTTTCTTTTTTACCTCGCAAATAAGCGATAACAGACGTTAGAATCACGATGAACGTAGTCAGCTTAATGCCGCTCGCCGTTGAAGCGCTGCCTGCTCCGATAAACATTAATAATAAAGTAAATACAATCGTCCCTTCTCTCATGCTACCGAAATCGAGGGAATTGAAGCCAGCGGTTCTCGGCGTCACAGCCTGAAAATAGGAAGCCCATAGTTTATCTCCTATATGCAGGTGGCCGAGCGTGCCGGGGTTGCTGTACTCTAAAATAAAGATTACAAGCATAGCAACCGCATTCAGAATCAGGGTTCCTGTGAGCATGATTTTCGTATGTAGAGAAAAGGCTTTAAACCGCCGATTTTTCATAATGTCAAACAGAACCGTAAATCCGATACCTCCCGTGATAAATAAGAAAGTAATGACTAGGTTCACTGTAGGATCGCCAACGTAGCTCATCAAATTATCCGGCCACAACGAAAACCCGGCATTGTTAAAAGCAGATATTGCGTGAAACAGACTGGCAAACAAACCGGATGCCCAGCCATACTGGGGCACGAGCCGGATGGATAAAATGAGTGCTGCTATCAACTCGATACTGATGGAAAACAAAAACAGAACTTTGACAAGGCCTATGACGCCGCCGATTGTCGGCTGGTTCAAGGCTTCCTGAACCAGCATTCGTTCTTTTAATCCGATTTTTTTTCCTAATATCATGACGACCAAAACAGCAAATGTCATAAATCCAAGCCCGCCGATCTGAATCAGCCCCATGATGACCGTTTGCCCAAAAAGAGTAAATTCTGTTCCGGTATCGACAACTGCAAGCCCAGTAACGGTTGTAGCGGAAGCCGCCGTGAAAAGGGCGTCTATCCATGACAATGGCTTCGTTGTGGAAATTGGAAGCATTAATAGCGCAGAACCGATGATAATGGTAAGGAAAAAACCAATTGCAAGCACTTGAGGCGGTGTGAACCGAACCCATTTGATCACTTTATCCTTTTGAATTGTCACCTTTGTCTACATCCCTTCGTTTTCAAAACGTTTAATATCCTTTTTGTGCCCCATGATCACCAGGCAATCCTGTTCGTGAATGATGTCTTCAGGTGCGGGAGAAAGACGAATATCTCCATGATGTTTAATGGCCAGGATCGTGCAGCCGTACTTCGTTCTTACATCCAGATCAATAATTGATTTTGAATCAAGCTTGCGTGTTGCCAGCAGCTCAACAATACTGTAATCATCAGATAAATCAATGTAATTCAAAACATTCTCATCAGAAAGGCTTTGTGCGATTTTGACGCCCATATCTTTTTCAGGATGAATAATGCGGTCGGCACCGATTTTTTCAAGCACCTTATGGTGATAATAGTTTTGAGCCTTTACCCAAATATTCGGGATGTCATACTCCTTTAATAATAGGGTGGTCAGGGTGCTTGCTTGAATATTCGCTCCGATGGCAACAACCACATATTCAAAATTGCGTATTCCTAAAGAAAGCAATTCGTTTTCTTCGGTGGCGTTGGCGATCACCGCATGTGTTGCGTAAGAAGCGTATGCATTTACTTTTTCTTCGTTGATATCAATCGCAAGGACCTCATGGCCCATTCTGTGCAGCTCTTTGCAAATGCTTCCGCCAAACCGGCCCAGCCCGATCACGGCAAATTGCTTATTTTTTATTCTTCCCAATGTTCATAACTCCCTTAATGAAATTAACGTTGTTGAAGCAAAAAAAGACCATTTCGAAGAATGGCCGCTAATAGACCTCCTCTCTGCATACGCCTACGAGGTTAGCTGTCGGATTAGGGATTCAGAGTACCCCCTCTTACTTAATAAGATTCACCCCAAGGCTGTTAAAATAACAGCCAATCGTTGGTTCCCCCGTTCGTGTTTGATTAAGCGGTAAAAGAGACTGTATGAAATTGAACACTCAAGAATTTACTCCTGTTTCTAGTGTTTGTCAATTTAAATTTTAAACCAGAAAAAAGATAACTGGAAATAGAGGAAAAGAGGAGGGAAAAAACGAAAAAAAGACCGGCGTGAACCGGTCTTTCAGATTAGTTGCAGCCGCATGGCTGAGTCGGAGGAGTGCTGCGCTTAGCCACGTCAATGCTGGCTTCTGCGTAAAATTTATTTCCGATGCTCAATGATTTATTCTCTGCACGGAAAGTATATGTACCAGCGGCAGGAAGTGTTTTGTTATTCAGTTTTAATTTGAACTCGCCAGCCCCTAACAAATCAAGTGCCAGAGGAATTCTTACTGTTTTCCCGTTATTGAGGATCTGTGTTGTACGCAAGGCATTTCCGTTCATTGTGTCCTTCGTATTTGCAGTAAATCCGCTTGGCAATGTAAATTCCATAACGCCAAGGCTGAGAAGCGTATTTGGACGGTAAGTCAATTCGATATCTGAGAAAGACCATTCCGTTTTGCTGGCGCCAGTGATTGTTGCGAACAATGAAGCTGTTGACTGTGTTCTCATAGTAGACTCAGTATGAGCTTTAGTTGATGTAGATTCAGCCGCGAAAGAAGCTGTAGGTGCAGAAACGAGTAAACCGAGACTTAATGCGCTGATTGCCAAAGAAGATAATAATTTGCGTTTCATAATAAATTCCCCCTAATCAAGTTATAAAATACACAGGCCTGCCCGCTTTCACCTCCTCTGAAACGGCCAAATACAAATTTTACCTACATAAAATTACCATCAAACATTTTGGAAGTAAATGGGGTGTTTTTCCCGTATTTTTCAAATTTGCAGTAATTATGTATAAACGAACAAAAAAAACGCCTGGTTTCCCAGGCGTTATCTGCTTACTTTGTTTCGATCGGTATAAACTTAAAAATTTCCCCGCTCTGCACCGATTCAGCGAGCCGTTTCAGCCAATCATAGTAAGCTTTAGAGCTTTCCAGCTGTTCGAATAGCTGCAACGCTTCATTTTTCATATCCTCATTAAGGCCTTCCTTGTTTAAAACCTCTTGTAAATCAGCCTGAGCTTCCTCAATTGCCGCTACATTCACTTGAACTTCCCGCTCCCATTTAGGCGGAAAGAAATTCGTGAAAAATTTGAAGAAATCTTTTTCAGCGACAAATGTATGCTTGCGGATGCCCCGGTGAAATGTTTTTTTCACTACATTTAAGTCCTGTAGCTTTTTGACGCCTGTGCTCATGCTTGGCTTGCTCATTTGCAATTCCTCGCGCATTTCGTCAAGCGTCATCTCATCCCTCATATACATCGTCCCATATAAAATCCCGACACTGCGGGTAATTCCGTAAAGATCCATCGTTTCAGCAATGGAATCGATTACAAGATCCCGTGCCTGTTCTATAGCTGCAAATTCTGGATTTTCATCCATACTGACCCTCTTTTCCTTTGGAAAATTAAATTCGTTAAGTTATTTCTTTATGTTCTTTATCTTAACGAATCATAAAGAAAAGTCAAAATGAAAATCAAAATGGGGCTTTGACAGTTTAAAAACCATATGTTAGATTAAAGTTGTTAAAAACATTAAATTTTTATTTAACAAACTTTATTTACGTCAAGGAGGCTTATATGAGTCAAAGATTATACATTGACGGAGAATGGATCTGTGCCGAAAAAGAACAGATCCGCACCATTATCAATCCATTTAACCAAGAAGAAATTGCCACCGTAAGCGAAGGAGGGCGAGAGGACGCCATCAAGGCAATCGCAGCCGCGCGGAAAGCATTTGACAAAGGAGAATGGTCAGCTCTCTCCGGGCTTGAACGCGGGAAGATTGTTCTGAAAATTGCGGAATTAATCAGGCGCGATCTCGATGAGCTGGCTGAGCTTGAATCGCTTGATACGGGAAAAACTCTCGAAGAAAGCAAGGCTGATATGGACGATATCGCCAATGTTTTTCAATATTACGCTGGATTGGCAGATAAGGATGGCGGAGAGATCATTTCATCTCCGATCCCCGATTCAGAAAGCAAAATTATCAGAGAGCCAATCGGGGTTTGCGGCCAGATCACTCCATGGAATTATCCGCTCCTGCAAGCAAGCTGGAAAATCGCGCCTGCGCTTGCTGCAGGTAATACGATTGTCATGAAGCCGAGTGAAATCACACCGCTGACGACAATCAAAGTCTTTAAGCTGATGGAAGAAGCCGGTGTTCCAAAAGGTGTCGCGAACCTTGTTCTTGGACCGGGAGCTACAGTGGGTGACGAGCTTGCTGTAAACAAAGACGTCGATTTGATTTCGTTTACGGGCGGAATCGAAACAGGCAAAAAAATCATGCGGGCGGCAAGCGGAAACGTCAAAAAAATCGCGCTTGAATTGGGCGGAAAAAATCCAAATATCGTTTTTAAGGACGCGGATTTAGAGGTTGCGGTTGATCAGGCATTAAACGCTGTATTTTTCCACGCCGGCCAAGTATGTTCTGCCGGTTCCCGCTTGCTTGTTGAGGATGCCATTCACGATCAATTTCTAACAGAGCTTGTCAAACGGGCAAAACGCATAAAACTCGGCAACGGTTTTCACGCAGAGACAGAAAGCGGACCGCTTATTTCGGCAGAGCACAGGGCAAAGGTCGAAAAATATGTAGAGATCGGAATAGAAGAAGGCGCGAAGCTAGCGACAGGAGGCAAACGTCCGGAAGACTCTGAGCTGCAAAACGGATTTTTCTACGAACCTACTATTTTCTCAAACTGTAAATCTGATATGAGAATCGTTCAGGAAGAGGTTTTCGGACCTGTATTGACAGTCGAAGCCTTCAGCTCGGAAGAAGAGGTCATCGCGCTTGCGAATGGCACCATCTATGGCTTGGCCGGAGCGGTATGGTCAAAAGATATTGAAAAGTGCGAACGCGTAGCAGCCCGCTTGAGAATGGGAACAGTTTGGATTAACGATTTCCATCCGTACTTTGCGCAGGCGCCATGGGGCGGCTATAAGCAATCCGGGTTCGGACGCGAGCTTGGAAAAATAGGCCTTGAAGAATACACAGAAGTCAAACATGTGTATCGCAATACAAAACCGGCAGCGGTTAATTGGTTCAATTCATAAGAGGGGGAGATTGATGATGACGTTAAATATGAAAGTAGAAAGCATGCATAAATTCCACACATTTGAAATTCCGACGGTGATTAAGCACGGAATCGGGGCCGTCAAGCATACGGGTGAAGAAGTAGCTGCGCTGGGCGTTTCAAAAGCGCTCCTTGTTACAGACCCTGGGATTTATAAAGCCGGTGTCGCTGATCCTGTTATTGAGTCACTTAAAGAAGCAGGCATTGAAGTGGTGCTCTTTCATAAAGTAGAGCCAAATCCGCCTGTTCGTCTGGTGAATGAAGGGTCTGAGCTATACAAAAAAGAGAACTGTAATGGTTTAGTGGCAGTCGGAGGCGGAAGCTCCATGGATACAGCAAAAGCAATCGGAGTAGAAGCCACTCACGAAGGAAGCGTGCTTGATTATGAAGCGGCAGATGGGAAAAAACCGCTGGAAAACCGTATTCCTCCACTGACGACAATTCCGACAACGGCTGGAACAGGATCAGAAGTAACCCAATGGGCGGTTATCACAGATGAAGAAAGAGAATTCAAATTCAACACGGGCGGTCCGCTGATCGCAGCGCACCTGACCATTATTGATCCTGAGCTTCACATTTCAATGCCTCCGCATGTAACAGCCATGACGGGAATAGATGCGCTTGCTCATGCCATTGAGTGCTATACAATGAAATTTGCCCAGCCAATCACAGATGCAGTTGCCTTGATGGCGATTGAATATGCTGCTCATTACATTAAAAGAGCATTCGCTGACGGAGCGGATCTGGAGGCGAGATACGGAATGGCACAGGCTGCGATGCTTGCAGGTCTTTCTTACGGCAGTGAATCAGCGGGCGCGGCTCATGCGATGAGTCAAACGCTTGGCGGTATTATCCCAGTTGCTCATGGCCAATGTGTGGCCGCGATGATGGGCCCTGTCATGGAATACAACTGGAAGGGCTATCCTGAGAAATTTGCACGAATTGCGAAAGCGTTCGGTATCGATACAAGCAAGATGACAACAGAAGAAGCTGCGAAAGCATCTGTCAATTGGATGTATGACCTTGTCGAAGACTTAGAAGTGCCGGCTTTAGAAGAGCAGGGCGTCTCACCTGATATGATCGAACGCTTGTCAAAAGAAGCGATGAAAGATCCGCAAACCTTTGGAAATCCTAGAGATTTAAATGAAAAAGCATACAATTGGATCTACAAACGCTGCTTTAACCTTACACCGAAAACGGTATAACTCATGTCCCGCTCCTTTACAGAGCGGGATTTTTTGGGATAATGACATAGATGAAAATTTTAGGAAGAAGGAAGGTGCTGCTGATGTGGAAGCGTATGACCGCAAAAACAAAAGGCGTGTATATCGCAGATACAGATAGCTTCGTAACAAAGCAAATGGACAAGCTTGATTTTGATTATGGCGGCATCCCAGGCGACTTGCACTTTGGCCTGACCAAAAAAGCGGGAGCCAGAGAACCGATGTTTTCCAGAGGAACTGAAATTTTCAACCGCAGACAGATTTCTATTGTTTCATTAGAGGAATGTGATGAAATTGCGTTCAAAATGGGAGTGCCAAGCATTTTGCCGGAATGGCTCGGGGCGAATGTGGCAGTTAGCGGCTTACCTGATCTTACTTCATTAAAAGAAGGAAGCAGGCTCATTTTTCCTAGCGGAGCCGCGTTGCTTTGTGAGGGAGAAAATGATCCATGTATCCAGCCGGGAGAAGTCATTCAGTCTTTTTATCCGGACAAGCCGAAGCTCACGCCGGCTTTTGTCCGCTGCGCACTCGGCATAAGAGGGATTGTCTGTATTGTTGAGAGACCAGGAGCTGTTTACGCAGGTGATGAAATAGAAGTTCATTCCTATCAGCGGAAAGTCAAACCGCGAAAAGCAGAAAGGGTCTGATCACATCAGGCCCTTTCTATCTTTTCTTTAATTTCTTTAATCTGGCTGATGTGACGTTTTTCATGATGGCCGATAAAATCGATCCACTGTCTGACAGTCAGCTCTTGAAACAAAGGATGCGGAAGCACTCTCTCAAAATCTTCTTCTTTCAAGGATGCAATTACAGCTGTCAGCTGCTCTCTCACCACATCGAGCTCGCGTTTCATTTGGGTGCCTGAAATAAAATCATACTCAGGCTCAAGATGAGTCGGGGCTTTCCGTTTGTTGTTTCTGTCCTGTGCAGTCTCAAGCGGTTTTTCTTTCACTTCTTTAACAGGAGCTTCCTTTACACGTTCCTTCAGCATTTTTTGTGCGGCCATATCGATTTTTTTCAAATGGTCAAGAACTTCCCGTATGCTCCATTCTTCAGCAGAAGGCTTTTGATTCAGCTTTTCGTCAGAAAGTCCTTTCACTTCGTTCCACGTTTCTAATCTGGCTTCATTAAAGATACTCATCATATCTCCTCCTAAAATGACATTACCATATATATAAGCAATTATCATTTATAAAGCACTTCAAAATGGGTTATTTGTCTTAAAATTTTGAAACCTTTTTCATTGTGTCTCGTATAAATGGTAACGGCTGCCGTTCGTCAATGCATTGATGAAGAAAGGATGAGGAAATTGGAGTTATTTGGCGTTCCTATACAAACGGTTTATCTTTATACGCTTATTATTGCGGGCAGTCTTACGCTGTTATTTCTATTTTTCGGAGATGTATTTGCAGGGCTGTCAGAAGGCATACCGTTTTTTAATCCGACATTGGTTCTCGCCTTTTTTACATTCTTTTCAGCAGGAGGATATATAGGCGAGCTTGTATTGCCGCTTTCCAGCATGTTCATCGCGCTTTTCTCGAGCATCCTTTCGATCATGCTGGTGGTATTGCTTCACATCTTTGTTCTGGTGCCATTATCATCCGCAGAAGAATCATTGGCTTATAAAGAAGATGATCTAAGAGGGAGAGTCGGTAAAGTGATTACAGCTGTTCCTATTGACGGGTTTGGTGAAGTGGTCATTGAAGGGATAGGCGGCATTATCTCGAAGTCAGCGGTCAGCTTTGATAATCAGCAAATCAGTTACGGAACAATGGTTTTGGTCGTAGATGTCAACAACGGAGTTCTTTCGGTTACTCCGTATGAACCTATGTAAAACACAAGGAGGAATGTGATATGACAATGCCGATTATAATTGTCATCGGAGTTGTATTCTTTTTATTAATTGCACTAATAGCCGTGTTTATCACAAAGTATCGTACAGCAGGGCCTGATGAAGCGTTAATCGTAACTGGGAGCTATTTGGGCAATAAAAATGTTCATGTCGATGAAGGCGGCAATCGCATTAAAATCGTCCGAGGCGGAGGAACCTTTGTCCTTCCTGTCTTCCAGCAGGCAGAGCCGCTAAGCCTTTTATCAAGCAAACTTGATGTTTCGACACCTGAGGTCTATACAGAACAAGGAGTGCCTGTAATGGCCGATGGAACTGCGATTATTAAAATCGGCGGTTCTATAGGAGAAATCGCTACAGCGGCCGAACAATTTTTAGGAAAATCAAAAGACGACCGTGAGCAGGAAGCGCGAGAAGTATTAGAAGGCCACCTTCGTTCCATTCTCGGCTCAATGACAGTCGAAGAAATCTATAAAAACAGAGAAAAGTTCTCTCAAGAGGTACAGCGTGTCGCTTCACAGGATCTCGCAAAAATGGGGCTTATGATTGTCTCCTTTACGATTAAAGATGTGCGTGATAAAAACGGTTATCTTGAATCATTAGGAAAACCGAGAATTGCCCAAGTAAAACGTGATGCTGACATCGCAACAGCTGAGGCTGATAAAGAAACCCGAATTAAGCGGGCAGAAGCCGATAAAGATGCAAAAAAATCAGAACTTGAACGGGCGACGGAAATCGCTGAAGCTGAAAAAATCAATCAGCTCAAAATGGCTGAATATCGCAGAGAACAAGATACGGCAAAAGCGAATGCCGACCAGGCATATGATTTAGAGACTGCCAGAGCCCGCCAGCAAGTCACAGAGCAGGAAATGCAGGTTAAAATTATCGAACGCCAAAAACAAATTGAGCTAGAGGAAAAAGAAATCCTTCGCCGTGAACGTCAATATGACTCAGAGGTAAAGAAAAAAGCCGATGCAGACCGTTATTCAGTCGAGCAGTCCGCGGCAGCTGAGAAAGCCAAACAGCTCGCCGAAGCCGATGCCAAGAAGTACAGTATAGAAGCAATGGCGAAGGCTGAGGCGGAAAAAGTCAGAATCGACGGACTAGCAAAAGCAGAAGCTGAAAAAGCGAAAGGGGAAACAGAAGCTGAGGTCATCCGCCTAAAAGGTCTGGCAGAAGCGGAAGCAAAAGAGAAAATTGCGGCTGCCTTTGAACAGTACGGGCAGGCGGCGATTTTCGATATGATCGTAAAAATGCTTCCAGAATACGCGAAACAAGCAGCGGCTCCTCTTTCAAATATTGATAAAATCACCGTCGTTGATACTGGAGGAAGCGGTGAATCAAGCGGCGCCAACAAGGTAACAAGCTATGCGACGAACTTAATGTCAAGCCTGCAAGAAAGCTTAAAAGCATCGTCGGGAATTGACGTAAAAGAAATGATTGAGAACTTTTCAGGAAAAGGAAACGTAAAACAAAGCATTAACGAATTAACAAATGAAATAAAAGAAGCAAAAACGGTCCAAAAATCAGAATAATGACTAATGAAAGGATAGCGGCGGATGGCAAATGTACGAGAAGCAAAGCTAGAGGATATAAAGGACATTGCAAAAGTGCATGTAGACAGCTGGAGGACAACATATCACGGAATTGTCCCGGCTGAATATTTAAACAGTCTGGATTACAAGGAATTTGAAGACAAATGGAAAAGCCGCTCGTTAAAGGGTGTTTTTGTCGCTCACGATGAAAAAGGTTCAATATTCGGCTTTGCTTCATTTGGACCTATCCGCTCTAAACAAGATGGCTATGACGGTGAGCTTTACGCTATTTACCTTTTAGAAGAGCGTCAGCGGCAAGGAGCAGGGAGAGCGCTCTTAGTAAAAGGAACAGAGTTTTTGCTTCAACGTGGCTTTTCGAGCATGTTTGTCTGGGTGATTGAAAAGAACCCCTCGATCGCATTTTATCAGGCTTATTCACCTGAAAGAGTAGCGGAGGACAGCTTTGAAATCGCGGGAGAAAGACTGAAGGAAGTAGGGTTTGGCTGGCCGGATCTTTCTGCTTTGAAAATAGTTCTTAACGAATAACAACAAACAACCCCCAGCGGATGGCGCTGGGGGTTGTCACGTTAAGCTTTGTCAGTTTTGAGCAAACGCGGTGCTGTCATGAACAATAAACAAAGGACAATTGCACAGATGATGAATGAAGGAACCATATAAGTAGCATTATAAGTTAAAGAATAAATCCATACCGGCGTTCCTTCTGGAGCGTAGCTGCCGAAAAACACAGCTCCTGAAATGACATGAGCGGCATAGCGCAGGAAACTGCCGATAAAAACTGCGCTGACCACTGAGACAATTAATTTTCCTTTTGTTTTGGTTACAGCGGCTTTACGGACAGAAGAAGCGAAACATCCGCTTATTCCGATAGCTGCGAACGCGATAATATAATCTAACAATAGCTGTATAGGATGTTGTGGGAATAAGTTTCCGATTGCTATTTGAACCAGACCAGTCAGCAGACCGGTAGTAAGGCCTGCTTTCACACCCCAGCGAAACGAAATCAAAAAGATCGGAATCATCATGATGGAGATCGAGCCTCCTTGAGGCATACTAAGAAACATTCCTGAGACGATGTCTAAAATAACAGCAGCCGCAGTCATAATGGCAATTTCAATAAGGCGAACGAGTTGCTTAGATTGATTCATAAAAATCCCCTTCCGTTGATAGACAATCCAAAAGGACAACAAAAAAGCAGCACGCGGAAGGATGAGAAAAGTTCCACGCACTGCTTTACGATCTGCAATTCATTTGACTTTGCCACATCCCTACGCCAGCGTTAACTAACAGGTTCAAAGGGTCAGAACGAAACCGCTCACTCTCAGCTTTAATGCTCCCCTTGTGGTCATCAGTATTTAGTTCGTTTCTACTATACAAGAAAAAGAAAAAAACAACAAGATTACATGATCGATGTATATGTTCTTTTAAAATAGTTATATGATAAACACTATTATAGAACTCATGACAAGATTATAGTTTATTTGTTTTATAGAGTTTTTTTAAAAAAGCTATTGCAATAAATAAATACAGGTGTTATATTATTAAACGTCGCTGATCAACAGCAGACAAAACAAGAAGCTTCAAAACACTTTAAAAAAAGTTGTTGACAAAAATGAAGCTGGATGTTATATTAGTAAAGCTGCTTCGTTGAGTGGCAGTCATGATCTTTGAAAACTAAACAAGACAAAACGTACCTGTTAATTCATTTTTATAAAATCGCACAGTGATTTGCGTAGTCAGTCAAACTAGGATCTGCACGATATAGATCACACAGGTGTCGCCGCAGAACGCGGTGAACTTAACCTGTGATCCATTCATTTATCGGAGAGTTTGATCCTGGCTCAGGACGAACGCTGGCGGCGTGCCTAATACATGCAAGTCGAGCGGACAGATGGGAGCTTGCTCCCTGATGTTAGCGGCGGACGGGTGAGTAACACGTGGGTAACCTGCCTGTAAGACTGGGATAACTCCGGGAAACCGGGGCTAATACCGGATGCTTGTTTGAACCGCATGGTTCAACCATAAAAGGTGGCTTCGGCTACCACTTACAGATGGACCCGCGGCGCATTAGCTAGTTGGTGAGGTAACGGCTCACCAAGGCAACGATGCGTAGCCGACCTGAGAGGGTGATCGGCCACACTGGGACTGAGACACGGCCCAGACTCCTACGGGAGGCAGCAGTAGGGAATCTTCCGCAATGGACGAAAGTCTGACGGAGCAACGCCGCGTGAGTGATGAAGGTTTTCGGATCGTAAAGCTCTGTTGTTAGGGAAGAACAAGTACCGTTCGAATAGGGCGGTACCTTGACGGTACCTAACCAGAAAGCCACGGCTAACTACGTGCCAGCAGCCGCGGTAATACGTAGGTGGCAAGCGTTGTCCGGAATTATTGGGCGTAAAGGGCTCGCAGGCGGTTTCTTAAGTCTGATGTGAAAGCCCCCGGCTCAACCGGGGAGGGTCATTGGAAACTGGGGAACTTGAGTGCAGAAGAGGAGAGTGGAATTCCACGTGTAGCGGTGAAATGCGTAGAGATGTGGAGGAACACCAGTGGCGAAGGCGACTCTCTGGTCTGTAACTGACGCTGAGGAGCGAAAGCGTGGGGAGCGAACAGGATTAGATACCCTGGTAGTCCACGCCGTAAACGATGAGTGCTAAGTGTTAGGGGGTTTCCGCCCCTTAGTGCTGCAGCTAACGCATTAAGCACTCCGCCTGGGGAGTACGGTCGCAAGACTGAAACTCAAAGGAATTGACGGGGGCCCGCACAAGCGGTGGAGCATGTGGTTTAATTCGAAGCAACGCGAAGAACCTTACCAGGTCTTGACATCCTCTGACAATCCTAGAGATAGGACGTCCCCTTCGGGGGCAGAGTGACAGGTGGTGCATGGTTGTCGTCAGCTCGTGTCGTGAGATGTTGGGTTAAGTCCCGCAACGAGCGCAACCCTTGATCTTAGTTGCCAGCATTCAGTTGGGCACTCTAAGGTGACTGCCGGTGACAAACCGGAGGAAGGTGGGGATGACGTCAAATCATCATGCCCCTTATGACCTGGGCTACACACGTGCTACAATGGACAGAACAAAGGGCAGCGAAACCGCGAGGTTAAGCCAATCCCACAAATCTGTTCTCAGTTCGGATCGCAGTCTGCAACTCGACTGCGTGAAGCTGGAATCGCTAGTAATCGCGGATCAGCATGCCGCGGTGAATACGTTCCCGGGCCTTGTACACACCGCCCGTCACACCACGAGAGTTTGTAACACCCGAAGTCGGTGAGGTAACCTTTTAGGAGCCAGCCGCCGAAGGTGGGACAGATGATTGGGGTGAAGTCGTAACAAGGTAGCCGTATCGGAAGGTGCGGCTGGATCACCTCCTTTCTAAGGATATTTACGGAATATAAGACCTTGGGTCTTATAAACAGAACGTTCCCTGTCTTGTTTAGTTTTGAAGGATCATTCCTTCGAAACGTGTTCTTTGAAAACTAGATAACAGTAGACATCACATTCAATTAGTAATACAAGATATCACATAGTGATTCTTTTTAACGGTTAAGTTAGAAAGGGCGCACGGTGGATGCCTTGGCACTAGGAGCCGATGAAGGACGGGACGAACACCGATATGCTTCGGGGAGCTGTAAGCAAGCTTTGATCCGGAGATTTCCGAATGGGGAAACCCACCACTCGTAATGGAGTGGTATCCATATCTGAATTCATAGGATATGAGAAGGCAGACCCGGGGAACTGAAACATCTAAGTACCCGGAGGAAGAGAAAGCAAATGCGATTCCCTGAGTAGCGGCGAGCGAAACGGGATTAGCCCAAACCAAGAGGCTTGCCTCTTGGGGTTGTAGGACACTCTGCACGGAGTTACAAAAGAACGAGGTAGATGAAGAGGTCTGGAAAGGCCCGCCATAGGAGGTAACAGCCCTGTAGTCAAAACTTCGTTCTCTCCTGAGTGGATCCTGAGTACGGCGGAACACGTGAAATTCCGTCGGAATCCGGGAGGACCATCTCCCAAGGCTAAATACTCCCTAGTGACCGATAGTGAACCAGTACCGTGAGGGAAAGGTGAAAAGCACCCCGGAAGGGGAGTGAAAGAGATCCTGAAACCGTGTGCCTACAAGTAGTCAGAGCCCGTTAACGGGTGATGGCGTGCCTTTTGTAGAATGAACCGGCGAGTTACGATCCCGTGCAAGGTTAAGCAGAAGATGCGGAGCCGCAGCGAAAGCGAGTCTGAATAGGGCGCATGAGTACGTGGTCGTAGACCCGAAACCAGGTGATCTACCCATGTCCAGGGTGAAGTTCAGGTAACACTGAATGGAGGCCCGAACCCACGCACGTTGAAAAGTGCGGGGATGAGGTGTGGGTAGGGGTGAAATGCCAATCGAACCTGGAGATAGCTGGTTCTCTCCGAAATAGCTTTAGGGCTAGCCTCAAGGTAAGAGTCTTGGAGGTAGAGCACTGATTGGACTAGGGGCCCCTACCGGGTTACCGAATTCAGTCAAACTCCGAATGCCAATGACTTATCCTTGGGAGTCAGACTGCGAGTGATAAGATCCGTAGTCGAAAGGGAAACAGCCCAGACCGCCAGCTAAGGTCCCAAAGTATACGTTAAGTGGAAAAGGATGTGGAGTTGCTTAGACAACCAGGATGTTGGCTTAGAAGCAGCCACCATTTAAAGAGTGCGTAATAGCTCACTGGTCGAGTGACTCTGCGCCGAAAATGTACCGGGGCTAAACGTATCACCGAAGCTGCGGACTGTTCTTCGAACAGTGGTAGGAGAGCGTTCTAAGGGCTGTGAAGCCAGACCGGAAGGACTGGTGGAGCGCTTAGAAGTGAGAATGCCGGTATGAGTAGCGAAAGAGGGGTGAGAATCCCCTCCACCGAATGCCTAAGGTTTCCTGAGGAAGGCTCGTCCGCTCAGGGTTAGTCGGGACCTAAGCCGAGGCCGAAAGGCGTAGGCGATGGACAACAGGTTGATATTCCTGTACCACCTCCTCACCATTTGAGCAATGGGGGGACGCAGGAGGATAGGGTAAGCGCGGTATTGGATATCCGCGTCCAAGCAGTTAGGCTGGGAAATAGGCAAATCCGTTTCCCATAAGGCTGAGCTGTGATGGCGAGCGAAATATAGTAGCGAAGTTCCTGATTCCACACTGCCAAGAAAAGCCTCTAGCGAGGTGAGAGGTGCCCGTACCGCAAACCGACACAGGTAGGCGAGGAGAGAATCCTAAGGTGATCGAGAGAACTCTCGTTAAGGAACTCGGCAAAATGACCCCGTAACTTCGGGAGAAGGGGTGCTCTGTTAGGGTGCAAGCCCGAGAGAGCCGCAGTGAATAGGCCCAGGCGACTGTTTAGCAAAAACACAGGTCTCTGCGAAGCCGTAAGGCGAAGTATAGGGGCTGACGCCTGCCCGGTGCTGGAAGGTTAAGAGGAGCGCTTAGCGTAAGCGAAGGTGCGAATTGAAGCCCCAGTAAACGGCGGCCGTAACTATAACGGTCCTAAGGTAGCGAAATTCCTTGTCGGGTAAGTTCCGACCCGCACGAAAGGCGCAACGATCTGGGCACTGTCTCAACGAGAGACTCGGTGAAATTATAGTACCTGTGAAGATGCAGGTTACCCGCGACAGGACGGAAAGACCCCGTGGAGCTTTACTGCAGCCTGATATTGAATGTTGGTACAGCTTGTACAGGATAGGTAGGAGCCTTGGAAACCGGAGCGCCAGCTTCGGTGGAGGCATCGGTGGGATACTACCCTGGCTGTATTGACCTTCTAACCCGCCGCCCTTATCGGGCGGGGAGACAGTGTCAGGTGGGCAGTTTGACTGGGGCGGTCGCCTCCTAAAAGGTAACGGAGGCGCCCAAAGGTTCCCTCAGAATGGTTGGAAATCATTCGCAGAGTGTAAAGGCACAAGGGAGCTTGACTGCGAGACCTACAAGTCGAGCAGGGACGAAAGTCGGGCTTAGTGATCCGGTGGTTCCGCATGGAAGGGCCATCGCTCAACGGATAAAAGCTACCCCGGGGATAACAGGCTTATCTCCCCCAAGAGTCCACATCGACGGGGAGGTTTGGCACCTCGATGTCGGCTCATCGCATCCTGGGGCTGTAGTCGGTCCCAAGGGTTGGGCTGTTCGCCCATTAAAGCGGTACGCGAGCTGGGTTCAGAACGTCGTGAGACAGTTCGGTCCCTATCCGTCGCGGGCGCAGGAAATTTGAGAGGAGCTGTCCTTAGTACGAGAGGACCGGGATGGACGCACCGCTGGTGTACCAGTTGTTCTGCCAAGGGCATCGCTGGGTAGCTATGTGCGGACGGGATAAGTGCTGAAAGCATCTAAGCATGAAGCCCCCCTCAAGATGAGATTTCCCATTCCGCAAGGAAGTAAGATCCCTGAAAGATGATCAGGTTGATAGGTCTGAGGTGGAAGTGTGGCGACACATGGAGCTGACAGATACTAATCGATCGAGGACTTAACCACATTTTGAATGATGTCACATCTGTTATCTAGTTTTGAGAGAACACTCTCTAAAAGGCGGAAAGGCAAGGAAACTCCGCTAAGGGCTCTCACATCCTGTGAGAAACGCCCAGTACCTTCATCCTGAAGGCATTTGTTTGGTGGCGATAGCGAAGAGGTCACACCCGTTCCCATACCGAACACGGAAGTTAAGCTCTTCAGCGCCGATGGTAGTCGGGGGTTTCCCCCTGTGAGAGTAGGACGCCGCCAAGCAATTGCACGTTAGTGCAATTATGGAGGATTAGCTCAGCTGGGAGAGCATCTGCCTTACAAGCAGAGGGTCGGCGGTTCGAGCCCGTCATCCTCCACCATTTTAATTATACATACTCGGCTTTACATATATGCCGGTGTAGCTCAATTGGTAGAGCAACTGACTTGTAATCAGTAGGTTGGGGGTTCAAGTCCTCTTGCCGGCACCACTTTTATATGATATAATATTCAAGTCTCTCGTAAGAAGAGCCATTAGCTCAGTTGGTAGAGCATCTGACTTTTAATCAGAGGGTCGAAGGTTCGAGTCCTTCATGGCTCACCATTTACATGTTGCGGATGTGGCGGAATTGGCAGACGCGCTAGAATCAGGCTCTAGTGTCTTTACAGACGTGGGGGTTCAAGTCCCTTCATCCGCACCATTTCTGCGGAAGTAGTTCAGTGGTAGAACACCACCTTGCCAAGGTGGGGGTCGCGGGTTCGAATCCCGTCTTCCGCTCCAACTATACCATCCACGCCGGGGTGGTGGAATTGGCAGACACACAGGACTTAAAATCCTGCGGTAGGTGACTACCGTGCCGGTTCAAGTCCGGCCCTCGGCATTAAGTTTTGCGCCCGTAGCTCAATTGGATAGAGCGTTTGACTACGGATCAAAAGGTTAGGGGTTCGACTCCTCTCGGGCGCGCCATAATCTGTATGAAATCGGGAAGTAGCTCAGCTTGGTAGAGCACATGGTTTGGGACCATGGGGTCGCAGGTTCGAATCCTGTCTTCCCGACCATTCTTGGGGCCTTAGCTCAGCTGGGAGAGCGCCTGCTTTGCACGCAGGAGGTCAGCGGTTCGATCCCGCTAGGCTCCACTTGGTTTCAATAAATATTTGGCGGTGTAGCTCAGCTGGCTAGAGCGTACGGTTCATACCCGTGAGGTCGGGGGTTCGATCCCCTCCGCCGCTACCAATGGACCTTTAGCTCAGTTGGTTAGAGCAGACGGCTCATAACCGTCCGGTCGTAGGTTCGAGTCCTACAAGGTCCACCACTATATGGAGGAATACCCAAGTCTGGCTGAAGGGATCGGTCTTGAAAACCGACAGGGGTGTCAAAGCCCGCGGGGGTTCGAATCCCTCTTCCTCCGCCATATATATTCTTAATCATCGCGGGGTGGAGCAGTTCGGTAGCTCGTCGGGCTCATAACCCGAAGGTCGCAGGTTCAAATCCTGCCCCCGCAACCAAATACATGAATGGATTAAGGGATGCCTGATAGGCACAACCAAAAGATTCATCTGCAAACATCAAAATGGTCCGGTAGTTCAGTTGGTTAGAATGCCTGCCTGTCACGCAGGAGGTCGCGGGTTCGAGTCCCGTCCGGACCGCCATTTAAATAATTAGGCTCGGTAGCTCAGTTGGTAGAGCAACGGACTGAAAATCCGTGTGTCGGCGGTTCGATTCCGTCCCGAGCCACCATTTATCAATATATATTTTGGCGGTTGTGGCGAAGTGGTTAACGCACCAGATTGTGGCTCTGGCATTCGTGGGTTCGATTCCCATCAATCGCCCCAAATAAAAATTGCGGGTGTAGTTTAGTGGTAAAACCTCAGCCTTCCAAGCTGATGTCGTGGGTTCGATTCCCATCACCCGCTCCATTTTTATATTGTCATGGGCCTGTAGCTCAGCTGGTTAGAGCGCACGCCTGATAAGCGTGAGGTCGATGGTTCGAGTCCATTCAGGCCCACCATGACTTTTGTATTCCACAGTAGCTCAGTGGTAGAGCTATCGGCTGTTAACCGATCGGTCGCAGGTTCGAATCCTGCCTGTGGAGCCAAATGGAGAAGTACTCAAGTGGCTGAAGAGGCGCCCCTGCTAAGGGTGTAGGTCGTGTAAGCGGCGCGAGGGTTCAAATCCCTCCTTCTCCGCCATATGATTACAGATATAACTTCTCAACATCGGCCCGTTGGTCAAGCGGTTAAGACACCGCCCTTTCACGGCGGTAACACGGGTTCGAATCCCGTACGGGTCATCCAAAAACCTTGCATATCATGCAAGGTTTTTTTATTTTTTATAAATCATGATATTTCATTCTGTATTCTATAAACAGGCAACAAAAATCTCCATATATTTCGTTTTTCTTCGGAAAATGAAGTTAAATGTCAATAAGTATAAGCGCTTTCAAGAAAGGGCTTTTTTTTATTTCTTCGAATAAATACTATAAATGAAAACTATGATGTCAGAAAGGATGATTACATGGCCGCTGCCAGCCCAACAGCACATGATGTTTATCTTTTTCACGAAGGCAGTCTGTTTAAAAGCTATCAGCTATTTGGCTCGCATTATCGCGAGCTGAATGGCCAAAGTGGATATGAATTCTGTGTGTGGGCGCCTCATGCGTCAGAAGTACATGTGGTTGGGGATTTCAACAGCTGGTCAGGAGAACAGCATGTGATGCACAGAGTGAACGACAACGGGATTTGGACGTTATTTATTCCAGGTTTGGGAGAAGAGGAACGGTATAAGTATGAAATCGTGACTCATAGCGGTGAAATCAGGCTTAAGGCAGATCCATATGCTGTTTATTCTGAAGTCAGGCCCAATACAGCGTCACTTACTTACGACTTGTCAGGATACAATTGGCAAGACCAAACATGGCAAAAGAAACAGAAGGCTAAGACGCTGTATGAGAAGCCCGTTTTTATTTATGAACTTCATCTCGGTTCTTGGAAGAAACATTCCGATGGCAGGCATTACTCCTATAAAGAATTAAGTCGGTCGCTTATTCCTTATATCAAAGAGCATGGGTTTACTCATATCGAACTGCTTCCAATATATGAGCATCCTTATGATCGTTCCTGGGGATACCAGGGAACGGGTTATTACAGCCCGACAAGCAGGTTTGGTACGCCGCATGATTTGATGAAGTTTGTGGATGAATGCCATCAAGAAAACATTGGAGTCATTCTGGATTGGGTTCCCGGACATTTTTGTAAAGATGGACATGGCCTTTATATGTTTGATGGAGAACCGCTTTATGAATATCAAGAAGAACGTGATCGGGAGAATTGGCTATGGGGTACGGCTAATTTTGACTTGGGAAAACCGGAAGTTCATAGTTTTTTAATTTCTAATGCGTTGTACTGGGCGGAACTCTATCATATAGATGGATTTAGGGTCGATGCAGTGGCTAACATCCTGTATTGGCCAAATCAGGACGAACGCTATACGAATCCATATGCTGTTTCATTTTTAAAAAAACTCAATCAAACCATGCGAGAGGCATATCCGCATGTCATGATGATTGCGGAAGATTCCACGGATTGGCCTCAAGTGACAGGTGCCGTTGAGGAAGGGGGGCTCGGCTTTCATTTTAAGTGGAATATGGGCTGGATGAATGACGTACTGACATACATGGAGACACCGCCGGAAGAAAGGCGGTATTGTCATCAGCTTATTTCTTTTTCCTTACTATATGCGTTTAGTGAACATTTTGTATTGCCGTTTTCTCATGATGAAGTCGTATACGGAAAAAAATCACTTCTTAATAAAATGCCTGGCGACTATTGGCAAAAATTTGCCCAGTATCGGCTTTTGCTCGGTTATATGACGGTTCATCCCGGAAAGAAATTGATTTTTATGGGATCAGAATTTGCCCAATTTGATGAATGGAAAGACACAGAGCAGCTTGATTGGTTTTTGGACTCCTTCCCCATGCATCAGAAAGCCAGCGTTTTTACGCAAGATCTTCTCCGCTTTTATCGAAAAAGCAAAATCCTTTATGAACATGACCATCGTGCACAGTCGTTTGAATGGATTGATGTCCATAATGATGAACAATCAATCTTTTCTTTTATTCGTTATGGCAAAAGGCACGGTGAGGCGTTTGTCATCATTTGTAATTTCAAACCCGAGGTCTATCATCAATATGATGTCGGTGTTCCTTTTCTTACCCAATACATCGAAGTGCTGAACAGCGACAGTGAAGCATATGGAGGCTCAGGACAAATCAACAAAAAGCCGTTAGAGGCCAAAAAGGGAGTTCTTCACCATAAACCGTGTTATATCACGATAACCATTCCCCCTTACGGCATTTCGATTTTACGGGCGGTTAAAAAACGAGGAGAGATAAAAAGATGAAAAAACAATGTGTAGCCATGCTCCTTGCCGGCGGAAAGGGCAGCCGTCTCAGCGGATTAACGAAAAATATGGCCAAACCGGCTGTATCTTTTGGGGGAAAATACAGGATTATTGATTTTACCCTCAGCAACTGTTCCAATTCAGGCATAGACACAGTCGGGATTTTAACACAATATCAGCCTCTTGAGCTGAATTCTTATATTGGAATCGGGAGTGCATGGGACCTTGACAGATATAATGGCGGCGTGACGGTTTTACCCCCTTATGCCGAGTCCTCAGAGGTCAAATGGTATAAAGGGACGGCAAGCGCCATTTATGAAAATCTCAATTATTTGAATCAGTATGATCCTGAATATGTGCTGATTTTATCCGGAGATCACATATACAAAATGGACTACGGCAAAATGCTCGATTTTCACATTGAAAAGAAAGCGGATGTGACCATCTCTGTTATCGAAGTGGAATGGAAGGAAGCAAGCCGGTTCGGCATCATGAAGACCAATGCAGATGGAACGATCACACATTTTGACGAGAAGCCCAAATTCCCTAAGAGTAATCTTGCCTCAATGGGAATTTATATATTTAATTGGCCGCTTTTGAAACAGTACCTTGAGATGGACGATCGGAATCCATATTCAAGCCACGACTTCGGCAAAGACATTATTCCTTTGCTTTTGGAGGAGAAAAAGAAGCTTTCTGCTTATCCGTTTAAAGGATATTGGAAGGATGTCGGAACAGTGCAGAGCTTGTGGGAAGCCAATATGGATCTGTTAAAAGAGGATTCGGAGCTGAAGCTCTTTGAACGCAATTGGAAAATTTATTCCGTCAATCCGAATCAGCCTCCGCAATTTATTTCATCTGACGCGCAGGTTCATGATTCGCTTGTAAATGAAGGCTGTGCAGTATATGGGAATGTGTCTCAATCTGTGCTTTTTCAAGGGGTTACTGTCGGTAAGCATGCGACTGTCACTTCATCGGTCATTATGCCGGATGTGACGATCGGCGAGCATGTAGTAATTGAAAATGCCATCGTGCCTAGAGGTCTGGTACTGCCGGATGGCGCAGTGATCCGATCAGAAAAAGACATTCAGGAGGTGCTGCTCGTTTCAGAGGAATTTGTAGAAAAAGAATTGATTTAATTACTGAAGAGGGGGCAGAGTCAGTGTTCAATAATCAAATGTTAGGTGTTATAGATGAAACCACATATAAGCATTCTCTTCAGGATTTAACGGCACAGCGGTCGCTGGGGGCGATCCCCTTTGCCGGCAGGTACCGTCTGATCGATTTTATGCTGTCCAACATGGTGAATGCGGATATTAGGAGTGTCGCGATTTTTCCGAAGTATCGCTACCGGTCGCTTATGGATCATCTTGGGGCGGGTAAGGAATGGGATTTGCATCGGAAAAAGGATGGCCTCTTTTTTTTCCCATCGCCCCACCTTCACCAAGAATACGATGAATTCGGTTCTTTTCGACAGTTTTCCGACCATCTTGATTACTTTCACAGAAGCACACAGCAATATGCTGTCATCTCCAACAGCCATACCGTATGCAACATTCAATTTCAATATGTGCTGAAACGCCATCAGGAGGTTGGCTGCGACGTCACCGAGGTATGTCAGGACGGCCAGTCGCTGCAAATCTATATCATGTCTACAGCGCTTTTAAAGGATTTGATCTACGGACATAGTGAAAAAGGCTATAAAACCATTCAGGAGGCGGTAGAAAAAGAATCCTCCTCCTTGACGATTTGCCCCTATGAATATTCAGGTTATGCCGCAATCATTGATTCGGTGGAAAAGTATTATATCCACAGTATGGAGCTTATTCAGCCTCGTTTTTGGCAGCAGGTGTTTTTACCGCAGCAGCCAATCTATACAAAAGTGAAGGATGAGCCGCCGACGAAGTACGGAAAACACAGCACTGTGAAAAATTCCTTGGTGGCAAATGGCTGCGTGCTTGAAGGAGAGGTTGAAAACTGCATATTGTTTAGAGCGGTTCATGTTGGAAAGGGGACGAAGCTGAAAAATTGCATTATTATGCAAAAGACGCAGATTGGCGAGGGTTGTCTGCTTGAGCAGGTCATTTCTGATAAGGACGTTAAAATCGGCAATGCGACGGAGGCTGCGGGAACAGCTGAGCAGCCGCTTGTATTAAGAAAAGGTTTGGTGCAAGGAGAGCTGATGAACTCTTGAAGGTATTATTTGCTGTGTCTGAATGTACTCCGTTTGTGAAATCAGGAGGTCTTGCCGATGTAGCCGGCGCTCTGCCAAAGGCACTTTCGCAATTAGGCAATGAAGTAACTGTGATGCTGCCGAAGTACAGCCAAATACCTGAGCGTTGGAAAAAGCGCATGAAAAAAGCGGCTGAGTGTACGGTTGCCGTCGGCTGGCGTCAGCAATATTGCGGTATTGACCATCTGGCCGAAGATGATGTGAATTATTATTTCATCGACAATGAATATTATTTTAACAGGGATTCGTTGTACGGGCATTATGATGACGGTGAACGGTTTGCTTTTTTTTCAAGAGCGGTGCTGGAGGCCGCCGAAGCTGTGAATGTTCAAGCTGATATTGTTCATACTCATGACTGGCATACAGCGATGGTCAATTATTTGCTGAAAGAAGAATACAAAAAACATCCTTTTTATGAGCGGATGAAATGCGTGCTCACAATCCACAACCTGCAGTTTCAAGGCATATTCCCTCCTGATGTCACACATGACTTGCTGGGGCTTGAGATGGATCATTTTCATTATGAAAGGTTAGAATGCAACGGATTTGTTAATTTTATGAAGGCGGGCATCATTGCGGCTGATCATGTGACAACTGTTAGCCCTACTTACAGAAATGAAATATTGACGCCTTATTATGGTGAACAGCTGGATCAGGTTTTGCGATATAGGGAAAATGACGTAACCGGCATATTAAACGGCATTGATGATACGTTCTATCATCCGAAAAGCGATCCCTATATAGAGGCGCATTATGATTCAGAGCATCTTGCATGCAAGGAAGAAAATAAAACGAGGCTTCAGAGGCGGATGGGACTTCCAGAGCGAAACGATATTCCGCTGATCAGTATGGTGACAAGGCTCACTAAACAAAAGGGCCTTGATCTTGTCCGCAGAATTATGCATGAGCTTCTTGAGGAGCAGGACATACAACTGATTGTGCTGGGCACAGGGGAACGCGAATTTGAAGATTATTTCCGGTACGCGGAATTTGCTTTTTATGAGAAGTGCCGAGCGTACATTGGGTTTGATGAGCCGCTTGCCCATCAAATTTATGCGGGCTCTGATATGTTTTTGATGCCGTCGAAATTTGAGCCGTGCGGCTTGGGGCAGCTCATTGCTCTTCAATATGGCGCCATTCCGATTGTCAGGGAGACGGGCGGCCTTTACGACACTGTCCGTTCCTATCAGGAGGAAGAGGGAACGGGCAATGGCTTTACGTTCTCTGCCTTCAATGCGCATGATCTGAAGTTTACGATTGAGAGGGCGCTGTCGTTTTATCGTCAACAGGATGTATGGAAGAGCCTCATGAAGGCCGCAATGACTGCAGATTACAGTTGGGAGCAGTCAGCGAAAGAATATCAGCGCATTTTCGAGCATGTGACAAGGAGTGGACGGGATGTTCTCGAGTAAAGAACGCTTTGCAGCCTTATTTTTAAAGCGTCTGGAAATGACGTGCGGAAAAAGCTTTAAAGACTCTGCCAAGCTCGATCAATATAAAACGTTGGGCAATATGGTCAGAGAGTATATCAGCGCTGATTGGATCCAGACCAATGAGAAAAGCAGGTCCAATTCCGGAAAGCAGACATATTATTTGTCAATCGAATTTCTTCTCGGTCAGCTCCTTGAACAAAATTTAATGAATCTTGGCGTTCGTGATGTGGTAGAAGCAGGCTTAAAGGAAGTCGGCATTAATTTAGAGGAGATCCTTCAGATAGAAAGTGATGCAGGTCTAGGCAATGGCGGGCTTGGGCGCTTAGCCGCATGCTTTTTAGATTCGCTCGCTTCATTGAACCTGCCGGGACACGGAATGGGCATCCGTTATAAGCATGGCTTGTTTGAGCAAAAAATTGTAGACGGACATCAGGTGGAGCTGCCTGAGCAATGGCTGAAAAACGGGAATGTATGGGAAGTAAGAAATGCAGATCAGGCTGTTGACGTGCCGTTTTGGGGCGAGGTCCATATGACAGAAAAAAACGGGCGTCTGCATTTCCGCCACGAGCAAGCTACAATCGTTACCGCCGTTCCATATGATATCCCGATTATCGGGTATGAAACGGGCACCGTTAATACGTTAAGGCTTTGGAACGCCGAGCCCTATGCGCATTATCATGGCGGCAATATTTTGTCTTATAAGCGGGAAACAGAAGCTGTTTCTGAATTTTTATATCCCGATGACACTCATGACGAGGGGAAAATTTTACGGCTGAAGCAGCAGTATTTTTTAGTATGCGCAAGCTTAAAAAGCATTGTGAACAATTACCGAAAAACAAATAAATCTTTATCCGGCCTGCATAAAAGAGTGAGCATTCATATTAATGACACCCATCCCGCGCTGGCGGTGCCTGAGCTGATGCGGATATTGCTTGATGAAGAGAACATGAGCTGGGAAGAGGCCTGGCATATCACCGTACATACGATTTCTTATACAAATCATACGACATTGTCAGAAGCGCTGGAGAAATGGCCGATTCATTTGTTTAAGCCGCTGCTCCCGCGAATGTATATGATTATTGAGGAGATTAATGAAAGGTTTTGCCGTGCGGTTTGGGAGAAGTATCCTGGAGACTGGAAACGAATAGAGGACATGGCGATTACGGCGCATGGTGTCGTCAAAATGGCTCATCTGGCTATAGTGGGCAGCTACAGTGTAAACGGCGTTGCCAAAATTCATTCCGATATTTTAAAGGAAAGGGAAATGCGAGACTTTCATTTGCTGTTCCCGAATCGTTTTAACAATAAGACGAATGGAATTGCCCACAGGCGCTGGCTGCTAAAAGCGAATCCAGGCTTATCTGCCATCATCACGGAGGCGATAGGAAATGAATGGGTGAAACAGCCGGAATCACTGATCCGCTTAGAACCGTATGCCTCTGATCCTGCTTTTATTGAACAGTTTCAAACCAACAAAAGCAGGAAAAAACAAGAGCTTGCCGATTTGATTTTTTGCACGGCGGGGGTTGTTGTGAATCCTGACAGCATATTCGACGTTCAGGTGAAACGGCTTCATGCATACAAACGGCAGCTTCTGAATGTTCTTCATATTATGTATTTGTATAACCGGCTCAAGGAGGATTCGGGATTTTCAATTTATCCGCAAACCTTTATTTTCGGGGCAAAGGCTTCACCGAGCTATCACTATGCCAAGAAAATCATTAAGCTGATCCATTCTGTCGCGGAAAAAGTCAACTATGACCCGGCAGTCAAACAGCTCATTAAGATTGTTTTTTTGGAAAACTACAGAGTTTCTATGGCCGAGCGGATTTTTCCGGCATCAGATGTAAGTGAACAAATTTCAACCGCAAGCAAGGAAGCGTCTGGTACAGGAAATATGAAGTTTATGATGAACGGCGCTTTGACGATCGGCACGCATGACGGCGCCAATATTGAGATTCTTGAGCGGGTGGGATCTGATTGTATTTACACATTCGGTTTAAAAGCGGATGACGTTCTATCGTATCAGGAAAACGGCGGCTATAGATCGAGGGAATATTATCAGCATGACCGCAGAATCAGACAGGTAGCGGATCAGCTGATCAACGGTTTTTTTGAAGGGGAAGCAGATGAATTTGAATCGATTTATGACTCGCTGCTTCCGCATAATGATGAGTATTTTGTACTGAAGGATTTCAGCTCATATGCGGATGCGCAGGAGCGTATTCAAGCTGATTATCGCGATCGGCGAAAATGGTCTGAGCGTTCGATTTTAAACATTGCCCATTCTGGTTATTTCTCCAGCGACCGCACGATCCGGGAATATGCGAAAGACATTTGGGGAATTCAGCCGATGATGTAAAAAAAGCCGCTGTTAGAGCGGCTTTTTGTTTTACAGATTCATTGAATAGATTGTAAAGGATAAGAACGTAGCAAATGCACTCCATAAAACATAAGGCAAAAGAAGATAGCTTGAGGCTCTGCTGTATGTTTTCGTTACGATTATTAAAATGAGTGCTGTGATGGCGACAAGCAGGCAGTCAATCGATGCAGCCAGCAAATTCTTTTGGGTAAATTGAAAATAGCTGAATGCCTGATTCAGCACATAGTTCATCAAAAGCGTAAGCCAAAAGCTTTTCGCATGTTTAAATGAAAACGCGGCATACACAATGGCAGCTGAAAGGGAGATCAGGGCAAACAGGATGGCCCAAATGATGCCGATCGCAGATCCGCTTGGCGTCCAGTCCGGTTTTTTCAATGAATTGTACCATTCTTGGTCAATAGGAAACAGGTAGCCTGCGGCTGAAAACAGCGCATATGTTATCACAAAAACCGCTATGGCGCCGACAATCTTTTTCATGTTTGCAACCTCCGTATGTATTTATTTTACATTTACACTTACCCTTTATCTTATAAAGATCAAACCCCCGATATGCGGGGGAAATGATGGATTTAAATCAGCTGCTGCAATGCGTTTGCTTTTATGCGTTCATATTCAAAAGCCGACTCTAATTCTTCCTTCGGTAAAGCAGACTTGCGGACGTATTTTTCGCGAATGACGTCGTAAAGCTCATAAGGAAACAGCATATCAATAAACATGACTTGTTTTTGTTCATCAGTTAATGGCGCTCTGGATTCATAAGCGTTCAGCATGACATGAAATGTTTCTTCATCCCAAACGCCCGTAGTATCCAACAGAGGAATAATCATTTTGCGCAAATCGCGAATAGGCAAATCAAATGATACGGTATCTAAGTCGATGACCCAAATCTGTTCGTTTTCGCCTAAGAGGGTATTTCCGGTTCCATAATCCTGGTGACAAAGGTTAGGGCTTTTTTTCAGCTGTTCTGTCCATGGAACATAGGACGACTGCAAAAGCCGGTCTTTGATGCGCAGTCCGTCTTCAATAAAGCTGTCTATCTCCTGAAGATAAAGCTGTGAGAAGGGATCTTCTTTATCCATCTGCGCCATCAGCTTCCACGTTTCCATCTGTTTGCACCGTTTCGTGTAGTGATTCGGCCAGCGCCCCAGTTTGGTGAATACGGGAACGCCATTTGGCGGCTGATAACCGACGGAAGCTGTGTGAAAATCAGCAAGGCCTTTCATGATAAACTCCAAATCGGGCTTTACAGTCAGCTCAAACGGCCTTCCTTCGATCCAGTCATAGACGACAAATAGAAAGGAGCCGTGCTTGGAATATAGGCTGCCTTTTTTGTTTGGGAGTATGCCGGGAACATTCATGCCTTTTTTTGCTAAATAATCCTGTGCGAAAATGGAAAACAAGGCTTTCTTCTCTGGCCTGTGTATTCGTTTCAGACAAACCGCGCCGGAGCCTGTGTGAACCTTCCATACAAGCGCCATCTGGTTTCCCTGAATGACGTCTATTTTTTCAGCCTGTATATCCCATCCTTGAAGCACATTTTCAGCCAGTTCGGTTAATTTTCTTTCATCTTCTGCTGATAAAGGAAGCTCTGATGAATTCCCCTCCTCAATGACTTCTTGGTTTTCTGCCATTAAAGGACACATCCTTACCTGTTTTACTCCTACCTTATGAATCAAAAGCAAAAAATGATTGAGATATGTGACTATATTTGATAGAAGAATATAGTTGTTTACCCGTTTTGTTTTTGGGGCAGTCCCATTCCGCACAAGTTGGTTGTTCAGCCGTATCATGATTCTAACTAGTTAAAAATCACGCAGGAATGGAGGCTATGTATGAAAATAGCACTGATCGCCACAGAGAAGCTTCCTGTCCCCTCGGTTCGAGGAGGCGCCATTCAAATCTACCTCGAAGCGGTTGCCCCTTTGATTGCCAAAAAACATGAGGTGACTGTGTTTTCTATTAAAGACCCAAATCTCGCTGATAGAGAAACCGCAGACGGTGTCCATTATGTTCACTTGGATGAAGACCGTTATGAAGAAGCGGTTGGAGAAGAGCTGAAAAACGGCCGTTTTGATCTAGTGCATGTCTGTAATCGCCCAAGCTGGGTGCCGAAACTGAAGAAACAGGCGCCAGACGCTGTTTTTATTTTAAGCGTTCACAACGAAATGTTCGCTTACGATAAAATCAGCCAGGCAGAAGGTGAGGTTTGCATCGATTCTGTTGCGCAGATTGTTACGGTCAGCGATTATATCGGCCGGACGATCACAAGCCGTTTTCCTTCAGCCCGATCAAAAACAAAAACGGTGTATTCCGGTGTGGATTTGAAGACGTACCATCCCCGCTGGACAAAAGAAGGGCAGCGTGCTCGGGAAGATATGAGAAGCGAGCTGGACCTTCACGGCAAAAAAATTGTCCTGTTTGTCGGCCGGCTCAGCAAAGTAAAAGGCCCGCACATTTTATTGCAGGCGCTGCCTGACATTATCGAGGAGCATCCCGATGTCATGATGGTATTTATCGGGTCAAAATGGTTTGGAGACAACGAGTTAAATAACTATGTCAAACATCTTCATACTCTGGGTGCGATGCAAAAGGAACATGTCACATTTATTCAATTTGTGAAGCCAAAGGACATTCCGCGCCTTTATACCATGTCAGATGTATTTGTGTGCTCTTCGCAGTGGCAGGAGCCTTTAGCAAGGGTGCATTATGAAGCGATGGCTGCGGGACTGCCGATTATTACAAGCAATCGGGGAGGCAATCCAGAGGTCATAGAGGAGGGAAAAAACGGCTACATCATTCATGATTTTGAAAATCCTAAACAATATGCCGAACATATCAATGATTTGCTCAGCAGTTCGGAAAAACGGGAACGGCTTGGGAAATACAGCCGTCGAGAGGCAGAAAGCCAATTCGGCTGGCAGAGGGTGGCGGACAATCTGCTCAGCGTGTATGAAAAGAACAGATAGAAGGGGTGAACAGAGTGTACCAAAAAGAGCATGAAGAACAGATTGTGTCCGATATTCTCAGCTATTATCCGTTCCAGATCGAACATGTGGCGCTGAAATCAAACAAAAGCGGGCGGAAAATCTGGGAGATACAAACCGATCAAGGCCCAAAGCTATTAAAAGAAGCGCAGATGAAACCGGAGCGGATGCTTTTTATCACTCAGGCACATGCCCATTTACAAGAGAAAGGGCTGCCGGTAGCGCCGATTCATCAAACAAAAAATGGCGGGAGCTGCTTAGGAACGGATCAGGTCTCTTACAGTTTATATGACGAAGTGACAGGAAAAGAAATGATTTACTATGATGCAGAGCAAATGAAAAAGGTCATGTCATTCGCCGGCCATTTTCATCATGCGTCAAAAGGATATGTTTGCACAGATGAAAGCAAGAAAAGAAGCAGGCTTGGCAAATGGCATAAATTGTACCGGTGGAAACTGCAGGAATTAGAAGGGAATATGCAGATCGCGGCGTCTTATCCTGATGACTTATTTTCGCAAACTTTCTTAAAACACGCTGATAAAATGCTGGCAAGAGGAAAAGAAGCTCTGCAAGCGCTTGATGAGTCAGAGTATGAAAACTGGACAAAAGAAACGCATGAACATGGCGGATTCTGTTTTCAGGATTTTACATTGGCGCGTTTGACAGAGATTGACGGGGAGCCTTTTTTAAAGGAGCTTCACTCGATTACCTATGATTTGCCGTCAAGAGATCTTCGCATTCTGCTGAATAAAGTCATGGTTAAGCTTTCTGTCTGGGATATCGATTTCATGGTGGAGCTGCTTGCAGCCTATGATGCAGTGTATCCGCTCACAGAGAAACAGTACGAGGTGCTGTGGATTGATCTCGCGTTTCCGCATCTGTTCTGTGCAATCGGCCATAAGTATTATTTGAAGCAAAAGAAAACGTGGTCAGATGAGAAGTACAACTGGGCGCTGCAAAATATGATTTCTGTTGAAGAATCCAAAGATGCGTTTTTGGATAAACTGCCGGAGCTGTATAAAAAAATAAAAGCGTATCGGGAGGCGAATTGACATGAGGTCATCGAGACAAAAAGCCTCTATTTCTAAACTCGATCTCGACCAATTCGTATTTACACCGCCTGGATCGATGGGATGGCAGGCTCATGACACAAACTCAGCCGAGAAGGAAGAAGAAGAGAAGCATTTGGCTGCGGGCAGCATCCGAGAGCTCCCTAACAATGCACCGAACAAACATCAAGAAGAAAAGAAGGAAAAGGAAAAGGAAACGGACCGCAAAGTCATGGATGATGAAGAAACGAAATTCGAAACCATCCGAGAGCTTGAGGAAGAGCATGATTCCAAACGTTCAGCGCCGCCAATTGAAGAAGAACTGGATGAAGAACTGGATGAAGAACTGGATGAAGAACCTGAACATGCGGAGGATGATAGAGTAGAAATCATCATTCTTCCAAGTGAATCAGCACCAGCTCCATGGTTTTCTCATACTGTAAAACGCAAGGCATAAAATCGCTTTATGCCTTTTTTTATGTGCCCTGCAGCGAAAAAACAGCCCGTATTGAAACACGAGCTGCAGGCCTTATGATTTTGCTTTCACAAAAAGCTGGTTTATAAATGATAAATCTAGGTTTTGCGTCAGAAAAGGCGGCGGAAATTGTTTGTTTTCCGGTGCCAGAATCGATTCATAAACGGCATTAAGCCGTTTGGCAGCATGGTTAAAGGTAAATGAAGATTCTACACGGTGACGGCCGTTTTTTGTGATTTTGTTCATTAATTGTTGATCAGTAAAGGCTCTGTCAATTGCTTTCGCAAATGAAGAAGGCTTGTTGTAGCTGTCGATAACGAGGCCGTTGACTTCGTGTTTTACGACCTCGCCGTTTCCGCCCCGGTTTGTGGTAATTAAGGGCGTTCCTGCTGCCATGGCTTCATAATTCACGCGGGCGAGGGGTTCATTCCACTGGGAGCTGCACACAAATACATCCGCCATCAGAAAGAGGTTGGGAATGTCGTCTGCGGGGATGAATTTCGTAAAGATCACGTGCTCTCTGTATGGCAGCGCCAGCTTTCGCAGATAGGTTACATATTGGTTTTCGCCGTCATCACTGAACCACTTCCCGCCTGCTATGACCAGCACAGCGTCGGGATGCTGCTGCAAAATCCGTTTCATGCTGTGGATGAGAAGGTGCGGCCCTTTTGTCGGGCTTAAACGGCCGGCGAATAAAATGACTTTTTTATCCTCAATGCCGTATTTTTTTCGGTATGCCTCTCTGACAGCCGAACCTTTTATCGTCCAGACAGGCGGATAAGAGCGGATGTCAACGCCGGAATATACGACTTTTGTGATGTCCTCGGCTTCAGGGAAACGTTCAATGACGGTTTGTTTAATAAATTCGCTGACGGTTGTGATCATGGAGACATTGGCGATTACTTCTTTTCCTTGTGCGAAGGTCATCTTTTTTTCAGAAAACATTTCGTTGTGAAGGCTCAGAACAATCTTGCTGTTTGGTGCGGCTTTTTTATATAAAGAGACATTTAAAGGCCTGTTGAACACATGAATAAGGTCAAAGGAAGAGGCTCGCAGCTCCTCGGCTACCGCCTCGCGGTAATGCTCTTTTGGCAGATGGATATATTGTACGCCGTTTTTCGTTTCTCTTTTTGGGAGCGATGGATCTTCTATTGAAAAAATGGTGAGATCGTACCGGCTGCTGAAATAAGGCGTGACACCGTCAATCATCATTTGAATAGCGCCGCCGCGTACCGCGGGCGCCGGCAGCTTTTCTGTACAGATAAAGGCAAGCTTCATTTTCATTCCCCCTGATACAGCGACGATAAATAGGCGATTTCGTTCGCCAAACCATCCTTTAGGGACGTGGCGGGATCGTAATGCAAGAGCTGTTTTGCTTTTGAAATATCCGCCCACGTTTTGCTCGGTTCCCCTGCTATTTTGTCCGAAAAGTGCAGTGTTGCTTTTTTACCGGAAATGTCTTCAATGAGGGAGACAATCTTTAAGACTGAGGCACGCTCTGCGCCCCCGATATTCACTGTTTCACCAATAAGGCGGGGTTTCCCGAGAACAGCGGTGATGCCTTTGATACAGTCGTCAATATAGGTGAAATCTCTTGACTGCTGTCCATCGCCGAATATGGTGAGCGGCTTTTGCAGAAGGTGCTGCTTGATGAGCCGGTGAAAAGCCATGTCCGGCCGCTGTCTCGGCCCGTATACGGTAAAGAAACGGAGAATCACAATTGGAATGCCAAAGCTTTGCTGATACACATGGCAAAGCTTTTCGCCCGTAAGCTTTGTTACGCCGTACGGGGACAAAGGGGAAAGCGACGCGTCTTCACTGACTTTCCCTTGTTTTTCGCCGTAGACGGAAGAGGTGGAAGCAAAGACGAACGTTTGAACCGGATGTTCCCGGCATGCCTCAAGGAGCCTTTGGAGCGCTTGTATATTATGTGCGGCATATGGGTGAAAATGATTGCCCCAGCTTGAGCGGACACCGGGTATGGCCGCCAAATGATAGATGACGTCCACTCCTTCCAGCAAGGGAGAAAGATCTGCTGTCAGCAGATTTTCCTTTATGAACGTAAATCGTTTTTCTGGCAGCAAGACTTCAAGGTTTTTTAATTTTAAGGAAAATGGAGTCGGTCCGATAAAGTCGTCGATTCCGATAACGTGATGTGTTTCATCCTTTAGCAATTCTTCGCAGAGGTGGGAGCCGATAAATCCCGCTGCTCCTGTAACGAGTATTTTCATGGGCGGCCAACTCCCGTGCAGATCAGGCCGCAAGCCTCGAGTAGTTCTTTTTTTAGCACGTTGCGTCCGTCGATTACAAGACGCCCTTTCATCGTGCTTGCAGCCTTTTTCCAATCTAATGCTAAAAATTCAGGCCATTCTGTCGCCAAAAATAAAAAGTCACTCTCTTCTATCGCGTCAAAAGCTTGAGAATGCTGAGTCGCATGTTGCTGCAAATGTTCTGGAAGAACAGCTTCGGGATCATAAGCATGAACATGACATCCCAGCTCTGTCAGACTTTCCATCAGCCTGACGGCTTGAGAATTCCTGATGTCATCAGTATGCGGTTTGAAGGAAATGCCAAGCACAGCCGCTTTTTTGCCGTGAAGTGTATCGAAGAATGACTTTATTTTTTTGATATACAGGCCGAGCTGGGTGTCATTGATGTTCTGTACGGCTTGAAGCAGATAGGTCTCCGTGTTTTGTTCCTGGGCGGCGAATTGCAGCGCCTGCAGATCCTTTGGAAAACAAGAGCCGCCATATCCGATGCCGGCCTGCAAAAAGTGTCCTCCGATTCTCGGGTCAAGTCCGATGGCGCGGGAAATATCTGAGATATCTGATTGATAGGCTTCACATATGCGTGCCATTTCGTTAATGAACGAAATTTTGGCTGCTAAGAAGAAGTTATTGGCGTATTTGATCAGCTCTGCTCCTGCTAAGCTTGTAATGATATAAGGGGTGTCAATGGGTTTGTAAATGGATTTGACGATTGCTGCCGATACGTGGTCTCCTTCCTGAACACCGATAACCGTTTTGTCAGGATGAAGCATGTCATGCAAGGCGTTGCCTTCCCGCAGAAACTCCGGATTGGATACGATGTTAAATAATCTTTCAGAAACTCCGGAGGCAATCAGCTGTTTTGCTATGTTTTCATTTGTCCCGGGCGGAACAGTGCTTTTCGTAATGATGGTTTTATACGATCTGATCGCATCGCTCAAATCGCTGATGACAGATTGCAGGGCTTTCGTATTTGCTGATCCGTCCGAACGCGGAGGGGTCCCGACCGCGATAAAGATGACGGGACATTCCTCCATGCTCGATTTCACTTCAGTAGAAAACGAGAGATTGCCGCAATGGTTTACTGCATCAGAAAGCCCAGGCTCGTAAAAGGGAATGTCTCCATTTTTCAGCTGCTCGATTTTTTTGACGTCTTTGTCTGTGCATATCATGTCATGCCCGATGGATGCCAGTGCCGCTGATAAGGTTAAACCGACATATCCGGCGCCAACCACACAAATTTTCATCACCTGAGCTCCTTTACAAGATTACTGGTCATATATCAATATCCTATTAAAAAAGGGCTGGTTCGTGATTCCGCTTTCTGCCCAGTTGCTTCCGCCTAATTTCAAAAGGACAAACATCGGGGTGCGCTCATGGAATATCATGTAATAAATAAGAGCTGAGGGGAAAATAACATGATAAAAAAAGCGATCATTCCTGCCGGCGGATACGGAACGAGAAATCTGCCTGTGACGAAGGTGATTCCGAAAGAAATGTTTCCGGTAGGATCTAAGCCCGTGATTCATTATATTGTCGAAGAACTGAAGGAGTCAGGCATTGAAGATATTTTGATGGTTGTATCAAGCCACAAAAATCTAATTGTCGACTATTTTGATTCCTCTTTGGCGCTTGAAGCTTTTCTGGCTTCCCGAAATAAACTGCATTTACTCAGTGAACATCCCATTCCGGATATACGGATTCATTACGTGCGGCAGCCTTATGCAAAAGGTCTTGGCGATGCGATTTCTTTTGGAAAGCAATTTGCCGGCGGAGAGCCTTTTGCCGTCGTTTTGCCGGATGATCTGATCTTTTCCGCTCATCAGCCGGCTTTGGGGCAGATGATTGAGGCGTATACGCAATATCAGTGCAGTGTGATCGGCTTAAAAGAAACAAAAACGGAGGATTTGCACCATTACGGCGTGATAAAAGGGGAGTCTGTTGAAAAAGGGCTTTATCGCATTCAGGATATTGTGGAAAAGCCTAAACAAAACCCGCCGTCTCATTTTGCGGCAGCAGGACGTTATATTTTCACACCGGATATTTTTGATGAGCTAAAGACTTTAAAAGCAGATGCCGGAGGAGAAGTGCAAGTAACAGATGCGATTAAAGCTTCACTCGGGGCATGCGATGTTTACGGAAAACTGCTGGAGGGCAAGCGGTATGACATCGGATTGCAAAAGGATTATCTGAAGCTGATTACCGATATGCTGACAACGGAAAAGAACCCCCAATAACCGGGGGTTCAATCGGCGTGGAGATCGCCGAATGTTGTCATGATTCCCTCTTCATCGAGTTCTTCCTCATAGCGCTCATGGGCTCTGCTTTGATAAACTGTAATTTCTTTGCCAGTGATATCTGTAGCGATGAAATTTTCATACGACTCCGTATTGCCGATATTTTCTTCAGCGTTCATCGTCATATCATCATAGCTGAGCGGAGGGTTTTCCATATCCTGCGGTGTGGATGAGTTTCCGTATTTTTCGACGTCCTGATAGGAATCTTCACTGTCATAAGGCGCTCTGATTTCTTCATCATCATCAAATTCAAATTGCCCGAAAGGCGTTTCCTCTTCGATCGGACGGTCTTTGGAAACGACATCCTGTGACGAATACTCTGCGAGCGTTGTGGCAGTCGGAAGCGCTTCAAGTCGTTCGTAAGGGATTTCCTTTCCGCTGACTTCACATATACCGTACGTACCGTTTTCTATCGCCTTTAATGAATACTCAATGTCCCGGAGATGCTCTCGCTCATGCAAGTCGAGAGCGATGTCTTTTTCACGCTCGTAAAGCTCTGTCGCCTGATCTCCGGGGTGGTTGTCGTAAGCGGAAAGCTCCCCCCACGAATCATAAGGAAAGGCTGAGTTAAGCTGAAAATGGTCATTGTCTTTGAAACGGTTTAAGATATCTTTTTTTGTTTGTTCCAGTTCATGTTTTAAATGCTGCAGCTGGTCTTTTGTAAGCATGTGATCGCCTCGTTTCTCTGTGATGCATACCTTTAGTATGAACAGATCGCCTGAGAACTTTCATAAATGGCGGGTGGAGGAATATAGGAGATTTTCCTTATATGGTAAGCGGATACAACCTTTGCTATCAGTGGAGAAAGAAATTTAAGGTTTGTTTCTTTTTCATTTCTGAAATTAGGTTTATAATAGGTAAGGCAGGCCATTTGGACTGCATGATCTGTGTGTTTGACACAAAGGAGACACAGGTGTATGGTATTAAAAGCATTTTAAGGATTATGGAGGAATGTCTCATGGTGACAACGGTGCAGCGTTCGTTCCGAAAGGAAGTACTACATGCATTACATAAAGCCAAAGAAGTCAACCATGCTGTCTTAATAAGCTATTCGAGACAAATCGAGTCTCTTGACCCTCTATCATTTTTCAACTACGGAGCAAAAAAATATACAGGCAATCGATTTTTTTGGTCAGATCCTGAAAGTGAATTGACAATAGTCGGTCTTGGCAAAGAAGCGGTTTTCCAGACAAATCAAAAAAACAGCGAGCGGTATCGCGAGGTTTTTGAACAATGGGAGCGCTTTAAAAAGACGGCTTTTCATATTTATGAAGAAGAAAAGCTGCAGCATTCTGCAGTGGGACCTGTGTTATTCGGAGGATTTTCTTTTGACCCTTGCGAAGAAAGAGGTACACAATGGAACCATTTCTCGGAAGGGGATTTCTTTGTGCCTGCGCTTATGCTGACGATGACTGCTGAAGGCCCGTTTTTAACAGTCAACAGGTGGGTAAGCGGAGAAGAAGAGGCAGAAGCTGTTTTGGAAGGGTTAAAAGCTTTTGCATCGGATTTTATGGTTCCCGGATTCGATCAAGGAGACCAAGCTCTGATTACTGCATCTGAAGAGATGGATAAGGATGATTGGCTGAAAGCAATCGAAACGGCTACAAGCCAAATTAAAGAGAAACAATATGATAAAGTGGTTCTTGCCCGGGAGCTTCTGCTTACGTTTGACGGCCCGGTCCAAATTGAACCGGTGCTTAAAACACTTCTGAATGATCAGCAGACAAGCTATGTTTTTGCTATCGAACAAAAAGGGAAAATCTTTGTCGGCGCGTCTCCGGAAAGACTGATCAAAAGAGACGGCAGCACTGTTATGTCTTCTTGTCTGGCAGGCTCCATTAAACGCGGCAGGGATGAAGAAGAAGACCGCCGGATAGGCCTTGAATTATTAAACGATGAGAAAAATCTGCTGGAGCATGATATTGTGGTAGGCATGATCCAAAACGCTTTTGAATCAAGCTGCTCTGAGATCGAAAAGCCTGACGGACCTGTCTTGTACAAAACGAAAAGCGTTCAGCACTTATTTACGCCGATTGTCGGGCAGCTTCGTGAGTCGGCATCGCTCTTTGACCTAATTGAGAAACTGCATCCGACACCGGCGCTTGGGGGAGCACCTCAGAAAAAAGCTGTTGAAGTGATTAGAGAGATCGAACCGTTATCCCGCGGCTGGTATGCGGCTCCTATTGGCTGGATTGACAGCCAGGATAACGGAGAATTCGCAGTAGCCATCCGTTCAGGGCTGATCGAAGGAAGCACAGCAAGGCTTTTTGCCGGATGCGGCATTGTGGAAGACTCCGATCCGCAATCGGAATATGAAGAAACACAGATTAAATTGAAGCCGATGATCTCTGCACTAGGAGGTGAGAGGCGTTGACAGCCAACCCGATTACTCATTACATCGGAAGTTTTATTGATGAATTCGCCCTTTCCGGAATTACGGACGCCGTCGTTTGCCCGGGCTCAAGATCTACACCGCTGGCCATTCTTGCAGCCGCGCATCCTGATATCAGCGTCCATGTCCAAATAGATGAAAGATCTGCCGGATTTTTTGCTTTAGGGCTGGCAAAAGCGAAGCAGCGTCCCGTGCTTTTGATCTGCACATCAGGAACAGCCGCGGCCAACTTTTATCCGGCTGTGATTGAAGCCCATTATTCAAGAGTGCCAATTATTGTGTTAACTGCTGATCGGCCTCACGAGCTGCGCGAAGTAGGCGCACCGCAGGCTATAAATCAGCACTTCTTATTCGGTAACTTTGTTAAGTTTTTCACAGACTCAGCTCTTCCTGAAGAGTCTCCGCATATGCTCAGATATATCCGAACGCTGGCCGGCCGCGCAGCCGGGGAAGCGCAAAAACGCCCAATGGGACCTGTGCATGTGAATGTGCCGCTGCGGGAACCGCTTATGCCGGATCTTTCAGCTGAGCCGTTTGGAAGAATGAGAACAGGCCGTCATGTGTCTGTGAAAACGGGTACGCAGTCTGTTGACCGCGAATCCCTGTCTGATGTGGGTGCAATGCTCGCAGAGGCTGAAAAGGGTATGATCGTCTGCGGAGAGCTCCATAGTGATGCGGATAAGGAAAACATTATTGCGCTGTCAAAAGCGCTTCAGTATCCGATTTTAGCTGACCCGCTGTCTAATTTGCGGAACGGTGCTCATGATAAAAGCACTGTCATTGATGCGTACGATTCATTTTTAAAAGATGATGAATTGAAATCAAATTTGCGCCCTGATGTTGTCATCCGTTTTGGGCCAATGCCTGTTTCAAAACCTGTTTTCTTATGGCTCAAGGATGATCCGGACATTCAGCAGGTTGTGATTGACGAGGATGGAGGGTGGAGAGACCCGACACAGGCAAGCGCGCATATGATTCACAGTAATGCGTCGGTTTTTGCCGAAGCAATCATGGCTGAACTTGCTGATGTGGCCAGATCATCAGAATGGCTGGAAAAGTGGCAGTTTGTCAATAGACGGTTCCGTGAGCATCTGCAAACAATCAGCAGTGAAGACGTGTCGTTTGAAGGCAATCTTTATCGCATCCTTCAGCATCTCGTGCCAGAAGACAGCTCGCTCTTTGTCGGAAATAGCATGCCGATCAGGGATGTTGATACGTTTTTTGAAAACCAGGAGCGCAATTTCCGTATTTATTCAAATCGGGGTGCAAACGGGATAGACGGTGTCGTCTCCTCCGCCATGGGGGTATGTGAAGGAACAAAAGCGCCCGTTACCCTCGTGATTGGAGATTTATCTTTTTATCATGATTTAAACGGACTGCTTGCTGCTAAAAAGCTGCACATTCCGCTAACTGTGATTCTCGTGAATAATGACGGCGGAGGGATTTTCTCATTTTTGCCGCAGGCATCTGAGAAGGCGCACTTTGAAGATTTGTTCGGCACGCCGACAGGGCTCGATTTCAAGCATGCGGCTGCACTTTACGGCGGAACGTATTCATGCCCGGCTTCGTGGGATGAATTCAAAGCAGCTTACGCGCCGCAGGCAGACAAGCCTGGACTCCATTTGATAGAAATCAAAACGAATCGCCAATCGAGAGTCCAGCTTCATCGCGATATGCTGAATGAGGCTGTGCGGGAAGTGAAAAAACAATGGGAACTGTAAGCATAACTGTTTCTGACGGTGTCCGTTATGCTATGGCAGATGAGCGGCCGAATGCTTCCGAAGCCGTCGTCTGTCTGCACGGGTTTACCGGCAGCAAGCAATCATGGAGTTTTCTTGATGCGATGCTGCCTGATACCCGTTTGATCAAAATTGATTGTTTAGGGCATGGTGAAACGGATGCCCCGCTGAATGGGAAAAGATACAGCACAAGCCGGCAAGTCTCTGACCTTGCCGAGATTTTTGATCAACTAAAACTTCACAAAGTGAAATTGATTGGGTATTCTATGGGAGGAAGACTTGCTTATTCTTTTGCGGTAGCATATCCCGAACGGGTATCGGCCCTTGTGCTTGAAAGCACAACGCCTGGGCTCAAAACGCTTGAGGAACGGCGGGATCGGATCATGCGGGACAGGAAGCTTGCTGATTTTATTTTGCGTGACGGGATTAAAGCTTTTGTGCAATATTGGGAGAATATCCCGTTGTTTTCATCCCAGCAGCGGCTGGCTGAAGATATTCGGCACAGGATACGGTCGGGCCGTCTGCGAAACAATAAGATTGGGCTTGCAAACAGTTTAACGGGCATGGGCACCGGTTCACAGCCTTCCTTGTGGAGCCGTGTAGATGAAATTGCCGTGCCTGTGCTTCTCATCTGCGGAGAGTGGGACAAAAAGTTTTGCGCCATCAATCAAGAGGTGCATAAGAAGCTTCCATCTAGTAGAATAGAGGTTGTTCCAAAAGCCGGCCATACGGTCCATGTGGAACAGCCGCGTTTTTTTGGTAAAATAGTGAGTGAGTTTTTGACAAGCTTATAACTGCACATAGAAAAATAGAGGAGGTCATATCATGGCTGTAGAATGGAAAACTGAACGGACATACGATGAAATATTGTATGAAACGTATAATGGTATTGCAAAAATAACAATCAACCGCCCTGAGGTACATAACGCGTTTACCCCCAAAACGGTTGCTGAAATGATTGATGCGTTTGCACGCGCGAGAGACGATCAAAATGTTGGAGTTATCGTGCTTGCCGGTGCCGGGGACAAAGCATTTTGTTCCGGCGGAGACCAAAAAGTGCGCGGCCACGGCGGATATGTAGGAGACGACCAAATTCCGCGTCTAAACGTACTGGATCTTCAGCGTTTAATCCGCGTCATTCCGAAACCGGTTGTTGCGATGGTATCTGGATATGCGATCGGCGGAGGCCATGTGCTTCATATCGTATGTGACTTGACAATCGCTGCTGACAACGCGATTTTCGGACAAACAGGTCCTAAAGTCGGAAGCTTTGACGCTGGCTACGGTTCTGGCTACCTTGCTCGAATCGTTGGACATAAAAAAGCCCGTGAAATCTGGTACCTGTGCCGTCAGTACAACGCACAGGAAGCGCTGGACATGGGTCTTGTCAACACAGTCGTTCCTTTGGAACAACTTGAAGAAGAAACGATTAAATGGTGTGAAGAAATGCTTGAAAAAAGCCCGACCGCACTTCGTTTTCTTAAAGCTGCGTTTAACGCGGATACAGATGGACTTGCTGGAATTCAGCAATTTGCAGGGGATGCTACCCTTCTTTACTACACGACTGATGAAGCAAAAGAAGGCCGTGATTCCTTTAAGGAAAAACGCAAACCTGATTTCGGACAGTTCCCTCGTTTCCCGTGATCAGCAATACTTAGTAAACAAACAGCTTGAGACTTTGCGGTCCAAGCTGTTTTCTTTTCAATACAGACATTTTACCTCGGAGATGATGACATGCTGACAGAACAGCCCAACTGGCTCATGCAGCGGGCACAGCTGACACCTGAGAGAATCGCTCTCATCTATGGAGACCAAACCGTTACATTTGCAGAGTTGTTTGCCGCGTCTAAGCGAATGGCGGAACAGCTTAATGCTCATTCGGTTCAAAAAGGAGATACTGCGGCTATTTTGCTCCAAAACCGTATAGAAATGGTTTACGCCGTACATGCTTGTTTTTTGCTTGGTGTTAAAGCAGTGCTTCTGAATACAAAGCTGTCAACACATGAAAGGCTGTTTCAGCTGGAGGATTCCGGCGCCCGCTTTTTACTGACAGATTCAGGCTTTGACAAAGAAGATTATGAGCATACCGTTCAAACCATTGATGTGGACGAACTGATGAAAGGTGCCGCAGAGGAAGTTGAGATCCAGGATTATATGCAATTGGATCAAACGGCAACGCTGATGTATACGTCAGGTACCACAGGCAAGCCCAAGGGGGTTCAGCAAACGTTCGGAAACCATTATTTCAGTGCGGTGTCATCCGCGCTGAATTTGGGTATAACAGAACAAGACCGCTGGCTTATCGCATTGCCGCTCTTTCACATCAGCGGATTATCCGCGTTATTTAAATCTGTGATCTATGGAATGACTGTCGTGCTTCACCAGCGCTTTTCTGTAAGCGATGTGCTGGATTCTATCAACAGGCATCAAGTGACAATGATCTCTGTGGTGCAGACAATGCTGGCCAGTCTTTTAGAAGAAACAAGCCGCTGTCCTGAAACCCTGAGATGCATTCTGCTCGGCGGAGGTCCTGCACCGCTGCCATTGCTTGAGAAGTGCCGTGAGAAAGGATTCCCCGTCTTCCAGTCATACGGAATGACAGAGACATGCTCGCAAATTGTTACCCTGTCGCCGGAATTCAGTATGGAAAAGCTCGGATCTGCGGGGAAACCGCTGTTTTCATGTGAAATCAAAATTGAACGGGACGGACAGGCGTGTAAGCCGTTTGAACACGGTGAAATTATGGTCAAAGGCCCGAATGTCATGAAGAGCTATTTTAACCGGGAGAGCGCAAACGAAGCCTCCTTTCAAAATGGCTGGCTGAAAACAGGTGATCTTGGGTATTTAGACAGCGAGGGCTTTTTATATGTACTGGACAGACGTTCAGACCTGATCATATCAGGCGGAGAAAACATTTATCCGGCTGAAGTAGAGTCAGTGCTGCTTTCACACCCTGCTGTGGCCGAAGCTGGTGTTTCAGGGGCTGAGGACAAAAAATGGGGGAAAGTGCCCCACGCCTATCTTGTCCTTCACAAGCCTGTGAGCGCAGAAGAATTGGCCGCCTACTGCAAAGAACGCTTAGCGAAGTATAAAATTCCGGCAAAATTCTTTGTGCTGGACAGCCTGCCGCGCAATGCGTCTAATAAGCTCTTGCGAAATCAGCTGAAGGATGCGCGTAAAGGAGAAATGCAATGATCGAAATTGAGAAAATTACGCTTTACCATTTGAGCATGAATTTAAAGAAACCGTTCAAAAACAGTATAGAAACGCTTCAAGAGCGTAAATTTCTGATCGTGGAAGCCATTGATACATCCGGTGTCACAGGCTGGGGAGAGGTATCTGCGTTCTCTTCGCCTTGGTACACCGAGGAAACCATTGACACATGCTTGCACATGCTAAAGGATTTTTTTATTCCCAATGTTGTCGGCCGTGAATTCACACATCCTTCCGACATCCCGGACAGTCTGGCGCGCTATAAAGGAAACCGTATGGCAAAAGCGGGGCTTGAATCGGCTGTCTGGGATATCTATGCGAAAAAGAAGGGGATGTCTCTTGCCGAGGCATTGGGCGGGACAAGAGATAAAGTACCTGCCGGGGTGGTTGTCGGCCTGGCGCCCCTTGACGATATGCTGAAGGAAATTGAGCGTTATCAAAAAGAGGGTTATCAACGAATAAAAATTAAAATTCAGCCAGGGCAGGATGTGGAATTGGTCAAGGCCATCCGCAGCCGATTCCCAAACATCCCGCTCATGGCCGATGCCAATTCTTCGTATGAACTGAAGGATATCAGCCGCTTAAAGGAGCTTGATGAGTATCATTTAATGATGATTGAGCAGCCGCTTCAAGCTGACGACATCGTTGATCACCGCCACTTGCAGAAACATTTGAAAACTGCCATTTGCCTTGATGAAAGTATTTGTTCGGCAGATGATGCGAGACGGGCGATTGAACTCGGAAGCTGCAAAATCATTAATATTAAGCCATCCCGTGTCGGCGGCTTAACAGAAGCCTTAAAAATTCATGATTTATGCAGAGAGCATCATATGCAGGTGTGGTGCGGCGGAATGCTGGAAACCGGCATTTCCAGAGCGCAAAACGTGGCGCTTGCTTCACTGCCGCAATTTACAATACCGGGTGATATATCCTCATCCTCACGCTATTGGGATGAGGATATCGTGACCCCTGATATCCGTATTGAGAATGGATTTATTTCTGTGTCAAAACAGCCTGGTTTAGGGATAGAGGTGAACCAGGACATTATGCGAAAATATGTGACCAAAATGGATGTTTTCACACAGCATGGATAAGAAAACAGCATTTTGCCATTTTGAGAGAATGTCAATGTGCTGTTATAGTAAAAGCGTTCGTTGAATACATCCCTTCTCGTTTGGACCGGCTGCTGACCCAGCCGGTTTTTTTATGCAGATTGCACTTGACAAAAGTGGACAAACGCGATAATTTTGCACGAAGGAAACTTTTTGTCCTATCTAAACAAAATATGCTTTTGGCTAATTAAATGTCACATGTCTAAGAAATAAAAACATAAGATAATACAATCGGACATTGATGGCATAGAGGAGGGAAAATATGAAACAGGGACTGATGGCAGCAGCGCTTTTGGCCTGTTTTACTTTAACGGGATGCGGAACGGATTCAGCCGGAAAAAGCGCTGATCAGCGGTTACAGGTAACGGCTACAACATCTCAAATTGCTGATGCAGCCGAAAACATCGGAGGAAAGCATGTAAAAGTCACCTCTTTAATGGGGCCGGGGGTCGATCCGCATCTTTACAAAGCCTCACAAGGGGACACTAAAAAATTAGTATCAGCTGATGTTGTACTGTACAGCGGTTTGCATTTAGAAGGGAAAATGGAGGATGTTCTCCAAAAAATAGGCGAACAAAAACAAGCAGCGGCAGTCGCAGAGAACATACCAAAAAGCAAGCTTATTTCTGCCGGAGAAGGCAAGACATACGACCCGCACGTTTGGTTCAGTATTCCGTTATGGATCTATGCGGTGGATGAAATCGAAGCGCAATTCAGCAAAGCGATGCCTGAACATGCGGATGATTTTCAGAAAAATGCCAAAGAGTACAAAGAAGATTTGCAATATTTAGATAAGTGGGCGCGCCAGGAGATCGCAAACATTCCGGAGAAAAGCCGTGTGCTTGTTACCGCTCACGATGCCTTTGCGTATTTTGGGAAAGAGTATGGTTTTCAGGTGAAAGGCCTGCAGGGACTCAGCACGGATTCGGATTACGGATTAAAGGATGTTCAGGAGCTGGTCGATCTCCTGACAGAAAAACACATAAAAGCTGTTTTTGTCGAAAGCAGCGTATCTGAAAAATCAATAAATGCAGTGGTGGAAGGCGCTAAAGAAAAAGGTCATACAGTCACAATCGGCGGTCAGCTTTATTCGGATGCCATGGGTGAAAAGGGGACAAAAGAAGGCACATACGAAGGGATGTTCCGCCACAATATCAACACCATCACTAAAGCGCTTAAATAAAGAAAAGAGGTGAAGGATATGTTCCCTGTTGAGCTCGATAATGTAACGGTCGCTTATCATAAAAAGCCTGTTCTGCAGGACATTTCGCTGCAGATCCCTGAAGGAAAACTGATTGGCATTATCGGCCCAAACGGCGCGGGAAAATCAACCTTGATTAAAACCATTCTCGGTCTTGTGCCTCGGGCTTCAGGAGACATTTCGATTTACGGCAAAGACTATAAGCATCAGCGGACAAGAATCGGATACGTCCCGCAGCGCGGCTCGGTTGACTGGGATTTCCCCACAAACGCGCTCGATGTCGTGCTTATGGGAAGATACGGCCGTATCGGTTTATTGAAAAGGCCAAAAAAAGACGATGTGGATATGGCGAAAGCTGCTTTAGCAAAAGTCGGGATGCTTGATTATGCGAAAAGGCAGATCAGCCAGCTGTCAGGCGGCCAGCAGCAGCGGGTGTTTCTTGCCCGGGCGCTTTGCCAGGACGCCGACATTTATTTTATGGATGAACCGTTTGCCGGCGTTGATGCAGCGACAGAGCGGGCAATTATGACGCTTTTGGCAGAACTCAAAGAAAAAGGAAAAACAGTACTTGTCGTCCACCATGACCTGCAGACCGCCGAGGATTATTTTGATTGGATCCTACTGCTTCATCTGCGAAAAATCGCTTTCGGACCGGCGGAAAACGTTTTTACGATCGAAAACCTGCAAAAAACGTATGGGGGAAGGCTGACGTTTCTAAAAGATAAAGTGCTGGCAGAGGGACATAAGGGGTGAGCGCATTGTTTGAAAATTTGTGGCTGCAGCTCCAGCATCCGAATACACAGTGGGTGCTGGCCGGTACGCTTTTACTCGGGGCGGCAAGCGGTGTTTTGGGCAGCTTTGTATTGCTGAGAAAGCAAAGTTTAATCGGCGATGCGATGGCTCACTCAGCTCTGCCGGGCGTCTGTCTCGCTTTTCTGTTCACCGGGCAAAAATCACTGCCTTTCTTTTTGCTGGGGGCAGCGCTTGCCGGGCTGCTCGGAACGTGGTGTATTCAGCTGATTCCTCGGCTTTCAAAAACAAAAGAGGACTCGGCGATCGGGATTGTTCTCTCTGTGTTTTTTGGGGTGGGGATCATCCTGCTGACGTATATTCAGCAGCAGGGGGCGGGAAGCCAAAGCGGGCTTGATTCTTTTTTATTCGGGCAGGCCGCTTCATTGGTCAGACAGGATATCATGCTTATTGGAGGGATATCCGCTGTTCTATTGCTTCTTTGCATTGTTTTCTTTAAGGAGTTCACATTGATTACGTTCGATCTCGCCTTTGCAAAGGGATTGGGTATGCCGGTGCGGTTTTTAAACGGGCTATTGGCTTGCCTTATCGTCTGTGCTGTCGTTATCGGGCTTCAGACAGTTGGTGTGATCTTAATGGCGGCTATGCTGATTACGCCTGCCATAGCTGCAAGATATTGGACCGAACGATTAACCGGAATGATGGTCATTGCCGCGGCCGCAGGCGGGGTCAGCGGCGTGGCCGGAACCTTGCTGAGTACGACGATGAAGGGCATGGCGACGGGGCCATTAATGATCTTATCAGCAACGACGATCTTTCTCTTTTCAATGATTTGCGCGCCTAAGCGCGGATTGGCGGCAAAAGCCATAAGACTGATAAGGCTTCGTCGCAAAACAAGCCGCGAGCAGGTGCTGCTGACGATTTATGAGCAGTATGAAAAGAATGATCTTTATGTAACGGCTGAACGTATAAGAGAGAAAAGGAGGCTATCCCTTTCATTATGCCGTAAGGTATTGAATGACTTGGAAAAAGAGAGGTGCATTGTGCGTATCGAAAACGGAGTTTGGCAAATGACACCCACTGGGATAGAAAAAGGCTATCACACAGCATTGAAGCATCGGATGTATGAAGTGTACCTCATGCACGAAATGGAGCTTGCGAATATAGAAATTGATCAGGATCATTTCGTCCCGGATTGTTTGCCTGAGGAAACGAAAGAGCGTCTTTTTTCACTCTTAAAGATGTATGGACGGATGCCTGAGCTCCGCAAAGCGTCTGCTGATGCAGAGAAGGGACAGATCGCCAATGAGTTTTGAAGCATGGATTATAGCTACCGGTGTATTAGTCGGTGTAAGCTGCGCAATGATCGGCACATTTCTCGTGTTGAGAAGAATGGCGATGCTGGCCGACGCGATCAGCCATACTGTGTTGCTTGGCATCGTCAGCGCTTTTCTAGTGACTGGAAGTCTTGACGGGATTCCTATGTTTATTGGCGCGGCCGTATCCGGACTGTTAACGGCATTTTTGGTTCAGCTGCTCGACAGCAAGGGGGTTCAATCAGATGCCGCCATTGGCGTTGTGTTTACATCTTTATTTGCGGTCGGCGTTATTTTGCTTTCAGTGTATGGCGCCAATGTCCATCTCGATATTGAACACTCGTTAATGGGAGAAATCGCTTTTGTGCCGTGGAATACGATTACAGTATTCGGAGTTGACATCGGGCCGAAAGCGTTTTGGATGCTGGCATCTGTTCTGGTTTTAAATGTATTGTTGATCGGTGTGTGCTACAAGGAGTTCAAGATCGCTTCGTTTGATCCGCAAATGGCTTTAGCTCTGGGAATACCGGTTTTGCTGATTCATTATGTGCAAATGGGCATGCTTTCGCTGACAACCGTTGCTTCCTTTGATTCGGTGGGTGCTGTATTGGTTGTGGCTATGCTGATTGTCCCGCCTGCCGCAGCCCATTTGCTGACAGACAGGCTGCTTTCTATGCTGATTCTCAGCGCGTTGATTGGCGGGTTTTCGGCCGTCATGGGCTATTTCTTCGCAACGTGGCTTAATGTTTCGATTTCCGGAGCGATGGCGGCTATGACAGGTGTATGTTATGCAGGCGCCTTTTTGTTTTCACCTTTAAACGGGGTCATAACAAAAAAATGGAGAACACTGAACATGCAAAAAGAAAGAGCCGGCTGATGCAGCTCTTTCTTTTGATTACAAGTCATGCGGCTTAAACGTTTTGCAGTCTGTTTCCTTGCTGTTCTCAGCCGTTTCACCAGTATGGCTGACAACATAAATGGCATCAGCGGTGCATTTGTTTCCTTTGCCCCAATAAGAACAGTTGTTGACTTCGCATAGAATTTTCTGCTCCATGCCATCCCCTCCTTATAAAGGTTCTGGCTTAGTATAGCCGGCGTGCTTATGCTCTATTCCTCTTGGCGGATATACCGTTTATCTCGCATAAACATTTTCCAGAAGAAATAAAAGCCTGGAAAGAGAATGATAAATGCTACGATATACGTCGCAAACAGCGCTCTGAACGTCGCTGGCTCTGTGAAGCCCGACATAACTGTCACATCGGGATAAATCATATACGGGAGATGCGCCCGCCCGTACGCGTAGCTTGCGAGAAAATACTGTATCGCAATCGCGATAAGTGCAAGCCGCGGCTTTCCGATGTTTTGGCCGAAGCTCTTGTTAGGCAGAAAAAGAGCGATTCCCGCTATGACAAATGTAATGAACGATGCGATAATCCAAGAGAAATCCTTCAGCATACCGCTGTACAGCCAGTTTGCTTCATTCCGCATTGTCAGCATAATGCACACAGCAAACAGGAGTGAAATCGGGCCGGTAATCATGGCGCTTTTTCTGTAAGCGCGGTACGCGTCCTGTTCCTCCGCCACGTTTGAAAAATCAGCAAGCAGCAGCGAGGATAAAAATAAGGTGCTTAAAATCGCAAACCCGATAAATGCATAAGCGTTCGGGCTTGAAAAGATTTTAGACATATTCAAGTTATAGATTCCGTCCGTTTTTTCTATAAACCCTCCGTGTGTGACAGGAAGCACCAAAATTAAAACAGCAGGGATGATAAAGCCGGAGATGCCGGAAATATATCTTAGCGTTTTTCGCTCTTTGGCTGTGTTTGAAAAAACGAGAAATCCGCTTCGGATCGCTAAAAGCAGTAAAATTATGCTGCCGGGAATTAATAAAACGGTTCCAAGTACAAATGTCGCGCCAGGAAAAAAGCTGAAAAGCGCCACAACGATGGCCACAATAAAGACGTTTGTGACCTCCCAAGTCGGCGACAGAAAGCGGTTCGCAATATCGGTGGCCTTCATGTGCTCCTTGTTTAAATAGATCATAGACCAAAATCCCGCTCCGAAATCCATTGTCGCCATGACGGCGTAAATAAACACAAAGCCCCAGATGATTGAGATGGCGATCAGAGCGTCAGTTGAAATGTCCATTTGTCGATCTTCCTTCCATTTGGTTTCCTGTTTGCGGAGCCATTATGACTCCGCTGTATTTAAATCTTCGTCAACCGGGTGTTTTCGGAAATAGTACAGCAGCACGTAGACGACAGCTGCGCCTAACACGGCGTAAACAAATGTGAAAAATAAGAAGAGCACCCCGATCGAGCCAGTCGTTGTCACCACATCCGACGTTTTAAGGAGATGATAGATGACCCACGGCTGCCTCCCCGTACAGGCGAAAATCCAGCCGAATTCAATGCCGATGAGACTAAAAGGGCCTGCTGTCATGAAAATGACCAAAAGCCACGTTGGGAAACGGTCTTTCTTGAGCACCTTTCTCCAGACCACTCCGATAATGGAATAAAGAATTAGCAGCATGCCTACTCCGACCATTGCATTAAACAGCGTGTGAATGAAAAGCGGCGGCCATTCATCTCTCGGAAACGCGTTTAATCCCTTTACAACAGTGTCAAAACGGTTTGCTGCCAGAAAGCTTAACGCCCATGGAATCTCGATGGCCCACTTTACTTTTTCTTCATTCGGGTCGGTAAAACCGCCGATGGCGAGCGGAGCGTGGGATCTTGTTTCAAACAGGCCTTCCGCACCGGCTAATTTTTCGGGCTGGTATTCGTACAGCATCTGTGCAGACTCGTGTCCGTTCAAAGCGGTCAGCAATGAAAAAATGCCGCCGATTGTCAGTGCGAGCAAAAGGGCTTTCCGGTGAAAGCGATAGACCTTTTCCTTTTTTCTTGTCCGGATCATTTTATATGCAGCCACAGAAGCCACGATAAACGCTCCCGTCATAAATGCCGATAAAACGACATGGCCCGCAGTGATAAAAAAGCTTGGGTTGAAGAACGCGGCCCACGGATCAACATCTGTGATTTTTCCGTTTAAAATTTTAAAACCTGCCGGAGTTCCTTCAAAGGCATGGACATTCGTGATCAGAACAGCCGACGCTGCGGCCCCGACTAACACAAAGAAAACCGCCACAATTCTCATAGCCGGTGACAAGCGGTCTGCGGCGTATACATAAATCGACATGAAAAGGGCTTCAACAAAAAAAGCATAGATCTCAATTTGAAACGGCAGGGACATGACCCGGCCGATGACTTCCATAAATCCCGGCCATAAAAGCGCGAGCTGAGTGCCCGCAATCGTTCCGGTCGGTATGGCGACCCCCAGCAATACGGCTTGGGCTTTCGTCCATCTTTTCGCCATGATTGCATAATGGTCATCTTTCGTTTTTTGATAGATCAATTCCGCCACTAAAATCATGAGCGGCAGCCCGACTCCAAGCGTTGCGAAAATGATATGAAAGCCCATTGTCGTACCAAAAAGGCTTCTGGCCAAAACTAAATCATCCACAATCGTAAACCACCTTTCTCAAAAGACGTTTCTGTATGTATTTTGGGTTTATTATTTGCTTCCTCGGTTAGATTATTCTTCCTATTCTTAAATACCATGGGTTTACGATGTGAAAACGCAGGGAAGGATGTAAGGAGATTGACAAAACGTTTGTGAGGATATAAAATAAAACGTAATAATTACGATTTAAAGAAAGGAGATAGACATGAAAGAAGGAATTCATCCAAAGAACCACAAAGTCATATTTCAGGATGTCAACAGCGGCTACCGTTTTCTCAGCACCTCTACCAAAACATCTAATGAAACAGCAGAGTGGGAAGACGGCAACACATATCCGGTCATTAAAGTGGAGGTCAGCTCTGACACGCATCCGTTTTACACAGGCCGCCAGAAATTCAATGAAAAAGGCGGAAGGGTCGAGCAGTTCAAAAAACGCTATAACATGGGGAAATAAGGCAGACCTTGAGGGTTTGTCTTTTTTTCTTGCCCAGTTTCATTTTGATAAGATGACGAATAGACAGATGCTGTGATATATTGAAGAGAAAAAAGACAAGGAAGGAATACAAGTAGCTATGAGCCTGCTAAATGATATTCTTGAATTTAACAAGACTTTCACTGAACAAAAGGAATATGAAAAGTATCAGACCTCAAAATTTCCTGATAAAAAAATGGCGATTCTTTCTTGCATGGATACTCGTTTGGTTGAATTGCTGCCGCATTCGATGAATATGCGAAACGGTGATGTGAAAATCATTAAAAGTGCCGGTGCGCTTGTGACACACCCCTTCGGAAGCATCATGAGAAGTTTACTCGTCGCAGTGTACGAGCTGAACGCCGATGAGGTATGTGTGATCGGTCATCACGATTGCGGCATGAGCAAAATCAGCAGCAAAAGCATGCTTAATAGAATCAAAGAAAGAGGAATTCCGGAGGAACGCATCGAAACATTAAAGTACTCCGGTGTTGACTTTGATCAATGGTTTAAAAGCTTTGATTCAGTAGAAGCAAGTGTGAAAGACAGTGTAGAAGTCATTAAACATCATCCGCTGTTCCCGGAAAACGTTCCAGTCCATGGACTAGTTATTGATCCTGAAACAGGAAAACTGGATCTTGTCGTAAACGGCTATAACGCTTAATGTTTTCGTTTCTTTTCAGGAACGGGATCGACTCCTCCCGGATGGAACGGGTGGCATTTCAAAATCCGTTTGATTGTCAGCCAGCCCCCTTTTAAAGCCCCATGTGTTTTAATCGCTTCGATTCCATATTGGGAGCAAGTCGGATAAAAGCGGCATGTTGGCGGCGTCAGCGGCGAGATGAATTTTTGATATCCTCTGATCAGACCGATAAATAGCGTTTTCATATTTCATTCAGCAACCTTTCTGATGCAAGTATAAGAAAAAAAACGCAGATTGAAAAGTTATTCGATTATTCTTATCGGAAAGGTATGTTATAATGAATGTACATTTTTAGAAAAGGGAGAGTGCCATTATGCCTTCAGTAGAAAGTTTTGAGCTTGATCATAATGCGGTTGTTGCTCCATATGTAAGACATTGCGGCGTGCATAAAGTGGGAACAGACGGCGTTGTAAATAAATTCGATATTCGTTTTTGCCAGCCAAATAAACAAGCGATGAAGCCTGACACCATTCACACACTTGAGCATTTGCTCGCGTTTACGATTCGTTCTCATGCAGAGAAATATGATCATTTTGATATCATTGATATCTCTCCAATGGGCTGCCAGACCGGTTATTATCTTGTTGTGAGCGGAGAGCCGACACCAGCGGAAATCGTTGATCTGCTTGAAGACACAATGAAGGAAGCGGTAGAGATTACCGAAATTCCGGCTGCGAATGAAAAGCAGTGCGGCCAAGCGAAGCTTCATGATCTGGAAGGCGCTAAACGGTTAATGCGTTTCTGGCTGTCACAGGATAAAGAAGAATTGCTAAAAGTATTTGGTTAAACAGAAAAGGCCTTTTTGCGCTTAAGCAAAAAGGTCTTTTTTGTGACGTCTTATATTTTGTGTACCATTTGCTGTAAGCGTTTGCTACTATTTAGGTAAACGATGAAAGGATGATGGCATGAAGAAGATGTTGGTTGTGCTGCTTTTCTCTGCTTTTTTGCTGAATGGATGCGGGTCTGGTGAGGACAAAGCGAATACAGCTGAGACGCCGGAGGTATTGGATGTTAAGCTGACAGGCCCTGAAAAAGTAAATCCCGGAGAAAGCGCCGCATATGAAGCGGCGGTATCATATGGTGACGAAGCAGTGACGGATGCCGATGAAGTGGAGTTTGAGGTGTGGAAAGAAGGAGAAAAAGACGCCAGCCAAATGTTTAAAGCAAAGCAAGAAAAAGGCGTATACCGATTAGACACAACGTTTAAAGAAGATGGTGTGTACACTGTCCAATCCCATGTCACAGCAAAAAAACAGCATAGCATGCCGACCTTAAAAGTCCAAGTCGGAGACGCCGATGCTGCCAGCAATCACTCTGAAGACGAGCCATCACATCATCATTGATTTTTTGAATCAGAACGAGTTTCTTGCGGAGGATCAATGGTGTGCTTTACATTATAGGCTTTCACAGTCGTCCAAATGGTGACAAGCAAAACAGCCAGCACAATCAATATGCTTACGGTAATGAGAAGCGTCAATGATATTCCACCTCCCGTTTTTTAACAATTGTAGCATAGTAGAAGAAATCATGACAGTTAAGGGGGAAAAAGAGGTTTTAACGTACGATATAAAGGGTATACATAGTCATATAACAAGGAGGAAGATAATCATGTCAGAACAATTGATTCAAGCAGTGAACAAACAAGTAGCCAACTGGACAGTCATGTATGTGAAACTACATAATTATCACTGGTATGTGAAAGGGAAAGATTTCTTCACTCTTCATGAAAAGTTTGAGGAGCTGTATAACGAAACGGCAACTTATATTGATGACTTAGCAGAACGTCTTTTGGCGCTGAATGGAAAACCGATTGCGACAATGAAGGAATCCTTGGAAACGGCTTCTGTAAAAGAAGCGGCAGGAAATGAAACGGCTGAGCAAATGGTGCAAAGCGTATATGATGATTTCACAGTCATCGCGGAAGAACTGAAAAACGGCATGGATTTAGCTGATGAAGTCGGTGATGAAACAACAGGGGACATGCTTCTTGCGATCCATCAAAATATTGAAAAACACAACTGGATGCTGAAAGCATACCTGGGTTAAATCCAAAAAAGAAAGGCCGGATGTCTTATAAAAGACGTCCGGCTTTTGATTTTTTGCAGACGAAAAAATAGGCGACAACCAGTCCATTTTTCTGAAAAATCCAATCCGTTCGGCTTGTTTTCCATAGAATATCGTAAGGCCGTTTCTGTGAAAGGATGTTGGGATAAATGGATAGAGACTTTGGCATCTTTTCGTTTTTAGCAGTCAGCGTTTCAGCAGCGGGTTTTTTCTTTGGAGGTTTTCAGTATTCATTTCTGATTTTGCTTTCTCTTATGGCAATTGAATTTATCAGTACGACCTTGAAGGAAACGATTATTCACAAACTGGCGTTTAAAAAGGTATTTGCCCGGCTTGTCAAAAAATTAGTCACGCTGGCTCTGATCTCTGTATGCCACTTTTTTGATCAGCTGCTGAATACACAGGGGTCAATACGTGACTTGGCCATTATGTTTTATATTCTTTATGAATCTGTGCAAATCGTAGTGACAGCCAGCTCTCTCGGCATACCGGTGCCTCAGATGCTTGTCGATCTTTTAGAAACGTTAAAAAATAAATTCAAGCGCAAACCGTAACTTTTCCCTGTTCGCGGGTCATAATAAAGCCCAGAGCGTCAGTCGCACATTCTGGAAAAAGGCACGGCAAAAAACTGTACGAGCTGGTCTGCAAGCCTTAGACCTTGGCGGCGTGCTGGGTTTCCCTTATTTTTTGATAAAAGGCTTCCGAAGAAACATAACTGTGGTATGATGTATGGAAGATAGCTAGGAACGGATTTGAGGGATAAACATGTACGAGTTTAAAGATTATTATCAGAATACTGTTCAGCTTTCCTTTGACGATCAGCCTTTCTCGGACAGCCCGAAGCATGTCTGGGTGATTTGCCGTTTTGGCGGCAAATGGCTACTAACAGAACATGAGGACAGAGGCTATGAGTTTCCGGGCGGGAAAGTAGAGCCGATGGAGTGCGCAGAAGAGGCGGCGCTCCGGGAAGTAAAGGAAGAGACGGGTGCGAGAGTGAAAAGCCTCAAGTACCTCGGACAGTATAAAGTTCTCGGTAAAGAAAAAGTGATTGTGAAAAATATATATTTTGCAGATATAGAAAAGCTTGAAAAGCAAGCTGATTACTTCGAAACGAAAGGCCCGGTTTTGTTTCATGAGCTTCCGGAAAACCTTTCCCGCAATAAAAAATTCAGCTTTATTATGAAGGATTCCGTTCTCCCGATCAGTTTGAAAAAACTAAAAGAATCTGGATGGATCGAATGAAAAACCCGGCACATGTGCCGGGTTTTTTATGTCCTGCCCTTCGTCCATTTCTTTTCTAGCAGCTCGACGCCCTGATACATCAGAGTGGCGAATATGGCGATGATCAGCAGGCTTAAGAAGACGAGCGTAAAATTGAAGACTTGGAAACCGTAAATAATCATATATCCTAATCCGACCTTAGAGACAAGGAATTCCCCTACAATGACGCCAACCCATGATAACCCGACGTTTACTTTCAGTGTTGAAATGATAGCGGGGGAGGATGCGGGCAGAATCACTTCTTTAAAAATGACCCATTTTTTGGCGCCGAATGTTTTCATTACTTTTATATAGTTTTCGTCAACCTCCTGAAAGGCGGTGTACACAACGATGGTTGTGATAATGACGCTGATGATGGCCCCCATTGCAATAATGCTGATAAAACTAGGGCCGAGCGCGACAATCAGGATCGGGCCCAGTGCCACTTTCGGCATTGCATTCAAAATAACGAGATACGGATCTAAAACCCTGGCAAGCCTATTGGACCACCATAACAAAGCAGCGAGACATGTGCCCATAAACGTCCCAAGCAAAAAGCCAAGCACCGTTTCAAATAAAGTGACGCCGATATGTGACAGTAAAGACCCGTCACTCAGTTTCTCCAGCAATAAACGCCATACGGATGACGGAGAACTGAAGATCAGCGGATCAATCCACCCGAGCCTGCTGGACATTTCCCAACCTGAGAAAAAGAGGATAAATATGGCAATCTGGAAAGAATGGACATTCCATTTTTCCTTTTTCTGTTTGAATTGATATTGCTCGTGAAGCAGATCAATGGTTTCTTTGCTGTTTCTCAAGAGAATTCAACTCCTTCCATATCGTTTGAAACAGCGTCTGGAAGGATGGCTCCTGGCGGGCGTCAAAAGGCATCATGGCGGACAATTCTTTAGGAATGGTGAAAATCTGATGGATGGTGCCCGGCTGGTTTGAAAATAAAAAGATCGTATCGCTCATCGCTATCGCTTCCCCAATATCATGAGTGACAAGCACTGCTGTTTTTTGATACTCCTTTAATGTGCGGAATACCAGGTTTTCCAATGACAGCTTTGTCTGAAAATCAAGCGCGGAAAATGGCTCATCCAGCAAAAGCAGACTTGGATCTGGCGCTAGAGTTCTTGCAAGCGCGGCCCGCTGGCGCATTCCGCCTGACAGCTCTTTCGGGTATTTTTTCTCCACATCTATAAGGCCGAACTCCGGCAATAGACCGAGTGCAGCGGCCTTGCTTTCTTCTGTCAGCGTGTCGGCGATTTTTAATCCGAGAAGCACATTTTCCTCGATAGATTTCCAGGGAAATAAGTAATCCTGCTGAAGCATGTAGCCGATGTTATGTTCTTTTTGATTCGGTTCACGGCCATCAATCAGAACTCTGCCTTCCGATGGCTCAATCAGCCCGGCAATAATGGAAAGCAGTGTTGTTTTTCCGCAGCCGCTTGGGCCTAGAAATGAAATGAAATCGCCTTTTTCGGCATCGAAATGAATATCCCGCACGGCCGTCGTTTTTTCTTTAACAGAAAAATAAGTATGGGTTACATGGTCGACATGTAAGAAAGACATAGATGGCGCCTCCTATTTTTCCGAGGTGACTTTTTCGGCAATTTGTTTATTTACAAGCTTATTGTATGGAATGTGCTTCGGCAGTTCTCCGGATTGATCCATAATCGTTTGGAGCAGCTCCCATTCTTTTTCGTTGAGGAGAGGGTCTGGCGAATACGAATGCTGCTTTTTATAGCGCTCGATTGATGTCTCGATGACTTCTGGGTCGGTATCATCAAATTCATCTTTAATGACGTCTGTGATGTCCTTCGCCGAGTGATTTTCCACCCACTGCTGCGCCTTATAAATGGCTTTTGTAAACTTGACGGCTGTGTCTTCATGTTTCTTCAGATAGCTTTGTTTTGCCATAAAAGTCGTATAAGGAACCTCGCCTGATTCTTCTCCGAACGAAGCCACGATATGTCCGATGCCTTTTTTCTCAAAGAGGGAAGCTTGCGGCTCAAAGAGCTGTACATAGTCGCCGGTTCCAGAAGCAAATGCATTGGCGATATTGGCGAAGTCTATGTTCTGGATTAGGTCAACATCTTTATGCGGGTCAATCTTATGCTTGTTCAGCACATACTCGCCAACCATTTGCGGCATGCCGCCTTTTCTCTGGCCGAGAAATGTTTTTCCTTCTAATAGGTTCCAGTCGAAGTGTTCGATATCTTCTCTTGCGACAAGAAACGTTCCGTCTGTCTGCGTCAGCTGGGCGAAATTAATGACGGGGTCCTTCGCCCCTTGTGCTTCGACATAAATAGACGTTTCTGACCCGACAAGCGCGATATCTGAACCGTTTGAGAGAAGCGATGTCATCGTTTTGTCGCCGCCCCATGTTGTATTTACATCGACATCAAGCCCTTCTTCCTTGAAAAATCCTTTAGACTCGGCAACATATAAAGGCGCGTAAAAAATCGAATGGGTCACTTCAGCTACTTTGACTTTGGTGAGTGTTTCTTCCTGTTTGCAAGCCGCCAGGGCGATCATCAGAAAGATGCTGCCGACACAGGCGCAGCCCAGCCTTAACCATTTGTTCACATAGACAACCTCCTTATTTAGCATCAAGTTGATATCCTTTTTTGCTTTACATATCGTATGATGGGTATAAAAATGTGTGAATGCCTAATCAGGATCTCCGGATGTAATTTTGGAGTAAGGAAAGCATAAAGAAAAAGGAGGGGCTGTTTTGATTGTTGAGAAAAGAAGATTTCCGTCGCCGAACCAGCATGTGCGTCTGCATACGATCTGCTATCTTTCAAATGGCTTGCGGGTAAAGGGGCTTCTGGCTGAGCCGGCGGCACCGGGACAATATGACGGTTTTTTATATTTGCGCGGCGGGATTAAAAGCGTGGGCATGGTTCGCCCGGGCCGGATTATCCAGTTTGCATCCCAAGGGTTTGTTGTGTTTGCTCCTTTCTACAGAGGAAATCAAGGAGGGGAGGGCAACGAGGATTTTGCCGGAGAAGACAGGGAGGATGCTTTTTCCGCTTTTCGCCTGCTTCAGCGGCATCCAAATGTCAAGAAGGACAGAATCCATATCTTTGGCTTTTCCCGCGGCGGAATTATGGGAATGCTCACTGCGATTGAAATGGGGCGGCATGCGGCTTCATTCGTTTCCTGGGGAGGCGTCAGCGATATGATCCTTACATATGAAGAGCGGCAGGATTTGCGGCGCATGATGAAAAGAGTCATTGGCGGAACACCGAAAAAGGTTCCTGAGGAATACAAATGGAGAACGCCGTTTGACCAAGTAGACAAAATTCAGGCACCCGTGCTGTTAATCCATGGAGAAAAAGACCAAAACGTTTCGATTCAGCATTCCTATTTATTTGAAGAGAAGCTCAAGCAGCTGCATAAGCCGGTGGAGACGTGGTACTACAGTAAATTCACACATTATTTTCCACCAAAAGAAAACCGGCGTATCGTGCGGCAGCTCACACAATGGATGAAGAACCGCTGACGGTGAAATATGGTATGATAAAGAAAAAAGAGACGAAAGGGGATCTCACTTTGGGAATGCCTGTTGAATTTAATACACTGATTGTGACAAAAGGAAACGAAGTTCGCATAGATGAAAATATATTCACGTTAGAGAAAGACGGATACCGTGTGTATCCGATGGAGATTCCGATGGATGTGCGTAAAACAAAGTTTGGCGAAAAGTCGGGCACAGCTGAAGTGCAGAAGCTTCAATGGGAAGACGGCCGGACCATCATTACGTACAAGCTGACTTCTCTGCATTCTGTCAATTAAAACAAGCCAAGAGCGTAACTGCTCTTGGCTTTTGCTTTTTAAACGAGAGGGCCGCCTGCCTGTGCAATGGCATCTGTATGTGCGAACTTTTTAAAATTCTCTTTGAATTCATTTGCGAGGTAGACAGCTTTTTCTCTGTATTCTTCCTTGTTGTTCCACGTGTTTTCCGGCTGAAGAATATGATCAGGAACGCCAGGTACGTGAATTGGAATGTGCAGGCCGAAAATATCATCAGTCATCATTTCTGCATCCTCTAATTTGCCTTCAATCGCAGCTTTGACCATCGCTCTTGTGTAAGAAAGCTTCATGCGTTCGCCTGTGCCGTAGCCGCCGCCGGTCCAGCCGGTATTGACCAAGAAAACCTCTGCGCCGTGTTCATCAATCTTTTTGCCGAGCATTTCAGCATAGACGTGAGCAGGAAGCGGCAAAAACGGTGAGCCGAAGCATGTGGAGAACGTCGTCTCAGGAGACGTCACACCGCGTTCGGTTCCGGCTAGCTTGCTCGTATAACCGCTCAAGAAATGGTACATCGCCTGCTCCTTCGTCAATTTGCTGATCGGCGGCAGGACTCCGAATGCATCAGCCGTCAAAAATACAATGGCTGACGGGTGGCCTGCAATGCTTGGAGTCACAATGTTGTCAATCATATGAATCGGGTAAGCCGCCCGCGTGTTTTCAGTGTAGAAGGAATCATCGTAATTGGCTTCACGTGTATCTTCATCAACAACAACATTTTCGAGAACAGACCCGAAGCGAATCGCATTAAAGATCTGAGGCTCCTTTTCTTCGCTTAAATGAATGCACTTGGCGTAGCATCCACCTTCAATATTAAAGACGCCTGTGTCAGACCAGCCGTGTTCATCGTCGCCGATCAGCTTGCGGTCAGCATCGGCTGACAGGGTGGTTTTGCCTGTTCCAGACAGTCCGAAGAAAAGGGCGACATCGCCTTTTTCACCGACATTGGCGGAGCAGTGCATGGATAGAATGTCTCTTTCAGGGAGCAGGAAATTCATAATGGAGAAAATGGATTTCTTCATTTCTCCGGCATATTCGGTTCCGCCGATTAAAATCGTCCGCTTTTCGAAGGAGACAATAATAAACGTTTCGGAATGTGTGCCGTCTGTTTTTGGATCCGCTTTGAAATGCGGAGCAGAAAGAATGGTAAACGGCTGTTCAACTGTTTTCTTATCATTGCCTTCCGGGCGGATAAACAGCTGTCTGGCGAATAAATTGTGCCAGGCGAACTCATTTACGACGGTGATCGGCAGCCTGTATTTTTCATCTGCTCCGGCAAATCCTTCGAAAACAAACAGCTCATCTCGCTGTTTCAGGTAGCTGACAACCTTCGTGTACAGCCGTTCAAACGCTTCTTCTGAAATCGGCTGATTCACCGTACCCCAATCGATCTTATTTTTCGTGCCTTCTTCCTCCACGATAAATTTGTCTTTAGGTGAACGTCCTGTATAAGCGCCCGTCGTCGCCCGAACAGCACCCGTGGATGTTAAAATGCCTTCGTTCCGGGATAGTACTTTTTCTGTAAGCTGTGCTGCTGATAAATTATGACGCACATTTGGGCTTGTTAATAAGGCTTGTAAATCAGCGGTCAAATCAACTGAGTTCATATGAAACCTTCCTTTATCGTTTTTTGTGTTTTGCTAATTGTGAATTAGTATAACATATATTTTGAAATAGTCTATACTATTTATCATTTTTTGTGTGTGCGTTTTCCAATGTTTTCCCTTGATATAAGGTGCCTATTTCTTCTGAATCATATTGACATTGCAAACCCTTTTACGATAAGATATTTCATTGAGCGGATACTCTTATCCCGAGCTGGCGGAGGGACAGGCCCTATGAAGCCCAGCAACCGGTTTCTCTGTTATTTATTATGTTCAACTGTGTGAGACAACCAAGGTGCTAACCTGTTGCAAGGTTGTATGATTCCTTGAGCGATAAGAGTGAAAGGCACAAAGACCAAACCCTTTCCTCGATGGAAAAGGTTTTTTTATTTCATAAATATGCCAATTAACATTCTCTAATATAACGTTACATTGTATAAGAGGGAGCGAGTTCCGTATCATATATACAAGGTCTTTCGGGAGGCCTTGTGCAGGAGGAAGCAAATCATGAGTAAAAATCGTCGTTTATTTACATCAGAATCTGTTACGGAGGGGCATCCGGATAAAATCTGTGACCAGATTTCTGACAGCATTTTAGATGAAATTTTAAAGAAAGACCCTAACGCGCGTGTTGCTTGTGAAACATCTGTGACAACTGGTTTGGTTCTTGTCAGCGGAGAGATCACAACATCTACGTATGTTGACATTCCGAAAACGGTTCGCCAAACCATTAAAGAAATCGGATACACACGTGCAAAATACGGATTTGATGCGGAAACTTGTGCGGTTTTAACATCAATTGACGAGCAGTCTGCCGATATCGCGATGGGTGTAGACCAAGCGCTTGAAGCCCGTGAAGGCACAATGAGCGACGAAGAAATTGAAGCGATCGGAGCGGGTGACCAAGGTTTAATGTTCGGTTACGCGTGCAATGAAACGAAAGAGCTTATGCCTCTTCCAATTTCACTAGCTCATAAATTGGCCCGCCGCCTGAGTGAAGTCCGTAAAGAAGATATTCTTCCGTACCTTCGCCCTGACGGCAAAACACAGGTAACGGTTGAGTACGATGAAAATAACAAGCCTGTCCGCATCGACGCGATTGTTATTTCAACTCAGCACCACCCTGAAATTACGCTTGAGCAAATCCAGCGCAACATTAAAGAACATGTGATCAATCCGGTTGTTCCTGAAGAGCTGATTGATGAAGAAACAAAATATTTCATCAACCCTACAGGACGTTTCGTTATCGGAGGCCCTCAAGGAGATGCGGGACTTACAGGACGCAAGATCATCGTTGATACGTACGGCGGCTATGCACGCCACGGCGGAGGCGCGTTCTCAGGTAAGGATGCGACGAAGGTAGACCGTTCCGCGGCGTATGCAGCAAGATACGTTGCGAAAAACATCGTTGCGGCTGAGCTTGCAGATTCTTGCGAAGTACAGCTTGCCTACGCGATCGGTGTTGCACAGCCTGTGTCAATTTCAATCAACACATTCGGTTCCGGAAAAGCTTCTGAGGAAAAACTGATTGAAGTTGTCCGCAATAACTTTGATTTACGACCTGCCGGCATTATCAAAATGCTTGATTTACGCCGTCCGATCTACAAACAAACTGCTGCGTACGGCCACTTTGGACGCCACGATGTTGATCTTCCGTGGGAACGCACAGACAAAGCAGAGCAGCTGCGTAAAGAAGCGTTAGGAGAATAATTTTATAGCCGCTTACTGGTTAAGCGGCTTTCCCTTTTTTACGTTGTATTCATGTTTATTTTTTTACATAACCGTGAAACCAAATACTATTCACAGCGTCTATAAATAGGGGTTCAATGATGACAATTTTAATTATGGAGGCAATACTATGTGTGGATTTGTCGGGGTTTTTAACAAGCATCCGTTAGCTCAAACCGCTGATCAAGAAGAACTAATCAAACAAATGAACCAAATGATCGTTCACCGCGGTCCTGACAGTGATGGATATTTCCATGATGAGCACGTTGGATTCGGTTTCAGACGGCTCAGCATTATTGATGTAGAAAATGGCGGACAGCCTTTATCATATGAAGATGAAACATATTGGATTATCTTTAACGGAGAAATCTATAACTATATTGAACTGAGAGAAGAACTTGAAGCAAAGGGGTATACATTCAACACGGATTCGGACACAGAGGTTCTTCTTGCGACTTACCGTCATTATAAAGAAGAAGCGGCGTCCAAACTGCGCGGTATGTTTGCCTTTCTGATTTGGAATAAAAACGATCATGTGCTTTATGGAGCAAGAGATCCATTCGGCATTAAACCGTTGTACTACACAACGATCAATGATCAGGTTTATTTTGCCTCAGAGAGAAAAAGTTTAATGGTTGCTCAGAATGATATTGAAATAGATAAAGAGGCATTGCAGCAGTACATGTCTTTCCAATTCGTTCCTGAACCAAACACACTTGATATCAATGTGAAAAAAGTAGAGCCGGGTTCACAGTTTACAATCCGCCCGGACGGCGATATCACATTCAAAACGTATTTTAAAGCGAACTTCAAGCCGGTTCAGACTGAAGAAGATAAGCTTGTGAAAGAAGTCAGAGACGCGATCTATGACTCTGTGAACGTTCATATGAGAAGTGACGTTCCTGTCGGTTCATTCCTGTCTGGCGGAATTGATTCTTCCTTTATTGTATCCGTTGCGAAGGAACTTCATCCAAGCTTAAAAACATTCTCTGTCGGGTTTGAACAGCAGGGCTTCAGTGAAGTCGATGTAGCGAAAGAAACTGCGGCGGCGCTTGGCATTGAAAATATCAGCAAAGTCATTTCGCCTGAGGAATACATGAACGAGCTTCCGAAGATCGTATGGCATTTTGATGATCCGCTTGCTGATCCGGCAGCGATTCCGTTGTACTTTGTAGCAAAAGAAGCGAAAAAACATGTAACGGTTGCTTTATCAGGTGAAGGTGCGGATGAGCTCTTCGGCGGATATAACATTTACCGTGAGCCGCTTTCGCTTAAACCGTTTGAACGCATTCCGTCCGGCCTGAAAAAAATGCTCCTGCACGTTGCGGCCGTTATGCCTGAAGGTATGAGAGGAAAGAGCTTGCTGGAGCGCGGCTGTACTCCGCTTCAAGATCGTTATATCGGTAACGCGAAGATCTTTGAAGAATCTGTCAAAAAGCAGCTGCTGAAGCATTATAATCCGAACCTTTCATATCGCGATGTGACGAAGACTTACTTTACAGAAAGCAGCTCGTACAGCGATATCAACAAAATGCAGTACGTCGATATCCACACTTGGATGCGCGGTGACATTTTGTTAAAAGCGGATAAAATGACGATGGCGAATTCTTTGGAACTGCGTGTGCCGTTCTTGGATAAAGTCGTATTCGACGTTGCTTCAAAAATTCCTGATGAGCTGAAAACGAAGAACGGCACGACGAAGTATCTTCTTCGCAAAGCCGCTGAAGGAATTGTTCCTGAGCACGTATTAAACCGCAAAAAGCTTGGTTTCCCTGTACCGATCCGTCATTGGCTGAAAAACGAAATGAACGAATGGGTGCGGAACATTATTCAGGAAAGCCAAACGGATGCTTATATCCACAAGGATTATGTCCTTCAGCTTCTTGAAGACCATTGTGCGGACAAGGCTGATAACAGCCGTAAAATCTGGACTGTACTGATCTTTATGATCTGGCACAGCATCAATATCGAAAAACGGTATATGCCTGAGGAGCTGAGCCATCAGCCTAAAGAAGTCATCTTTGTGTAACAGACAACAAGGCTTTCGATTCGTCGAAAGCCTTGTTATTATCCTTTTATTTCTCCATCATCATTGATTACCCAATCCATACGGAATATTCAGAAAAATGTTTTATTGATATTTTTTTCTAGGGGAGAAGAAAGCATGCAAAATCAAAAACAAGAGCTGCACCGCGGACTCGAAGAAAGGCATATTTCTTTAATGTCTTTAGGAGCTGCCATAGGAGTGGGATTGTTCCTTGGTTCCGCATCAGCTATTCAATTAGCAGGGCCGGGTATTTTGGCAGCGTACGCCATAAGCGGCATGATCATGTTTTTTATTATGAGAGCGCTTGGAGAAATGGCCATTCAAAAACCGGTCGCCGGCTCCTTCAGCCGCTATGCCCGTGATTATTTGGGACCGCTTGCAGGCTATTTAACAGGGTGGAACTACTGGTTTTTATGGGTCGTAACCTGTATGGCTGAAATTACTGCTGTCGGGATTTATATGGGGTACTGGTTTCCGGACGTGCCAAACTGGATTTGGGCATTATCGGCGCTTGTCATTATGACGGGTGTTAATTTCTTGGCTGTCAAAGCTTACGGAGAGCTGGAATTTTGGTTCGCTTTGATTAAAATTGTCGCAATCTTATCAATGATTGTAGTCGGTTTATTGATGATTATCGCAGGTGTCGGCAATGGAGGCATTGCAACCGGAATCAGCAATTTGTGGAACAATGGAGGATTTTTTCCTCATGGAATAAAAGGAGTTTTATTGTCACTCCAAATGGTGATGTTCGCCTATTTAGGGATTGAAATGATCGGGGTGACGGCCGGTGAAGTGAAAAACCCGCAAAAATCGTTAGCCAAAGCAATCGATACGGTATTCTGGCGCATTTTGATTTTTTATGTAGGTGCTTTATTTGTCATTATGTCTATTTATCCATGGCAGGAAATTGGCTCACAAGGAAGTCCGTTTGTCCTCACATTCGAAAAAGTGGGCATTCCATCGGCTGCAGGCATCATTAACTTCGTCGTCTTGACGGCCGCGCTGTCTTCATGCAACAGCGGCATTTTCAGCACAGGGCGGATGCTGTTTAACTTAGCGGAACAGGGAGAGGCGCCAAAAGCATATGGACAGCTGACAAAAGGCGGCATCCCGGGAAAAGCTGTTCTTATTTCAGCGGGCGCTTTATTAGTCGGAGTGCTGTTAAACTATGTTGTGCCTGCGAAGGTGTTTACTTGGGTCACAAGCATTGCGACGTTCGGGGCGATTTGGACGTGGGCAATCATTTTGCTTTCTCAGATTCGATACCGAAAAAGCTTGCAGCCTGAAGAGAAGAAACACTTAAAATACAAAATGCCTTTCTTTCCGTTTACGTCTTATGTGTCATTGGCATTTTTAGCATTTGTCGTTATTCTTATGGCGTACAGTCCCGATACAAGAGTAGCTGTCATTATCGGGCCGGTATGGTTTCTCATCTTGCTTGCCGTGTATTATGGAAAAGGTTTTCATAAGAAAAATGCGGCGGCTGCCAGCGAACGAAATATCAGCTGACCAAAAGAGCTCCCAGCGGGCTCTTTTTGTGTACGCACACATAGAAATTAGAGAGCAGGAAAGAATAGGAATGTGTTTTTTTACAGAGGCTGCTTCAGTTGCGGATCATGTTTTATGATAAGATAAAAGTCACACGTTTCATGCTACATGTGAACGTTTTATGGAAAAATCATAACCCGAACTGTCATTCCGTCCGGGTAAACAATGGTTATTGCTTTCAAACATAATTTAAAAAATGGTAAAGTAAGACGAAACAGGTCTTATGTTTGCTGAAGTGATTTATAATATTGGCCCTTTGCTACATATTCAGATCGTATTCTTTGCATATCTTGCCGGTCTTCTTCCGTCAAAGGGCGGATGACTTTTGCAGGACGGCCAAAGGCGAGATGGCCAGGCGGAATGGTTTTTCCGGGCGGGACTAGACTGCCGGCACCGATAAAGGCGCCTTCGCCTACTTCAGCTCCGTCTAGAATAATTGAGCCCATTCCTATTAAGGCGTTCTTGCGGATAACGGCGCTATGAAGTGTAACCTGATGTCCTATCGTGGCGTCATCTTCAATGAGAAGCGTCCGGTTTGGGCTTTGATGGAGGCAGCTTAAATCTTGGATATTGACTCTGTTTCCGATTCTGGTCGGCGCGACATCTCCCCTTATGACAACGGAAAACCAAATGCTGGAATGTTCTCCGATTACGACATCACCGGTAATTGTTGCATTATCAGCTACAAAGGCTGTTGGGTGGATATCTGGCATATGTTCCTTATAAGGGTAGATCATAGTATTCATCCTTCTTTCTCTATTTAAATTTCGTATGAGGTGAAGAGCATGTGGACCTGGAAAGCAGACAGACCTGTTGCCGTGATTGTGATGATCCACGGGGCAAGTGAATATCACGGAAGATATAAATGGCTGATTGAAATGTGGAGATCCTCGGGTTATCACGTTGTCATGGGCGACTTGCCGGGCCAGGGGACAACGACAAGGGCCAGAGGGCATATTCGCTCATTTCAAGAATACATTGATGAAGTAGATACTTGGATAGATAAAGCGCGAACCTTTGAGCTGCCTGTTTTTCTTCTCGGTCACAGCATGGGCGGCCTGATCGCGATTGAATGGTTTAAACAGCAAAGAAATCCCCGCATTACGGGAATTATTTTATCATCACCGTGTCTCGGACTGCAAATTAAAGTCAATAAAGCGCTTGACCTTGCATCAAGAGGCCTGAATGTCATCGCTCCGTCGCTTAAAGTTGATTCGGGATTATCGATTGATATGGCGACGCGCAATGAGGACGTTATCGAAGCCGACCAAAATGACCCGTTATACGTCAGGAAAGTTTCTGTCAGATGGTACAGAGAGCTTTTAAAAACAATTGAGTCAGCGATGGTGCCGACAGACGCGTTGATAAGAGTGCCTCTTCTTGTAATGCAGGCCGGTGACGACAAGCTTGTTGACAAGACGAAGGTCATCAAATGGTTTAATGGTGTAGCTTCCCATAATAAAGCGTACAGAGAGTGGGAAGGGCTTTATCATGAAATATTTAACGAGCCCGAAAGAGAAGATGTTTTTAAAGCAGCAAGAGCGTTTACTGATCAATATATTTGAACTAGTTGGGGGTGCATGTGTTGACAGTACCGGAACATCCTTTTGGACTGATGGCAAAAGTATATCGAGATATTTTTCCGCTCGTTCATCAAGAGCTGGACGTATGGAAACAAAAATCAGAATTAATTCATAACAGTGAATTAAAAGCACAGGCAACCGCGAGTATTCGAGATAAAACGTTCCACTGTGAAGGCGGCGGCATACTGGCCTTATTGTCAGGCAACCAAAAGCAGAAATGCGTCGAGTTTATCATCGCGTATCAAACGATCAGTGATTATCTGGACAATCTGTGCGACCGCAGCACCTCGCTTGATCCGCAGGATTTTCGAATGCTCCACGCGTCAATGCGGGACGCATTGACAGTGGGGGCAGAACCGCAAAATTATTATCAATTCAGAGAAGAACAGGATGACAGCGGATATTTGCATGAATTGGTCAAAACGTGCCAGCGTGTCCTTGGTTCAATTGAGCACTACGACATGATTAAGCCTTATCTGCTTGAACTGTGCGGCTATTATTGCGATTTGCAGGTGCATAAGCACGTCATTGAGCATGAGCGTGTTCCTCGGCTCGAGAAATGGTTTACTCAATATGAATCAGAGCTGCCCGAGATGGAGTGGTATGAATTTTCAGCTTGTGCAGGCTCGACGTTAGGCATATTCTGTCTTGTTGCGTATTCGTTCCAGCCTGATTTCACAGAAAACACCGCTGAAAAAATCCGCAATAGTTATTTTCCTTACATACAAGGTCTTCACATTTTGCTTGATTATTTGATTGATCAAGAGGAGGATTTGCTGGAAGGGGACTTAAATTTCTGCTCGTATTATGAGTCGCATGAAGAAATGATGAAGCGGCTTGAACATTTTATCCAAAAAGCCGACGAGCATTTGCAAGGCATTCCGCATGAAAACTTTCATCGTTTAATCAACCGCGGCTTGCTTGGCGTTTATTTGTCAGATGATAAAGTGGCGGGCCAAAAGGAAATGGGCCGGCTCGCGAAGAAGCTGATCAAAGCAAGCGGAAAAACCTCCTTTTTCTTTTATATCAACGGCAGAGCCTACCGGAAATTTCAAAAAATGGCCTGGATGAAAAACTCAAAGAAAAAAGCTCAAATCATTTGCTGATTTGAGCTTTTTTTTCGATGGCGACAATAAATGGCGGATCATTTTGCTGATTGATAAATCCGTATGTTAACACGCGGGCTGCTTGCTGATCCAAGTTCCGGCAAAAGTCGAGCACGTCGTTTTTCTCAGCTTTGCCTTCCGGGTGGCCATGATAGACGACCAGCACAATCAGGCCTTCATCTTTCATGATGCTGAGAAGCTGTTCAATTGCTTTGATGGTTGAATTGCCGCTCGTCGTAATCGATTTGTCCCCGCCCGGCAGATAGCCGAGGTTAAACACAGCTGCCGCCACTTTGCCGTGTGTTTCCGGCGGAAGAGATTCAGCGATTTTGTCATGGCTTTTGTGAAATAATGTTGCTCGCGCTTGATAAGTCTCACCGAGCCGTTCCTGTGTATTGGCCACGGCTGATTCTTGTATATCAAAAGCGTACACATGGCCGTTTTCACCGACAAGCTCCGCTAAAAACTGCGTATCATGTCCGTTGCCCATCGTTGCATCTACGACGATATCTCCTTCTCCCGCGGCCATTTTCAGCAGTTCTTTACTATAAGGAAGAATTTTTTTCAGAATCATAAAGCTGATTCCTCCTGAAGCCGCTGAAATAACTTTCCTTGATAGCTGCCGCGATTTTCAAGTTCTTTATTAATAGCGCCAAGCACTTCCCATTTGTTGACGCTCCACATTGGCCCGATCATCAATTCAATCGGTCCGTCACCTGTAATGCGGTGAACGATCATTTCCGGCGGAATGATTTCAAGCTGATCGCAGACGAGCTGCACATATTCATCTTGAGAAAGGAATTCCAGTTTTCCCTTTTCATATTGCTTGACCATTGGCGTGCCTTTCAATAGATGCAGCAGATGGATTTTAATGCCCTGAACGTCCAAATCTGCGACGGCTTTTGCGGTTTCCATCATCATGTCCCGGTCTTCAAGCGGCAGTCCGTTGATAATATGCGAACAGACACGTATGCCGTGTTTTCTTAATTTATTGACGCCTTCCACATAGCAGTTGAAATCATGTGCGCGGTTGATCAGAAGAGCAGTCCGTTCATGAACCGTTTGAAGCCCGAGCTCAACCCACAAATACGTGCGTTCATTCAGCTCTGCCAAATAGTCAACGACATCGTCAGGCAGACAGTCCGGACGCGTGGCGATCGAAATGCCGACCACATCATCAAGCGCGAGCACAGATTCAAATTTCTCGCGAAGCACCTCAACCGGCGCATGCGTGTTGGTGAAGGCCTGAAAATAGGCGATGTATTTGCCGTCCTTCCATTTTTCGTGCATGCGGTTTTTGATGTCATGGAATTGCGTAATTAAATCATCGGCCCTGTTTCCGGCAAAATCGCCGGAACCTGCTGCGCTGCAAAATGTACAGCCGCCGTGGGCAACGGTGCCGTCCCGGTTCGGACAGTCAAAGCCGCCGTCCAGCGCCACTTTAAACACCTTATGGCCGAAATGTTCTCTAAGATGATAATTCAATGTATGATAGCGTTTTTCCGTATTTGAATAAGGAAAAGGATTGTTCTGTATCACAATTCATGTGCCTCCTTGCGTACGATTGCATCCTAAAATTGTAGCACGCATTTCACAAGAGAACAAATGAATATCGACCATAAATTACTTTATTGAACGAAGTCAGATGGGGCTACAATATGAATGATGGATTGTTTCCATTACCAAGAGGAGGGGTTACTGTGGCAACAAGACAATCAGTAGATGAACATCTCCAGCAATGTATGCAGACATATGATTATGCTGAAGAACAGCTTAAAATCGCTTCTAAACAAGAGCATTACAATGATCAGGAGTACAGTGATGCTCAAATGCAGCTCGAAAATGCGGTAAATGCTTTGAATAAGCTGTGGCTGTCGTCAAATGATCAGCAGAGAGAACAGCTGTACAGAATGAGACTTCAGCTTCAAGCTTTGCAAAATAATATGATCCTGCAACACCCTCTTGATGTGTAAGAAACGGACCCTTTTGATAAGGGTCCGTTTTTTTGTAAAAAAAGGATTGACTTTATGTGCCAAAGTATTTATTGTATTAAGTGTACTAACTGATGTAATACACTATAGACACTTACAATAGATCAGTCATTTATTTAGCTAAAAGGAGGCCGCTATGAAAAATAAAAAGCGAAACCTGCCGATGCTGATTACGGCATCAGTCATCGCCTGTTCATTTTTTCTTGTCCTTGTGATGATCGGTTTTGAATGGCAAAAAAGTGTGATTGACCCATTTTATTTATAAGAGGGCAGATCGTATAGAAAGTAGGGAAGTAAATGATTCAAATCGATCCAAGAAGCTCCACGCCTATTTACGAGCAAATCATTCAGCAGATGAAAGAGCTTTGTTTAAAAGGGATCATGAAGCCCGGTGATAAGCTTCCTTCTGTCAGAGAATTGGCGACGATCATTATTGCGAATCCGAACACTGTCAGCAAAGCGTATAAAGAGCTTGAGCGTGATGGGATTATTGAAACGCTGCGGGGCAGAGGGACCTATATATCGGAGAATGCAAAGACGACTTTGGTTGAAGGGAAGATGACGATGATTAAAGAGCAACTCAAACAGCTCATCATCGATGCCCATTATGCAGGGGTTGAGCTGGAAAAACTGCAAGAATGGATAAAGGAAATCAGCGCTGATGTGAAAGGAGCCCAAGAGGATGATTGAACTGCGGCAGCTGTCAAAAACGATTGACGGCAATCAAGTACTAAAAGATGTTTCATTAACGATAGAAAAAGGAGAAATCTTCGGATTGCTCGGCCGCAATGGATCAGGCAAAACGACAATGCTCCGTTTAATCCAGCAAATCATTTTTGCAGACAGCGGGACGATTTTGTTCGACGGCGTAGAGATCAAAAAGCATCCGAAGGTCAAACAGAATATCATCTATATGCCTGTTCAAAATCCTTTTTACGATAGGTATACATACAAGCAGCTTGTCGATATCCTGAGAAGAATGTATCCGAAATTTGATGTCACGTACGCGAATGAACTGATGAACAGATACGAAATTCCAGAAACGAAAAAATACCGCGAGCTGTCGACGGGCTTGAAAAAGCAGCTGTCGCTCGTTCTGTCGTTTGCGGCGAGACCGGCGCTGATTCTTCTTGATGAGCCGACGGACGGCATTGACGCGGTGACAAGGCACGATGTGCTCCAGCTGATGATCGATGAAGTGGCGGAACGTGATACGAGCATTCTGATCACCTCCCACCGGCTTGAGGACATAGAGCGGATGTGCAACCGAATTGGTTTTCTCGAAGACAACAGGCTGACGAATGTAATGGATCTCGACGAGTTAAAAGAAGATTACATCAAAATTCAAATGGCGTTTGACACAGATGTCAATTTGGCGATCAGAGAGCAAAACATTCCGATGCTCGATCAGGCCGGCGTGTTCTATACGGTGCTGATTCCGAAAAGCGATGAGGAGAAAAAGAGCTTTTTAAGAGAGCTGAAGCCAAAAGTATGGAATGAGCTTCCTGTCAACTTAGAAGAAGTGTTCATTGCGAAGTTTGGAGGGAAGCGGAGATGGTAGACCGAGGTCTCCTCTATCGAGAGTGGAAGCAGAATCAAATGGTGATTTTGTTAAGTATTGTGTTTTTAGTGCTGGCAAATCCGCTTTCTATCGTTAATGCGTATTTGTCTTATCAGGGATGTCTTGCTGATCAAGACCCGCAATATTGTGATTTTATTGTAAATTATCATCGGAGCAATCTGATAGATATCAACTGGATGCCAGGTGTTATTTTGGCGGTTTGCTTTCTGGGAATGGAACGTTCAAAGGGCACGATGGATTTTATATTAAGCCTCCCATATAACAGAAGCCAAATTTTCCAGACGAAATTTTGGTTGGGCGGTTTAGTGATTGTGCTGTCGCAATTGCTTGGCTTTTTGCTTGCTTGGCTGCTGATTCTTGTCTATAACCCTGAACACGTCTACTTTTTTGAACACAGCAGTGTTGGAGTAATCGTCATTAGTTTTATGGCTTACTGTTTGTTGATGGCCGCTGGGGCATTAACGGGGAATGTTTTTGCCCAGTTATTAACGGCATTTGCTGCTGCGGTACTGCCATATTTAATTGTTGCATTGCCGGTTGGTAACATGGAAGTTATTTTTGGTGTGAATGTATGGGAAATGTTCCCTTCAGCTGAGGGTTATTTTAAGCTGACAAACAATTTATACTATCTTGTTCCCCTTGTTTATGTTGCAAATGATTGGCTTATCGATAGTAAATATATTTTAATGATTCCAGCTGCCATGAGTGTTCTGTTTTACTTGATTGGTTTGATAAGCTTCAAAAAGCTTCCAAGTGAACGAAACGGACACTTTTTCTTATGGAACAGATTAGATCGTCCGGTACAAATTCTGGTTATCGCTTTTGGTATTCTTGGATTTGGTTTGTTTGGATACTCTGCCGGACAATCCATTATTGGTTATATTTTAGGAATGATTATTGGGGCAGTTGTTGGATTCTTTGTGAGCTACTTCGCTATTAATAAGAAAATGAAACATTAAGAAATACTTTCGGTTTGGAGGGAAGTGGTATGCCGGATTCCGGGCTGTTTTATAAAGAGTGGAAGCAAAATAAAGCTCTGCTAACCACGATTTTTTTCGTATTTATGCTTAGCAATCCTTTTACCGTTTTAAATACGTACATCTCATATCAAGGATGCGTCGATCATCAGAACGAGTGGGTCGGAAACTGCGTATTTTCGATTAACTATTTAAACGGCACATTTATCTCAGTGTTCTGGATTTGGGGTGTCGTTTTGGCGGTCAGCCAGCTTGGAATTGAACGAAGCAAGGGCTTGTTTGATTTTACATTTAGCCTTCCTTATACACGTGGACAGATATATAATGCGAAGTTCTTTACCGGCGGAATGGTGATTGTGGCACCGCAACTCATAGGATATGTTTTATCTGTTTTCCTGATTTTGCTTTTGAAGCCTGAAAAAGTGATTCATTTTCATCATCTTAGTATAGGGATGATGCTTATCAGTTTAATGGCGTATTCGCTAGTCTTGGCCGCAGGTGCTTTAACGGGAAATATTTTTTCGCAGCTGCTGGTTTCATTTACTGTCACTATCTTGCCTTTTCTATTGATTGCTTTACCGGCCGAAAATTTAGAGATTATATTTGGACAGAATGTCGCGTTTTTAAATACTGAAGTACCTGATTGGCTTCAGTATATTATCCCAATTATGTTTGTTAATCCCGAATGGGTGATGGATTCAGCTCAATATCTTTTCTTTCCAGCGGCTTGGAGCGCTATATTTTATATCATCGGTTACATCAGCTTTATCAAACTGTCTAATGAACGAAACGGATATTTCTTTTTATGGAAAGCATTGGACCGTCCGGTGCAAGTGATCGTCATCATCATTGGTATTTTAGGATTCGGCTACTTTGGATACGCTGCAAGCGAGAGCTTTACCGGTTATGTCATCGGTATGGCTGCAGGCGCGGTCATTGGTTTTTTGATCAGTTATTTTGCGATTTATAAAAAAACGAAACATTTGTAAGGGAGAGAGAAAATATGATAGATGTTCAGCATATCGACCATTCTTTCACGATCGGAAAAAAAGGCCGTGAGAATGAAGTTCCAGTATTGAAGGATGTTTCATTAAGTGTGGCGAAAGGTGAAATTGCCTGCATTGTCGGGCGAAGCGGATCAGGTAAATCAACGCTTCTGAATTTAATTTCCGGCTACATATCTCCGACAAAAGGTCGGATTGTCATTAATGGCACTGATGTGACGGGCTTTAATGAAAAGGATTGGGCGCAGTTTCGTCTTGATCATTTCGGGTTTATTTTTCAAAGCTTTCAGCTTATCCCGGGTTTAACGACGTATGAGAATGTTGAAATGCCGCTGGCGTTAAAAGGGATTAAACCATCTGAGCGAAAGCAAAAGGTGCAGGACATGCTGAAACGCGTCGGTCTGGAAAATCACGCCGCTCATTATCCGAATGAACTGTCAGGCGGCCAGCAGCAGCGTGTCAGTATTGCGCGGGCGTTGATTTTAAACCCATCTATTATTTTAGCGGATGAGCCGACGGGAAGCCTTGATTCAGAAACGGAACAGGAAGTATTGGATTTGATCCAGCAGCTGAATCGCGAACGGGGCATTACATTTGTGATCATCACTCACGATGATGAAGTCGCGTCTATCGGACATTCAAAATTTCAGCTTCATGATGGTGTGCTAAAAGGAGGAATTACCGTTGAGGTTTAAGGATCAGGTTCATTTTATCAGAAGAAATATGAAGAAAAACAGGCTGCGTGTCTTTATGACAATTCTTGCGACAACAATGGCGTGTGCGTTTTTGGTGGTGCTGTCGTCGGTTGGTTTCGGGATTCAAAAGACGATCACAGATATGACGATGAGCCAGCAGGTTGTAACGAAGGTCAGTGTAATGGGCAAGGAAGGAGATAAGCCTATTAAAAAAGCTGATTTAGAGAAGTATGATCACGTAAGGTCAGTTGTAGAAAGAACGCAAGTGTATGAACCAAACAAAGCTACTTTAGGCAATCGTACAAATGAAAGCTCAAATCTCATTTTTACTAATATGAATGATGAATTAAAGGCTAATATGGAATTGGAAAAAGGAAGAGTCGCAAAGTCGGAAAATGAAATCGTAGTAGGATACGACTTCGCAAAGAGATTATTGACGAAAAAAGAATCGGAAGAATATAACAAGAAGATTGAGGAAGCAAAAGGAAATCCAGAAGATATAAAAGAACCAGATGGCTATACGAAAGATATTCTGAACAAAACGATTGAATTAAGTGTATCAAAAACAGATCCTAAAACAGGGGATGTTGAGAAAACAAAAACATATGACTTTAAAATTGTCGGTATTACAAAAAAACCATCTCAAGACTGGATGGAGGACTCAAACATTTTTATCAGTGATCAATTCAAAAAAGATTTTTCGGAATTCTTAGATTTTAAAGGCGGAAATGTTGAAACTAACATTGGCGTTTTTGCTGATAAATTTGAGAATGTGGAGCAGCTGACAAATGATCTAACAGATGACGGGTACTATGTCACATCAGTAACTACCGAGCTTGAGGGAGCCAACACCTTCTTCATGGTCTTCAAAATCGGCCTGATCTTTGTCGGATGTATCGCGGTTATCATCTCTGCGATCGGTATCTTTAACACGATGACGATGGCGGTGACAGAAAGAACGCAGGAGATCGGGATTATGAAAGCGATTGGGGCGAGTCCGTCTATTATCCGCCGCATGTTCCTGATGGAAAGCGCGTATATCGGAATTTTAGGCTGTGTCATTGGAATTATCATTTCTTACGGCGTGAGCTACCTTGTCAACCTGGCTGTTCCAATGATTCTCGCGGCGACAAGCGGAAGCGATGCGGGCGATCTGAATTACACATTCTCCTACATTCCGCTCAGCCTTGTCATCATCGCTGTTGTGATTTGCGGAGGGGTTGCGGTGATTTCCGGTATGAACCCGGCGAGAAAAGCGACCAAAACCAACGTGCTGACAGCATTGAGAAGAGAATTATAATGTGTACGAGCCGGCTGAGACAGCCGGCTTTCTCTATAGCGCAGGATGGCGTTTTGCTATACACTTGATAAAAAAGGAAAAAGTGCGGTGAGTCGATTGTTTAAACTGTTGCTGATTGAAGATGATGAATCGCTGTTTCATGAAATCAAGGATCGTTTAACTGGATGGTCCTATGATGTATATGGCATTCAGGATTTCAGTCGAGTGCTGGAGGAATTTGCGGCGGTTAAGCCTGATTGCGTCATTATTGATGTCCAGCTGCCTAAATTTGATGGATTTCATTGGTGCCGGCTGATCCGCTCCCGGTCAAATGTTCCGATTCTCTTTTTATCCTCCCGGGATCATCCTGCTGATATGGTGATGTCCATGCAGCTTGGGGCGGATGACTTTATTCAAAAGCCGTTTCATTTTGATGTGCTGATAGCGAAAATCCAGGCGATTTTCCGGCGTATGCATCATTATAATACGGAGCCAAGCGCGATCAAAACGTGGTGCGGAGCTGCCATAGACGCGGAGCAGAACCTCGTCAGCAATGACAAAGGCTCTGTTGAACTGACCAAAAATGAAATGTTCATTCTCAAACAATTAATAGAACAAAAAAACAAGATCGTCAGCCGGGAAGAGCTGATCAGAAGCTTGTGGAATGATGAGCGTTTTGTAAGTGACAATACGCTGACCGTCAATGTCAATCGCCTGCGAAAAAAACTAGAGGCCCTGCAGCTTGGCGCATATATCGAGACGAAAGTCGGCCAAGGCTACATCGCGAAGGAAGAGGATCATTTCTATGATGAAAGCATTCCTCATTGAAAGGCGAAGCTGGATTGCCGCGTTTTTGTTTCAGCAGGCTTTGATTTTGTCCATTGCTTTTGTTGATCCTTCCATTTCATTTGAAAATGTGCTTTATATGGTGTATTTGTGTGTGTTGTTTTTTATGATATTTCTTTGGGTCCGCTATCGAAAAGAAACGGCGTTTTATAAAAGCCTGAAAACATGGGAGAACAATCTTGATGTGACAGTGATAGGTGAGCCGGAAACGCCGTTTGAAGCAATGGTTGAAAGAAGCATTACCGGACAAACGGAACACTTGAAGCAAACCGCAGCCCGGCACCGCTTGGCTTTAGAAAATGAAAAAGATGAGCTGATGGCATGGATTCATGAGGTCAAAACCCCATTAACAGCGATGCATTTACTCATAGATAGAATGGAGGATCAAGCGTTAAAATCCCAGCTGTCATATGAATGGCTGCGTATTCACCTGCTGCTTGATCAGCAGCTTCATCAAAAACGCATATCATTTATTGAAAACGATCTGTCTGTAGAATTCATTCAGTTCAAGCCTTTGATCTTCAAGGAAATCAAGGATTTACAATCGTGGTGTATCCAAAAAGGGATCGGTTTTGACATCCAGCTTGAGGCCGAAGAAGTGCTGAGCGATGCAAAATGGCTGGCCTTTATCATCAGGCAGCTGCTGACAAATGCGGTGAAATACAGCGAAGCCTCCGACATTGAGATCAAAAGCTTTCAAAAAGGGGAAGAGACGCAGCTCGAAGTGAAAGACTTTGGCAGGGGCATTGATCAAAAAGATGTGCCGCGCATTTTTGATAAAGGATTCACATCCACGACGGACCACCAGGATCAAGCGTCCACTGGCATGGGGCTGTACTTGGCGAAAAAAGCAGCGGCGCCGTTATTGATCCAGATTGATGTGCATTCAGAGCTCGGTGCGGGAACAGTTTTTACCTTAACCTTTCCAAAACGGAACCAATTTGAACGTGTCATAAGCGTGTGACGAAAATGTCACATGCTTTTCTTTTTTGTTCGCCCAATCGAAGGAAAAGCCCGGCATTCCTTTTTATAATGAGATTATCCAACATAAAGGAGACTGCGGAAATGATGATTTTAGAAGCAAATAAAATTCGAAAAAGCTATGGAAACAAGCTGAATAAACACGAAGTGCTGAAGGGAATCGATATTCACATTGAAAAGGGCGAGTTCGTCAGTATTATGGGTGCTTCCGGATCGGGCAAAACCACTTTGCTTAACGTACTGTCTTCGATTGATCAGGTCAGTCATGGAACGATCAACATTAACGGAAACGAAATGACTTCTATGAAGGAAAAGCAGCTGGCTGAATTCAGAAAACAGCACTTAGGATTTATCTTTCAAGATTACAATTTGTTAGACACATTGACAGTGAAAGAGAATATCCTTCTGCCGTTATCAATTACGAAAATATCAAAAAAGGACGCCAATCGCAAATTTGAGGAAGTTGCAAAAGAGCTGGGGATTTATGAATTGCGGGATAAGTACCCGAATGAAATTTCCGGCGGCCAGAAGCAGAGAACATCGGCCGGGAGAGCGTTTATTCATGACCCGAGCATTATTTTCGCTGATGAACCGACCGGCGCGCTCGATTCGAAATCAGCCTCTGATCTATTAAACAAGCTGAGCCAGCTCAATCAGAAACGCAGCGCTACGATTATTATGGTTACCCATGACCCTGTTGCTGCCAGCTACTGCGGCAGAGTGATTTTTATTAAGGACGGGCAAATGTATACGCAGCTGAATAAAGGAGGCCAAGACAGGCAGACGTTTTTCCAGGATATCATGAAAACGCAAGGCGTGTTAGGTGGGGTGCAGCATGAACATTAATCAGCTTATCCTGCGAAATCTGAAAAAGAATCTTCGGAATTACTATCTGTATGTGTTTGCGTTAATTTTTAGCGTGGCGCTTTATTTCGCCTTTGTCACGCTCCAATATGATCCTGCGATTAACGAAGTAAAGGCTTCAATCAAGGGAGCCGCGGCCATTAAAACCGCTTCGATTTTGCTTGTCGCTGTGGTGACAATCTTTATTTTATATGCCAATACGATTTTTATTAAGAGACGGAGTAAAGAAATCGGGCTGTTTCAATTAATCGGAATGACAAAGCATAAAATCTTTCGCATCTTAAGTGCGGAAAATGTCATGCTGTATTTCGGCTCTTTAGCCATCGGGGTAGTGGCCGGGTTTTCCATATCAAAGCTTGTGCTCATGATTCTGTTTAAAATTGTCGATGTTGAAACGGATGCGAAGCTGCACTTTTCTGAGCAAGCCTTGATTCAAACGATTATTGTGTTCTGCGGCATTTACCTCTTGATTATGCTCATGAATTATACGTTTATCAAAAAACAAAGTATTTTATCCTTATTTAAAGTGGCGTCTTCCACTGAAGATAAAGTGAAGAGAATATCATTTTTCCAAATGCTGATTGGCGCTTTAGGCATCGTGCTCATTTTGACAGGATACTATGTGTCTTCTGAGCTGTTTGGCGGAAAATTTAAAACCATGAATGAACTGTTTGCTGCGATGAGCTTTATCCTTGGAACTGTCATTATCGGGACGTTTCTCTTTTATAAAGGATCGGTTACGTTCATCTCGAACATCATTCGAAAAAGCAAGGGCGGCTACTTAAATATTTCAGAGGTCCTGTCATTGTCATCGATCATGTTCAGAATGAAATCGAACGCGTTGCTGCTGACGATTATTACAACCGTTTCAGCGCTCGCCATCGGGCTGTTATCGCTCGCTTATATTTCGTATTACTCGGCAGGAAAAACCGCTGAACAAAATGTAGCGGCTGATTTTTCATTCATGAATGAGAAAGATGCCAAACAATTTGAAAACAGTTTGAGTGAAAGCAACATTTCGTATGCGAAAAAAGAAACTCCTGTCCTGCAAGCGGCTTTTGATGTCACAAATATCATGGATGGAGATCCGAAAGAAATGCAGGGCGATCCAAGCAAATTACAGCTTGCTGTTGTTAGCGACAAAGATGTAAAAGGAGTCGATGTGGCGGCTGGGGAGGCGGTTTTCTCAGGATACACCGACTTGCTGCAAAAAATCATGATTTTAAAAGACTCCGGCAGCATAAAAGTGAAAAGCAAAAATGAAACGAAGCCATTACACTATAAAGGATTAAGAGATGAGTTTCTTGTATCCTACACGTTTACAAGCGGGGGAATGCCAACAGTTATAGTGGATGACGGTTTGTATAAACGGCTGAACAAAGATAAAGACCCGCGCATTCAGCTCGCGCAATCTGAATTTATCGGCATCACTGTGAAACATGACGACCAGCTGGAAAAAGCAAATGAGCTTTTTCAAAAGGTGAACAACAAAGATCAGCATTTATCAAGGCTGGATACAAGCATTGCACAAAAATCACTGTTTGGTCTTGTAATGTTCATCGTCGGTTTCTTAGGATTAACGTTCCTGATTACCTCAGGCTGTATCCTTTATTTTAAACAAATGGGTGAAAGTGAAGATGAAAAACCAAATTATACGATTTTGAGAAAACTCGGTTTTACGCGGGATGACCTGATAAAGGGGATACGCATCAAACAAATGTACAACTTCGGCATTCCGCTGGTTGTCGGCCTCTTCCACAGCTACTTCGCCGTCCAATCCGGCTGGTTCTTATTCGGATCAGAGGTGTGGACGCCGATGATTATGGTCATGGTGATATACACCGGGCTCTACTCCATTTTTGGTTTTCTGTCCGTTGTTTATTATAAGAAGGTGATTAAATCGTCGTTGTGAAACGGCAAAAGCTCCAGAGGTTCTGGAGCTTTTTGTTTATCGTCTTGGCGCCCGGTAACCGGCGGCTTCCGCTTCTTCAACTGAGCAAAACATTTCAGCCGGATCGGTTGTCCGGTCATAGTATGTACTGCCTGGCGTGTGGTAGATGCCGTTTTTGCTTCCTTTAATATTACAGCCATCTGCCGTGTCAGCTGTTTTTGCTTCATCAGCTTGATTTGTATGGCTTGAAGCACTTCCGGTGTCTTCATGAGAACTTGCAGTTTGGCTTTTCGCTTCTTTTAATTGCTTTTCAAGCTTTGTATTGTCTTGTTGGAGTGTTTCATTTTCGGCTTTTACCGTTTTTGTATCTTCTTTGAGCTGTTTTTGATTGTCTTGAAGCTCTTTCATCTGCGCTTTTAATGACTTCTGAGTCTTTTTTAGCTCGCTATTTTCTTTTTCAAGCTGCTTAAGCTTGTCTTGATCTTCCGTGTTGTCTTTCCATTTCTTTGCTTCAGAGCTAACAGATTTATATTCTTTCTCAAGTGCTTCATGCTCTTTTGTGAGACTTTGATATTCGGCGTTTAACGCTGAATATTTTTTCTCAGCATTTGCTGCAGCGGCATCAGGCTCTGACAGTCCTGCCCCGGTGAAGAGCAGCACCAGGCCTCCTATCAAAAGCGGCCAAAAGAGCTTCTTAGAAAAACGTTTTTCCTTTTTTAGCACATATCTGACGAGGTGATACAATCCATAGCTAAGCGAAATGAGACATGCTAGAACACCTAAGAATGCTAATGCCATTTCCATAAAATGACCCCTTTTTCTATTTATTTTACATTTTCTGAACAATATTTGTTAGATTTTTTCACGCACATCAGTTGAAAAATGTGAGATAGACAGATAGAATGAATGTGCTATGATAACTGGATTCGTACGGAGCCGATTTAGGTTTCGTTTTTTTCATGAGCTTTTTTAGGTAAGAAAGGGGGATGAGTATGCCGCGTGCTCTTAAAATATTAATCATTGGAATGTTTATTAATGTGACGGGTGCTTCTTTTTTGTGGCCTCTGAATACGATTTATATTCATAATCATTTAGGAAAGTCATTAACAGTAGCCGGGCTTGTTCTGATGCTGAATTCCGGTGCCAGTGTGGCTGGAAATTTATGCGGCGGTTTTTTGTTTGATAAAATCGGCGGCTTTAAATCGATTATGCTTGGGATTGCGATTACGCTAGCAAGCCTGATGGGCCTTGTCTTTTTTCATGATTGGCCGGCCTATATTGTGCTGCTTACGGTTGTGGGCTTTGGTTCCGGTGTTGTTTTCCCGGCCAGCTACGCAATGGCGGGATCGGTATGGCCTGAAGGGGGAAGGAAGGCATTTAATGCGATCTATGTCGCGCAAAACGCGGGTGTGGCCGTTGGTTCAGCGCTTGGCGGTGTCGTGGCGTCTTTCTCGTTTTCATATGTATTTTTGGCGAATGCTGTATTGTATCTGGCCTTTTTCTTTATCGTATATTTCGGATTTCGAAATATTCAGACGAAGGATGCGTCCCAGACATCCGTGCTTGATTATGATGCTGTGAACGGCAAAGTGAAATTTGCCGCGCTCATCATATTAAGCGGCGGCTATGTGCTCGGTTGGCTGGCTTATTCTCAGTGGTCTACCACGATTGCTTCGTACACGCAAAGCATTGGAATCTCTCTTTCCTTATACAGCGTGCTGTGGACAATTAACGGAATTTTAATTGTGCTTGGCCAGCCGCTTGTCAGCTTTGTGGTGAAAAAATGGGCGGAGTCGCTGAAAGCGCAAATGGTCATTGGTTTTATCATTTTTATAGTGTCCTACAGCATGCTGCTGACGGCTAAGCACTTCCCGATGTTTCTGGCTGCTATGGTGATTCTGACTATTGGAGAAATGCTTGTTTGGCCAGCGGTGCCGACAATTGCCAATCAGCTTGCTCCTAAAGGGAAAGAAGGATTTTATCAGGGGTTTGTCAACAGCGCGGCGACAGGCGGCAGAATGATTGGTCCGCTGTTCGGCGGTTTGCTTGTCGATCATTTCGGCATTCAGGCTCTTGTTTTATCTCTTTTGGTTTTGCTGTTGATCAGTATTGCCACAACGCTTTTATATGACAAGCGGATAAAACCGGAAAAAGAAACAAATAAGCAAGCATCAATCTCTTCATAATAAAAGATCCCGCCGGATGAGCGGGATCTTTTTACATAATCGGAAGCACGTTAACGGCATCCTTTACATTTGAGTATGTTTTCAGCGATGAAAAATTGGCATCCAATCTATTCATTTTCATGGCCAATTCAGGCTTAATGCCGGTAATGATTAATTCGGTTCCAGTCAATTTCAGCAAATGGCTCAGCTTGAAAATCTGGTCGGCCGTTTGTTCGTTCACTTGGGCCAATCCAGATAAATCAATGATCAAATAATCATCCTTGGATGTTGATAGGATATTCGTCAATGTGCAAACGATGGAATTAAATCGTTCCTCTGTCAGGTTTCCGACTAGCGGAAGAGCCGAGATGCCATTGCGAATCGGGACAATAGGCGTTGAAAGTGCAGTAATTTCTGTGAGGGAATCCTCGAGAAGCTTTTCATACTCTTTTTGCTGCGTGATGTCTTTTTGAATGCCGACAAAATAGGTCTTGCCTTCGATCTCGAGCGGATCAATATTTAATTCATTCCAGAACATCGTTCCGTCTTTTTTGTAGTTTTGGATCTGAACGGTAACCGGCTCTTTATGTTGTAAAGCGGTTCTGATGTTGTCTACTTCAGCGGGATCTGTGTGTTTCCCCTGTAAGAATCGGCAGTTCTTTCCTAAAATCTCCCCGGCTTCATAACCGGTCATTTGAACAAAGCCTTGATTTACGTAGACAATTGGATTATCTTCAAGTGCGGGATCTGTAATGACCACACCTACTCGCGCGTGATCAAGCGCTTTTTTGATGACTTCCAGCTGTCCTTGTATTCCAAATGATTGAAAATTAGCCATGTAAATCCCCCTTAGGCTGTCAGCTTGCTGAGCCTTGTATTCCCCTTTTTTTAAATGAATTCTACAGTAACCCTAGCATAACGTATGTTCTTGTTCAAGCAAGCGCAGTTTGTTGTTTGTCATAAAGGCTTGTCCTCGTATACACTAAAAATAAGAACAGAAATTGAACATATGAACGGAAGTATGCTAAATGAGTGACTAGGTAAATGTCACTGGGTGAAAAATGAATCCAATGCATCAAGCTTACCGATCATGTGTTCACATATAATGGAAGAAACAAGCTTTTTTCAGATTTGCCAGTATGTAGATATCGAAAATCATCGGAATCGTTTAAGGGGGCTGGATGGCCTGAAGTCGCTTTACGAAATAAGGGCTTTAGGAAGGTGATGATGAAGATGCTGCATCAGGTACTTATTGCTTGTGTAATTGGAGGAATCATGGGGATTCTCGGTCATGTGAAAAAGAGAGGCAGGCTGGAGAAGCCCAGAATGACAAAGCGGTTTATCTACCTTGGATTTTTGGAAGATTGGTTTATCGGAATGACAGCTTCCATTTTACTTGTATTATCCGCTGACCCCGATTCAGGAATTCAACTTGTCATCTTATCCATTATCTCAGGCTACGGCGGTGAAGCTGTTCTCAGAAGTTTTGACTTTGTGAGAGAAATGAACAGCGGCGGCGACCCGGCCGAGTCCAAACGTCAAACCAAAACTCCACCCGAATAATTGTCCTCAATCTTCGCCCGTTCAGGGTACATTCCCATTGTATACAAACCTGCTTGCACTTATGAACAGAATTCTATAAAATACAGGTAAGATTACGGTTGCGATAAGAACAATGAAGAGGAGCAGTAAGAAGCAGATATTGTTGCAGAGAGTTGACGGCTGGTGAAAGTCAATCAAGTTTGTTTCCGAACTCACCTCAGAGTTGCAGCGGTGAAAAGCCGCTGACGCATAACTGCGTTAAAAGTATCAAGTGAGTGCGGCGCATGCCGCGCTAACGAGGGTGGTACCGCGGGAAAACGAAAGTCTCTCGTCCCTTTTAGGGATGAGGGAGTTTTTTTTAGTTTGGGAATATTCTGAATATAATCCTCTCCTTCCCGTCAATACTTGAACCATAAACGCCGTATTCAATTAGAAGGAGGTTTTTACTTTGAGTTTTCAGCACAAAGAGATAGAAAAGAAATGGCAAACATATTGGCTTGAAAACAAAACATTTGCCACTCTTGATAATAATGAAAAACAAAAATTTTACGCGCTGGACATGTTCCCTTATCCGTCAGGAGCGGGCTTGCACGTCGGCCATCCTGAAGGATACACAGCTACCGATATCCTGTCCCGCATGAAGCGCATGCAGGGCTATGATGTCCTTCATCCAATGGGCTGGGACGCATTCGGCCTGCCGGCTGAGCAATACGCGCTTGACACAGGGAACGATCCAGCTGTGTTTACGAAGCAAAACATCGACAATTTCCGCCGCCAAATTCAATCGCTTGGCTTCTCATATGACTGGGATCGTGAAATCAATACGACTGATCCGGAATACTATAAATGGACGCAATGGATTTTCTTGAAGCTTTACGAAAAAGGCCTTGCTTACGTTGACGAAGTGCCTGTAAACTGGTGCCCTGCCCTCGGTACGGTTCTTGCCAACGAAGAAGTCATTGACGGCAAGAGCGAACGCGGCGGCCATCCGGTAGAGAGACGCCCGATGAAGCAGTGGATGCTGAAAATTACAGCATATGCGGACAGGCTGCTTGAAGACTTGGAAGAGCTTGACTGGCCGGAAAGCATTAAAGATATGCAGCGCAACTGGATCGGCCGTTCTGAAGGCGCTCACGTTCATTTTGCTATAGATGGACATGATGAATTCTTTACGGTATTTACGACAAGACCAGATACGCTGTTTGGCGCTACATATACTGTACTTGCTCCGGAACACGCATTAGTGGAAAACATCACAACGGCTGAGCAAAAAGAAGCTGTTGAAGCATATATCAAAGAAATTCAATCAAAAAGTGATCTTGAGCGTACGGATCTTGCGAAAACAAAGACAGGCGTTTTCACGGGAGCTTATGCGATCAATCCTGTAAACGGAGAGAAATTGCCGATCTGGATTGCGGATTATGTTCTTGCATCATACGGAACAGGTGCTGTCATGGCAGTTCCTGGCCACGATGAGCGTGATTTTGAATTCGCCAAAACATTTGGCCTTCCGGTGAAGGAAGTCGTAAAAGGCGGGAACGTTGAGGAAGCAGCTTATACTGGCGACGGCGAGCACGTGAACTCTGATTTCCTGAACGGCCTTCACAAACAGGAAGCGATTGAGAAAGTGATCGCTTGGCTGGAAGAAACGAAAAACGGTGAGAAAAAAGTGACGTACCGTCTGCGTGACTGGCTCTTCAGCCGCCAGCGTTATTGGGGCGAGCCGATTCCGGTTATTCATTGGGAAGACGGAACATCAACGGCTGTGCCTGAAGAGGAGCTGCCGCTGATTTTGCCGAAAACGGATGAAATCAAACCGAGCGGAACAGGCGAATCACCGCTTGCGAACATTAAAGATTGGGTGGAAGTCACAGACCCTGAGACTGGGAAAAAAGGAAGAAGAGAAACGAATACTATGCCTCAATGGGCGGGAAGCTGCTGGTATTTCTTGCGCTATATTGATCCGCGCAATCCGGATCAGCTGGCGTCACCAGAGAAATTGGAAAAATGGCTTCCGGTTGATATGTATATCGGGGGCGCAGAACATGCCGTGCTTCACCTTCTGTATGCCCGCTTCTGGCATAAGTTCCTTTATGATATCGGCGTAGTGCCGACGAAAGAACCGTTCCAAAAGCTGTACAACCAAGGAATGATTCTCGGCGAAAACAACGAAAAAATGAGTAAATCTAAAGGGAACGTTGTCAATCCTGACGAAATCGTCGCTTCTCACGGTGCTGATACGCTCAGATTGTACGAAATGTTCATGGGGCCGCTTGATGCTTCAATCGCCTGGTCTGAATCAGGATTAGACGGAGCGCGCCGCTTCCTTGACCGCGTATGGCGCCTGTTTGTGGAAGATAGCGGTGAGCTTAATGGCAAAATCGTTGACGGCGCTGGTGAAACATTGGAGCGCGTGTATCATGAAACAGTCATGAAAGTCACAGACCATTACGAAGGCCTTCGTTTCAACACGGGTATTTCTCAGCTGATGGTCTTTATCAATGAAGCGTATAAAGCAACAGAGCTGCCGAAAGAATATATGGAAGGCTTCGTGAAGCTTCTTTCTCCTGTCGCGCCTCACTTAGCTGAAGAGCTTTGGGACAAGCTTGGCCATTCCGGCACGATCGCATATGAAGCTTGGCCAGTCTATGATGAAACGAAACTTGTGGATGATGAAGTTGAAATCGTTGTTCAGCTGAATGGAAAAGTAAAAGCGAAATTACAGGTTCCTGCCGACGCGACGAAAGAACAGCTGGAACAGCTTGCTCAAGCCGATGAAAAGGTCAAAGAGCAGCTTGAAGGCAAAACGATTCGAAAAATTATCGCGGTGCCTGGCAAGCTCGTCAATATTGTGGCAAACTAAGCCTAGAAAAAATCCCCTTTGCCAAAAGGGGATTTTTTTTCATCAGCTCTAAATAGCAATCGTCCAGCTGACTTTGATATACTAAAACATGATCATTGTGAATGGGAGTGTTTTCTTTGGAAATAAAAGAAATCAGCACAGCCGCTTTGAAAGAAAAAATTGAGGCGGACGAAGAACTATATTTAATTGATGTCAGAGAAGATGAAGAGGTGGCGGAAGGCATGATCCCGCAAGCCGTTCATATTCGCATGGGGGATATTCCTGAAAAAATGGACACCCTTGATAAAGACAAAGAGTACGTGTTTATCTGCCGCTCAGGCATGCGCAGCATGAATGTTTGCAGGTACCTGGATGAGCAGGGCTTTAAAACTGTCAATGTTGAAGGCGGCATGATGGCCTGGGAAGGCGAAACAAAACCAAAAAACTAGGGGAGAGCGGTCCCCTAGTTTTTTATTTGTATTCCGGAAGCCAATCGCCGTGCGCTTCAAATAAATCATCGCACATGGAGATGATGTCGTGTATGGAAAGCTCAGCGCTTGTATGCGGATCAAGCATTGCGGCTTGATAAACCGCTTCTTTTTTCCGTGTGACAGCGGCTTCAATTGTCATCAGTTGTGTATTAATGTTCGTCCGGTTTAAGGCTGCAAGCTGCTCAGGCAGTTCTCCGGCGAAGCATGGGGTAATTTTTTTTCTGTCGGCGACGCATGTCACTTCCACCACCGCTTTTGAAGGCAGATTTGTGATCAGTCCTGTATTCAAGACATTCCCTCCGAAGGTGAACGGCTCGTTCGTTTCCATTGCTTCGATAATTCTTGAGCCATATTCCTTTGAGCGCTTGTGCGTAAGGTTTTTATTATTGACGATATCGTCTCGCATTTTCTCCCAATTTTCAATCTGCTTGACACATCGTCTCGGATATTCGTCGAGCGGGATTTGCAGCTCGCTGATCAATTCAGGGTAATTCCTCTTAATAAAGTACGGATGGTACTCTGCGTTATGTTCGGACGATTCCGTGACATAATAGCCGAACTTATCCATCAATTCAAACCGCACCATATCATGGTGCTTTGTTTTTTGTTTTTCTTTCGCTCTCTTTTTGATTTCCGGATATAGATCTGCACCGTCTTTTTTGACTTCCAAAAGCCAAGCCATATGATTGATGCCCGCGATGCGTTCCTCGATTCCATCATGCTCCATTCCGAGAGATTTGAATAAATCCTTCGTGCACACTTGAACACTGTGGCAGAGCCCGATTGTTTTGATATTTGTATAGCGAAGCATGGCGCCTGTAAGAGAGGCCATAGGATTTGTATAGTTTAAAAACCACGCATCCGGGCACATGTCTTCCATATCTTTAGCGATATCAAATAAGACCGGGATGGTTCTGAGTGATCTGAAGATCCCGCCGATGCCGACTGTGTCGGCAATCGTCTGACGCAGCCCGTAGCGTTTCGGAATCTCGAAATCTATGACTGTGCCCGGTTTATACCCTCCAACCTGAATCGCATTGATGACATAGCTTGCGTTCTGCAAGGCGAGTTTTCTGTCATCATAGCTGTTGATCGCCACACTCGGGTTATAGCGGTCTCTCAGATTTTCGAGCATGAGCTGAGATTCCTGCAGGCGTTTTGGGTCAATGTCATAAAGAGCGAATTCAAATCCGTTCAGCGCTTCTGTTAACAAGCAGTCTCCCAAAACATTTTTGGCGAAAATGGTGCTCCCTGCACCGATAAATGTAATCTTTTTCATATGGCTTCCTCCTTTAGTGTTATCCCTTTACCGCTCCGGATGACAGGCCGGCAATGAAGTATTTTTGCAGCGCCAAAAACAGAATGACCATCGGCATCATCGCCATGAGCGCGGCTGCGGCAACTAAATGCAGGTTGTTGGCGTTTTCTCCGAAAAAACCTGCCATGGCAACTGTTAGTGTCTGAACCTTTTGATCTTGTAAAAAGAAAATCGCAAATTGATAGTCGTTCCATATGAAGACACAGGAAATAATACAGATGGTCGCAGTGATCGGCTTCAGCAGAGGAAACACGATCGTAAAAAAGATTTTCAGCATGCCTGCGCCGTCAATTCTAGCGGCTTCTTCAAGCTCCTTTGGAATGGTCGATCGGATAAAGCCTGAATACAAGAATACGGTTAACGGCATGTAAGCCGCTGTATTGATCAAAATGGCGATGGCGTGTGTATTAACCATTCCGGCGTCCACAACCATTCGGTACAAAGGCACCATGGACGTTAGCGGAGGGATGATCATAATGGAAATCAGCAAGGCAAAAACGGCTTTATTCAGCTTCGTTTCCCGCCGGGCAAGAGGGTAGGCGGCAAGAGAGCCGAATATGATCAATAACAAGGCAGAAAAACCTGTGATGATGATGGTATTTATAAATGAATTTCCTAATGAAGCGGCCTCCCATGCCTCTGAAAAATTGTGAAAGGAGATGTCGGCTGGAAACAGCCATTTCGAACTGTAGTCTCCCTTTGCTTTTAATGAAGTGGTCAGCAGAATGTAAAAAGGAATAAAATGCGCACAGGCCACAATGCCGGCAAGAAGCGTAATGATCCGCAGGTTTTTTGAACGGGCGGCTTTCATGACATTTCCGTCTCCTTTCTTTTAAAATACGCAAGCGCGCAAAAGCTGATGATCAAAATGACAAATGCCATAAATATGCCTTGTGTTGCGGCATAGCCGGCATCCTGCCGTTTGAAATACAAATCATACATAAACGTGGACATGGATTGTGACGCATTTCCGGGGCCGCCTGCGGTGAGCGCGATAATGACGTCAAACAGCTTCAAGCCTCCAATAATGTTGATGACCATATTAATCGTGATCGAGGGCATTAACAGCGGCAGCGTAATGGTGAAAAACTGCTGGCCTTGTTTCGCGCCATCCATTTGCGCAGCTTCATAGTAATCCTTCGGAATGCTTTGCAGGCCGGCTAAGTAAACAACCATAGCGATTCCGACATATTGATACGTGTTAATCATGACGATGATCCAGGGATTCAGTGTTGGACTGGCGAGCGCATTGATCGGGCTGAAGCCGAATACACCGAGCAAATCGTTGAGCGCACCTCCGTCATAGGAGAAGAAAAAGTACCAAATGTATCCCATAATGAGCGGGCTGATCATCACCGGCAAATAGACAATTGTTCTTGTTATCGCTTTCATTTTGATGCTTTGATTGAGGAGCAGGGCGTACAAAAGTCCAACTGCATTTTGGAAAAAGGTGCTGCCGAGCCCGTAAAGCAGCGTGTTTTTTAAGATATGCCAGGTGTCAGGATCAGAAAACAGCCTTTCATATTGCGCGAATCCCACCCATTGGTAGACTTGCGAGAAGCCGTTCCAGTTTGTAAAGGTGATCAGTGCTCCCTTCACAAACGGATAAATCATAAAGATCAGAACGGAGAGCAAAGCAGGAATGTACATCCACCAAAGTGAGGACTGCTTTTTCGGCTTAACCTGTTTCACATGAACATCCCTTGCGATCTCACTCATTGTTTTCAGCTCCCTGTGTTTCCGATTGCTCCCGGAGTCGTTTGTATTCTCTTCCCAGCTTCATCGATATCTCTCGAGGCGTCAAAATGTCGGCCGCAAGCTCCTGCCCGGCTGTGCCAAGGACATCCCACATTCCGTTAGGCAAGTATAAACGGTCGAAGTAAGGTTCGACTTTGACATCTTGATAATGCTCATAGTCATTTGCGTAGAAAATATCAGCTTTCACATTGGTCAGACCTGAGGGAAGAGACGTGGCTTCAGCCATTTGTTTGGCATTGGCGGGACGTGCCATAAATGCGATAAATTCTTTTGCTTCTTTTACATGAGGCGAGTCTTTCCATGCTGCAAGCGTGTAGCGTTCGCCGCCGATCCATATCGGGTCATCTCCGGCATGTATGGCGGGTGTCGGGATAATGCCGACCTTGACCTTCGGATTGATCTGGGCAACGTCCTGGCCGAGTGTGCCGCCTTGCATCGTAAAGGCGATTTTGTTTTGGGCCATTAATTCAATGAGCTGTGATTTTTTTGCGGTGACAGCATCAATATTGATCAGTTCTTCTTTCTGCATTTGTTTAAGGATGTCTGATAAATAAGTGAATTTGCTCCATTGAAAAGTGCCGTTGATGAGCTGTTTTTTTTCATTATGGGCGGGATCTGTGATGAGAAGAGGTGTAGCGAATTGATCGTAATATTGGGCGAATGAGCTTTTGTCATATCCGGCAAACCAGAAGGGAACAATCTTTCCCTTGCTTTTTTCTTTAATCGTTCGCAATGCTTTCACAAAGTCATCCATGGTTTCCGGAGGGGCAATGCCGTAACGGTCTAACATATTGCGGTTATACGCCAGCCCGTCTTTTGCCTGATTGATCGGATAGGCATACACCTTTCCGCTTTTATTTTTGAGGATGCTGTTTAAATTTGGATCGAGATTTTTAGTCCACTTCATATCCCGGAGATCCGCTGTATATTCTCCGTACCTGATTTTCCCCCAGCCATGCGTATCAAAAAGATCAGGCAAATCATTGGCAGCCATTCTGACACGCATCATATTTTCATAGTCATTGCCTGGGAAATGAAGACTGACACGAATGTCACTGTGTTCTTTTTCAAACGCCGCCGCGAGTTTTCTGAACGTGGCTCTTTCACTGTCCGTTGACATTGTAGAATAAATGGTTAATGTCTTTTTTGCGGAATCTGCCGAGCTTTTCTCTGCTGAGCATCCGGGCAGAATAAGCAGAATAAGAGAGAGAAATAAAACAAAAGTGTGTTTCATCTTTTCCTCCTTATTATCGTGATGAATGCTTGCTTATGTTCACCTCCTTAGCTGTATATCCACAGCTTTGTCTCACGAGTAATGTGGTGGGCAGGGTGACGCAGTGAGGAAGCGTTCGGCCATTGAGGCGGTCAAGCAGCAGTTTTACGCCTGTCCGGCCCATTTCCTCTGTGTACACCTTTATCGTTGTTAATGGCGTGCTGGCAAATTCAGCTTCTTCAATACCGTTAAAACTGACGATCGCTATATCCCGCGGCACCTGCAGTCCCGCTTCCTGAAGCGCTTTCAACGCGCCGATCGCCATGGAATCGCTCGCGATAAAGAATGCTTCCGGCAGATTGCCTTGGGCGATTGCTTTCTTCATCAGGCGAAAGCCCTCACGCATGCTGTATTCTCCGGTGAGCACATGCTCAGGCTTGGGAGCGGCAAACTCTAAAAAAGCGGTCAGACGTTTGTCTTCAATGGTTCTGCGAATGCTTTGGCCGTCCTTCAGCGTATGCTCTTTTTCCTGCCCGCCAATGTACCCTAACCGTTTGTAGCCTAGATTGACAAGGTGATCAATCGCCTGGCATGAAGCGGATTCAAAATCGATGCCAATCGAATCATACGCTTGCGGATCAGGAGAGTGATTGATAAATACGGCATGCTTCAGCCTTCCGCTGATGTGCGTAACCGCTTCATCATGAACACGGCCGATGACAATGACACCATCCAGTTCCCGAAAGATATGCTCCTGGAAGGAACCGAGATGAATCGAATTTGTAATGAAAATTTCCTGTTCAAAGCATTCCTTTTCAATGCCTTTGCGAATAGAAGAAAAATAAGGGTCCTGCCGTTCCTGATCAGGGGACAGACAGCTCAGCACGCCGATCAGCGGCTGGGCCCGCTGTTTTTGCCCGCGGGCTTTCCGCCGTTTGGCAACCGTTTGATAACCGAGTTCTTCTGCGATATGGATGACTCTTTGTCTCGTTTCGCCTGCAACAGAAAGCGACTCATCTTCATTTAAAATTCTGGAAACAGTCGCACTGGAAACATTAGCTTTCAAGGCGATATCTTTAATACGAACCATAGCAATCCCTCTCATCTATTTAGTAAAATATGAACTCATCTGTTTTTGATAATTTGATACTATCATATGAAAGTAAGCGGTTACAATTATTATTTCCAGAATATTTCGTTATATTTACTAAAGATTTAGTAAATGATGCGAATTGTTTTAGAAAAATAAAGGGGAAACCAGATCCGTCTCGTAAATGTGAAGTAAGCGAATAAGGAAGGGTGAGGGAATGAGTACGGGAAGAAGAAAGCAGCTGTTTCGATTGCTTGGAGATTTGCCTGATCGGAGGCAAATCAGCACGGAGATATTGTGTATTGAAGAAAGAGAAGGAAACATCATTGAAACGCTCCTGCTTGATATAAACGGACATGAAAAGGTGCCTGCTTATTTTGTGAAGCCGGCGTCCGCAGAAGGACCGTGTCCAGCCGTATTGTTTCAGCATTCGCACGGAGGCCGGTATGACAGGGGGAAAAGTGAACTGATTGAAGGAGCGGATTATTTGAAAGCGCCTTCTTTTGCCGATGAGCTGACTGCTCTCGGGTACGGCGTTCTTGCGATTGACCATTGGGGATTTGGAGATCGGCGGGGAAAAACGGAAAGCGAAATGTTTAAAGAAATGCTTCTTACCGGAAAAGTAATGTGGGGGATGATGATTTATGACAGTTTAAGAGCGTTAGATTATATGCAGTCACGCCCTGATATTCAGCCTGACAGAATCGGAACCATCGGCATGTCTATGGGAGGATTGATGGCGTGGTGGACAGCGGCGCTCGATGATCGGATTAAGGTGTGCGTGGATTTGTGCAGCCAGGCAGATCATCATGTGCTGATCAAAACACAGAATCTAGATCGGCACGGCTTTTATTATTACGTCCCGTCGCTTGCAAAGCATTTTTCAGCAACGGAGATCCAAAGCCTGATCGCGCCGCGCCCGCACCTTAGCCTTGTGGGCGTTCACGACCGGTTAACGCCGGTTGAAGGTGTGAACAAAATCGAAAAAGAATTGACAGCGGTGTATGCTGGACAGGGTGCTTCTGATGGCTATCGGGTGGTCCGTTCCGCTTCGGGCCATTTTGAAACAGCAGTCATGAGACATGAAGCTGTCCGCTTTTTGCAAAAGTGGCTGTGACCGCCATGGGAAATTGGAAGAAAGGCTCAGACTTGAGCGAGGGAAGTGAAACCAATGGAAGGACAAGATATGTTGGATTGGGCTTTCCGGAGGCATCTCAATCCATTAAGCTGGTATATTCGCCCCCTTTTTTTACTAGTATTGGTTTATGCCGCGTATAAGCGCAGCTGGAAGGGCATCATCATCACTTTTGTATTGATGATGAGCAGTATGGTCTGGTTTCCGGAACCTAAGAAGATTCATCTGCAAATGCAAAAAGTGCTGGAATTCGAGCGAATGCTTTTAAGCAGCCCGGTCTCGGCTGTTTTCACAATTGCTTTCATGATGGTTTTTCTTGGCTTTATTTTGGCTGCTTTTTGGAAGCGTTCGCTTGTATTTGGTTTAATCCTATTGAATGCGGCACTCATTGGGAAGGTGGCCCTGTCCTTATTTTTCACAGGTGAGAATGGCTGGGCGCCGTTAGGCAATACGATTTTTGGGCTGATGATGGTAAATGGGATCAGCTTGTTCATGAAGTATCGAAATCGAAAAAAACGCAGAGGAATAGACATCTAAGGCCAGGACCGTTTTATTGTGAAACGGTCTTTTTGCTCGTTTCAAGAACCTGCCCAAAAACAAAATGGAGATTTCTTATATTGACAGAATCATATGTGAATAATAATATTCTAATTGTTAACCTTTATTTATAATTGGTTAACATTTTGAATAGAATAAGATACACGTTCTTCAGATATCAGTGAAAGGGCGAGAAACGATGCAAGAAGAAACATTTTATAGTGTCAGAATGAGGGCTTCCAAGAATGGATCTCATGAAGAGGGCGGAAAGCATATATCCGGCGGAGAACGGCTTATTCCTTTCCATGAGATGACGCGTACAGTCAATGCCTTATTAGAAAAAGGGCTATCTCATTCAAGAGGAAAACCTGATTTTATGCAAATTCAATTTGAAGAGGTTCGTGAACCGATCAAAACCATCCAGCCATTGCCAGTGCATACGAATGAAGTAAGCTCTCCTGAAGAGGGACAAAAGCTTGCCCGATTGTTATTAGAAAGAGAAGGCGTTGCCAGAGAAGTAATTGAAAAAGCATACGAACAAATTCCTGAATGGTCGGGTGTCAGGGGAGCGGTTTTGTTTGATATTCACTCTGGCAAGCGAATTGATCAAACAAAAGGAAAAGGGGTGCGGGTCTCCAGAATGGATTGGCCGGACACCAATTTTGAAAAATGGGCGCTTCACTGTCACGTGCCGTCAAATTCTAGAATAAAAGAGGCACTTGCGCTCGCTTCAAAGGTTAGCCGGCACCCGGCAGCCGTTGCAGAACTATGCTGGTCAGATGACCCTGATTACATAACAGGCTACGTTGCGGGTAAGAAAATGGGCTATCAGCGTATTACAGCAATGAAAGAATACGGGACAGAAGAGGGCTGCAGAATCTTTTTTGTTGATGGCTCCAAAGATGCAAACACGTACATACAAGATTTGGAGAAGCAGCCTATTTTGATAGAGTGGGAGGAAGTCCATGACTCATGATTTGATAGAAAACAGTAAAAAGCACCTCTGGCTGCCTTTTACCCAAATGAAAGATTATGATGAAAACCCCTTAATCATCGAAAGCGGCAATGGAATCAAAGTCAAAGACATAAACGGCAAGGAATACTATGACGGTTTTTCTTCTGTTTGGCTTAATGTCCACGGGCACCGCAAAAAGGAGTTAGATGACGCGATAAAAAATCAGCTCGGAAAAATCGCGCACTCCACGTTATTGGGCATGACCAACGTTCCTGCAACTCAGCTTGCCGAAGCATTAATCGGCATCAGTCCAGCAAAGCTCACGCGAGTTTTCTATTCAGACAGCGGTGCCGAAGCGATGGAAATAGCCTTGAAAATGGCGTTTCAGTATTGGAAGAACATCGGAAAGCCTGAGAAACAAACATTTATCGCTATGAAAAATGGCTATCACGGCGATACGATTGGCGCCGTCAGTGTCGGTTCAATTGAGCTGTTCCACCACGTATACGGGCCGTTAATGTTTGATAGTTACAAAGCGCCGATTCCTTATGTATATCGCTCTGAAAGCGGCGATCCTGATGAGTGCCGTGATGCGTGCCTGCGAGAGCTTGAACAGCTGCTCGAGGAACATCATGAGGAAATTGCCGCGCTTTCCATTGAATCAATGGTTCAAGGGGCGTCCGGTATGATCGTGATGCCGGAGGGATATTTGGCGGGCGTGCGAGAGCTATGTACAACGTATGATGTCTTAATGATTGTTGATGAAGTGGCTACAGGCTTTGGCCGTACCGGAAAAATGTTTGCGTGTGAGCACGAGAATGTCCAGCCTGATCTGATGGCTGCCGGCAAAGGCATTACAGGAGGCTATTTGCCAATCGCCGTTACGTTTGCCACTGAAGACATCTACAAGGCATTCTATGATGATTATGAAAACCTAAAAACCTTTTTTCACGGCCATTCCTATACAGGAAATCAGCTTGGCTGTGCAGTTGCGCTTGAAAATCTGGCATTATTTGAAACTGAAAATATTGTGGAACAAGTAGCGGAAAAAAGCAAAAAGCTCCATGTCCTTCTGCAAGGTCTGCACGAACTTCCTTATGTTGGAGATATTCGCCAGCTTGGCTTTATGTGCGGCGCGGAGCTCGTTCAATCAAAGGAAACCAAAAAGCCTTATCCAGCTGATCGGCGGGTTGGCTATAAAGTTTCCTTAAAGATGCGCGAGCTTGGCATGCTGACAAGGCCGCTGGGGGACGTGATTGCATTTCTGCCTCCTCTCGCCAGCACAGCTGAAGAGCTTGAGGAAATGGTTTCCATTATGAAACGAGCGATCCAAGAGGTAACCGGCCTTGAAGATTGACGCCTGGTTACACGAGCGATTAGACAGTGTGAAGGAAGCCGGCGTATACCGTAACCTGCGGACAATGAATGGGGCTCCGGTTCCAGAGAGGAGAATTGACGGCAAGGATCAAACGGTCTGGTCCTCAAACAATTATTTAGGACTTGCAAGCCACAGCCGCTTGATCTCTGCGGCCCAAGAAGCACTGCACCAATTTGGGGCGGGAAGCAGCGGCTCCCGTTTAACGACAGGCAATTCGGTCTGGCATGAAAAGCTTGAAAAAAAGATTGCCGGCTTTAAACGGACGGAAGCGGCTTTACTGTTTTCGAGCGGTTATTTGGCCAATATCGGTGTCCTTTCATCATTACCAGAAAAAGAAGATGTCATTTTAAGTGATCAATTGAATCATGCAAGTATGATTGACGGCTGCCGTCTGTCTAAGGCTGATACAGTTGTTTATCAGCATATTGATATGGATGATCTTGAAAACAAGCTGAATGAAACACAGCGTTATCAGCGCCGTTTTATCGTTACAGACGGAATATTCAGCATGGATGGCACGATCGCCCCTCTTGATCAGATCATCTCACTTGCCAAACGTTATCATGCCTTCGTGATCGTTGATGATGCCCACGCCACAGGTGTTTTAGGTGAATCAGGAGGAGGAACGAGTGAATACTTTGGCGTTTGTCCTGACATTGTGATTGGCACCTTAAGCAAAGCTGTCGGCACGGAAGGCGGCTTTGCGGCAGGTTCAGCGATCTTTATCGATTTTTTGCTAAACCATGCCAGAACATTTATCTTTCAAACCGCGATTCCGCCAGCCAGCTGTGCGGCAGCTTACGAGGCTCTCGGCATGATTGAAGCCTGCGGGGAAAAACGGGAGCTTTTATTTTCGTATATTAACATGATCAGAACCAGTCTGAAGGATATGGGTTACTTGGTGAAAGGGGATCACACGCCGATTATTCCTGTGGTCATCGGCGATACCCGAAAAACGGTTACATTTGCTGAAAAGCTGCAGGACAATGGGATTTACGCCCCTGCCATTCGGCCGCCGACCGTTGCGCCCGGTGAAAGCCGAATCCGATTAACCATCACTGCTGACCACAGTTTGGGTGATATTGAACATTTGCTGACATCATTTCATTCCATTGGAAAGGAGCTGCACATCATTTGAGGGGTTTTTTTGTGACAGGAACAGATACAGAAGTGGGGAAAACGGTGATATCCAGCGGACTTGCCGCTTTATTGAGAGAACATAACAAAGACGTCGGAGTCTTTAAACCTTTTTTAAGCGGTATATCCCGTCATCATCCGGAGAGCGACACGAGTCTCTTAAAAGACATGTCACAGACGGGTCTTTCTCATGAAGATATTACGCCTTTTGCCTTCAATGCGCCGCTTGCGCCATATGTCGCAGGAAAGCTGGAGGGAAAGGCTGTCACCATGGGGGCGGTTTTGCGCCATTGGGAGCGGATAAGAGAGAAACATGAATGCTACATCGTAGAAGGTGCTGGCGGTATTTCTGTGCCGCTGGGAGAGGATTATTTAGTCAGTCACGTTATCAAAGCGTTGCAGCTTCCGATGATTATTGTGGCTCGTCCTCATCTCGGAACCATTAATCATACCTTTTTAACTGTCCAATATGCAAAAAGCATGGGTCTGCCAATCGCCGGAATTGTCATCAATGGAATCAGTGATTCTCCTGATGATGATGAAAAAACCAATCCTGAGATGATTGAGCGCTTATGCGGTGTGCCGATTTTAGGGATTACGCCAAAGCTTGAAAACGTTACGAAAGAAACGGTTCTGCATATGGCAAAAGACCATATCAATCTATCATTACTGATGAATCAAGTGGGGGTATGAGTATGAATCAATGGATGGAACTTGCAGACAGGGTGCTGGCTGGGGTAGAAGTGACCGACGAAGAGGCGCTTTCTATTTTAAACTGTCCAGATGAAGATATTTTGCTTTTAATGCACGGAGCTTTTCACATCAGAAAACACTTTTACGGAAAAAAAGTGAAGCTCAATATGATTATGAATGCCAAATCAGGGCTCTGTCCGGAAAACTGCGGCTATTGTTCACAGTCTTCGATTTCAAACGCGCCGATTCAGTCTTATCGGATGGTGAATAAGGAAACGCTTCTGGAAGGCGCTAAGCGGGCGCACGATCTGAATATCGGCACATATTGTATCGTGGCAAGCGGCAGGGGGCCGTCTAACAGAGAAGTGGATCAGGTCGTAGACGCGGTGCAGGAAATTAAAGAAACATATGGACTGAAGGTTTGTGCGTGTCTCGGACTGTTAAAGCCTGAGCAGGCGAAGCGGCTGAAGGAAGCCGGAGTAGACCGCTATAATCATAATTTGAATACGTCACAGCGAAACCATTCAAACATCACGACTTCGCATACATACGATGACAGGGTCAATACGGTCGAAATCGCAAAAGAATCGGGGCTGTCTCCATGTTCCGGCGCCATTATCGGAATGAAGGAGACGAAACGGGACGTCATCGACATTGCAAAAAGCTTAAAGGCCCTTGACGCGGATTCCATTCCGGTGAATTTTTTGCATGCGATTGACGGCACGCCGCTAGAAGGCGTCAACGAACTAAACCCGCTGTATTGTTTGAAAGTACTGGCGCTGTTCCGTTTTATCAATCCGTCAAAAGAAATCCGCATTTCAGGAGGAAGAGAGGTCAATCTCCGCTCATTGCAGCCATTAGGGCTTTACGCCGCTAACTCCATTTTTGTCGGAGATTACTTAACAACTGCCGGGCAAGAGGAGACGGAGGACCATAAAATGCTGAATGATTTAGGCTTTGAAGTCGAATCAGTCGAAGAAATGAAGGCCAGTTTAAGTGTGAAAAGCTGAGAGAATCACGAAAAGCAATCGGTGTGATGTCGATTGCTTTTATTTTTGAACAGAAAGGAGAAGATCACATGACAATTGCATTTCCAACTGCATCTTCTGAGTTTTTGAAAAACCCATATCCTTTTTACGAAACATTGCGCGCTATTCATTCTATATATAAAGGGAGTTTCTTGAAATACCCGGGCTGGTATGTCACAGGATATGAAGAAACGGCAGCTATTTTAAAAGATGCCAGATTCAAAGTCCGGCCCCCGCTCCCTGAGACGTCAATCAAATATCAGGATCTTCAACATGTGCAAAGTCAGATGATGCTGTTTCAGAATCAGCCTGATCATAGACGATTGCGGACGCTGGCCAGCGGAGCGTTTACTCCGAGAATGGCAGAGCGTTATCGTCCGTATATCGATGAAACTGTCCATCATTTGCTCGATCGAGTGCAAGGTGAAAAAAAGATGGAGGTGATTTCGGACTTTGCTTTTCCTTTAGCAAGCTTCGTCATAGCCAACATGATAGGTGTACCGGAGGAAGATAGGGAGCAATTAAAAGATTGGGCTGCAAGCCTCATTCAAACGATTGATTTTACCCGGTCAAGAAAGGCGTTAACAGAGGGCAATCATATTGCTGTACAGGCTATGGCATATTTTAGGAAGCTGATTCAAAAGCGAAAACGGCATCCGCAGCAGGATATGATCAGTATGCTTTTGAAGGGGAAAGAAAAGGATAAGCTGACAGAAGAGGAATTGGCATCTACGTGCCTATTGCTGGCGATTGCCGGGCATGAGACAACGGTCAATCTCATCAGCAATTCAATCCTTTGTCTGCTGCAGCATCCAGAACAGCTTTTGAAGCTGAAAGAAAGCCCGGATCTTATTGGCTCCGCCATTGAGGAATGTTTACGCTATGAAAGCCCCACGCAAATGACAGCCAGAGTGGCGTCAGAAGATATTGACATCAGCGGGGTGACGATTCGTCAAGGGGAACAAGTCTATCTTCTGTTAGGGGCTGCCAATCGAGATCCAAACAGATTCACGAACGCCGATGTCTTCGATTTGACCAGAAGCCCTAATCCGCATCTATCATTCGGGCAAGGCCATCATATTTGCCTAGGTTCCTCGCTGGCACGATTAGAAGCGCAAATTGCGGTCAATGCCATTCTGCAGCGAATGACCGGCCTCAAACTCGCTGGTTCTGAACGGCGGTACCGGCCGCTTTTTGGCTTTCGGGCGCTTGAGGAGCTGCCGGTGGCTTTTGAATAACCCTAAGCATGTGAGTGCCAAAAAAAGTGTCAGCCCCGCCCAAAATGGGCATTCTATAAAAAAGGGGAGTGAACACAGTGAAAAAAGTGCTGATCGCCGGCGGAAATGGTGTGATTGGGAGACTGCTTGCCGAAGGGCTTATATCAGATTATGAAGTGACAGTGCTTGATAAAAATCATTTCGATGGCACAGCCTCTTCCATTCAGGCTGACGCGGCAAATTATGAGGAGCTGTTGAAGAAGATTCCGAAGGACACTGATGTGATCTTGAATTTATTGGCAGTCAAAATCAAATATGATGTCATGGACATCGCGGAATTTGAAAAAATGACGGATGTTTTCTATAGGGCAAGCTATTATCTGTGCCGCGCCGCAGCGGAGCTCGGCATTCAAAAGCTCGTGTTCGCAAGCAGCAATCATGTCACAGATGTATACGAAGAAGACGGGCGTTCGCTCTTAGGACGGGAGATCACAACAAGCGATTATCCGCTGTCAAAAAACTTGTACGGTGTACTAAAGCTGACCTCGGAACAAATCGGCCATTTGTTTTATTTGGAAAATAAGCTTTCGGTGATCAACCTTCGCATCGGAACAGTCGTCACAGATGAAAGGGATACACTGCATGAAAAAGAACGGACGAAAAAGACACTCCTTTCTCACCCTGACCTGCTGTCGATTTTTAAAGCCGCCATTGAAACCAATATCCGATACGGCACTTATTACGCCGTCTCTGATAATCCGGGCCGGCCATGGTCCATTGAAACAGCTGTCAATGAACTTGGTTTTTCGCCTCAAATCAATACGGCCGAGCTGTTGGAAGAGGAAGAGAACGGAGCATAATCATTTTCTAAGATTATGCTCTTTTTCTTTTGTCATCGGCTTTCACGCGCGGCAGCACCCCACCGGCCGGGGACTCTGTTCAAATGATTATAGACATGGCAATCACAGATTTGCTACATTTTAGACACGATATCGTCACATGCTGCAGCTTGTTTAAAAAAGAATGATAACGCTTACAAAAAAGAGAGGTGGGAGCTATCGCACATTCACTGAAAAGTCGCCTGTTTGATATGTTGATTTACGGGTTTTTGCTGATGTTCGCTTTAATATGCGTACTTCCGTTTATTCATGTCATCGCGGCATCCTTCGCCACAGTAGAAGAAGTCATGTCAAAAAAATTCATTTTAATACCGACAACTTTTTCACTTGATGCTTATCGTTACATTTTTTCAACAGATATTATTTATAAGAGCTTGCTAGTTTCTGTGTTTGTGACAGTGATAGGCACTGCGGTCAGCATGTTTCTTTCTTCACTGATGGCTTACGGGTTATCCCGCCGTGATTTAATCGGCCGGCAGCCGCTCATGTTTCTCGTCGTCTTTACGATGCTGTTTAGCGGCGGCATGATTCCGACTTTCCTTGTGGTCAAATCGCTTGGATTGCTCGATTCTTACTGGGCGCTTATTTTGCCGACAGCCATTAATGCCTTTAACCTGATCATTCTGAAAAACTTCTTTCAAAATATCCCGTCAAGCTTGGAAGAGTCCGCGAAAATTGACGGGTGCAATGATCTGGGCATATTCTTTAAAATTGTGCTGCCGCTGTCTCTTCCCGCGATCGCAACGATTTCACTATTTTATGCGGTTACGTATTGGAACACGTATATGACAGCGATCTTGTACTTAAATGATTCAGCGAAATGGCCGATTCAGGTGCTTCTGCGCCAAATCGTGATTGTATCAAGCGGGATGCAGGGGGATATGTCTGAAATGGGGTCGGGCAGCCCGCCGCCTGAGCAAACCATTAAAATGGCCGTGATTGTGGTGGCGACCATCCCGGTTCTGCTTGTCTATCCGTTTATACAAAAGCATTTTGCAAAAGGAGCTTTGCTGGGATCTGTCAAAGGATAAAAGAAATATGAAACGGAGGGGTACGATGGGAAACAAATGGAGGATGCTTTTGATTGTGCTTGTACTGGCACTCGGCGGAGTGCTGGCGGGCTGTAAAGGAGCTGACCAGTCTTCGGCTGAAGGCAAAGCTGGCCCGGATTCAAAGGTAAAGCTGTCTTGGATGGCGATTTTGTATCACCAGCAGCCGCCGAAAGACAGGGCGATTAAAGAAATCGAAAAGCTGACAAATACAGAACTCGACATCACCTGGGTTCCAGACGCGGTGAAAGAAGACAGGCTGAATGCGGCGTTGGCTGCCGGCAATCTTCCGCAAATCGTGACCATCCAGGATATTAAAAATTCGTCAGTCATGAATGCCTTCAGATCAGGAATGTTCTGGGAGATTGGCGATTATATCAAAGATTATCCGAACCTAAACAACATGAACAAACTCATTAATAAAAACGTAACGATCGATGGCAAGCTCTACGGGATATACAGAGAACGTCCCCTTTCCAGACAAGGGATTGTCATTCGGAAGGACTGGCTGGACAATTTGAATTTGAAAACGCCGAAAACGCTGGATGAGCTTTATGAAGTGGCCAAAGCGTTTACGGAGGACGACCCGGATAAGGATGGGAAAGACGATACATTCGGGCTGACAGACCGCAATGACTTAATTTACGGCGCGTTTAAAACGCTGGGCTCGTATGAAGGCATGCCGACAGATTGGAAGGAATCAGGCGGCAAATTCACGCCGGATTTTATGACGCAAGAATACAAAGACACAATGAACTACATGAAAAAACTGCGTGAGAACGGCTATATGAATAAGGATTTTCCCGTCACAAGCAAAACCCAGCAGCAGGAGCTGTTTTCTCAAGGAAAAGCCGGCATCTATATTGGGAATATGGTAGATGCGGTCAATCTGCGCGACCATGCCTCCGATAAATCGATGAAGCTTGAAATCATTAACCGCATAAAAGGCCCGGACGGGAAAGAGCGTGTGTGGGCATCAGGAGGGCATAACGGCTTATTTGCTTTTCCGAAAACGAGTGTGAAAACAGAAGCCGAGCTTAAACGGATTTTGGCGTTTTTTGACCGGATCGCCGAAGAGGACGTCTATAGCCTGATGACTTACGGCATTGACGGCGTTCATTACAACAAAGGAGAAGGCAAAACGTTCACACGCGAGGAAAGCCAAGTGAAAGACTGGCAGACTGATATTCAGCCGCTGTCCGCTTTAATCGCCATTGATAAAGCCTACTTAAAAAACACGGGGGATCCGCTTCGGACGGCGTACGAGGAGCTGACCGAAGACAATGAAAAGATCATCGTCTCAAACCCTGCTGAAAGCCTTTATTCCGCCGCGGAGTCGGAACGGGGAGATGAACTGAAGAAAATCATTGATGACGCGACCTATAAATATATGATTGGAGACATCACAGAAAGCCAGTTTGATAAAGAAGTGGAAAAATGGGAGTCAAGCGGCGGAAAGCAGATTATTCAGGAGTATGAAGAAGCGTTTAAACAAACAAAATAACATTGGAAAAACCCAAAACGCGCGAGCGGTTTTGGGTTTTTTACATGCCTCTTTTTTGCTGGCGGTAGTTTCCCGGTGTAATTCCCTCCAGCTTTTTAAATGATCTGATAAAGTTTTGCGAGTTTTTGTATTTCAGCTTTTCGGCAATGTCTTTTACAGCCATGTCGGTTTCGGCAAGCCAGCTTTTCGCCATGTGGTGGCGGTAGCTGGAGACATATTCGCTGAATGAAATGCCCATTTCTTTTTTGAAAATACTGCTTAAATAATTTGGATTGTAATGCAGCCTGCGGGCGATTTCGTCCAGTGTCAAATCGGATTCAAACTCATGGTGGATGATATGAATGATATTGTCGGAAATATTTTTGTACTGGGCATCCGCGCGGGCGTTCACTTTGTCTGTCATCGGATCAATGAACTCATTTTTGAGCCAGTTTTCGGTATCCTCGAACGTTTTCAGCTCAAAAATTTGGTCATACAGCATTTTGTTTTCTTCAAGCTCAAACAATTCGATCCCGAGCACATGCATCAGCTCAATCACGTGGTTCAAAAAGCGGGCGATGGCGATTTGGAATTGATACGGGTTGGTGTTTTGGGTGAAAATGGCTTGTAAAATCGCGTGCAGGCATTTATCCGCTTTCTCCTTGTCACCGGCTTTTACGGCATCGAACAGCTCATGCTGAAGCTGCTTTGGAAAATGGGTTTTGAAGGTTTTTTTCTGGTCAAGATCTTCGTAAAAGATAATCGATTTGTTTTCAGCTTTGAGCCGGTATTTCAACGCTTCCGATCCTTCCGCATAAGCTGTTTTCGCTTTTGCGAGCGCATCAAACGGCTGGCTGATGCCGATGCTGACAGACAGCTGCAGCTCAGCTTCCGCTTTTTCCTGAATCATCCTTGCGGTTTCATTCAGCTCAGTCGTGAATTCTTCCTTTGTCCCGTTCTGATTGATCAAAATGGTGGCCTGCTGTTTGTCCACGACGGCGGGGGCAAGATGTTTGTCTGACGGAATATTGCGCTCAATCAGGCTGTTGACGGCAAACAAAAGCAGATCCATATCTTTTTTCTCATAAGGTGTATGATTCAGCGTGTCAATTTGGAGCACAAGCAGGGCGAGGTGCCGCCAATTTTGCTTTAAACCGAGACTTTCAAAACGGTTATTGACCTCCTCATCCGTCAGTTTTCCGAGCATGAGCCTGACCATAAAATATTGCTGCAGATGGGTGGCCTGCTGTTTCATCGTTTCTTCAAGGTCGTCATTTCTGTCCTTCAGCTGTTTAAAGCTCTGTTCAATTAATTCAAATTCATTTTGTGGCGGCTGTTTCTCTTGTAGGGCGCCGTGCCTTGCGAATGATTCGTAAAGCACCCTGATCGGCTTGTAAAAATGGCGGGAGCCTAGCCAAGAGAATAATAATGAAAGCGTTAACAAAATAAAGCATACCGTAAAGGTGATCCAGCCGATTGACTTGGCTTCTTTTTTTAATTCAGGCAAGGAAACGAGAGAGAAATAAGTCCATGTGTTATAGTCAGATTTTTGATAGGTGACTTTATAATGAATGCGGTCAATAACTGTTTCAAACTGTCCGCTTTTGGCTGTCTGCGTCAGCATTTTTTGCACAAAGTCGTCGTTTTGAAGAGATGTACCGATGTCAGACATGCTGTTATGCAGGATGATGCGGCCTTTCTCATCAATGATAAACAAGTTGTTGGCGTTTGAATAGTCAGGCATGTTTTTGACAAGTGAACAGCTCGGGATGCTTGCGGCGGCCAATCCCTTTGTATTTGTGCTGTTCAGAGGAAGCTGTTTAATTAAATTGATATTGTAGCGGCAGTTGTCTGAAGTGCCTTCTTTTGTCGAAATCAAATGGTTGTTTTCCTCAAGCGTCCAATACGAGCGGCTTGCTTTATGTTGCGTGTACGCTGCGGCTGCTTCATGAAGAGAATCTGTATTCAACCGGTACAAGCCTGAATTGTTCATGTACCATTTTTTCATATAGCTGACCAGCGTCATGTTGGATAGGTCGGTATCAAAGCTTTGCAGATAGTTGAGCTCTTGGTTCACTTGGTTATAGATTTGAAATTGGTCAGAGTGCAAAGGCTCGGACAGTGTGCGAAGGAGAGGCGGCGAACTCACATAGTGGGTTAAAGAGTGATCGACGGTTTTCAATATGTGCTCGATGCTTTGCTGGGTCTGCTGGAGTGTGTCGAGCTTTTCCTCCGTAACGTTGGAGATGGCCGTTTTCTGAGAGTGCTCGTATGAAAACAATCCGACAAGAATGACCGGAATAGTGCTGAGCAGACAGAAAAACGTGATCAGTTTGTAATAAAACTTGTATTGGCTTCTTTTCATAAAACCCCCCATTTCATAACATCCACTTCACCTTAATACAATTAATCCAAAGATTGATAGATATTGTCAATAATCATTTTCTAATATTGGTGTCTTTTTTTCAGGTGGAACGGCTGAATCCTTGATCATAAAGGGATAAGGCAGGATGTGATCATATGATTGTAGACGGACTTTTGCCTGCTGCGCTACAGTGAATGCAAGAAGATGTGAAAGGAGGCTTGGAAAAGATGAAAACAGCAGAAGCGCAAGCGCCGGCTGTTGATGCAGTCATTTTTAAAAAAGAAAAAAGAAAGCGCTTACTAAGCAAGTTGATCCAGCAGAAATATTTGTACTTGATGATTTTGCCGGGGTGTATTTACTTTTTGCTTTTTAAGTATGTCCCGATGTGGGGAATCGTGATTGCGTTTCAAGATTATCAGCCGTTTCTCGGCATTTTGGGCAGTGAGTGGGTCGGGCTGAAGCATTTTATCAGGCTGTTTACAGAGCCCACATTTTTTCTCCTGTTAAAAAACACGCTCGTGTTATTTGCTTTGAACCTGGTTATATTTTTCCCGGTGCCGATTTTGCTGGCGCTTCTATTAAACGAAGTGCGGATCGCTCTTTTTAAAAAATTTGTTCAGACACTGATTTATATCCCGCATTTTATGTCTTGGGTCATTGTAGTATCTCTGTCGTTTGTGCTTTTAACAGTAGACGGAGGCTTGATTAATGAACTGATTGTGTTTTTTGGCGGCGAAAAAATCAATTTTCTGCTGAATGAAGAATGGTTCCGGCCCCTGTATATTCTGCAGGTCATTTGGAGGGAAGCGGGCTGGTCAACGATCATTTATCTGGCGGCCATGACAGCGGTGGATCCCCAGCTGTATGAAGCGGCGAAAATGGACGGAGCGGGACGGCTGCGGCAAATGTGGCATATCACGCTGCCCGCCATTAAAAGCGTCATCGTCGTGTTACTGATTTTGAAAATCGGAGATACGCTGGAGCTTGGCTTCGAGCATGTGTATTTGCTGTTAAACGCGACAAACAGGGAAGTGGCTGAAATTTTTGATACGTACGTTTACACTGCAGGGCTAAAACAGGGCCAGTTCAGCTACAGTACAGCGGTCGGCGTATTTAAAGCGGCGGTCGGGCTGATTTTGGTCATGCTTGCGAATCGTTTGGCGAAGAAATTTGGCGAGGAAGGAATCTATTAAGAAAGGGATGGGATCAATGGATCAATCAATCGCTGTAAAATCGCCTCTTACGTACGCGGAGGCTTTGGCAAAAACCATTATGAACACGTATACAGTGGAGGAGCTGCCGCCTGCAAACCGCTGGCACTACCATCAAGGTGTTTTCTTATGCGGTGTATTGCAGCTGTGGGAAGCAACCGGGGAAAAGCGGTATTTCGAGTATGCGAAGGCTTATGCAGATCTCTTAATTGATGATTATGGCAATCTATTATTTAGAAGAGATGAGCTCGACGCCATTCAAGCGGGTCTTATTCTTTTTCCATTATACGAGCAGACGAAGGATGAGCGGTATGTCAAAGCGGCAAAAAGGCTGCGCGGCTTATATGGAACACTGAATCGGACGTCTGAGGATGGTTTTTGGCACAAGGACGGCTATCCTTACCAAATGTGGCTTGACGGCCTATACATGGGCGGGCCGTTCGCGCTGAAATACGCCAATCTGAAGCAGGAACCGGAGCTGTTTGATCAGGTCGTGCTTCAGGAGTCGCTGATGAGAAAGCATACGAAAGATTCAAAAACCGGTCTCTTTTATCACGCCTGGGACGAAGCGAAAATAATGCCTTGGGCCAATGAAGAGACAGGGTGTTCACCCGAATTTTGGGCGCGTTCCATCGGCTGGTACGTCATGTCCCTTGCTGAGATGATTGAAGAGCTGCCGAAGAAGCATCCGAACCGTGACGTGTGGAAAAAAACGCTGCGGGACATGATTGAAAGCATCTGCCGCTATCAAGACGAGGAAACGGGGTTATGGCACCAGATCGTTGACAAAGGTGACAGGTCCGATAACTGGCTGGAAAGCTCGGGATCCTGCCTGTACATGTACGCCATCGCAAAAGGAATCAATAAAGGCTATCTTGACAAAGCTTACGAACCGGTCCTGTTAAAAGCGTATCAAGGTTTGATTCAGCATAAAACCGAAACAACAAAAGACGGTGCGTTCCTCGTCAAAGATATTTGTGTCGGAACATCGGCCGGTTTCTATGACTATTATGTCAGCCGCGAAAGAAGCACAAACGACCTGCACGGGGCCGGTGCGTTTATTTTGGCCATGACAGAACTGGAGCCTCTTTTTAGGTCAGCGGGGAAATGACAAAGAGTATACGTACGGCTTTGTGTATGATCGTCTCCATTCTCTTTTTGGCATCATGCTCAAGCAGGCCGGACGGAATGCATGTCATCCTCTTTTCAGATATGCAGGCAGGCGTACAGGAAAATATAAAAAAGGCCGCTGAGCAGAAAGCCGGGAAGGTTGATATCCTGCCTGCCTTTCCGGAAAAACTGCTGACTGAAATCACCGCTCGTGAGGGGGATGTTTTCATCGTGCCTGAAGACATGTTTCAAGCTTACGATGATCCGGAAAATTTTCAGCCGTTAGACGAATGGCCAGTGAAAAAAACATCTCCTTATATAGCTGTTGATCAGAAAACAGGAGAAAAAACAGTTTATGCCGTTCAGATTAAAAAAGGGGAAAAGCAGCTGAACGGCTATTCTTTTCGATTGAATCGCAATATGGCGGCGTTTATCCCTGTGTATGCTAAAAAAACAGAGGAAGCGCTGCAGCTGATTTCTCAGCTAACTGAAGCCCGATAGAGGTGAGGACATTGAAGAACATCGTTATTTGCGGAGTGAGCAGCAGAGCTCTGAGTATGTTTATCAAACCGCTGATAGAGCGGTTTTCAACACATTATGAGATTACGGGATTGCTTGATGCCGATTCGAAACGTTTTGCCGTTTGCAAGAAGAAGTTCCCCGAGCTTGCCCACGTGCCTGAGTTTAACGAAGACGCTTTTGATGAGATGATACGTGTTTCAAAGCCTGATATCGTCATAGTGGCAGGCAGGGATGACACACATATCACATATATCTTAAAAAGCCTTCAGTGGGATACGGATGTGATTACAGAAAAACCGATGGTGACGACGGTGCAGGATGCGAATCGGGTCCTTGAGGCGGAGGCGAAAAGCAGAGGGAAAGTCACCGTCGCGTTTAACTATCGCTACAGCCCGTTTCATCGAAAAATGAAAGAAATGATTCTGGACGGAAAAATAGGCAGGGTAACCTCTGTTGATTTGAATTGGTATATTGATACGTATCATGGCGCCAGTTATTTTAAACGCTGGAACCGGTCAAGACCATTTTCCGGCGGCCTTTCTGTCCATAAATCAACACACCACTTCGATCTCGTTAATTGGTGGCTTGGGCAAAAACCGGCGGAGGTCTTTGCTTATGGCGCTTTAAATTACTACGGGCCGGACAGTGAGTGGAATCCGCTGCCGGAAGAAGACGGTCGTTTTTGCGGGACGTGCCGGGTCAAAGAAAAATGCCATTACTATTCAAGATGGCATCCCCGCTCCTCCAAAGCTTCTGTAAAGGATGATCATCTTCAAGCGGGAGACCAATCCGGCTTGTATACTGCATACAGGCCGGACGCGTGTATTTTTGACGAGGAGATTGACATCGAGGATACGTACGTGGCGGCTGTCAAATATGACGGAGGCGCGCTTTTAAGCTACTCGATCATATTTTCCGCCCCGTATGAAGGCTACCGGCTGACGATCAACGGCACAAAAGGGCGTATCGAATCAAATGAATTTCATGAGCCTTCCAGAATTCCGTTTGCTTTTCCGGAGCAGACGATTGAATATTATCCGCTTTTTGAATCAAAGCAGACGATACAAGTGGTCAAAAACGAGGGCGGGCACGGCGGAGGCGATCCGCTTTTGCTTGAGGATCTTTTTTTAGGAAAAGACCCGCTGCGCCATTATGACATCTTAGCCGGGGCTGAAGCGGGAGCCTACTCCATCGCGGTCGGTGAAGGGATGTGGCGCTCAGTTGCCGATAAGAAGCCGATCAACATTAAGAGGCTTTTTCAGATGCAAAATGTATAATGCGAAAAGGAGGGGCCGCCGTGGAGCATGATGGTTCAATGGGGCAGGTGCTGCGCTTCTGTGAGTGGATCATGAGATTTGCATATACAAACTTGCTTTGGCTGTTTTTTACGATGATCGGTCTCGGGGTGTTCGGCATCATGCCCGCCACCGCAGCTTTATTCGCTGTCATGCGGAAATGGATCCAGGGACAGGACAACGTTCCTGTACTGCAGACGTTTTGGCGGGAATATAAGGCTGAATTTCTCCGTTCAAATTTGATTGGCGCTGTACTGGCGATCATCGGATTGATTATTTATATCGATTTGGCCTTTATTTATCCGAGCCATTTCCTTTTGCATGTCCTGCGCTTCGCCATTATGATATTTGGATTTTTGTTCGTATCCATGCTTTTTTATGTGTTTCCGCTGCTTGTCCATTTTGACTGGAAAAAACGGTTATATGTGAAGTTTTCTCTTTTGCTCAGTGTGGCGTATTTGCAATATACGCTCGTCATGTTTGCGCTGACTCTCGCTCTCTTTTTCCTGCTTGCGTACCTGCCCGGCATTGTCCCTTTTTTCAGCGTCAGCCTGATCAGCTACTGTCATATGCGAATTGTTTATGCCGTACTGCTGAAAGTCGGGCAGCAAGAGGGTGAGCCACAGGGCCATATACGGAAAGCTTTTTATCCGGAAATGAGGTGATCATGATTTCTCTATCATAACGCTGTTCCAAACGGAATAGATTGATAGAGAAAGGAGAGCGGATAAAAATGCTGAAGGTGGCGGTATTTGATGAAGAGCATGAAAAAGACTTACAGACGGAAATCAATTCATTTTTAAAAGGGATATCGGAGGAGCAGCTGATTGATATCAAATATACGGTTTCGGCGGCGTGCGACCCAGACGGCGAGCAGCTTTACTGTTTTTCCGCCCTTATTTTATATCGCAAATAAAAAGATCTTCCCGCGGGTGCGGAAAGATCTTTTTTGTTAATATGCCTTTTTCACTCTGGGGCTTCTCGGTTTGTCGATTTTCTCCATTTTTTTGATCTCTCTTCGTTCTTTCGAAAGCGATTTATAGAGAGAGGCAATCATCAGCAGAATAACAATAGAAAACGGCAGCGCGGCCAGAATCGCTGTGTTTTGCAAAGCGGCAAGCCCGCCGGAATAAAGGAGCACAGCCGCCATGGCGGACTGAATGATACCCCAGCTGAATTTTACTGAATTGGCTGGGTTCAAAGAGCCGTATGTCGTCTGCATGCCCAGCACGAATGTCGCTGAATCAGCAGACGTGATAAAGAATACAGCGATCAGAACCAATGCAAGGATTGAAGTCACCATTGTCAGCGGATAGTGATCAAGTGTTCCAAACAGCATCGTTTCAGTTGACAGCTTCGCTACATTGAATGTACCGTTCTGCTGAAGATCCATAGCCGATACGCCAAAGATAGAGAACCATAGGAACGCGAGAATACATGGTGTCACCAAGACACCGATTAAAAATTCACGGATCGTCCGGCCTCTGGATACCCGGGCGATGAAAATGCCGACAAATGGAGACCAGGAAATCCACCATGCCCAATAGAAAATCGTCCAGCCGTTAATCCATTCGCGTTTTTCAGGATCGTTCGGTGTCAGTCTGAAGCTCATTTGCACGATATTTTGAATATATTGTCCGATGGAATCTGTGAATGAGTTCATAATTAGTACCGTAGGTCCGACAAACAGCACAAACAGCATTAACAGTCCAGCTAATACCATATTGGTGTTGCTCAAATACTTAATGCCTTTTCCGAGTCCGCTCCACGCAGAAAGTAAAAAGAGCACTGTCACAATGGCAATTAAAATAAATTGAACGGCAAAAGTATTCGGAATGCCGAACAGGTAATTCAAACCGCCGTTAATTTGGGTTGCCCCAAGACCAAGACTCGTCGACACCCCGACAACAGTGGCGAAAACGGCGATGCAGTCAATCAATTTGCCGATTGGGCCGTTTGCTTTATCGCCGAGAATCGGTGACAGCGTGCTGCTGATTAACCCGGGAGCGCCTTTGCGGAATTGGAAATAGGCGATGCATAATGCCACAATGGCATAAATGGCCCAAGCGTGCAAACCCCAGTGGAAAAACGTATAGCGGAGCGCATCTCTGAAGGCTTGGGGGGTTTCTGTTTCACCTGATGGAGAGCTAATTGCGTAATGGCTGATCGGTTCAGCCGCACCATAGAATACTAAGCCGATTCCCATGCCTGCGCTGAACAGCATGGCAAACCATGATAACAACCCGAATTCCGGTTTTTCATCGGGTTTTCCGAGTTTAATTTTGCCAATCGGGCTGAAAATGAAAAAGAGACAGAACCCGACAAACAAAGAGACAACTAAAAGATAGTACCAGCCAAATGAATTGGTAACAAATGCTTGTGCCGATTGAGACACGTTTTGCAGGCTGTCAGGAGAAATAACGCCCCACAATACAGCTGCTGCTGTGATGACAATCACAATCCAAAATACACTAGATATATGTTTCAAAATTTCTCACCCTCTAATTTTTGTGTACGCCTATATCTTGCTCGCAGGCTTAGTATGGTCGTACGCCGGCAGATCATCCCTCTCTAAAAATTACCCCGCAATCAGGTGAAACAAAACAAGTCTCACCCTACCATGAATGCGGAGAATTATCAAATGTTCAGCGTTTTGTAAAAATTTGAAAAGGCTGGTCAAGAGCGGGCGAAGCGACCGGCATTGAGCCCCGCAAGCCTTCCCGTTACAAGGGCGGAGGTAATATTGTATCCTCCTGTGTAGCCGTGGATATCGAGAATTTCACCGCAAAAATAAAGCCCCTCCATTTTTTTAGAAGCCATCTTTTTCGGGTCAATTTCTTTTACTGATACCCCGCCTCCCGTGACAAATGCCTTATCAAGAGACAGTGTGCCGTTTGCGAGAACGGTAAATTGCTTGCAGTCCTTTACAAATTGTCTGAATGGGTCCCTCGGCAGCTCAGAAAACGATACATTCGGAGAGATGCCGTTTTTTTCGAGCAAGAATAGGAGATAGCGCTCCTGCATCCAAGGCTTCAGCACGTTTTTAATGGCTTTTTTCGGTGCTTCTTTCAGTTCTTTATACATCTTTTGGAATAGCGTTTCTTCATTGATATCAGGATACAAATCAATTTTGATCGGCACTTGCGGCTGTTTTTTCAGCTCTTTCACGATAAATTGGCTGCATCTGAGAATGGCGGGACCTGAGAGGCCGAAATGGGTAAACAGCATGTCCATTTTATGTGTGATGATCGGTTTGCTTTTTTTATTTAACACACTGACAGCAACATCTCTTAGTGATAAGCCCTGAAGTGTTTTTTGCTTAATGAACGGTTCGGCAGATGTAACGGGGACCTCTGTCGGAAACAGCTCTGTTATGGTATGGCCCGCAGCTTCGGCCCATTCATAGCCGTCTCCCGTGCTTCCGGTATGTGGCACACTTTTACCCCCGACAGCGATAATGACGGCCTGGCTATGGATCATTTCGCCATTATTCGTCTCAATCCCTGCTGCGCCCCCATCTTCATATATAACCGATTTTATTTTCTCGTTCGTTCTGATCGTTACCCGGAGCTGTTTCAGCCTGTTTAACAGTGCGTCAACGACACTTTGGGCTTTGTCTGTCACCGGAAACATCCGGCCGTGATCCTCTTCTTTCAATTGAATGCCGAGATTTTCAAAAAACTTGATAATGTCTTCATTATTAAACTCAGAAAACGCGCTGTATAAAAAACGCCCGTTGCCGGGGATGTGCTTAATAATTTCATCCACAGGAAGGCGGTTCGTCACATTGCAGCGGCCTCCGCCGGAAATCGCGAGTTTCCGTCCTAATTTATTTCCTTTATCTATCAGCAAAACGCTAGCGCCCTGCTCTCCCGCTGCAATCGCAGCCATCAAGCCTGAAGGGCCTCCGCCGATTACGATTACGTCAAATTGTTTCATCTTTATCATCAACTTTCTTTTTCCGTTTCGTGTGCGAACACCCCGTCCGCAGTACTATTATAGCGAAAGAAAGCCTCTCCTTAAACGTCTTTTGCCGCGAACCTGAATGTTCACAAGATTGCTTTTGTATTTATTACCGTCTAAATGCCCAGTTGTGGTAAAATAGAAAAGTTGAATCTTCGTAGAAAATGGTGATGAAGAAACATGTCAAGCAAACTGTTAAGAGGCACGTTTGTATTAACGCTCGGTACATATATATCGCGAATTCTGGGAATGGTCTATTTAATTCCCTTCAGCATTATGGTCGGGGCGACAGGCGGTGCGTTATTTCAATACGGATACAACCAATATACTTTGTTTTTGAATATCGCTACGATGGGCTTTCCGGCCGCTGTTTCTAAATTTGTTTCCAAATATAATTCCAAAGGAGATTATGAAACAAGCAGAAAAATGCTCAAGGCGGGCATGTCGGTTATGCTCGTCACAGGAATGATTGCCTTTTTCATTCTGTATTTATCCGCTCCGATGTTTGCGGAAATATCGTTGGGAGGCAAGGATAATAATGGCCTGACAATTGATCATGTCGTTTATGTCATCCGCATGGTCAGCTTAGCGCTTTTGGTCGTGCCGATTATGAGCCTTGTCCGCGGATTCTTTCAAGGGCACCAAATGATGGGACCGACAGCTGTTTCCCAAGTTGTTGAACAGATTGTCCGCATCATCTTTTTATTGAGTGCGACATTCTTGATATTGAAAATTTTCAACGGCGGCCTTGTGATCGCTGTCGGTTATGCGACATTCGCAGCGCTGATCGGCGCCTTCGGGGGACTGATCGTGCTCTATATTTATTGGAACAAACGGAAGAGCAGCCTGCTGGCGATGATGCCGAATACGGGACCGACAGCAAACTTAAGCTACAAGAAAATGTTTCTCGAGCTGTTCAGCTATGCCGCTCCGTACGTTTTTGTGGGACTGGCCATCCCTTTGTATAACTACATTGATACAAATACATTTAACAAAGCGATGATTGAAGCCGGCCATCAAGCTATCAGCCAGGACATGATGGCGATTCTTACCCTGTATGTGCAGAAGCTCGTCATGATCCCGGTTTCGCTTGCAACAGCTTTCGGCCTGACATTAATTCCAACGATTACTGAATCGTTTACTAGCGGAAACTATAAGCTCCTGAATCAGCAGATTAATCAAACGATGCAGACAATCTTGTTTTTAATTATTCCTGCTGTTGTCGGGATCTCTGTATTGGCAGGACCGACGTATACGTTCTTTTACGGATCTGAGAGCCTTCTTCCTGAACTGGGCGCAAACATTCTGTTTTGGTATTCCCCGGTTGCGATTCTGTTCTCTTTATTTACGGTCAACGCAGCCATTCTGCAGGGCATCAACAAACAAAAGTTTGCGGTTGTCAGCCTTGTCATCGGCGTCGTGATCAAGCTTGTGCTGAATGTTCCGCTGATCAAGCTGATGCAGGCTGACGGCGCGATTTTAGCGACGGCGCTAGGATATATTGCTTCACTTTTATATGGATTTATCATGATTAAGCGTCATGCAGGCTATTCCTATAAGATATTAGTCAAACGGATTGTATTGATGCTGATCTTGTCAGCTATTATGGCTATAGCCGTGAAAATCGTGCAATGGGCATTAAGTTTCTTTATTTCCTATCAGGATGGCCAGCTGCAAGCTGCGATCGTTGTAGTGATTGCGGCCGCTGTTGGCGGAGCTGTGTACCTGTATTGCGGCTACCGGTTAGGATTTTTGCAGAAAATATTAGGCCGCCGTTTGCCGGGATTCTTAAAGAGAGGCAAACATGCCGGCTGATGAACAAAATATGATACAACAGAGGGCTCGCATGCTGCGGGCTTTCTTTTATAAAGGAGAGATTGCAAATGAGACTTGATAAGCTGCTTTCCAATAGCGGGTATGGTTCCAGAAAAGAAGTCAAGGCGGTTGTGAAGGCGGGAGCCGTCATGGTCGACGGCAAACCGGCCAAAGATGTAAAAGCGCACGTTGATCCTGATAAGCAGGAGGTTACTGTATATGGGGAACCGGTTGATTACCGCGAGTTCATCTATCTGATGATGAATAAACCGCAGGGAGTGCTGTCGGCGACAGAGGACAGCCGGCAGCAAACAGTGGTCGATCTGCTGACGCCGGAAGAGATGAGATTTGAGCCGTTTCCAGCCGGCCGCCTTGATAAGGATACAGAGGGCTTTTTGCTGCTCACAAATGACGGCCAGCTCGCGCATCGGCTCCTTTCGCCTAAAAAGCATGTTCCAAAAACGTATGAAGTCCACTTAACATCACAGATTTCACGAGAAGACATCTCTGATTTGGAAGCGGGTGTCTACATAGAAGGCGGCTATAAAACAAAGCCGGCAAAAGCGGAAATCAAAGCAAATGACAATGGCCATACCGTGATACACCTGACGATTACAGAAGGTAAATACCATCAGGTCAAGCAGATGGCAAAGGCTGTCGGCAATGAAGTGATTTATCTGAAGCGGCTTTCAATGGGGCCGGTTTCCTTGGATCCCGCTCTGGCTCCGGGAGAATACCGTGAGCTTACAGAAGAAGAACTTCATTTGCTGAATGAGCCGCAAGCATGAAAAAATCCCGCATTTCGATGCGGGATTTCAGCGTGTCGACAAACCCTCGCATTCGTTGTCAGGCCTGCGCGTCGGTGCTCACGAATTCCGACATTCGCTGTGCTCCGATGCTCGTCCTTCCTAGACTTCAAGGGTTTTCATTCACGCTGAAAAGATGACAAAATCCTAAAACGAAAACGTTTTAGGATTTTTTGTATATAAACACACAAAAACAAGGCTCAGAAGATCTTCGCCCCGTATCTATCAGGCCGCTCACAGGCGGCCCTATGTAATTTTTCAAGTTTATGAGGTAATCTTTACTTTCTTTCTCGTTGTCTCCCACTTGCCACGGCTTGGACTATGAACAAGATCATTATATGCCAACACATTTAAGTCTCTTTGAATCGTTCTAGGTGTAATGCCGAATTCGTCAACCAGTTCCTGTGTTGTCACAAGACCTTTTTCTTGGATAAACATGTAAACTGATTTGATTCGAGTTAGCATACGGTTTGTTGAAGGTTTCAAAAAACCACTCCCTATCATAAGATCGGATGGACTTGACTAACCACAACTCACGACTATCAACTGCGTACGAAATAGCAACTAAGGCAGACATCTAAAGTTTTTAGATAATTCGCCCTCATTATACACGATATCGCAGTGATGAATCTAGGGATAACTTCTATTAATTTTTTCCAATTCGAGCTGGGCAGCCATCCTTGTTGGATTACTATGTATTTCGGCACAATATTATTATGGTTAAAGAAACTTTTTTTATTCTGGTTCGTAGTAAATTTTGGAGGTGGGCGAGATTTGACAAAATTGCTTGAAGCTTCAATAGAACAGGCTGGGTATATAAGCCGAAAAAAAGTGCTCGCCGATGTTTTTTTGGAAGTCGGCAAAGGGGAGCTAGTCGGGCTGATCGGAGCTAACGGGGCCGGAAAAAGCACCGCAATCAAGGCGATACTCGGCCTCTCAGAAGACTTTAAAGGGCATATTGCCTGGAACGACTGTTCATTCGCATATATTCCGGAGCATCCGTCCTTTTACGAAGAATTGACGCTGTGGGAGCATTTGGATCTGATCAGCACGCTCCACGGTATTGAGGAGAGTGAATTTACGCACCGGGCCCAAAGCCTGCTGCAGACGTTTTCGCTTGACCATGTCATGCATGAGCTGCCTGTCACCTTTTCAAAAGGCATGCAGCAAAAGCTGATGCTTATTCAGGCTTTTCTCTCCAAGCCGGATATGTATGTGATTGATGAACCGTTTATCGGCCTTGATCCGATATCGACGAAACGCTTTGTGGACATGCTTAAGGCTGAAAAAGAACGGGGAGCCGGCATTCTCATGTGCACACACGTACTCGATACCGCGGAAAAAATCTGCGACCGGTTTTACATGATTGAGAAGGGTTCTTTATTTCTCCAAGGCACATTGAAAGATATTCAGGACCAGACCGGATTAGAGGGGCGGTCATTGCTTGATTGTTTTTATAAGGCGGTTCAAGGTGATCGGTCATGAACGGGCGATCGCTCTTTTTTCGAAGGCTGATTGACTATTACAAGTATCAGTTTAACGTTTTCCATTCGGTCATTGACTGGACAGTCGCTCTCTACATTGTTTTGCCGGCGCTTGCTTTTGTCATCTATCAGTATAATGATTTGCTGAACGGAAGAGGCCTTTTTTATGAGTGGTCGGAGGTAATGGAATGGAGATGGCTGTACGCTGTGTGTGTTCTGATCGTGTGTACTGGCGCGATCCATACGTTTTTAATGGAAGCGGACAAAGTGTTTTTGCTGCAAAAGAAAGAGATGATCTATCAGCTAAAACGGTATGTGCTTGTGTATTCTTTTTTGGTCACGCTGGCGAAATGGCTGCTGCTCTTTTTCTTAGTTTTTCCCTTAATCAGTCATTCTGTTCACATTACATTGGCAGAAAGCGCTGCACTATTGTGTTACCTGTTTGGCCTTCATACATTCTTTTTATCTTTAAAGCAAGACAGGATCAGAAAGCCGCGCTCCATTTCGAGACGGATTGCCGACATTCTGTTCAGAGCCGTTCTTTTCTCCGGTTCTGCTGTTCTGATCGTTTTCACTGAGTCGGGTGTGCTTGCGCTTATTGGCATTTTGTTTTTTATTTTCTCATTCGTCCGCGGTTTGAAAAAGACAGCTTCGTTCTCGGCTTTTGAAGCAGAGGTGACTGAAGAGAAAAAAAGCAGGCTTGCGCTTGCCGGGCTTGTGATGATGATAAGCCAGGAGGCGGGAGTCCCGAAAGTAAAAGATAGAATGAGAAGAAAGCCGTTATTGTACCGGAATTCAAAAAGGATATTTAAAAAACGGACAATCTGCACAGGTTATAAGGAATTGTTTTTCAAAGTCATGCTGAGGAATGGCGAGTATACGAGGCAGATGTACATGCTCTTGTCAGCCTTCACCATTTTGATTTTTGTCTCCCCGATCTGGCTGAAGCTGATTGCGCTGCTGGTGTATACAGGTGTTTGCCGGTATATCCTTACGCTTATTTTTGACAAGGTTATGGATGCCCCTTTTTTAATTGGCACCGATAAGGAAAGTGACGAATATTACCGGGCCAGAAAAAGCTGTATCAACACGCTGCATTATGCGTTTGCCGCCTGCTGTTTTTTAGCGGCCGCTGTTTCTTTATTGTTTACATAAAAAAACCCAAACGGCGACGTTTGGGTTTTTCTGTATGTGTTATAAAATAAATAGCTGGATGAAAAACAGAATGGCGAAAACGATGACGAGAGGGTGAATCTCTCTCCATTTTCCTCGCGCTGCTTTTACGATCGGATATGAAATAAAGCCAAGCGCGATTCCTGTAGAAATGCTGGATGTCAATGGCATGGCGAGAATAACAAGAAACGCCGGGAATGCTTCGTCCATCTCTTTCCAGTTCATATTTGACACAGAGCTCATCATCAGGCTGCCAACGATAATCAAAGCAGGTGAGGTGATCGCGGCTATGCCGGATAAGGCGCTGACGAGCGGACTGAAAAACATAGAAGCCGCAAACAGCACAGCAACTGTCAAACTTGTAAGCCCCGTTCTTCCCCCGGCTGCGACACCAGCGGAAGATTCGATAAATGCGGTTGTCGGGCTTGTGCCGAAAACAGCTCCTACTGTCGTCGCTGTTGAATCGGCAAGCAGCGCTTTTCGCACGTTCGGCAGCTTGTTGTTCTTCATCAGCCCTGCTTGCTCGGCAACGCCGATCATCGTGCCTGTCGTATCAAAAATCGTGACCAATAGAAAAGAAAAGACGACAGCGTACAGGCCATGATGAACGACATCGCCAAAAGCGGAAAACGGATTTGAGATAATCAGGCCATCCGGCAAATGAGGAAGTGACATAAAGCCTTTTGAAAAATGCAGCTGGCCGGTAAAAAAGGCGATCAAAGCGGTAGCTGCCATTCCAATAAATAAAGCGCCGCTTACTTTCCGCACCATCAGGACCACACTGATCAAAAGGCCGACAAGCGTTAAAATAACACCTGGTGAATGCAGATTGCCGAGAGTAACCAGGTTTGACTCATCAGCGGCCACAATTCCCGCCTGACGCAAACCGATAAAAGCAATAAACAGCCCGATCCCTGTTGTAATCCCGTATTTTAAATTGTTTGGAATCGCTTCTATAAGTTGTTTTCTTAAAGGCGTTAACGATAGAATAATGAAGAGAACCCCTGCTGTAAATACTGCGCTGAAAGCTGTTGCGTACGTGATTCCGCCATCGCTTGCGCTTACAACATGAAAGGCTAAATATGCGTTCAAGCCCATGCCGGGTGCAATAGCAATCGGATAATTTGCTGCCAGGGCCATCCACAGCGTTCCGACAATGGAGGCAATAATCGTTGCGGTGAAAACCTGGTCGAAAGGAACCCCGGCGTTAGCCAGAATGACCGGATTTACCACGACAATATAGACCATTGTGAAAAAGGTCGTCAGCCCTGCTATGATTTCTTGCTTTATGGATGTTTGCTGCTCTTTTAGATGAAACATAGTATCCTCCAATTACGAACATTTTAACAAAACACCATTAATATTATTCGTTTTATTTTGTTTTTGCAAGTCATTTCTTGCGGAAAGGGGATCGTTATGAACTGGGAAGTCGAAGTGATCAGAAAAAAAGAGGATTTAATTCGTGATACACAGGAATTTTTGAGAATTAACAGTGTAATGGATGAAACAACCGCCGGACCCGGCAAACCGTTTGGAGAAGGTGTAAATGCAAGCCTGACTTCGTTGCTGGAGCTGGGAGAAAAAGAAGGCTTTACAACAAAAAATCTTGACGGCTTTGCAGGCCATATTGAATGGGGCGAGGGAGATGACATTGTCGGCGTACTTTGCCATGTTGACGTCGTGCCGCCGGGAGATGGGTGGACGAGTGACCCGTTTTCAGCTGATATCCGCAACGGACGGATTTATGCGAGAGGCGCCATTGATGACAAAGGCCCGACAATGGCGGCATTCTACGCGCTAAAAATCGTAAAAGACATGAATCTGCCGCTTTCCAAGCGTGTCAGAATCATTATCGGAACAGATGAAGAAAGCGATTGGAGATGCGTGGAGCATTATTTTAAGCATGAAGAAATGCCAACACTGGGTTTTGCGCCTGACGCCGATTTTCCGATTATTAACGCGGAAAAAGGGATCATTGATGCTTCATTGCTCATCCCGCATCACCCAAACCAAGCCGAATCAGAAACAGTGCTTGTCTCATTTCAGTCAGGCCTTCGCTTAAACATGGTGCCTGACGCTGCGGAAGCTGTCATTGAAGGGCCGAAAAAAGAAGCGATTCTTGATTCTTTTAAAGACATGCTTCGCGCGACGGATCAAAAAGGAGAGGCTGAAATAGAGAATGGACAGCTCATTTTGCGTATGTACGGGCTTTCCTGCCATGCGATGGAACCGAACAATGGAATCAATGCCGGCCTTTTATTGTGCGAATTTCTGCAGCAGGCTGAGCTTGACGAAGCAGGCCGGCGGTTTGTGCAAGTTGTGACAGACAAGTTCTCAGATGATACGAGAGGAAAGAAACTGAATATCGACTGTGAGGATGACATTAGCGGCGAGCTGACACTAAATGTCGGAACACTGCGCTATACAGAAGGGCAAGGAGGCGAGCTCGGGATCAATATCCGCTATCCTGTAACAGCGGAAAGCAAAGTGATCCGCGATGCATTCGAAAGCGCATCTGAATTTGAGCTCGGCGTATTCAAAGACAGCAAGCCGCATCATGTGTCAGCAGACCATCCGTTAGTCAAAACCCTGCAAAAGGTTTATGAAGGCCAGCTGGGCAAAAAAGCTGATTTAATCTCAATCGGCGGGGGGACTTATGCAAGATCGTTAAAAGCCGGTGTCGCGTTTGGCCCGCTGTTCCCCGGACGTCCTGACAGCGCCCACCAAAAGGATGAATATATTGAAATTGACGACCTGTTGAGATCGACAGCGTTATACGCGCAGGCAATCTACGAACTTGCAAAATAAAAGGACCGGCTTCTGCGGAAGCCAGTCCTTTTTTTAAACAAATGACCATAAATCAGTTGATAAATATCGTTCCCCTGTATCGGCAGTCATACAGACCACAACTTGGTCAGGAGAGAGGCGTTTTGCTGTTTCGATTGCCGCGAAGCAGGCAGCACCTGACGAAGGCCCGACAAGTATTCCTTCTTCAGCAGCAAGGCGTCTTGTTGTCGTATAGGCGTCTTCATCAGAGATTTTGATAATTTCATCATATACGTCTTGATTTAAAATCGGAGGTATGAAGCCCGGGCTCGTGCCTACAAGCTTATGCGCGCCGGGTTTTCCTCCGGATAATACAGGCGAACCCGCAGGCTCGACAACGTGAACGGTGATATCCGGAAAAAGCTCTTTGAGCGCTTCACCTGTTCCGGTAATGGTTCCGCCCGTTCCGGAAGAGGCGACAAAAGCGCCGAGCGGTTTGCCGATTTCTTCTAATGCCCGGGCAATTTCAGGCGCTGTCGTTTTTCGGTGCGCGTCAGGATTGGCGCTGTTATCGAACTGCATCGGAATATAGCTGTTCGGAATTTGTTCGGCAAGCTCCTTCGCTTTTTTAATGCTGCCCGGCATTCTTTCCGATCCTGGTGTTAACACAACCTCTGCGCCGTAAGCTTTAAGAAGGTTGATCCGTTCCTTTGTCATCGTATCAGGCATGACTAAGATCGCCTTATAGCCGCGTGCCGCCGCATTCATGGCGAGTCCGATTCCGGTGTTTCCGCTCGTCGGCTCTATAATAACTGATCCCGGTTTGAGCAAACCGTTTTGTTCTGCTTCTATGATCATATGATAAGCGGCTCTGTCTTTCACACTGCCGCTCGGATTGAAAAATTCAAGCTTTAAATAGACTTGTGCCGCGTTTTCCGGCTGAAGCCGATTCAATCTCACAAGCGGTGTATCCCCTATCAGATCAGCTGTATTTTCAACGATTTTCAACATTGTCATCCCTTTCTGAATAAAACAAGTGTCATATAATATCCTAACATAATAAACGTTTGTGCGAGAGTGTTTTCATTCACTTGTCCTCTATCCGCACAGCCTCTTTATTGATAAAATATAGCTGTTACAGAAGGGAGTGTCAGACGGATGCCAGATACACGGCCACATTATTTTATCGGTGTTCCCATTCCTGAGGGAATCGCGAACCCGATTTACCATGCTGCGAAAAACGAGCCGGTTTTGACGTTTCAAAAATGGGTGCACCCGCTTGACTACCATATCACGTTAATTTTTCTCGGAGCGGCGGATGAGACACAAATTCAGCAGCTTGAGGGTTCGCTTGCTGCGATTGCTTCGGAAACCAATCCGTTTTCGATTGAGTTTGGCAAAATAGATGTATTCGGCGACCGCAGAAGGCCGCGTGTTTTACACCTGGAGCCAAAGAAAAACAGAACGCTTGAAGTGTTGCGGGAACATACGAAACAGGCTGTGCTTCAAGCCGGCTTTCAAGTGGAAAAAAGACCGTATCACCCTCATATGACGCTGGCTAGAAAATGGACGGGAGAAGAAGGATTTCCGGCACATGTTCCGTTTGAAAGCGGCGAGGTTTCGATGATGGCTGAACGGTTTTCGCTCTTTCGAATACACTTGAACAAATCACCAAAATACGAGGAAATATTCAAATTTCATTTATCTTAATTCATGGCGGAGTGGAGAAACGAAATGGCACAAATCATCAAAATTCATGATTATATATCGAGATATGAGCTTGATCCGTACCATTATATCAACCAGTTTGTACGGCTGAAAAAAGAGCGCTGGCTTTCACTATTAGAAGCAGCGGAGCGCCAGCATGAAGAACGGCAATCCAGTGCCGAAGAGCCTGAACCGTTGCAGAAACGAAAAAAATTTTCATTGAAAAGAAGAAAAGAAGAGATAAAAGCCGATATACAAGAAGAGAGACACCAATGGTTTGAGGACGAAGACGAATTACATGTAAGGCTGCCGAAGAGCAGGATGGCGCTTGCTTCTTTTTATAAAAGACATTTATATGAATTTCAGCTCAAATGGGCAAGCTCTACTCTTTCAGAAATATCTCATCTCTCAAACCAGGTGAAGCAGGACCGCATTTTGCGTTATCTGACCCAGCAGCTGCCTGATTCTTATTTCATTATGTATAAGCCTGTGCTGAAAATTCAGCAGGCGGCGGTTGAATTAAGCATTGTGATTATTTCCCCTCTTGAAATTTTTTGCGTTTCTTTCTTAGAGGCGGAGGAAGACAGTGTGTACATAGGGTCTAAAAATCGTTTTTGGGACAAGAAAACAGCCTCTCAGACTGAATCAGTGTTAAATCCGGGACTGAGCTTGTTTCGAACGGATTCCGTTGTGTCAAAGATCGTAAAGGAAAAACAGGCTGAGATTCCGGTTCGAAAATTGCTTTTAAGCAGAACGTCGTATATCGACTACCCCGAACCGCCATACGGCTTAGAGATAGCGGATAAGCGCGGCGCGGAGGAATGGATTGAACGGCAGAAGAAAAACACTGCTCCGATTAAGCATCATCAAGTGAAGGCTGCAAAGGCTCTATTGTCTTACTGCATGTCTGACTCCTATCGCAGACAAGAGTGGCTGGAGTAAAAGAGAACGATTTGAGCGGTTTTCTCATAACATAAGCAGGTGAGAAGATGAGCCATTGGTTTTTTATTATTAATCCGACAGCAGGACATCGCAACGGCCTGCGTGTTTGGATGTCCATTCAAAAGGAATTAATCAAACGGAAGATTGAGCACCGCTCATTTTTAACGGAACATCCGGGGCACGCAGAGGTACTCGCCAGGCAGATTTCTACGATACAGGAATATAAGCTGAAGAGACTGATCGTCATTGGCGGAGACGGTACCATGCATGAAGTTGTCAACGGGCTGAAAGATGTAGACGATATTGAACTAAGCTTTGTGCCGGCGGGCGCGTATAATGATTTTTCGCGAGGATTCTCTATTAAAAAAATTGATTTGATACAGGAAATCAGAAAGCAGAAGCGTCCGTTAACCCGAACCTTTCATTTAGGAAGCGTAAATTTTCTTCAGGATAAATCGCAGGTTCTTTATTTTATGAATCATATCGGGATCGGGTTTGACGCATATGTCAATAAAAAGGCGATGGAATTTCCGTTGAGACGGGCTTTTCTATTTCTCCGCCTTCGATTTCTTGTGTATCCGCTTTCCCATTTGCACGCTTCGGCGACTTTTAAGCCGTTTTCGTTAGCCTGCACAACGGAAGGCGAGACGCACGAATTTCATGATGTCTGGTTTGCGGTTGTATCCAACCATCCGTTTTACGGGGGCGGCATGAAGGCGGCCCCGCTTGCAAATCCGCGCGAGAAGGCGTTTGATATCGTGATTGTTGAGAATCAGCCGTTTTTGAAAAAATATTGGCTTTTATGTCTGATGGCATTTGGAAAACATACAAAGATGGATGGCGTTACGATGTTGAAAGCAAAAGACATTACGTTTTACACGAAGGACAAAATTCCGTTTCATGCCGACGGAGAAATCATGGGCACCACCCCGTTTCGTCTGTCATCGAGTCCTTCGCCCCTAAAGATCAAAACATAAACGTATTTGAAGGAGAGAGCTTCCGATGGCCAGCATCCGCCGCAGCTTCGAAGCGTATGTCGATGACATGAATGTCATTACCGTTCTGATTCCTGCTAAACAAAAAGAAATCATCAAACCGCCGTTTCGGCTTGAGACAGAAACGGCAGTTTTTCCTCTGGCTGTCAGGGAGGAATACCGGCTTGAAGCAACATACAAGTACGTTTGCGTATCCGAACATCCGGTGACATTCGGGAAAATACATGCCGTCAGAGCGTGCAGCGGCGACAAAACGGATCTCCAAATTGGCGCGGTCATCCGGACGGACTCGTTTGATGATGCATTTTATTATGACGGAGAGCTGGGGGCCGTTTATACTGCGGATTATACTGAATTTAAAGTATGGGCGCCTGCCGCAGTCTCAGCTGCTGTCAAGCTGTCACACCCTAATAAAAGCGGGCGCACATTCCAAATGACTCGGTTGGAAAAAGGCGTTTATGCCGTTACGGTCAGCGGTGATCTCCACGGGTATGAGTATGTGTTCTGCATATGCAACAATTCAGAGTGGGCGGAAACCGTTGACCCGTATGCAAAGGCCGTGACGGTAAATGGAGAGAAGGGTGTCGTCCTGCGCCCGGATCAAATGAAAAAGGCTGACCCGCTCAAACCATTCTCAAACCCTGCGGATGCTGTCATCTATGAGATGCACATCCGTGATTTCTCCATTCATGAAAACAGCGGCATGAAAAACAAGGGGAAATACTTAGCGCTGACGGAAACGGATACGCAAACCACAAATGGATGTTCCTCAGGACTGGCGTATGTAAAAGAGCTCGGCGTTACACATGTAGAGCTTTTGCCGGTGAATGATTTTGCCGGAGTTGATGAAGAGAAGCCGCTTGATGCTTACAATTGGGGATATAACCCGCTTCATTTCTTTGCCCCGGAGGGAAGCTATGCCTCAAACCCTCATGATCCGCAAATAAGAAAAACAGAGTTAAAACAAATGATCAAAACCCTTCACCAGCACGGCCTGCGAGTTATTCTGGATGTCGTTTTTAACCATGTATACGAGAGGCAGAATTCCCCATTTGAAAAGATAGTGCCCGGTTATTATTTCCGGCATGACGAGTTTGGAATGCCGTCAAACGGCACCGGCGTTGGAAATGATATCGCATCAGAAAGACGGATGGCGAGAAAATTTATTGCGGACTGCGTCATCTATTGGCTGGAGGAATACGATGCCGACGGCTTCCGTTTTGATCTGCTCGGCATTTTAGATATTGACACCGTGCTTTATATCAAAGAAAAAGCAACTGCGGTAAAGCCCGGAATCCTGCTGTTTGGGGAAGGATGGGATTTGGCGACACCGCTGCCGCATGAACAGAAAGCCGCCTTGGCAAACGCTTCAAAAATGCCGGGCATCGGCTTTTTTAATGATATGTTTCGCGACGCTGTGAAAGGGAACACCTTTCACCTCACGGCTGCTGGCTTTGCGCTCGGCGGCGGGGAAGCAGCGGAAACCGTTATGCATGGGATTGCCGGGTCTTCCGGATGGAAGGCATTAGCGCCGGTTGTTCCTGAACCCAGCCAGTCTATCAATTATGTCGAGTCACACGATAATCACACCTTTTGGGATAAAATGAGTCTTGCCCTGCCTCATGAAACTGACAGCCGAAAGAGAAGCAGGCAACGGCTGGCGTCCGCGATTATTTTGCTTGCCCAAGGGGTGCCGTTTATTCACAGCGGACAGGAATTTTTCCGGACGAAGCAGGGAGTGGAAAACAGCTATCAATCCAGTGACAGCATCAACCAGCTGGATTGGGACCGGCGTGAAACATTCAAAGAAGATGTTGACTACATCCGCAAACTGATCTCGCTGAGAAAAGCGCATCCGGCATTCCGGCTCAATTCCGCCACAGACATCCAGCGCCATCTCGAATGTTTAACGCTAAACGAACACCTCATCGCATACAGGCTTCATGATCTTGGCGCGTTTGATAACTGGGAGGACATCATCGTCATCCATCACGCGAGTCCGGAATCCGTTGAATGGAAGCTGCCAAACGACAAAACGTACCAGCTTTTATGTAATACATCAGGTTTTCAGCATGAACAGAAAGAAATCAAGAAAGCGGTTGCGGTAAACGGTATCGGAACGGTTATCTTATATTTAGCATCAGATCTTAAGAGTTTTGCTTGACGAAGTTTGTGCTATAGCGCTAAAATTTAAAGGACGGCTATTGATTAGCATATGAGACTCTCAATAGCTGTCTTTTTTATTTTCATACGATTCGTACGAAAAAGGCACTCGCTGGATAGACTAGAGACGATTCGCCTTTATTCTAAAATATTTTAAGAAATGATGGGTTGAACATTGATATGAACTGGTTGGGACAATTACTAGGTAGCGATTGGGAGATCTTCCCTGCCGGAGGAGCTACAGGAGATGCATATTATGCGAAACATAACGGGCAGCAGCTTTTTTTAAAACGTAATAGCTCACCTTTCTTAGCTGTTTTATCCGCCGAAGGCATTGTTCCGAAGCTGGTTTGGACAAAACGGATGGAAAATGGGGACGTCATTACGGCCCAGCACTGGATGACCGGCAGAGAGCTGAAGCCTAAAGATATGAGCGGACGGCCCGTTGCTGAATTGCTTCGTAAAATACACACATCAAAAGCCTTGCTGGACATGCTGAAAAGACTTGGAAAAGAACCGCTGAACCCGGGGGCTCTTCTGTCTCAGCTGAAGCAGGCTGTATTTGCTGTGCAGCAATCTTCGCCGCTGATTCAAGAAGGAATCAAGTATTTAGAAGAACATCTGCATGAAGTGCATTTCGGTGAGAAAGTCGTTTGCCATTGTGATGTCAATCATAATAACTGGCTATTGTCTGAAGACAACCAGCTGTATTTAATTGACTGGGACGGCGCCATGATCGCTGATCCGGCGATGGATCTCGGGCCTTTGCTGTACCACTACGTCGAAAAGCCAGCTTGGGAGAGCTGGCTGAGCATGTACGGCATTGAGTTAACAGAAAGCCTGCGGCTGCGAATGGCTTGGTATGTGTTATCCGAAACAATCACTTTCATTGCCTGGCACAAAGCGAAAGGCAATGATAAGGAATTTCATGATGCAATGGAAGAACTGCATATCCTCATGAAACGTATCGTTGAATAATCAGGAATACGAATCCATTTGCTCTACCCATTGAGACAGGCTGTTTTGATGCTCTTGTATGTGTGAGTCGATGGATTTGGACGATATTCCTGATTGGCTGTAGCGGTAAACATCCTCCAGCACGTTTTTGAAGTTTGAATCAAGCTCCGTGTTTGCCATCAGCGATTTAATCACACGCTCAAGCTGCTCGTACTCTGCGACGGTTCCGCAGCAGTCCAATTGATGGTCAGTCAATATATCCTTCAATAAATGAACTTGATGCTCATAATGTAAACCCATAACGGTACACATCCCTTCAGTATCATACGGGTTAAATTGTTCAAAACAGAGCGTTTTTATACATGTGACAGGAGTGTTCCGGCAGACGGGAACCTCTTTTTTTATATGCTCAGACGTAGCGGGCACACTGGAAAAACGAGCTTGCGGGTCTTTTTAATTCATGGTATGTTGTTAGTCGAAATAATAGATAGAGGTGTCAATCATATGAGAATGCGCCACAAGCCTTGGGCTGATGACTTTTTGGCTGAAAACGCAGATATTGCCATCAGCAATCCAGCTGATTATAAAGGAAAATGGAACACAGTGTTTGGCAACGACAATCCGATTCATATTGAGGTTGGTACAGGAAAAGGGCAATTCATTTCTGGAATGGCCAAACAAAACCCTGATATCAATTATATTGGGATTGAGTTATTTAAAAGCGTCATCGTGACAGCCGTCCAAAAAGTAAAAGATACCGAAGCGCCGAATGTAAAGCTTCTGAATATAGATGCGGACACGCTGACAGATGTGTTTGAGCAGGGTGAAGTCAAACGGGTCTACTTGAACTTTTCTGATCCTTGGCCGAAGAACCGTCATGAAAAACGCCGTCTGACGTATTCCCACTTCCTCAAAAAATATGAAGAAGTGATGGGAAAAGGCGGGGCGATTCATTTTAAAACGGACAACCGCGGCTTGTTTGAGTACTCTTTGAAAAGCTTCTCCGAGTACGGCCTGCTGCTGACATATGTCAGTCTCGATTTGCATAACAGCAATCTGGAAGGCAATATCATGACAGAATACGAAGAAAAATTCTCAGCACTCGGCCAGCCGATCTATCGGGCAGAGGTTGAATGGAGAACGTAAAGACAGACTCTGATTGGAGTCTGTTTTTTTTATGGACCGTTTGCTACCATGATGTCAGGGGGGATGAAAATGGAAACAATGACAATCGGAAACATCACGTTAACCTGGCTTGACGGAGGCGTGACACATATGGACGGAGGCGCCATGTTCGGCGTTGTTCCAAAGCCGCTATGGTCTAAAAAGTATCCAGTCAATGAAAAAAACCAGATTGAACTAAGGACAGACCCTATTTTGATTCAAAAGGACGGGCTTAATATCATTGTCGACGCCGGAATTGGGTCCGGCAAGCTGACTGATAAACAAAAACGAAACTATGGCGTGACACAAGAGTCGAATGTGAAAACATCATTAGCGGCGCTCGGATTAACAGCTGCTGCTATAGACGTGATTGCTATGACACACCTTCATTTCGACCATGCATGCGGTTTAACAGAATATGAAGGAGAGCAACTCACCTCTGTCTTTCCGAATGCAGTGATTTATGCATCAGCTATTGAATGGAATGAAATGCGCCACCCGAATATCAGATCGAAAAATACGTACTGGAAAGAAAACTGGGAGGCAGTTAACGCCCAAGTTAAAACCTTTGAAGAAACCTTAACAATCACAGAAGGAATTACGCTGCATCACACCGGGGGCCATAGTGACGGGCACAGTATTCTTGTATGCGAGGATGCGGGTGAAACCGCTATACATATGGCAGATCTGATGCCGACACACGCCCACCGCAATCCGCTATGGGTGCTGGCTTACGATGATTATCCCATGACCTCTATACCGCAAAAGCAGAAATGGCAGGCATTCGCAGCGGAAAAAGACGCATGGTTTATTTTCTACCATGATGCCGAATATCGAGCGCTTAAGTGGGATGAGGATGGAAGCATCAAAGATTCAGTCAAGCGAATCAACTAACAGCATATTTTTATGTTTACCCTGCATGATTTCCGGCTAATAATGCAAACCTAGTACTAATTATGCTCAGAAAGGAAGAGGCAGGGTGAAACAATTTACAGTAACAAACGAAGGAGACATTCAAACAACGTTAAGAGGCCTTGAAGTACTCTCTGTTCCTTTTTTGAACAAAGGTGTTGCTTTTACTGAGGAAGAAAGAAAAGAACTTGGTTTAAAAGGCTTTCTGCCGCCAAAGGTATTAACGATTGAAGATCAGGCGAAAAGAGCGTACGAACAATACTCCGCACAGCCTGACGATCTAAGTAAAAATGTCTATTTAACTGCGTTGCACGATCGGAACGAAACGCTGTTTTACCGCTTGTTAAATGACCATTTAGGGGAAATGCTCCCGGTTGTCTACACACCGACAGTTGGAACGGCGATCCAGAGATACAGCCATGAATACAGAAAGCCAAGGGGGCTCTATCTGTCTATTGATGACCCGGACGGTATGAGAGAAGCGTTTAAACAGTATAAAGATCAAAGTGATACAATCGATTTAATTGTTGCAACTGACGCGGAAGGAATTTTAGGAATCGGAGACTGGGGTGTTGGCGGAATCGCGATTTCTATCGGCAAGCTGGCGGTTTATACGGCTGCTGCGGGCATTGATCCGAGCAGAGTGCTGGCTGTCGTTTTAGATGCGGGGACAAATCAGGAGAGCCTCTTAAACGATCCGCTTTATGTCGGCAACCAGCATTCCAGAGTGCGCGGGGAGCGCTATGACCAATTTATTGACGATTATGTTGCGCTGGCGAGAGAAACGTTCCCGAATGCGCTGCTGCACTGGGAAGATTTCGGAGCGAAAAACGCGCGCAGCATTTTGAAACGCTACAAAGATAAAGTGTGTACGTTCAATGATGATATCCAAGGGACAGGCGCTGTTTCACTGGCGGCGGTCTTATCCTGTGCAAAAGCGTCTAAAGTGCCGCTGAAGGATCACAGAGTCGTCATATTCGGAGCGGGGACGGCAGGAATCGGGATTGCTGAACAGCTGCGGGAAGCATTGGTGCGCGATGGGCTGAGTGAGGAAGAATCATTCCAGCGCTTCTGGTGCATAGACCGAAACGGGCTGTTAACAGATGATATGGATCAGCTTCTCGATTTTCAAAAGCCGTATGCCCGATCGGCCGATGAGGTGAAGGATTATCAGCGGAACGGAGAAGGCGGAGGCATTGATCTTCTTGAAGTGGTCCGCCAGGCGAAACCAACGATCCTGATCGGCACATCTACGGTTTCAGGCGCTTTTACTGAAGAAATTGTAAAAGAAATGGCGTCACACGTTAAACGTCCGGCCATTTTGCCGATGTCAAATCCGACTACTCTTTCTGAAGCAAAGCCGCAGGATTTAATCGAATGGACGGAAGGTCGCGCGCTGATCACGACAGGAAGCCCGTTCCCGCCAGTGGAGTATAACGGCGTAACGTATCATATCGGCCAAGCGAACAACGCGCTTGTCTTTCCGGGTCTCGGTCTTGGGACGATTGTTACCAAATCAAAATTAATTACCGACGGCATGTTTGAAGCATGTGCCCGGGCGATCGCAAGTATGGTCAATGTCGGTGTGCCTGGCGCGCCGATGCTTCCAAAAGTAGAGGATTTGCGGACTGTATCGGCAACCGTCGCGGTTGAAGTCGCTAAAACCGCAATGAAGGAAGGCGTCGCGACGGAAGAGCCTGAGGACATTATACAGGCTGTGCAGGACGCGATGTGGTATCCGGTATATAAACCGATTCGCGCGATATAATAAAAAAGAGCCGCTGCGTAGGCAGCGGCTTTTATGTTGCGCTTGTCCGGCGTTAAGAGGCGATTGTATCAATGACATCTACAATTTCCCCTGTTTTCGCATCCACCATGACTTCATATTGTTCTAACTCTCCGAAAGCTGATCGTGTAATGCCGGTTTTGTACACCTGTACCGTTTCTCCGTTCACATTGTAAGGCTCGGGCTGGGTGTAAATCCATGATCCGTCAATCGGCCCACGCTGCTTAAAAGCGGATTTTACGATTCGAAGCGCTTTTTCTGAAGATATATAAGGCTTCATCACATATTGTTTCACAACGACTGCCGTACAAATGCCAAGTCCTGCTCCTAAAAGTAGATGACGCAATTTCAAAATAAAGCACCTCCTGGTTGATCGTACTTTTCATTATACAGAAACCGCCAAATCCTGTTAAGCAATACGCGGCTGTTCGAGCAGATTCGTCCATGGTGCTTGGAAAACTGAATTTTTTCTAATAAAATAAAAGGACTACATAGAAATGAGGGGAAAACATGAATCAAGAAACGAAAGCGCTTTTCCAAACACTGACGCAGCTGCCCGGCGCGCCGGGCAATGAGCATCAGGTTCGTGCTTTTATGAAGCAGGAGCTTTCCAAATATGCCGATGACATCGTTCAGGACAGACTGGGAAGTGTTTTCGGAGTCAGAAAAGGCGAAGAGGGCGCACCGAGAATCATGGTTGCCGGGCATATGGATGAAGTCGGCTTCATGGTCACATCCATTACAGACAACGGGCTGCTCAGATTCCAGACGCTCGGGGGCTGGTGGAGCCAGGTGCTGCTTGCACAGCGAGTTGAAATTCAAACAGATAACGGGCCGGTTCCGGGTGTGATTTCAAGCATACCGCCGCATCTGCTGACAGATGCTCAGCGAAATCGCCCGATGGATATCAAAAACATGATGATCGATATCGGAGCGGATGATAAGGAAGACGCTATCAAAATCGGCATAAAACCGGGACAGCAGATTGTGCCTGTCTGCCCGTTTACGACGATGGCGAATGAAAAGAAAATTTTATCAAAGGCGTGGGATAACCGGTATGGATGCGGCTTGAGCATTGAGCTTTTGAAGGAATTGCACGGAACAGAACTTCCGAACACGCTCTATGCGGGTGCAACGGTACAGGAAGAAGTGGGGCTGAGAGGCGCGCAGACGGCTTCTCATATGATTAAACCGGACTTGTTTTTCGCGCTTGACGCCAGCCCGGCAAACGATATGAGCGGTGACAAAAATGAATTTGGCCAGCTTGGAAAGGGCTTTTTGCTCCGCATTCTTGACAGAACGACAGTCATGCACCGCGGAATGAGAGAATTTGTGCTTGATATGGCGGAAACACATGATATTCCATATCAATATTTCGTTTCAGGCGGGGGAACAGATGCGGGCAGAGTCCATATTTCGAACAGCGGCGTTCCTTCAGCGGTTATCGGGATTTGTTCCCGCTACATTCATACGAACGCATCTATCATTCATATTGATGATTATGCTGCCGCGAAAGAAATGCTTATCAAACTTGTGACAGCCTGCGATAAGCAGACGGTGGACGCGATTAAAGAAAATATGTAGGCCGTCATGAAAGCTTGTTGAACAGGGATGTAAGCCCGGATCGACAAGCTTTTTTCTTATTCTGTTTCAAAAACATAGGAAAGGGCCTTGATGGCTTGGTTTACGGTTTCAACCGTGATATTCGCTTTGTTGGAAAGCTCTTTTAAAGGATGATGGAGCGATTCCGGCCGGATGATAATCAGGGGTTTTCCTTTTGCGATCGCATATGATGCATCCATTGCCGTGTTCCATTGTTTGTATTTTTCGCCAAACAGGGCGATCACAAAGTCGGCTTTATTCATCAGGACGGCGGTTCTGAAGTTGTTCATGTCAGAGGCTTTGTCATCCTTCAAAATGGCATTTGGCTGAACGCCCATAATTTCTTCTCCGATATTGTCTGATCGGTCATGATTTTCCATCGGGCCGACAAACGTAATCGGCAGCTTCAGCGATTTTGTTTTCTCTTTGATTTCCTCGCGCCAATTGCTGTGGATTTCTCCTGCTAAATAGACGATAAACTCCATACTAAAATCCCTCCTTATGTATGTCCATCTGTAAATTTTACCCTCATGTACACGATGTTAAACGAAACGAGCTTGATAATGCAAATAAAATATGATAATGATAATGGGAAAGCTAATCTTACATATTCATTCGTTGCATATAAGTGGTTTTGCCGCAAGCAGTTTGGTATGATCCAAATGGACGAGTATCGATATACCAACATGTAAGAACATAAACAACTGGAGGGATATAAAATGAAAAAAATTGAATCAACTCAAGAGCTGGAAAAAGCGGTAAAGGATGATTGGGCTGTCTTTATGTTTTCAGCCGACTGGTGCCCGGATTGCCGTTTTGTAGAGCCTTTTCTGCCTGAACTGGAAGCGAACTTCCCAGAATTCACTTACTACTACGTAGACCGCGACAAATTCATTGATACATGTGCAGAGTGGGAAATTTACGGAATCCCAAGCTTTGTGGTGTTTCATGAAGGAAAAGAAGTAAATCGTTTTGTGAGCAAAGACCGCAAAACAAAAGAAGAAATTGAACAGTTTTTAACAGACTCTCTCGCTAAAGCGTAAAGGAGGACATCGGTTTGAAAATGACCTCAAGGAAGCTGTCAGATATTCTGAAACAGCGCCTTCAGCACGAGAATCGCTCCTTTCTGTTTGACAGAGAAAAAGACACCCTCCGTGTTGAGGATCAAACGACCAAAAAAGGAATTACACTCGACCTCCCGCCGATTATTGCAAAATGGGAACTGAAAAAAGATGAAGCTATTGATGAGATTGTGTACTATGTCTCCGAAGCGATGACGGCAATGGAAGGGAACGCCCAGGAAATGACCGGAAAAGAAAGCCGCATTTATCCGGTTATCCGCTCGACCTCTTTCCCGGATAAGTCCAGCGAAGATATTCCGCTCATTTATGACGATCATACCGCAGAGACAAGAATTTATTACGCGCTTGATCTCGGGAAAACCTACCGTTTAATTGATCAGCGCATGCTTGAGAAAGAAAACTGGACAAAAGAGCGGATCAGAGAGACGGCTGCATTTAATCTCCGTTCCCTGCCGACGGTTGTCAAAGAGGACACGGTTGCCGGCAATTTCTTTTATTTCTTCAGGGCAAACGACGGTTACGACGCCAGCCGGATTCTGAACGAAGCGATTTTAAATGAGTACAAGCAGCGTGCAGAAGGGGAGCTGGCGATCTCCGTTCCGCATCAGGACGTTCTGATTCTTGCTGACATCCGGAATGAATCAGGGTATGATATTTTAGGACAAATGTCGATGAGCTTTTTTGCAGGCGGCACCGTTCCGATTACCGCCCTTTCATTTTTGTACAATGAAGGAAAGCTGGAGCCGGTGTTTATCCTGGCGAAAAGCCGTCCGAAAAAGGATTAGAAAGGATTTTTACTTATGAACGCTTTTTATAATAAAGAAGGTGTGGGAGACACGCTCCTGATCTCTCTTCAAGATGTGACACGCGAACAAATAGGCTATGAAAAACACGGCGACGTCGTCAAAATTTTTCATAACGAAACAAAGGAAACAACGGGCTTCAATATTTTTAACGCGTCTTCTTACTTGACTCTCGATGAAAACGGCCCTGTGTCGCTTTCAGAAACATTCGTGCAAGATGTGAATGAGACTTTAAGCAGAAACGGCGTAGAAGAGACATTGGTCGTTGATTTATCTCCGAAGTTTGTTGTGGGATACGTGGAATCAAAAGAAAAACATCCGAATGCGGATAAATTAAGCGTATGTAAAGTCAATGTAGGAGAAGAAACGCTTCAGATCGTCTGCGGCGCGCCAAACGTTGATCAAGGACAAAAAGTTGTCGTTGCCAAAGTCGGCGCCGTGATGCCAAGCGGACTTGTCATTAAGGATGCAGAGCTTCGCGGCGTTCCGTCTAGCGGAATGATCTGCTCAGCGAAAGAGCTTGCTTTGCCGGATGCCCCTGCTGAAAAAGGAATCCTTGTGTTAGAAGGAGATTATGAGGCGGGAGACGCATTTCAGTTTTAGACTCCCATAAAGCCGCCAAAAAAAACGAATCATGTGAAAAGCCGCTAAGCCCCTGTTTAGCGGCTTTGTTTTGCTGATAGCTTAATCTTTTCTGGGCCGACCAGCAGTGGTATACTAAAAACCGTCCCAGAAAACTATAAGGGAGTTAGAGATAAATTATGAGTTGGCTTCATAAATTTTTTGATTTGTTTTTAGGCGAGAGTGAAGAGGATAATGAACGGGAGACAAAACCGAAACCCGCTCAAATTCCGCAGCAGCAAGAAGTACATCAACATCATCCTGAAGGACAATTAAAAAGATTGGAAGATCCTAAAATATATTATGAATATCCAAAAGGCAAGTTCCGTTTTCCAGTCGTGCCTGACGGATACCAAAATCAAGACTTAAGAAGGCGCCGCGCACCTTCGGACGAACCGAAATCCGCGCCTCGTCCAAGCGCCGCACCATACAGAGAACATCCGAAAAATGAAAAAGAGCAGCATACATATCAAACATCAGAGCCGGCGAAGAAACCGTTTAAACCGACAAATATCCCTTCGCCAATATATGGATTCAATCAAAAGCCATCCGTCAAAAAGGATGTGCCGAAACAGTCTTCTGAAACTTTGAAGGCACCGGACAAATTTGAAAAAGAGAAGGTAACACTGCTGTCAGAAGAGATCGAACGTGAGCGCGGCTATCCTGCTCCAGACAGACCGAAGCAGCACGTAAAAGAAGAGCCTTTCTTCCCGAATACCCAATTTGAAGAACAGCCTTCTCGCGATTTTAACGAAACGGCTACAGGGCGTGAAGAAGCGCTGGCACAGCGCCCAGCAGAAGAGCTGTCAGGCACGGGCATTCAGCTGCCGGAAAAAGAGACGTCTTTCTTTTCTGCTGAACCAAATGAAGAGCAAACAGCACATGAGACACTGACAGATACAGTAGCTGACGCACAAAAAGACCGTTCAGGCAGTGAGATAAGCCATGAAGACACTATGCCTGCAGTTGCTGAAATTCAAGAAGAACAAAGGGAGCAACAGCCAGAGAAAGCAGCAGAGCCTGTCTTCCGCGCTGAACATGATGAAGAGCAAACAGCACCAGAGTCTCTGAGAGTGGCAGTATCTGAGGCGGAAAAATCAGAAGAGCCATTCGACACCATAGTAAACAATCATCACGCAATCGCGGCAGAAGCTGCTGAGACCCCGTCTGTTCAAGAAGAACAAATGGAAATTCAACAGGAAGTGCCTTCCTTATTTACAGATCACGAGCAATCAGCATCTGAGGCTCTGGTTCAAGCAGAAACTGAGGCCAAAGAATCAGATGAACCATCAGACAGCATAATAAACAATCAGGCCGACCTCCCGGGAGAAGCTGAAGACACGAAGATAGACGTTCAGCCAGATGGGCATGCAGAGCTGGAGCAAGATGATCGCTTGGAACAGGTTTCCAGACCGTTTTCTGAAGCCCATGAAAACCGGCAGGACATTCATGAAAACGAAACATATGCAGCTATAGAGGAGCCGCAAAAAAGGCCTGTCATGCAGGAGAAACGAACTGAACAGAGCGCATCTCCTCAAAAAGGTCCGTCCGTTCCTTTTAACGTCATGATGCTGAAAAGAGATACGCATAAACAGCAAAAAGCAGAGGAACGCCGCGGCAGCTATGTGTTTCCGAATGTCGCACTGCTTGATGTCCCGCCAGCACAAGTTCAAGACGATACTGGCTGGATCGAAGACCAGCGTCAGCTTCTTGATTTGACCCTGAAAAATTTCAATGTCCGCGCCAATGTGGTCCATGTGACCCAGGGGCCTTCTGTCACAAGATTCGAAGTGCATCCTGAACCGGGCGTAAAGGTGAATAAAATCACCAACTTGTCTGATGATATTAAGCTCAGCCTGTCTGCAAGAGATATTCGGATTGAAGCGCCGATTCCGGGGAAAAACACAATCGGAATAGAAGTGCCGAACCGCGCGAGCAAGGTGGTTGACTTGCGCCAGATGATTCGCAGCTCAGCCTTTAGGACAAGCAAGTCACCTCTCACGGCTGCGCTGGGATTGGATATCTCGGGAAACCCTGTCGTTATAGACTTAAAGAAAATGCCGCATGGCTTGATTGCCGGCGCTACGGGATCGGGAAAAAGCGTTTGTATCAATACAATATTGGTCAGTCTGCTTTATAAAGCCGATCCGAGTGAAGTAAAGGTGCTTTTGATTGATCCGAAAATGGTAGAGCTGGCCCCTTACAATAAAATTCCTCATCTCGTCAGCCCGGTCATTACCGACGCCAAAGCGGCTACGGCTGCTTTAAAGTGGGTGGTTGAGGAAATGGAGCGCCGCTATGAGCTGTTTGCCCATTCAGGCGTCCGCGACATTGACCGCTTTAACCAATTAACGGCTGATCACCAAACTGGCGAAAAGCTGCCGTATTTAGTGGTGGTTATCGATGAGCTTGCTGATTTGATGATGGTTGCCCCAAACGATGTGGAAGAGAGCATTGCGCGGATCGCCCAAAAAGCCAGAGCTTGCGGAATCCATCTGCTTGTCGCAACTCAGCGGCCGTCAGTCGATGTTATTACCGGCCTGATTAAGGCGAATATCCCGACGAGAATCGCATTTTCTGTTTCAAGCCAGGTTGATTCCCGGACGATCATAGACATAGCCGGTGCGGAAAAGCTTCTCGGGAAAGGGGACATGCTCTTTTTAGAAAACGGCTCGGGAAAACCAGTCCGTCTTCAAGGTAACTTTGTGTCGGACCGTGAAATCGACCGTGTCGTTTCCCACGTCAGAAACCAAATGCCGCCAACCTATTTATTTGAACAAGAAGAGCTTGTAAGACAAGGATCAGCCCTGAAAGAAGAGGATGAACTGTTTTACGAAGCGTGTGAGTTTGTTGTTGAGCAAAACAGCGCGAGCACTTCAAGCCTGCAAAGAAGATTCAGAATCGGATACAATCGCGCGGCGAGGCTGATCGATATGATGGAAGCGGAAGGCATGATCTCTGAGGCAAAAGGAAGCAAGCCTCGTGAGGTGCTGATCACAGCAAGTGATTTAATAAACGAATAATATAGGTTCATTTTCACACCAAACATGGTATGATAGTGTTTAGAGCATTTAACAGCTATGCCGCTTTACAGCAGATTGAGCATAGAGAAATCTTGATATCTAGGTTTAACCAGAAAGAAATAACCGGATACTGAACATAACAAAACATATAAAATACGCCGCTTAGGACGGCTTTTCAGCCGCCGCGGTCGCAAATTGAAATGAGCGTCATATACTGGGGAACAGATAGACGTTTGTTGGAGGTACAATTATGACTGTTTATCATTTTGTTGGAATAAAAGGGACCGGTATGAGTCCGCTTGCCCAAATACTTCATGATAATGGATATACTGTCCAAGGATCGGATATCGAAAAATTTATTTTTACGCAAACAGCGCTTGAAAAAAGAAACATTACCATTCTTCCTTTTAGCGCGGATAATATCAAATCCGGCATGACAGTCATCGCCGGAAACGCATTCCCAGACACGCATCCTGAAATTGAAAAAGCCATGTCTGATGGAATTCCGGTGATACGTTATCATAAGTTTTTAGGCGACTATATGAAAAAATTCACAAGTGTTGCCGTTACGGGCGCACACGGCAAAACGTCGACAACGGGTCTATTGGCTCACGTGATCCAAAACGCCAAACCGACGTCTTTCTTAATCGGGGACGGAACAGGCCAGGGAAATGAAAACAGCGAATACTTTGCGTTTGAAGCGTGCGAATACCGCCGCCATTTCTTAAGCTATCAGCCAGACTACGCGATCATGACGAACATTGATTTTGATCATCCGGATTACTTCTCAAGCATTGACGATGTGTTTGACGCTTTCCAAGAGATGGCTCTTCAAGTCAACAAAGGCATTATTGCCTGCGGAGACGATGAGCATCTGCCGAAAATTCATGCGAACGTCCCGGTTGTGTACTACGGCACGGGAGAAGAAAATGATTTTCAAGCCAGAAACATCGTAAAAAGCACGGAAGGGACAACTTTCGATGTATTTGTCCGCAATACATTCTATGATACGTTTTATATTCCGGCGTACGGCCACCACAATGTATTAAACTCATTGGCGGTCATTGCGTTATGCCATTATGAAGAAATTGATGCCAGCGTTATTAAACATGGCCTCAAATCATTCGGCGGCGTCAAACGCAGATTCAATGAGAAGCAGCTCGGGGACCAAGTGCTGATTGATGACTACGCTCATCACCCGACAGAAATAAAAGTGACGATTGAAGCGGCAAGACAGAAATATCCTGATCGTGAAATCGTTGCGGTATTCCAGCCTCATACATTTACGCGGACGCAGCAATTCCTTGACGAATTCGCAGAAAGCCTGAGCGGGGCTGATTGTGTGTATTTATGCGATATTTTCGGCTCAGCCCGGGAAAATGCAGGTAAGCTGACGATCGGCGACCTGCAAGGAAAAATTCATAATGCGAAGCTGATTGAAGAAGATGACACATCTGTTTTAAAAGCTCATGAAAAAGCCGTTCTCATCTTTATGGGAGCAGGAGATATCCAAAAATATATGAGAGCCTACGAAAACGTCATGGCATAATAAAAAGCAGTGATCTCACTGCTTTTTTATTTATCTGATGGAAAAGCTTGTTAAAGGATTTTCTTACATAACGGAGAATAATATGTATACAGCCCAGTATACATGTTTAGGATTTAAGGAAACGGGTAAACAGCAGTATATCCTGCAGCAAGGAGGTTTGAGATGATTATTATTCTTTATTTAAGCGTTGCACTCATCGCAGTCGCATTTCTCGTATTAGTGATCTACTTGTCTAAAACACTGAAGTCACTGCAGCTGACACTAAAAAATGTCGCATCCACTCTCGAAGGGCTGGAGGGACAAATGAAAGGCATCACAACTGAAACAGCCGAGCTTTTACATAAGACCAACCGCCTGGCTGAAGATATTCAGGAAAAATCAGAAAAGCTGAACACGGTCGTTCATGCTGTTCAAGGGGTGGGAACTTCTGTACAGCAGTTCAATACATCCATGAAACAGGCGGCAGGGTCTGTATCGGCATCAGTAAGAGAAAATCAAGACAAAATCAATCAAGTCGTCACATGGAGCCAAGCAGCAATGGAAATTTGGGAGAAATGGAAGCAAAAGAAAAAATCAGCTCTATAAAAGAAAAAAACACTATGAGGAGGAATAATGATGAGCAAAGATGGAATTAATAGTAAAGATTTTTTAATCGGGACTTTAATCGGGGGAATCATCGGTGCCACTACCGCTCTATTTCTAGCGCCAAAATCAGGCAAAGAACTTCGCGACGATCTCGGCAGCCAAGCTGTTGCTTTAAGGGATAAAACTGACAAAATGACGGCAGATGCGAAGGAAAAGGGCACGCAATATGTCAGCATCGCAAAAGACAAAACATCTAACATCACACAGCTTGTAGCGGATCAGTCAGGGCAAATCATGAACAAGGTGAAGGATTTAAGAGACCGTTCCAAATCTGCCAAAACGGATTCAGCCTCAATGCAAGATATGAGAGAAGAAGCGATGCAGGCGGCCGACGAAGCAAAAGATCAAGTCCTCCAAACGAAAGAAGATGTAAAAGACGAACTAAAAGATGCACAAAAACAGGCTGAGCATATCAATCGCTGAGCTGGGAAGGAAGATCTTGAGTTATGGCAAAACAGCTTATTCGATCTGAGGAAGAATTCAAACGGATTGCAGAACAGGAAGGCACTTTCGTGTTCTTTAAACATAGCATCACATGCCCGATCAGCCAAGCGGCATTTCATGAGTTTGATGCTTTTGCAAACCACCATGAGGATGTGCCGTCTTATTATTTGCAAGTCCAAGAAGCCCGCCCGCTGTCAAATTTCATCGCAGAAACTTACGGCGTAAAGCACGAAAGCCCTCAGATTTTCATCATCCAAAACGGTGAAGTGAAATGGCACACCTCACATTCACAAATTACAGAAACGGCCATTGAGCAGCATTTATCATAGAAAAAAGCGTCCAGATACATTCTGGCGCTTTTTTTTTGAAAAAACCCTTGAACATTGCCTTCACATCATGTAGGATAGCTTCATAGATTACTTTATCACTTAAAAGCGTTTGGGTAATAAAGTAGAGTTTTTATAAAATTTTTTGTATTTCAGTATTTCCATTTGGAATTACTTATAGTAAGATGCATGATAACTACAAAATAAAAAAATGAATGTGCAGGGAAAGGATGAATAAAATGAGCAACACAGAGTTAGAGCTTTTAAGGCAGAAAGCAGACGAATTAAACCTACAAATTTTGAAATTAATCAACGAACGCGGAAATGTTGTAAAAGAGATCGGTAAAGCGAAGGAAGCACAAGGTGTCAACCGATTTGATCCTGTCAGAGAACGCACAATGTTAAACAATATCATTGAGAACAATGACGGGCCGTTCGAAAATTCTACCATCCAGCACATTTTTAAAGAGATATTCAAAGCCGGTTTAGAGCTTCAGGAAGAAGATCACAGCAAAGCGCTGCTTGTCTCCCGTAAGAAAAAACCTGAAGATACAATTGTAGACATCAAAGGTGAAAAAGTCGGAGACGGCCAGCAAAGATTCATTGTCGGCCCATGTGCGGTAGAGAGCTACGAGCAGGTGGCTGAAGTCGCTGCAGCTGCGAAAAAACAAGGAATTAAAATTTTGCGCGGGGGAGCCTTTAAGCCTCGTACGAGCCCATACGATTTCCAAGGGCTTGGTGTTGAAGGGCTTCAAATTTTAAAGCGTGTAGCGGACGAATATGATCTGGCGGTGATCAGTGAAATCGTAACTCCGGCTCATATCGAAGAAGCATTGGATTACATTGATGTCATTCAAATCGGAGCGCGCAACATGCAAAACTTCGAATTGCTGAAAGCTGCCGGCGCAGTGAAAAAGCCAGTGCTTCTGAAGCGCGGACTTGCTGCAACGATCTCTGAATTCATCAATGCTGCTGAATACATCATGTCACAAGGAAACGACCAAATTATCCTTTGTGAGCGCGGTATCAGAACATACGAAACAGCAACAAGAAACACGCTGGATATTTCTGCTGTGCCAATTTTGAAACAAGAAACGCATTTGCCTGTCTTTGTTGATGTTACGCATTCAACTGGCCGCCGCGACCTCTTGCTTCCGACAGCTAAAGCCGCTTTAGCGATCGGTGCAGACGGCGTAATGGCTGAGGTTCATCCTGATCCGTCAGTCGCACTTTCTGACTCTGCTCAGCAAATGGCGATTCCTGAATTCGAAAAATGGCTGAATGAACTGAAACCAATGGTGAAAGTCAACGCTTAATCGAACAATACTAAAGGCCGCGTCTGCGGCCTTTTTTTATGCTTTCTTGTTTATTTAGTTATAAAATCCAAGTATACGTTTTCATCATCTATAAAAACGTGTATAATTTCATGAGAAGTATTTAAATTTGATGAATAATGAAAAATAATGTACACTACTGACTTACGCTTACAAATCATAAACGACATAAATTCGGACATTATGACATTTCTCTACATAAAGTGTTTATGCTATAGATAAGGATAAGTGTATCCAGTAAAAGGAGTGGTTTTAGGATGAGCAATATTACGATCTACGACGTAGCGAGAGAAGCTAATGTAAGCATGGCAACCGTTTCCCGTGTCGTGAACGGCAACCCGAATGTAAAACCGACAACGCGGAAAAAAGTCTTGGAAGCCATTGACCGTCTCGGCTACCGGCCAAACGCGGTGGCAAGAGGCCTGGCAAGCAAAAAAACAACAACTGTAGGTGTCATTATTCCCGATATCTCAAGCATTTTCTATTCAGAGCTTGCGCGCGGGATAGAAGATATCGCGACAATGTATAAATACAACATTATTTTGAGCAACTCTGACCAAAACATGGAAAAAGAGCTGCACCTGTTAAACACAATGCTCGGCAAACAAGTGGACGGCATCGTGTTTATGGGCGGAAACATTACGGACGAGCATGTTGCGGAATTTAAGCGTTCCCCAGTGCCGATTGTGCTTGCCGCTTCTGTAGAAGAGCAGGAGGAAACACCGTCAGTCGCGATCGATTACGAACAGGCGATTTATGATGCAGTGAAGCTGTTGGTTGATAAAGGACATACAGACATCGCATTCGTATCCGGTCCCATGACAGAACCGATCAACCGTTCAAAAAAACTGCAAGGCTACAAACGTGCGCTTGAAGAAGCGAACCTTCCGTTTAATGAACAATTTGTCGCTGAAGGGGATTACACATATGATTCCGGACTTGAAGCGCTGCAGCATCTGATGAGCCTTGACAAAAAACCGACAGCCATTCTTTCTGCAACTGATGAAATGGCACTCGGCATTATCCATGCGGCTCAGGACCAAGGCCTGTCCATCCCTGAGGACCTGGAGATTATCGGCTTTGACAATACGAGATTAAGCCTCATGGTTCGTCCGCAGCTTTCAACGGTTGTTCAGCCGACATATGATATTGGCGCCGTTGCGATGAGATTGCTGACGAAGCTCATGAATAAAGAGCCGGTTGAAGAGCATATCGTCGAACTGCCGCACCGTATAGAGCTAAGAAAGTCAACCAAGTCATAAGAAAAACAAGAGAGCAAGCTTCACCTCTAAGGTGAATTCTTGCTTTTTTCATGGGGAGAAATGATGAAACGTTTTGATTATCTTACACCTGTTGGTTTTGTGTTAGGAACGATTATTATTGTTATCGGGATTATCTCGGGGTCGGGAGTCAGCGGTTTCCGCTCTTTTCTTGATCTGACCTCTTTCTTCATCGTAACAGGGGGGCTTTGCGCCGCTGTTTTTATCAGTTTTCCGCCGAGAGAGCTGAAAAAAGCGCCCGCTGTGTTAAAGCAGGCATTTATCCGCCAGGAAGACAATGTGAAAGAGCTCGTGAAAACCTTTGTCTCTCTTTCCGATCATGCGCGAAAACACGGGCTTTTATCATTGGATGATCAGGCTCGGGAAATCAAAGATCCATTCCTGAAAAAAGGACTGCTTTTAGCAGTTGACGGCTGGGATGAGGAAACGATTCGGCTCGTCATGGACTCAGAAATCGCAGCAATGGAAGAACGGCACCGCAAAGGGCGGCGTGTTTTTGAAAAAGCGGGAGAATTTGCTCCGGCATGGGGAATGATCGGAACGCTCGTCGGGCTCGTGCTGATGCTCAAAAACTTAAATGATCCGCATATGCTTGGACCGAATATGGCCGTTGCGCTTCTGACGACCTTATACGGTTCATTGCTGGCAAACATGGTGTTCAACCCGATTGCGGCAAAGCTCGAAGAAAAAACGGAAAGTGAGATCTTCATCAAGCAGGTAATGGTGGAGGGGATTATCGGAATTCAATCCGGAAAAAACCCGCGTAATCTCGAAAGCCAGCTCGTCGTTTTCAGCTCACGGGAAGAATGGAGAAAACAGCCAAATCAAGCAAAAGTAAAAAAGGGATCTGTACATGAAGCTTAGAAGAGAACGTTTTGAAAGAAGGAATGGAAGCGGGAAAAACAGCCAATCTTCATCGAACTGGATGGTCACCTTCACAGATTTGATCACCTTGATCCTTGTGTTCTTTATTTTACTTTTTTCCATGTCCCAAATCGATCTGCAAAAATTCAAAGCGGCAGTCGACTCGATCCAAAAGGAAGGCGGGGGTCTCCAGCCGGACCAAACGTCCGTAGAAAAAAAGTCAGTAGATGCGAAGAAGCGAGAGGATCAGCAGGATCAGCTGCTCAAGAAAGTAAATACATATATAAAAGACAACCATTTAAAGGCCCAAATGACAGCCAAACGGGATGAGCGCGGTGTCGTGCTCGTTCTGCAGGAGGCGGTGCTGTTTGATTCAGGTGAGGCAAAGGTGCTGAAAAATGCTGAAACACTTCTTCACCAAATCGCCGTGCTTCTTCAAACCATTCCAAATGACATTCAAGTCGAAGGCCATACAGACAGCCGAAATATTTCGACATACCGATACCCGTCTAACTGGGAGCTGTCAGCAGCACGGGCAAGCGGAGTTATCCAATACTTCACATCAAAAGAGAAACTTCCCTCGAAGCGCTTTATCGCTGTCGGGTATGCGGATACAAAGCCTGTAAAGGATAACAAGACAAATGAACACATGAAGGAAAACCGGCGTGTGGAAATCGTCATCAAAAAATCAAAAACGACCTCTTCGTGAAGGTCGTTTTTTTACTTTGTTCTTTGCTGCTGCTCAGATCGTATCGCGTATAATGCTTTGCTGACGGTTTGGGCATTTTTTTCTGTAATTTCAGGCTTGCGGGGAATCGGAGGATATAAATCGGCTGGATCACTCCAGCTGGACGGAAGGGTGACGGGGCATTGTTTTTGCCATTTAGCGATCCATTCCGGCGGGATATTGTCTCCCGGATCAATTCCCTTCATTTCAAGCCATATTCTGGCCCAGGCGCGAGGCACGACACGCCAAATATCATATCCGCCGCCTCCGACAGCAATCCATCTTCCGCCGCAATATTGATGCGCTAAAGTGTGTGCGAGCCGGGGGATTTCTTCGTATATCTTGATTGTTGCAGATAAATGTGTAAGCGGGTCATAGTAATGGGCATCGGCGCCGTTTTGGCTGATAATGACATCCGGCTGAAAATAAGCGGCGACTTCGGAAGCTGCTGCTTGGTAGGCCTCGAGAAAAGAATCATCCTCAGTAAAGGCGTCAAGCGGGATATTAAAGGAATAGCCATACCCTTTTCCGCTGCCTTTTTCCTGAATCTGGCCGGTTCCGGGGAATAAATATCTTCCTGTTTCATGTATGGACAGTGTGCAGACGCCGGGATTATCGTAAAACGTGAATTGCACACCGTCCCCGTGGTGGGCGTCTGTATCAATATAAAGCACCCTGGCTCTGTATTTTTTCTGGATATATTGAATCGCCACGGCACTGTCATTGTATATGCAAAACCCTGAAGCTCTCCCCCGAAAGCCGTGATGAAGGCCTCCTCCAAGGTTGGCCGCATGCAGAGCTTGTCCTGACATCACCAAATCTGCGGCCGTTAAAGTGCCGCCGACTAAAAGTGATGCCGCTTCGTGCATGCCGGCAAAGACAGGTGTATCTTCTGTGCCGAGGCCGTAGCTTTCTCCTTCTGCAGCGGGAAGCTTTCCGGCGCCCGCAAGCTTGACCGCCTGAATGTAATCGTCCGTGTGGACAAGGGCAAGCTCTTCTTCTTCCGCGAGTCTGGGACTGACAATGTCTCCATCATCAAAAGCATTGATCGTCTTGAGTAAATCGTATGTTAGCAGAACCCGCTGCTGATTAAATGGATGTTCCTGATGAAACATATAGGTTTGATATGATGGAGAATAGATAAATACACTGTCTCTCATAGCAGATCCCTTTGCTCAGACGGCCATACGACGTGGTGACGATTTCTTTGCAATGCCTGCAAAAACGGCAGCGGGTTCATCGTTTTTACACGGAAGACAAGCACTTTTACACCTGGATCATCATGCGGATAGACAAGCACGCTCAATATTTTCACTTGGAGGTCTTGGCAAAGACTGCTGATCTCCGCGAGGCTTTTGGTAATGTCGTTTACTTTTATTTCGATTTGCGATCCCGGCTGGTCAGCGCCTGTCAATTTGACAAATGTCCGCAGTAAATCGGTTTTTGTCAAAATGCCTATTAATTTTTGATGCTGCACCACTGGAAGACAGCCGATGCCATGCTCGTAGAACACGGCAGATATTTCTTCGACAAAATCAAGCGGGTGGGCGCAGACGACATCTTTTTTCATAATTGAATCCACGCTTCGTGTGAGGAATCGGCTTCGTTTGCTTTCTTCGAAAATACTCGGGCTGGCTTGTTTTATGTCTCTGTCTGTAATCATGCCGATCACACGGTGGTCTTCATCTACGACAGGCAGATGCCTGATATGGAATTCCTTCAGTTTGCATATGGCTGTTTCAAGCGTATCCGTCTTCGTTAATGTAATGACGTCCCTTTTCATGATTTGGTCAACAATCATTATTTTTTCCCCTTTGTCAGTGTCAGTTAATACATAAAACGATGATAAAAACGGAGCCTGTCAAATTGTTCAATTGATTCTTGGCTGACGTTTTTCCCGATGCGCGCCATCAGACAGTTTGCAGGATGGGAGCTGATCTCCGGCTCATCCGTCGCAAACCAGACCAATCCGCCTGCATTCATCATCTTTTCCATGAGCTTTCTGTATTCCCATACATCTTTTTTCATCCCTTTTAAATCCCAATGCCAGTAATATTCCGTCGTCATCACGATGTAGTTTTCCATTTGCTCATCCATCATGCTGACGGTCAGAAGCGTCTTGCCGACAGAACATCCCCGATAGGCTGGCGCCACTTCGATGGCCCCAAGCTCAAGCAAATCCTCCATATTTCCTTCAGACCATCTTTCGAGCGGGTCTGGATATAAATACGTCACATAGCCGATAATGGTTCGGCCGTCACGGGCGATGATAATGCGCCCCTCGGGAAGGCCGGCAATGTCGACCAGCGCTTCGTGCTGCTCGCGGGGCGGGCGAAACGCGGTTAAATCGTTATGAAACTCGTACCCTGCCAAATCTTCTGGAGAGACAGGCCCTTCTATCAGTAAGGAGCCGGTTGCTGTTTTGATGTTTGCTGAATGGTATGTTTTATGATGTTCCACTGATCCACCGTCCCATCAATTCTTATAAAAATACATGTCTCCTTTAAGAATAACAAATTATAAAGCGTTTTCAATATGGTTTATATTTTAAAAATTGAGAAGAATATGAATATATACTATAATAAATGTGACAACTTCAGCAAAGGGGGATGTTTGGGCATGAATTTGAAAGCGTTGCCAGCAGTGGAAGGGGATCATCATTTAAAAAATTATGAAGAAACGTACCGGCTTTTTGATTGGGCCGAGGCAGAGAAACATTTCTCCTGGCATGAGACGGGGAAACTGAATGCGGCGTATGAAGCGATTGACCGCCATGCCGAATCGTTTCGAAAAAACAAAGTAGCGCTTTATTATAAAGACGCAAACCGGGATGAAAAATACACATTTAAAGAAATGAAGGAAGAATCAAACAGAGCCGGCAATGTGCTGAAACGGTATGGAAATGTGGAAAAAGGGGACCGCGTTTTTATTTTTATGCCGAGATCACCCGAGCTTTATTTTATTATGCTTGGCGCCATTAAAATTGGCGCCATCGCCGGGCCGCTGTTTGAAGCGTTTATGGAGGGAGCGGTGAAGGACCGGCTTGAAAACAGCGAGGCAAAGGTTGTTGTCACGACGCCTGAGCTGCTGGAGAGAATACCGGCTGACAAACTGCCTCACCTGCAGCATATATTCGTAGTCGGCGGAGAGGCTGAAAGCGGCACAAACATCATCAATTATGATGAAGCGGCAAAACAGGAGAGCACAAGACTGGATATCGAATGGATGGATAAAAAAGACGGCTATCTGCTTCACTATACATCAGGTTCCACTGGAACGCCAAAGGGTGTGCTTCATGTCCATGAAGCGATGATTCAGCAATATCAGACAGGAAAGTGGGTTCTTGATTTAAAAGAAGAAGACATTTACTGGTGCACAGCTGATCCGGGCTGGGTGACAGGTACGGTATACGGCATTTTTGCACCGTGGCTGAACGGAGCGACAAATGTCATCGTCGGCGGCCGTTTCAGCCCGGAAAGCTGGTATGGAACGATTGAGCAGCTTGGCGTCAACGTCTGGTACAGCGCGCCGACCGCGTTTCGAATGCTGATGGGGGCGGGAGATGAGATGGCTGCGAAATATGATCTCACTTCACTCCGGCACGTGCTCAGTGTCGGTGAGCCGTTAAACCCGGAAGTCATCAGATGGGGACATAAAGTCTTTAACAAACGAATCCATGATACATGGTGGATGACAGAAACGGGCAGCCAGCTCATCTGCAACTATCCTTGCATGGACATTAAACCTGGCTCAATGGGCAAGCCGATTCCCGGAGTAGAAGCGGCAATCGTTGACAATCAAGGCAACGAGCTTCCGCCGTTCCGAATGGGCAATCTCGCCATTAAAAAGGGCTGGCCTTCCATGATGCATACCATTTGGAATAACCCTGAAAAGTACGAATCGTATTTCATGCCGGGCGGCTGGTATGTGTCTGGTGATTCTGCTTACATGGATGATGATGGGTATTTCTGGTTCCAAGGCAGAGTTGATGACGTCATCATGACCTCCGGTGAGCGCGTCGGCCCATTTGAAGTGGAAAGCAAGCTTGTCGAACATCCCGCCATTGCGGAAGCAGGCGTAATCGGAAAGCCTGATCCGGTGCGGGGAGAAATCATTAAAGCCTTTATCGCACTGAGAGAAGGATTTGAGCCGTCCGATAAACTGAAAGAAGAGATCCGCCTCTTTGTGAAGCAGGGTCTCGCAGCCCATGCGGCTCCGCGTGAGATTGAATTTAAAGATAAGCTTCCGAAAACCCGGAGCGGCAAGATCATGAGACGCGTGCTGAAGGCGTGGGAGCTCGATCTGCCGGCTGGGGATCTGTCCACGATGGAGGATTAGAAGGAACGTTGACACGGGATTTTATTTATGTTAAAAATGATATAGCTTCATATGAAAAGGTAAAGATTGAGACAAGTAGAATATCCTTACGTTCCAGAGAGCTGATGGCCGGTGAAAATCAGTACAGACGGATATATCGAATACACTCATGAACCGCTTTTGCAAACAAAGCCGGCGAGGCTTTCAGTAGTGAAAGAACGGACCTGATCCGTTATCAGGCAAAGTGATAAGACGAATGTTTTGCGTTCTCTTATTAGTAGGGTGGTACCGCGATAATCAATCGTCCCTTCGTGTAAACGAAGGGGCGTTTTTTATTTTAATAAAAAAGGAGCCTTATCTCATGACAAACTTACTTGAAGATTTATCCTTCCGCGGATTGATTCAGCAAATGACAGATGAAGAAGGATTGAATAAACAGCTGAATGAAGAAAAAATCCGCCTGTACTCAGGCTTTGATCCAACAGCAGACAGCTTGCATATCGGACACCTGCTGCCCATTTTAACACTTCGCCGTTTCCAGCTTGCGGGGCATCATCCGATTGCACTTGTGGGCGGCGCGACGGGCCTTATCGGCGATCCGAGCGGAAAAAAAGCGGAGCGTACATTAAACACAGCTGACATCGTATCCGAATGGTCCCAAAAAATCAAAAACCAGCTGTCCAGATTTCTAGATTTTGACGCAGCAGAAAACCCTGCTGTCATCGCGAACAACTTTGACTGGATCGGCAAAATGAATGTGATCGACTTCCTTCGTGATGTCGGCAAAAACTTCGGCATCAATTACATGCTGGCAAAAGACACCGTCAGCTCAAGAATTGAATCAGGCATTTCATACACGGAATTCAGCTACATGATTCTTCAATCGTATGATTTCTTAAATCTTTACAGAGACAAAAACTGTAAGCTGCAAATCGGCGGAAGCGATCAGTGGGGTAACATCACGGCCGGCCTTGAACTGATCAGAAAATCAGAAGAAGAAGGAGCAAAAGCGTTCGGCCTTACGATTCCGCTTGTCACAAAAGCAGACGGCACGAAGTTTGGCAAAACGGAAGGCGGCGCGATCTGGCTTGATAAGGAAAAAACATCGCCATATGAATTCTACCAATTCTGGATCAACACAGATGACCGTGACGTTATCAAATACTTGAAATACTTTACCTTCCTATCAAAAGAGGAAATTGAAGCGTACGCTGAAAAAACAGAAACGGCGCCTGAAAAGCGTGAAGCGCAAAAACGCCTGGCAGAAGAAGTGACAGCACTCGTTCACGGACGCGAGGCGCTGGAGCAAGCCATCAACATCTCTCAAGCGTTGTTCAGCGGCAATATTAAAGAGCTTTCCGCCCAAGACGTAAAAGTCGGCTTTAAAGATGTCCCTTCTATGGAAGCTGACAGCAGCCAAGAGCTTTCACTAGTCGATGTATTGGTGCAATCTAAATTATCTCCTTCTAAACGCCAAGCGCGTGAAGACATTCAAAACGGGGCTGTTTACATTAACGGCGAACGCCAGACGGAAGTGAACCATATCCTATCGTCTGAAGACCGTATCGAAGGCCAATTTACTGTCCTGCGCCGCGGGAAGAAAAAATACTTCCTTGTAACGTATAAATAAGAAAAAGATCCTTTGCCGCTAAGGCAAAGGATCTTTTTTTGTTTATCGCATAGGAATGACAGGAAAAGAGTATATTAGATAGGGCAAACACGACCAATCACCACCCTTTAAAAGAAAGGAGCGCTCACCGTGAATCTCATGTGTACGATTGCGAAAGAAAGATTGCAGCGGGATTATTGGGAGCAGCAGGCGCTAGAAAGTGTTGGCCGGCTAGAGGAAGAAGACGAATCAGACGATAAAAAAACCCCGACCGCATAGCGGCAGGGGTTTTTTAAACGATTAACGAGAGTAGAACTCAACGATAAGCGCTTCGTTAATTTCCGGAGCAAGTTCAGAACGCTCAGGAAGACGAGTGAAAGTACCTTCAAGCTTTTCAGCGTCGAAAGTAAGGTATTCAGGAACGAAGTTGTTCACTTCTACAGATTCCTTAACGATAGAAAGGTTTCTTGATTTTTCGCGAACACCGATTGTTTGACCAGGTTTTACTAGGTAAGACGGAATGTCAACGCGGCTTCCGTCTACAAGAATGTGACCGTGGTTAACCAATTGGCGAGCTTGACGGCGAGTACGTGCTAAACCTAGCTTGTACACAACGTTATCAAGACGAGAATCTAAAAGAATCATGAAGTTTTCACCGTGTTTACCAGCTAGTTTGCCAGCTTTGTCAAACAAAGTGCGGAATTGGCGTTCGTTTACACCGTACATGTGACGAAGCTTTTGCTTTTCTTGCAATTGCAAACCGTATTCTGATAATTTTTTACGTTGTCCTGGGCCGTGTGGACCTGGAGCGTAAGGGCGTTTTTCTAATTCTTTTCCTGTACCGCTAAGAGAGATTCCTAGACGGCGGGACAGTTTCCAAGATGGACCTGTATAGCGAGCCATAATGTGACTCCTCCTTTGGTTTTATTTTGTGGAAAATAAAAACCGTCTGCTCTATTCGACCATGTACATTTTGTTTTCATGTATCCTCGCTCCAGCAGCAGAGAGTTACACGATACACCTTATGGATAAGGAACAAAATGAAAACATAGAAGCTGAACAAAAAGGCTGCAATATTTCACACAAAGGTCATTATATAATTTATTTGTTTTGAAGTCAACCATTCCTCCATTATTGCTTCGCTGTTTATGATATAATAAACAAAAATTAGTGGTAAACTTTTAGGTGATAAAAACATGGTAGAACAAACAAAAGATCAATTATCCGCCTTCCATTATCATATGCTCGATTTTTTATTAACCAAATCTGAAAAAGTCACATTCACCGACTCTTTAATATGGCTGACTTCGGCTATTCAAACCTATTTTTCATCCCTTAGTGTTTCGCTTGCACCGGCACCATCTGACTCTGCGGCAAAACTGGCAGATGATGAAGTGCGTTTTTCTGCTTCGAAAATAGACGCTTCATTTTATATGATTGAGGACGGATCAGGCAGGCGCTTTCATCTTACATGCAGGCAGGATGGAGCGATTCCTGAAAGGCTTCCGGACGTGGTTTCATCATTTTTAAACCAGTCAATGAAACAGGAAAGACTCTATATCAAAACGATCTATCAAAAAAAGATATACAAAATGACAGAGCTGTTCCATTCACTGCTTGACCAGACAGAGGTGCTGAAGCAGCTTTTAGAAAGCTTAACCCGCACGTTTTCTCTGTTTGAGTTTTCTTTATTTATATCGCACGATCAAGATCAATGTTTAGGCGTTCCTGCAAAAGAGTTGTATATGGAAGGGGAAAAATCGGATTCCTTTGCGTTAAAAGTGTATTTGTCCGGGGATATTTTACGGAAAAATGAATCTGCCGCCTATATTCCGATAAAAGGCCAGCAGGGAACATACGGTGTGTTGAAGGCTGAGGGAACGGGTGACAGTTTTCTTACTGATGCCTACCTTGATGAAATGTCACTGATAGCAAACGCGGCGGGAAAAGCGTTTGAAAATGCCCAGCTCTATGAACAATCCAAAACAAGCATTGCAAATTTGGAATTGATCAATGAAACGTCACGCCGCCTGAATCAGCGTCTGACGTTGGAGGATACGATGAATGACCTGGCTGTGAGAATGGCCGAATCGTTTCAAGCGGAAGAAGTCGGTTTTTTTCATATAGACCATTTTGAAAACCAAGCATTGCTTCCCGGAAGCACAGCGTTCTTTAAAGAAGCGAAGTCATCTGATTTCTTTAACGAAATAAAAGAAAAGCTGGATGAAGGTGAAAAAGGGATTTTCATTGGAAATGGCCAGTCTGTGTTCGGAAAGGCCGGCTACGGCTCACTGATGGCGGTTCCAATGATTGAAAACGACGAACTTTTAGGGTTTGCCATTTTATTGAAACGGGAAATGTACGCTTTTACATTTGAAATGTACAAGCTGTTTCAGGCGCTGATTCATCACGCAACGCTTGCTGTGACCAACTCAATGCTTCGCGACCGACTTGAGCATCTCGTGATAACAGATCAGCTGACTGAGCTGTATTCTCGAGTGTATTTAGATGAAAAAATTCAATACAGTATGAAAATTAACCAAAAAGGTGTCTTTATTCTTGTTGATATTGATAATTTCAAGAATGTAAATGATACGTACGGCCATCAGACTGGAGACGAGATTTTAATTCAAGTCGCTTCGGTGATTAAAAGCAACATCCGAAAGCATGATGTCGGCGCCCGGTGGGGAGGCGAGGAGCTGGCGATTTATTTGCCGAATGTGACGGTTGCGGTGGGAAAACGGATTACTGAGAGACTGGTTTATGCGGTCAGAAAAAACACGAAACCCGCGGTGACCATTTCATGCGGTATCTCCTGCTGGTCGGCAGAAACAAGAAAGTCCCTGAAAGAGCTTGTGCATGAGGCTGATGAAGCGCTCTACAGCGCGAAGCGAAACGGAAAAAACCGCTTAGTGATTCACGAGTCAATAGAATGAAAAAAACCCAAAACAGAGAATTGTTTTGGGTTTTTCTATTACTTCGCTAACGCTTTTTCAAGCGTTTCGGCAAACTGTGATAAATACTGTTCGTCGATTTCGTCGAAACGGTTTTTCACTGGGCTGTCGATGTCTAAGACGCCGACAACTTTTCCGCCTACATGAATCGGAAGCACAATTTCTGATTGAGATGCTGCATCGCAGGCGATGTGTCCCGGAAACGCATGAACGTCCTCAACACGCTCCACTTTTCCGTTTGCATATGCTGTGCCGCAAACGCCTCTGCCGAAAGGAATCCGAACACATGCCGGCAGACCTTGGAACGGCCCTAACACAAGCTGTCCGTCCTCTTCTTTGGCAAAATAAAAACCCGCCCAGTTGACTTCAGGCAAAGAATGATAAAGGAGAGCTGAGGCATTTGCATAGTTTGCAATTTGGTCTGTTTCGTCTTCGGTCATGGCTTCGAGCTGTTTTAGCAGAAGCTGATAGTCTTTTTCTTTATCTCCAGATTGTTTTTCGACATGGAACATGGAAAACCCTCACTTTTTCTATAATATAAAACAAAGTTCCGGCTTTTCTGCCGGCATTTGTCGATAAGTTCTTACAGGAACAGCGGCCTTCCGCTTGAATACTATCAAGAGGAAGGAGTGAGCCGTATGAAAGTAAGCACCAAAGACAAAATTATTGAATCTGCTGTCATGCTCTTTAACCAAAAAGGATTTTCTGGCACGTCTGTCCGTGAAATCGCAAAGTCAGCTGATGTAAATGTTGCGCACATCTCCTACTATTTTAAAGGCAAAGGAGGTTTGATGGAACACTTAGTTTCAGAGTTTTACGAAGGCTACAGCAAAACGCTTGAAACAGCGGCAGGCAATGTCTCTTCTCAAAGCACGCAGGAACAGCTTCTCCAATTGGTTTTCGATATTTTATCCTATCAGCATAATCATCGTCAATTAACTCGTTTTGTCTACCGGGAAGTCACGATTGACTCCACATTAAACAGGGAAATTATGTCGACATATCTAATGAAGGAAAAGTATATCTTCCAGCTGATCATTGAGGAAGGAGAAAAACAGCGTGAACATTTAACGCTGCCGCTGCCTCATTTTATCCTCCAATTAAAATCTCTCTTAATGATGCCCTATCTCCAGCCTCAATATATTTCAGAAGTGCTCTACATGCAGCCGCACGAGCCGTACTTTTATAAAATGTATTTTGAAGAAATCAAAATTTGGATCAAGAGCGTCTTCCGGACAGGAGACGTGGCGCTTATCAATTAGCAGCGCTCCAAAAACGCCTCATACGCGTATCCGACATCTCCCGCTTGATGGGCATCAGACCCGAACACAAGCGGGATCTTCTTTTGCTTCGCTTCATTCAGCATCCAATCCTCGATGTAAATGCCGCCTGCGTACGTTTTTCTTAAGCCGGAAGTATTGAAGTCGAGCTCCATCCCGTTTTCTTCAATGGCACTCAGGCACTTAGAAACGAGGCCGCGAATATGTTCAGGCATGCTGTATGGAAACAGTTTGATGAATTTTTGGACGAGTGTGATGTGACCGACTCTTTTTGGCTTATAGCCGCCGAGAGATGCTACAATAGAAGAATAGATGCTGCGGTAATACTGTTCGTACACAGCTTCAATGCTTCCGCAGGCTGAAATCAGCTCTTTAAAGGTATGCTCATCATAATCAAGGCATACATAGGAAGAACCTGTGCGCAAAAAATGAACGGATAGGATGCTGTCATCTAAATAAGATCCGTATGTGTCCAGAAATAATTTGATTTCATCTTCAAATTCAGCAATATAATCGACCTCAAGCCCCGTCCGTATGGTAAGCTGTCCGTGATATTCTTTTTTTAACCGGGATATTTCATTGATATAGCTTTCCAAAGAGGCTTGCGCCATCGCGCTGTCTTTCAGCGGCGTGGGATCAGTAAAAGAGGGAGGCAATGGGGCGTGTTCGGTAAACGTAATCGATTCGAAGCCTTTTTTTAAGGCTTCTTCTGCATATTGTCTGAGTGTGTCATTTGAGCCGTGAGGGCAAAATGGTGTGTGAATATGTCCGTCTCGCTTTTGCATTGGCGTCACCCCGTGAAAAAATAGTCAAATCCTGCCGATTTTGCACAAAAAGTTTTTGATTTCTGCTCAAAAAATGTTGGTTACATGGTATCATAATAACAATGAAAACGACAGTTTTTCTCAATACATATCCTGAAATCTTTCTGAATAAATAAAACACCCTGACAGATTAAGGTTAACAGCAAGGGGGCTCATTATGGAGTTTGTCATTGGATTATTAATTGTACTGCTTGCGCTGTTTGCGGCAGGCTACTTTTTCAGGAAAAAAATCTACGCCGAAATCGACCGGCTGGAATCGTGGAAAATCGAAATTCTAAACCGGTCGATTGTGGAAGAAATGTCCAAAATTAAACATTTAAAAATGACGGGTCAGACAGAAGAGTTCTTTGAGAAGTGGCGTGAAGAATGGGATGAGATTGTCACTGCCCACATGCCGAAAGTTGAAGAGCTCCTTTATGATGCCGAGGAAAATGCAGACAAATACCGGTTTAAGAAGGCCAATCAAGTGCTCGTTCATATTGACGACCTGCTGACAGCGGCGGAATCGAGCATTGAAAAGATTCTTCGGGAAATCAGCGATCTCGTCACTAGTGAGGAAAAGAGCCGTGAAGAGATTGAACAGGTGAGAGAGCGTTATTCCAAATCGCGAAAAAACCTGCTGGCATACAGCCACCTTTACGGAGAGCTTTATGACAGTCTTGAAAAGGATCTTGACGAAATTTGGAGCGGAATCAAACAATATGAAGAAGAAACAGAAGGCGGAAACTATATTACCGCACGAAAAGTGCTGCTTGAGCAGGAGCGGAATCTTGATCGGCTTCAGTCATATATAGATGACGTGCCGAAGCTGTTAGCAGACTGCAAGCAGACGGTGCCCGGCCAGATTGCAAAGCTCAAGGACGGCTATCGCGAAATGAAAGAGAAAGGATATAAGCTTGAGCATATCCAGCTAGATAAGGAATTAGAAAATCTGTCAAATCAGTTGAAACGGGTGGAGCATGTCTTGATGACTGAGCTGGATATTGATGAAGCGTCCGCAATCCTGCAGCTTATCGACGAAAATATTCAATCTGTTTATCAGCAGCTGGAGGGCGAAGTTGAAGCCGGCCAATCTGTGCTAAGCAAAATGCCTGAATTGATCATTGCTTATGAGAAGCTGAAAGAAGAGAAAGAGCATACAAAGGCGGAAACTGAGCTGGTCAAGGAAAGCTACAGGCTGACAGCTGGCGAGCTAGGCAAACAGCAGGCATTTGAAAAACGCCTTGATGAAATTGGCAAGCTGCTCTCATCCGTTAAAGATAAGCTTGATGCAGAGCACGTCGCCTACTCACTTTTAGTAGAAGAAGTTGCTTCAGTAGAGAAACAGATTGAAGAAGTCAAAAAAGAGCATGACGAATTTCGTGAAAAGCTGCAAGCGCTGAGAAAAGAAGAGCTTCAGGCGAGAGAGACGCTCAGCAATTTGAAAAAAACAATTTCTGAGACAGCAAGACTGCTGAAGACAAGCAACATTCCAGGCATTCCGAGCCATATTCAAGAGATGCTGGAAAACGCGCACCATCATATTCAAGAAACAGTCACACAACTAAACGAACTTCCATTAAATATGGAAGAAGCCGGAGCCCATTTGAAGCAAGCAGAAGATATCGTCAACAGGGCAAGCCGGGAATCAGAGGAGCTTATCGAGCAGGTTGTCCTCATTGAAAAAATCATTCAGTTCGGAAACCGGTTCAGAAGCCAGAATCATATTTTATCTGAACAGCTGAAAGAAGCGGAAAGACGATTTTATGAATATGATTACAGTGAAGCGTATGAAATAGCGGCAGCCGCAGTTGAAAAAGCCGCACCAGGTGCTGTCCAAAAAATAGAATCGCAAAAAACAAAAGAGCATCAATATCAATAAAGTGTATATAAAAGGCCGACGCATACATGCTCGGCTTTTTATATGTATTCAGAATATAAAAAAGCCTTATTGGATGTGGATCCAATAAGGCTTTTTTGTTTTTACTAGTTGATATTAGCTGGTTTTTTATTTGAACCGGTAACAAGAGAAATCAGATAACCGGCAATGCCTCCAATGATGGCGGGGATGACCCAGCCAAATCCTAAGCTGTAAAGCGGGAGTGACTGACCGAGAACTTTATTTAAAGAACCAAGCGGAATGCTTGCGGCGTTCAGGCCATCGATAATACTAAAAATACCAGTTGCGATCAAACAGAGAATATATACTTCACGTCTGCCTTTAAATGATTTTTCAATAAATGAAAGCAGAATGATAACAATTGCTAACGGATAAATAGCTGATAAAATAGGAACTGAGAACAAAATGATATTTGACAGCCCAAAGTTAGAAATAACAAAGCTGAACACAGTGACAATCGTTACAACGGCTTTATAAGATAAAGAAGGAATCAGCTTTGAGAAATAATTTCCGCATGAAGAGACAAGGCCAATGCTTGTCGTCAAGCATGCGAATAGGATAGCGACGCCTAAAATGATATTTCCTAATGATCCGAACAGGTGCTGTGAAGATTCTGATAAAATTTTGCTTCCTGCACCAAGGAGTCCTACAGAATCTGTGCTTGTTGCTCCTAAATAGGCGAGTGAGACGTAAACCAGACCGAGTCCCGCTGCTGCAACAAGTCCCGCTTTAATACATACAGAAGCAACTGATTTACGGCTGGTGATGCCTCTGTCCTTAACAGCATTGACAACGACAATTCCGAACACGATAGAAGCAAGTGCATCCATTGTTTTATAGCCTTCTAAAAATCCTTTAAACACTGATCCGGAAGCATACGCTTCAAGCGGCGACCGAATGTCTCCCATCGGCGTTACGATGCTTTTGATGACTAATATAGCAATAACAGCAAGCAAAATAGGTGTTAAAACTTTTCCAATACGGTCAACAAGCTTTGTAGGATTTAAAGCCAGATAGTACGTAATAGCGAAAAAAATAAATGTGAAAACAAGCAGTGCGAGCCAAGAAGGTATCCCGCTTACAAACGGTACAGCGGCAATTTCATAAGATACTGTGCCTGTTCGCGGAATCGCGAACAGCGGTCCGATTGTTAAATAAAGAACGACTGTAAAAATTGTTCCAAAGACCGGATGTGCTTTATCAGCAAGGCCTTTGGCATCCGTCCCTGTTAAAGCGACGGCTACAACACCTAAAAGCGGCAGGCCGACACCCGTCACGAGAAAGCCGGTCATCGCTTTCCAAACATTTTCCCCGGCTGCTTGTCCAAGTTCCGGCGGAAATATCATATTTCCTGCGCCAAAGAATAAAGCAAAGAGCATAAGCCCGATCGCGATCGTTTCCTTGGCTGATAGTGATGATTTCATAATGTATAAATCCTCCTAATTTCACTATGGTAGAATATTCTGTCAATTAATTGTCAGATAATATGACGAAAGTAACAAATCTAATTATAGGTGAATGTATGAAGAAGTCAATAGTAATTTTATTTACTTTTTCAACAGTAATTTGTTATGGTAACATATAAAATTAGTTTTGTATCGCTTTCATATTAAAGGAGTAAAATGATGTTATATTTAGACAATAGTTCAACGACGAAACCTTACGATGAAGTCTTGAACACATATGAACAGACAAGCAGCCGATATTTCGGCAATCCTTCATCTTTGCACCGATATGGAGCCGAAACGGAACAGCTACTTCAGGCAGCCAAAAATCAAATGAAAAGGTCCTTAGGCCTAAAAAAATATGATATTGTATTTACGTCAGGCGCTACAGAAGCTAATAATTTGGCTTTAAAAGGGGCCGCTTTGTCAAAAATAAAAGCAGGCAAACATATCATTGCCACTTCTATCGAACATCCGTCTGTTACGGAATCGTTAGAACAGCTGACTGAGTTATTCGGATTTGACATCACTTATCTTTCAGTAAATGAAGACGGATTTGTTTCAATAGAAGAACTGAAACAAGCCATCCGTCCTGATACTGTGCTTGTCAGCATGATGCATGTGAATAATGAAGTCGGTTCCGTCCAGCCCATTGAAGAGGCAGGGGAAGTGCTGAAAGAGCACCCGAACATTTTATTTCACGTCGATTATGTGCAGGGCATCTATAAAGTGCCCTTGGCGATTGAAAAAGCCGGCATTGACCTTTGTTCGATTTCCGGACATAAATTTCACGGCTTGAAGGGGACAGGCGCGCTTATCGTAAAAGAAGGAACACGCCTTATTCCGCTGATAACGGGGGGCTCTCAGCAAAAAGGCATTCGGGCCGGAACGGAGCATACTGCGGGTGCGGTTTCGCTTGCCAAAGCCATTAATCTTGCCGCTGCTGATTTTGAAACAAGGCTTGACACGATGGCTGCCGCAAAGGAATTGTTTATAAAAAGACTGAGTGAAACCGAAGGCGTCGTTGTCAACACGCCTCAAATCAATTCTGCGCCGCACATTATTAATTTCTCTGTCCCAGGGATTAAAGCAGAAGTGCTATTACACATGCTTGAGGAACAGAATATATTCGTCTCAACGACATCAGCCTGCTCGGCAAAAGAGCATAAGCCCAGCCAAGTTCTTTTGCAGATGGGCAAGGGAGAGCAAATTGCCGGAAGCAGCATCAGAATCAGCTTAAATTACAGCCAGACAAGCGAAGTGGCAGACCCGTTTATGAACGCGCTTGTCCCCGGCATCAAAAAATTAAAGAAAATGATGAGGTAGAACATGAATTACGATCATATATTAATTCGTTTTGGGGAGATATCGACCAAAGGCAAAAACAGAAAAAGCTTTATTGAGCGCTTAAAGCAAAACGTCAGACTCGTTTTGAAAGACTATCCGAACTTAAAATACTTTTCCAATCGGGACCGCATGACGATTACATTAAATGGAGAAGATCCAGAGGCTCTTTTCCCTCATTTGAAGCAGGTATTTGGCATTCAAAGCTTTAGCCTGGCGATTAAGTGTGACAGCCGCCTGGACGATATTAAAGCTACTGCTCTGCAGGCTATCGAGGACCAGTATCAGCCTGGTGATACGTTTAAAGTCGTGACGAAGAGAGCGTATAAACAATTTGAATTAGATACAAATCAAATGAACGCTGAAATCGGCGGCCATATTTTGCGGCATACAGAAGGATTGACGGTCGATGTCCGCAACCCTGACATCCCGCTCAGAATCGAAATCAGGGAGGAAGCGACCTTTTTGACGATTCGCGATGAAAAAGGTGCAGGCGGCCTGCCGGTTGGTTCAGCAGGCAAAGCGATGCTGATGCTTTCCGGAGGCTTTGACAGCCCTGTGGCGGGTTTTTATGCGATGAAACGGGGATTGTCGGTAGAAGCTGTCCATTTCTTCAGCCCGCCATACACAAGTGAGCGCGCAAAACAAAAGGTAATGGATCTGGCAAAATGCCTGTCCCATTTTGGGGGGAGCATGACGCTTCATATCGTACCGTTTACAAAAACGCAAGAGCTCATCCAAAAACAAATACCTGAAAACTACACAATGACGGCAACCCGACGCCTCATGCTTCAAATTGCCGACAGAATCAGAGAAAAGAGAAACGGGCTTGCCATCATTACGGGGGAAAGTCTCGGTCAGGTAGCGAGCCAAACACTTGAAAGCATGTATGCGATTAATGCGGTGACATCAACACCGATTTTGCGTCCGTTAATCGGTATGGATAAAACAGACATCATCGAAAAATCACGGGAAATCGGCACATATGAGACAAGCATTCAGCCGTTTGAAGACTGCTGCACGATCTTTACGCCGCCAAGTCCGAAAACACGCCCTAAAAAAGAAAAAATCGAACACTTTGAAAGCTTTGTTGATTTTGAGCCGTATATTCAAGAAGCGGTTGATAACATTGAAACCATGACGCTGTATAGTGAACAAGAAGCAAACGATAAATTCGCGGAACTCTTTTAAACCAGATTCAGCTCCTGTATACAATTACCAAAGTTTTTCTGAATGAAGCCATGTGTTTTAACACATTCTATACTCACAAGGAGGTGAGACACATGGCACAAAACAGTCAAAACGGTAACAGCAGTAACCAACTTCTAGTACCAGGAGCTGCTCAAGCAATCGACCAAATGAAATTAGAAATCGCTTCTGAATTCGGTGTAAACCTTGGAGCAGACACAACTTCTCGCGCTAACGGTTCTGTTGGAGGAGAGATCACAAAACGTCTTGTATCTTTTGCTCAACAAAACATGGGCGGAGGACAATTCTAATTTACAATTTCAAATAATGGCTTAGGAGTGGGGGTATCCCCACTCTTTTTCGTTTTTTACATATAAAAAAGGACCAGCGGCCTATAAAAACCTATGTTTACAGAGGTTGTTTTTAGGCATATCCTTACGGAAAGAGCCTGTATTTATGTATAATGGGTGGAGAAAGTGAGGAGTTGTTCGTGTTAAAACGAGAAGATTTAATTGCCCCTATGCAATATAATTTAGTGAATGAAATGGAAAAGTTCAGTGCCGCTGGACAAAAAACCGCCCTTTTGTGGGAGGATGAGTCTGGCAAGCAAGCATCTTGGTCTTATGAAAAGCTGATGGAAGAAACAAATAAAATCGGAGCGGCTTTGGCTGACCTTGGATTTAAAAAGGGAGACAAGCTGATTGTAATGGTTCCGCGGGTGCTTGAAGCCTATGCTGTTTATTTGGCTATCCTGAAATCAGGAATGGTTGTCATTCCATGCTCAGAAATGCTTCGTGCCAAAGATCTTGAATATCGTATTGAACATGCAGAAGTGAAAGGCGCCATCGTCTATTCTGCATTTATCGGCGCTTTCCGTGATGTCAGTATGGCTGACAAATTGATAAAGCTGTCTATTGGCGAAAACGATGCAGGCTGGCAAAATCTATTATCGATTGAAGCGGATGGAAGCCAATTCAAAACAGCTGACACAACAAGAGAAGATATGGCTTTCCTATCTTACACATCCGGAACAACAGGTCAGCCTAAAGGTGTTGTACATACACACGGTTGGGCATTTGCTCATTTAAAAACATCTGCCGGCGCTTGGCTTGATATTTCTGAAAAGGATATCGTCTGGGCGACTGCTGCCCCAGGATGGCAAAAGTGGGTGTGGAGCCCGTTTTTAGCGGTGCTCGGAAGCGGAGCAACGGGTTTTGTGTACCATGGCAGATTCAAAGCAGAAAAATATTTAGAGCTTTTAAACCGCTACAAAATCAATGTCTTCTGCTGTACTCCGACGGAATACCGCTTAATGGCGAAGGTCGAAGGCTTAGACCGCTATGATCTTTCTGCCCTGCACAGCGCCGTTTCCGCAGGCGAACCGCTTAACCGTGAAGTCATTGATGTTTTCCAAAAGCACTTCGGCATTAAGGTGCGGGATGGATATGGCCAAACAGAAAGCACGCTTTTAGTCGGTGTCTTGAAAGATACGGATATTAAACCGGGAAGCATGGGAAAACCGACACCGGGAAATCAAGTGGAAATCATAAATGAAGACGGTGAAATTTGCAAACCTGGTGAGGTTGGCGATATCGCTGTTCACCTCAGCACGCCGGCGCTCTTTAAAGAATATTACAAAGATCCGGAAAGAATGAAAACACAAATTCGCGGCGATTATTTTCTGACAGGAGACAGAGCAAAAAAAGATGAGGAAGGTTACTTCTGGTTTGAAAGCCGAAATGACGACATCATTATCAGCTCCGGCTACACGATCGGGCCATTCGAAGTGGAAGACGCGCTCGTTAAGCACCCAGAAGTAAAAGAATGTGCTGTTGTCGCAAGCCCTGATGAAATCAGAGGCTCCATCGTTAAGGCGTATGTTGTCCTGCAAGATCATGAAAAACGCAGTGATGAGCTTGTCAAAATGCTGCAAAATCATGTGAAGACCATTACCGCTCCATACAAATATCCTAGAGAGATTGAATTTGTGGAAAGCCTCCCGAAAACGGCTTCTGCCAAAATCAGACGAGTGGAATTAAGAAGACGTGAAGAACAGCTCAAAGCCAATAAAAAGGCGTAAAGAAAGAGAGTGAACGTGAATGAAGGCGATATGGCACGGCGGTTTCATTTATACGATGCTCGAAGAAGGCGATCGGACAGAGGCAGTTTATGTTGAGGATGGTGTCATAAAAGGCACCGGCAGCTATGAATGCTTGAAGAAAAAGTACGGGTTCCCGGAAATAGAAGAAATCAACTTGAACGGAGCAGTAATGTTTCCCGGATTTGTCGACAGCCATTTACATTTGATCGGCCACGGCGAAAAACAGCTTCAGCTCGATCTGTCTGCATTGACTTCTAAAGAAGCTATCTTGCAGGCTGCGATGGAAAGAGAGCGGCAGCTTCCTGAGGGAGATTGGCTCATTGGAGAGGGCTGGAATGAAAATCAGTTTGAGACACCGGACTATTTGAATAAGCATGATTTAGATCACTTATTTCCGAACAGGCCCGTCTTGCTCAAGCGAATATGCCGTCATGCGATAGCCGTCAATTCTGCGGCTCTTCAAGCGGCAGGGATTTCAAGAAACACTCCTGACCCTGACGGCGGAGTCATTGTAAAAGATGGAAGTGGTGAGCCGACCGGGCTTCTGTTTGATAAGGCGCAGGATTTGATCCTAAAGGCTCTCCCGCCAGTCTCCCAGCACTATGTTGATAAGGCGCTTACGGCTGCAATAGAGGACTGCTGGTCAAAAGGCCTGACAGGCGGACATTCCGAAGACTTGTCCTATTATGGAGATGCTTCGGTGCCGCTGAATGCTTATGAGAAAGCTGCCGCCAGCGGAAAGTATCCGTTCCGCTGCCATTTGCTCGTTCATCACGAAGCGGTTGATCGATGGGAGCAGCTGGAGAAGCCGTCCGGTCCGTATGTGGAGTTTGGTGCGATGAAAATCTTTGCGGATGGGGCGCTTGGCGGGAGAACGGCTTTATTGAAAGAACCATATCATGATGATCCATCCACTAATGGTGTTCAGGTTCATGATGATGAAACTCTTGGACGGCTCATTCAAAAAGCGAGAGATAAAGGCATGGAGGTTGCGGTTCACGCAATCGGCGATCTTGCTTTTGAAAAAGTGCTGAACGCAATAGAAAAGCACCCGCCTAAAAACGGCCGGCATGATCGGCTGATTCATGCACAAGTGCTGAATGACGAATTAATTGAAAAAGCGGCACGCATGCCGATCGCACTTGATCTTCAGCCGCATTTCGTCGCCAGCGATTTTCCGTGGGTCATTGACCGTCTCGGAAAAGACCGGATGAACACAGCCTTTGCGTGGAAAACGCTCAAGTCTAAGGGCATTTTATGCGCGGGCGGCTCAGACGCCCCGATTGAGCCTGTTGACCCGCTTCTTGGCATCCAGTCCGCGGTGCTCCGGAAAAGCAGCCATGAACAGAACGGGCCAAGCTATAATGAAAGCGAATGTTTAACAGTATTTGAAGCCATTAAGCTTTATACAGAAGGAAGCGCCGGGATCATTTATAAAGAGAAGTCACGCGGAAAAATCGCTGAAGGATATGACGCGGATTTTACGGTTCTCAGCGAGGATCCGTTTACAATTGACCCTGCACAGCTTCATCTTTTGGGCATTAAAAAAACCGTGATTAACGGCCAGATTGTATATGAAAATGAATAAAAGGACAGGCGGCAGCCTGTCCTTTTCATTTTCTATAAAAAAGTGCGCTTCACTTTCTCCCAAAATGAATTGTCCTTTAGTTTGACTGTTTTGATTTTCTTTTCAGACAATTTAATTTCAATCGTTTTAACATTTCTCGTGCTGAGTGCTTCATTGTCCAAGCCGATGATTGGGTGCTCATTTCCGTCTTGCACCACACGAAGGGTCAGCTTTCGGTCAGAGCTGAGGACAAATGGCGAGCCGAGTGTCCGGTAGGTGTTATTGTTAAGGGATGCAAGCTCAGAAACCTGCATGCATGGCAGCAGCGGATCAACAACCGCTCCTGCAACAGACTTGTTATATGCGGTGCTGCCTGTAGGGGTTGAGATAATCATGCCGTCCCCTCTAAACGTTTCAAAGTGCAGGTCGTCAATCAGCACGTCCATCACAAAGGTTTTAATAATGCTTGAACGGATGGAAACCTCGTTCAAGCAATGGAAAGGACTGGCGTTATCCACTGTCACTTCAATCAGCGGATATTTTCTGACTTCAATTTGTTCAAACGTCATCGCATCGACCATTTTTTCTCGCTCATCACTATGAAAGTCGCAATATAAATGAGCTTTCCCCTTTTTGGCAATGCCGACGTACAAGCAGTCGTCACGGAAATTCGTTTTTCTGACTGCCTGCAAAAATGTGCCGTCCCCGCCAATGCTTGCGATAATATTGGCATCTGAGTGCTGATTGACAACCGTAAATCCATGCTCTTCAGCCAATTGGGTTAAAGAGCTGGCTTGTTCGTTTGTTTTCTGGTCCTGTTTGTGAAAAAAATAAACATTACGGCGTTGATCGGTCATATCCCATTTCCCCTTTGCTGTCATATTTAAGTTTTTCTGCCATCCAGTATTTGTGATAAAATACCTTTGGCCATAAGTGTACCACGTTTGCCGGCAGCCCGTTAAGCCGGAGCTTTCTCATCAAATGAAACATTTTTCATATTGAATCGTATAATGAGAGAGTTTGGGAAAAAGGAGGAGAAAAAAATGAATGCAAAAAGATGGATCGCATTAGTGATTGCGCTGGGGATTTTCGGCGTGTCCATCATCGTCAGCATCTCAATGAGTTTCTTTGAAAGCGTCAAAGGCGCTCAAACGGATCTCACATCACTGACGGATGAATCGCAGGAAAAGACGCTGGAAAACGGCAGTCTCTCAAGTAAAATTGCCGTATTGGAGGTCAGCGGCACCATTCAGGATAATGGAGATTCAAGCAGTCTGCTCGGTTCAGACGGATATAACCACAGAACGTTCTTAAAAAACCTTGAGCGTGCAAAAGAGGACAAAACGGTCAAAGGCATCGTTCTGAAGGTGAATTCTCCGGGCGGCGGAGTATATGAAAGTGCTGAAATACATAAGAAGCTGGAAGAAATCAAGAAAGAAACAAAAAAACCGATTTATGTGTCGATGGGATCGATGGCAGCATCCGGCGGCTATTACATCTCAACAGCCGCTGATAAAATTTTTGCAACGCCGGAAACCCTGACCGGGTCACTCGGCGTCATTATGGAAAGCGTCAATTATTCAAAGCTTGCTGATAAGCTCGGCATTTCTTTTGAAACAATTAAGAGCGGTGCCCATAAGGATATTATGTCTCCTTCCCGTGAGATGACGAAAGAAGAAAAGAACATCATGCAATCCATGGTTGATAATTCGTATGAAGGCTTTGTTGATGTCATTTCCGAGGGCCGCGGCATGTCAAAAGCAGAGGTAAAGAAAATTGCGGATGGGCGCGTGTATGACGGACGGCAGGCGAAAAAGCTAAAACTCGTTGATGAGCTTGGTTTTTATGACGATACCATTTCAGCGATGAAAAAGGATCATAAGGATTTAAAAAATGCCTCTGTCATTTCTTATGAGGAAAGCTTCGGATTAGGCTCGCTGTTTTCCATGGGCGCGAACAAAATGTTTAAAAGTGAAATTGATTTTCTGAATATGAGAGAAATTCTTTCACAATCCGGTTCGCCGAGAATGATGTATCTCTATGCGAAGTAGGAGGGATCAATAATGGATGCGACATTTGAAGAGTTAGAGCGAAATGACATCAAAGGCCCGCAAGAAGAAGCGGAGCGGCTGACACACGCCTATGCCGGCTTTTGGGTTCGTTTCTGGGCTTTCCTGCTTGATTGGCTCGTTGTATGGGGATTAAACCATGTACTTGTTTCTCCCCTCTTTACCGTATTGGATCTGCCGAAGACATCCGGCATGTTTACCTTCTCGGCCTACAGTGTGACAACGCTTGTTGTTTATCTTGCCTACTTTGCCTTAATGACAAAGTTCTTCAGGCAGACACTTGGAAAAATGGTGTTCGGCCTCAAAGTGGTTTCTGTGAAACCGGATCGCAAGCTGACATGGAGCACAGTGATTTTTCGAGAAGTAGTCGGACGGTATATTGATAAGATTTGGATTTTATATATCGTCGTTGCTTTTTCGCCCACAAAGCAGGGGATTCATGATTACATTGCGGATACGACTGTGGTGCATGAAAAATTATACCGTAAATAACTGATAAACCCGGACCTCGTCCGGGTTTATTTTTTTCTGAATTGGCGATAATGCTCTTAGAGGAAGTGAAGAATATGGTATATGTGCTGACAGCCATTCTTATTCTCATAGGGATCGTACTGCTTTTCAGAATGAAGATCCATGTCGCGATGGAGTATCTTCATGCCGATGATAATGACAAATTGACTTTGAAGATCACAACGCTGTTTGGCCTCATACGGATCAAAAAAACAATCCCGACGATTAAGTTGAACAAAGATGATGGAACTGTGGATATCAAACAAAAAACGGAATCCAAAATGAAAAAAAGCAGTAAAAAGAAGAAAATTACGCAAGGTGATGTACAGCAAAGCATTAATAAAATTGAAATGATTTTACATCAGGTCACCAGATTACGCAAAATCAGCGCGTCTTTTCTGGCGCATTTACATATCACAAAACTCGAATGGGTTACAGTTGTCGGAATTCAGGACGCGGCAGTAACAGGTGTGTTAACAGGTGCTGTATGGGGTGTGAAAGGCGGTATCGCCGCGATGCTTTACGATCATCTGGACTTTGTGAACAAACCCGTCTATGAAGTGATCCCATCATTTCAAGTCCCTGTTTCCAAGACCCATTTCCAGTGTATATTCTTTTTTCGCTTTGGACATGCTATGCTTGCAGCTTTCAAATTCGTCAAATACGGCCGGGAGCTATCCGTATTAAAGAAGAATCCGTCGGCTCGAATGACTTCAAAGAATGATTCATCAGTTTAAGGAGGAAGCGTATATGGCAGACCATCCCATCCAAGGTTTAATGAAAACCGCTATGGAAAACTTGAAGGAAATGATTGATGTTAACACCATCATCGGAGATCCGGTTGAAACGCCGGATGGAAGCGTGATTTTGACTGTTTCTAAAGTTGGATTCGGATTCGCCGCGGGCGGAAGCGAGTTTGGCGGGAAACCGGCAGAAAAGAAATCGGAAGACGATGAGACAAGAGAACAAAAACTTCCTTTCGGAGGCGGAAGCGGGGGCGGTGTGTCCATTACGCCGATCGCGTTTTTAATTGTCGGATCGACCGGCATCAGAATGCTTCATTTAGATGAAAACACCCATTTAATTGAGAAAATTTTAGACGCAGCCCCTCAAACACTTGAACGCATCCAGCAAATGTTCAAGAAAAATAATAAGAACCAAGGCCAAGGCCAAAATCAAAACCAAATGAACAATATGAATTACTAAAGAAGGTTAACTGCGCCGGCCGCAGTTAACTTTTTTTTGGCATAAACTTTGCAGTTTGCAAAAAACTTTACTATGATAGAGACATACATACAAAAGGGAGGAATTATAATGGCTGAAATTACATTTAAAGGCGGTCCGGTTACACTTGTCGGACAAGAAGTGAAAATAGGAGATCAAGCTCCTGATTTCACAGTGCTGACTAACAGCCTTGAAGAAAAATCGTTAGCTGATATGAAAGGAAAGGTAACGATTATTTCTGTTATCCCTTCAATTGATACAGGTGTTTGTGATGCGCAAACACGCCGTTTTAACGAAGAAGCTGCAAAGCTTGGAGATGTCAACGTCTACACAATCAGTGCAGACCTTCCATTTGCACAAGCTCGCTGGTGCGGCGCTAACGGAATTGACAAAGTGGAAACACTGTCTGACCACAGAGATATGTCATTTGGCGAAGCGTTCGGTGTGTATATTAAAGAACTTCGTTTGCTTGCGCGTTCCGTATTTGTCCTTGATGAGAACGGAAAAGTCGTTTACGCTGAATATGTAAGCGAAGCAACAAACCACCCGAACTATGAAAAGCCAATCGAGGCTGCCAAAGCATTAGTGAAGTAAGCAGGGAAAAAGCTCCAGGCTGCCGCCGGAGCTTTTTTTATGGCAAGGAGGAACACATATGCAAAAAGACCATGTAGGTGCGGTTTATGAGCTGTTAGACGAAGCCGCGATCATCATAAAGAATGAATGGAAAATTTCATATATAGAGGCACTGGCTGAAGCGGGAGAAATGTATTTTCTTGAAAAAACGGATCAGCTGAAATTGCCTGATGAGAAAAACAAACAGCTTCAGGCTCTGCTTGAAAAAGCGGAATTCGGCACGTATGAGCACGAGTGGGTGCGCAAAGCTTTTCAGCTTGCCGTCCTGAAAGGCCTGAAGGATATCTCTCATCCGAACAGACAAATGACGCCTGACACGATCGGGCTATTCATCAGTTATTTGGTGAATAAGTTTATGGCGGACAAAAAGGAACTGACGGTTCTTGATCCGGCTGTCGGAACGGGAAACCTTCTGTTTACCGTGCTGAACCAGCTGTCTGAAAAAACGGCGAACAGCTATGGCATTGAAATTGATGATGTGCTGCTGAAGATTGCGTATGCCCAAGCGAATCTTTTGAAAAAGGAGATTGAGCTTTTTCATCAGGATAGTCTTGAGCCGCTGTTTATCGATCCGGTTGACACGGTCATATGCGATCTGCCGGTCGGCTATTATCCGAATGACGAAGGGGCAGAAGCGTTTGAGCTCAAAGCGGACGAAGGCCATTCCTTCGCTCATCATCTGTTTATTGAACAGAGCGTCAAGCATACCAAACCGGGCGGCTACTTATTTTTTATGATCCCGAATCAGTTGTTTGAGAGCTCCCAAAGCGACAAGCTGAAACAGTTTTTCAAAGATAAGGTTCATATTAACGCCCTGTTGCAGCTGCCAAAATCCATTTTTAAAGACGAGGCTCATGCCAAAAGCATCCTTGTGCTCCAGAAAAAAGGAGATGAGACGAAAGCGCCGAGTCAAATTCTGCTTGCGAATCTTCCGTCTTTCTCCAATCAGAAGGCAATGCTTGATATGATGGCTCAATTGGATGAGTGGTTTACAAAAGAAAAATAGGTGTCGAATAGCAGCTTAAGCAGCCGTCGGAAGATGGATGCTTAAGCTGTTTTTATTGTGCGCGCAAAGAGCGGACTGACGAATTGAATCCTGCTTTGAAACACAAAATACAGAAAGAAAAACAACAAAATGTAAGCGTTAGTCAATACGAAAACGATAGGTAATATGTCTGAAAATAACGACTTCTTATTGTAAGCGTTATCAATACGCAAGTTGACTTGAAATGCCGACATGACAATGTTTAAATGGAAAAGTCAGATATTTTTCGGAGAAGATGAAGATATTCACCGGGAAAAAAGTACGAAAACGAAGTTGTTGATACAGAGTATAAAGGAGCGTCAATCATGTCCAAAATTATTGCAATTAACGCAGGAAGCTCGTCTTTGAAATTTCAGCTTTTCGAAATGCCTTCAGAAACCGTTTTAACGAAGGGGTTAGTTGAGCGAATTGGTATCGCTGACAGCGTATTCACAATTTCTGTAAACGGCGAAAAAAATACAGAAGTAACTGATATTCCGGATCATGCGGTAGCTGTTAAAATGCTGCTGAATAAGTTAACGGAATTCGGTATTATTAAGGATTTGAATGAAATTGACGGAATTGGCCACCGTGTCGTGCACGGCGGAGAAAAATTCAGCGATTCTGTTTTATTAACGGATGAAACCATTAAGGAAATTGAAAATATTTCTGAATTGGCACCGCTTCACAACCCGGCAAATATCGTTGGAATTAAAGCATTCAAAGAAGTGCTTCCAAATGTTCCTGCGGTTGCTGTTTTTGATACGGCATTCCACCAAACAATGCCTGAACAGTCTTACCTGTACAGCCTGCCGTATGAATACTATGAAAAATTCGGCATCCGTAAATACGGATTCCATGGCACTTCACATAAATATGTAACTGAGCGTGCGGCAGAGCTTCTCGGCCGTCCGTTAAAAGACTTACGCCTGATTTCCTGCCATCTTGGAAACGGCGCGAGTATTGCTGCTGTTGAAGGCGGAAAATCAATTGATACATCTATGGGCTTTACGCCGCTTGCCGGTGTTGCAATGGGTACACGCTCTGGAAACATCGACCCTGCCCTGATCCCATACATCATGGAGAAAACTGGCCAAACGGCTGACGAAGTACTGAATACATTAAACAAAAAAAGCGGTCTGCTCGGCATCTCCGGTTTCTCAAGCGATCTTCGTGACATCGTTGAAGCAACGAAAGAAGGAAATGAGCGTGCGGAAACTGCACTTGAAGTCTTCGCGAGCAGAATCCACAAATACATCGGTTCTTACGCTGCAAGAATGAGCGGCGTTGATGCGATCATCTTTACTGCCGGTATCGGTGAAAACAGTGTGGAAGTCAGAGAACGCGTCCTTCGCGGCTTAGAATTCATGGGCGTATACTGGGATCCTGCGCTTAATAACGTGCGCGGCGAGGAAGCTTTCATCAGCTATCCGCATTCTCCGGTAAAAGTCATGATCATTCCGACTGATGAAGAAGTCATGATTGCGCGTGACGTTGTCCGTTTAGCAAAATAAATCACATGAAAGCACATTCTCTTGAATGTGCTTTTTTGTTCATGCATGATAATGACAGACAGAAAACAAAAGAGGTGGGCCAATGAGTGTAGAAGAGCATAAACAAGAAGCTCCCAATATCGTTCGGTGCAAAGTGATCACAGTCAGTGACACGAGGACCGAAGAAACGGATAAAAGCGGCAAACTGATGATCTCGTTTTTAGAAGATGCAGGTCATCACATTGCTGCATATGAAATCGTAAAAGACGAAAAGGATGCTTTGCAGCGTGCTGTGCTTGCGGGCTGTGTGGATGAACATACAGACGCGGTACTTTTAAATGGGGGGACAGGCATAGCGAATCGGGATGTCACAATTGAAGCCATTACGCCGTTGTTTTCGAAAGAGCTGCCCGGCTTTGGGGAAATATTCAGGATGCTGAGTTATACAGAGGATATCGGCTCTGCCGCAATCATGTCGAGAGCCGTTGCAGGCGTTATCCAGCATACAGCTGTTTTCTCAACGCCTGGCTCAAGCGGCGCGGTAAAGCTGGCAATGAATAAGCTGATTATCCCCGAACTTGCACATGTGGTCAGAGAAATCAGAAAAGACAAGTAAATGTATAAATACTACGAAACTTCACCAGAAAATTTAGGTGGAGTTTTTTTTATAAAAGGCTTGAAAAAACGAAAAGTACTTGTTAAAGTGTATACATACAAAATGTATTTTTATTAAATATAATTTATTTTTATACAAAAAAGAAACACGGTTGAGAGGAGATTTTTATCATGGCAGAACAGAAAAAAGTCGTATTAGCATATTCAGGAGGTCTTGATACTTCCGTCGCAATAAAATGGCTTCAGGAGCAAGGATATAATGTAATCGCCTGCTGCCTGGATGTCGGTGAAGGCAAAGATTTGGCATTTGTTCAGCAGAAAGCGCTGGAAGTCGGCGCAACAAACTCCTACGTGATTGATGCAAAAGAAGAATTTGCACAGGACTACGCGCTAATCTCTTTGCAGGCTCACACGATGTATGAAGGAAAATATCCGCTCGTTTCAGCATTATCCCGGCCGCTGATTGCGAAAAAACTGGTTGAAATCGCGGAAAAAGAAGATGCACAGGCGATTGCCCACGGATGTACAGGGAAAGGAAATGACCAGGTTCGTTTCGAAGTTTCCATTAAATCATTAAACCCTGACCTTGAAGTCATCGCGCCGGTTCGGGAATGGCAGTGGTCACGTGAAGAAGAAATTGAATATGCGGCAAGCCGCGGCATTCCGATTCCGATCAATCTTGACAGCCCGTATTCTATCGACCAAAACCTGTGGGGACGCGCCAATGAGTGCGGCATCTTAGAAGATCCATGGGCGGCTCCGCCAGAAGGCGCATACGATTTAACAGCTCCGCTGGAAAAAACGCCGGACACGCCGGAAGTGATTGAAATTGCATTTGAACAAGGTGTGCCTGTCTCCATTGACGGCGTATCCTACTCGCTTTCTGAACTGATTTTGAAGCTGAATGAAATGGCAGGCGCACACGGTGTCGGACGTATCGACCACGTGGAAAACCGCCTTGTCGGCATTAAATCCCGGGAAGTATACGAATGCCCTGGTGCGATGACACTGATCAAAGCGCATAAAGAATTAGAAGATTTGACACTGGTGAAAGAGGTAGCCCACTTTAAACCGATCATCGAGCAAAAAATGTCAGAAATCATTTACAACGGCTTATGGTTCTCACCGTTAAAAGACGCGCTGCACGCTTTCTTAAAAGAAACGCAAAAGCATGTCACAGGCATTGTCCGCGTGAAGCTGTTTAAAGGCCATGCGATTGTAGAAGGACGTAAATCAGAATACTCTCTATATGATGAAAAACTTGCAACATATACAAAAGACGATGCGTTTGATCACCATGCGGCAATCGGATTTATCGAGCTTTGGGGACTTCCGACAAAAGTAAACAGCATCGTGAAAAAGAAGGAGCAGATTAAAGCATGAAGAAGCTTTGGGGAGGCCGGTTTCAAAAAACACCGGAAAAATGGGTCGATGAGTTCGGCGCTTCCATATCATTTGACCAAAATTTAGTAACTGAAGACATTACAGGGTCTCTCGCACATGCTGCCATGCTGAAAAAATGCGGTATCCTGACAGCGGAAGAAGAGCTGAAAATACGTGAGGGACTGAATACCCTTCTGAAAAAAGCAGAGGAGGGAGCGTTGGCATTCTCAGTCGATTATGAAGATATTCATTTGAACATTGAGAAAATGCTCATTGACGAAATCGGCCCGCTCGGCGGCAAGCTGCATACCGGCAGAAGCCGGAATGACCAGGTGGCGACTGACATGCATTTATACTTGAAAAATCATGTCGGTCACATCATCGAGCTGATTGAGGCATTCCAAAGCGCGCTGATTGAAAAGGCGGAAGCGAATGTCGAAACGATTCTGCCGGGCTACACTCATCTGCAGCGCGCCCAGCCGATTTCATTCGCTCACCATCTGCTTGCGTATTTCTGGATGCTTGAGCGCGACAAGGAGCGCTTTCAGGATTCAATGAAGCGGATTAACAAATCTCCGCTTGGGTGCGGCGCACTCGCGGGAACAACCTTCCCAATCGACCGTGATTATTCAGCGGAACTGCTTGGCTTTGATTCCATTTATGAAAACAGCCTTGACGGCGTCAGCGACAGAGATTTCATTTTGGAGTTTTTAAGCAACAGCAGTATGCTGATGATGCACTTATCCCGATTCTCAGAAGAAATCATCCTATGGTGCTCCCAGGAGTTTAAATTCATCGAGCTTGACGATACGTACGCAACGGGAAGCAGCATGATGCCGCAAAAGAAAAACCCTGATATGGCAGAGCTGATCCGCGGAAAAACGGGACGCGTTTACGGCGATATGATGGGGCTGTTTACGATTATGAAAGGCCTTCCGCTCGCCTACAACAAAGACCTTCAGGAAGACAAAGAAGGCATGTTTGACACGGTGAAAACGGTTGAGGGAAGCCTCCAAATCTTCACAGGCATGATCCAAACAATGACTGTGAACAAAGACGTCATGAAGCAAGCGACAAAACAAGATTTTTCAAATGCGACGGAACTGGCCGATTATTTAGCGAAAAAAGGAATGCCGTTCAGAGAAGCGCATGAAGTGGTTGGAAAACTTGTGTACACATGCATTGAAAAAGGGATCTATTTAAGCGATATGCCGTTTGGCGATTTTCAGCAGGCGAGCACGCTCTTCGAAGAAGACATTTACACTGTCTTAGACCCTTACCACGCGGTGGAAAAAAGAATGAGCGCCGGAGGCACCGGATTCAAGCAGGTGGAACAGGCGCTTGAAAAAGCGAAAGCTTGCGTGGCAGCCGGAGTTTGTTAAAATTTCCTTCATAAAATCCCGTCATTATAGCCAACCTACCTCTATAATGATGGGAGGCAGAATGATGAAAAAAGAACCGGAACGCTATATTTATGATGAACAAGAAAGCCAGGAGACAACAAGGCTCATTTCAGAAGCATATCAAAGCGGTTATGTCGATATGCATGATCAGGAGCCTTCATCTTCTGCAGAATAAGCTGTCTGTACAGACAGCTTTTTTTGTATGTCAAAGTGTAAAAAGTGATATTGAAGGCCTTTTATAGTAAAGTAGAAGAAGAAACACTTTATTGAAAGCGGCGACGTTGCTTTGGGAGGTATTCATGTGCGACATGCTTTAATTACTGCCGGTTCGAAGGGTTTAGGCCGCAAAGTGACTGAGACGTTGCTTGCAAAGGGGTATTCAGTAACAGTCAATTACAGGCAGGATGAGGATGCTGTAAGCCGCCTGAAGGAAGCCTGTCCTGATTGTCTGGACCGGCTTCAATTTGTAAAAGGAGATGTCACCAAAAAAGAAGATCTGCTGCGTATTGCAGAGGCTGCCTTAAACCGCTTCGGAAGGATCGACTTTTTGATTAACAACGCGGGACCATACATATTTGAACGTAAAAAGTTAGCCGATTATACTGATGATGAATGGTACGGCATGCTGGAAGGAAATTTAAGCGCCGTCTTTCACTTATTTAAAGCGGTAATTCCTATTATGAGAAAACAGCAATTCGGGCGAATTATCACGTACGGATTCCAAGGTGCGGCGCACGCGCCCGGCTGGCTTCACCGATCGGCGTTTGGCGCTGCGAAAGTGGGTTTGGCCTCTTTGACGAAGACCATTGCCATCGAAGAAGCCGAATTCGGCATAACCGCCAATATGGTTTGCCCGGGGGACATTGTCGGCGACATGAAGGAAGCGTCAATAGAAGAAGCCAGAAAACGGATCGGCAAAGAAAAGACGCCGATAGGAAGATCCGGCACAGGCGAGGATATCGCCCGGATTATCGCTTTCTTGTGTGAAGAGAACTCTGACCTTGTAACAGGGACTGTCATTGAAGCCACCGGAGGACTCAATGTCATTAATAAGAATCAAACAACATAAGTTTTTCAGCTTTTTAAAAAGGGAAAATAAAAAAATCGAAATAACGTGACGAGGTGAAAAAAATGAAAGTGACATATCACGGACATTCTGTAATCACAGTGGAAACAAAGGATCACAATATTATATTTGACCCGTTTTTGACAGGGAATTCGTTAACGAATGTAAAGCCGGAGGATGTAAAAGCAGACGTCATCTTATTGACGCACGGCCACAATGATCATGTCGGCGACACTGAGCAAATCGCCAAGCAAAACAACGCGCTGGTTGTAGCTCCGAACGAGCTCGCTGTGTACTTGGGCTGGAAAGGCTTAAATGTTCATCCAATGCACATCGGCGGCTCACGCCAGTTCGATTTTGGAAAAGTGAAGCTTACACAGGCCTTTCACGGATCAGCCATCACAGATGAAGAAAACAAAACGATCACGTACACAGGCATGCCAGCCGGTATTTTGCTGACTGTCGAAGATAAAACGATTTTCCACGCGGGCGATACGGCTCTATTTTCTGATATGAAGCTGATTGGCGAATTGAATCATATTGACCTTGCCTTCCTGCCGATTGGCGACAACTTTACGATGGGACCTGAAGACGCCAAGCTTGCCGCCGAATGGCTGCGGGCAAAACAGGTCGTGCCGGTGCATTACAATACATTCCCGGTCATCGAACAAGACCCTGAGGCATTCGCTGACAGCCTGCCGGGCGGAGTCGGCAAAGTCATGGCGGTCGGTGAGACGATCGAGCTTTAAATCTGTGAAAACATCTCCTGATTCCTCAGGAGATGTTTTTTATTTTGAAAAAACGTACGGATAAGTCAGTGACAGTACCTTGTTATCCCGTGATTGCTTTGTAAGATTTTTCTTCCGGATCTCCTCTTAATTCTTTGCTGCGCTGGTGAAAATGTTTGGTCAGACGATCGATCAAGTCCTTCGTTGCGGGGTCAAAATGATCTGCTTTTCGATTTGTTAACAGCCCTATAGGCGGTGCAATATCCAGATTCAGAATGGGAATAACAGTAGTGCCGCTAAGCGGTTTAGAATGTGCGGTGCTGGTGAAGATTGAAATCCCGATGTTTTCCCGTACGTAATATTCATGTGCCATGCTGCTCGTGAGCTCCATTTTTTTGTAACGATTGCCGAGTGCTTTATGTAAATGCTGTTCCATTTGTATGCGAATGGGGCAATTGGCGGGCGTAAATATAAAACATTCTCCTTCTAAATCAGATAAATGAACAGCTTTCTTCTGAGCGAGAGGATGGCGATCAGATACAATCACATTTAATGTGTCATAAAAAATGGGAAGATAGAAGTTTTCAAGAATCAATTCCGGCTCACCGCAGACGGCAAAATCAATCGTTCCGTCTAAGAGCTTTTGACTGCAGGTATTGGCGTCGTCAACGTTGATATTAACGGTTATCTTTGGGTAATCCTTTAAGAAATCCTTTAAAATCTCAGGGAATATCAGACTGGCAGTCGGCTCTGAAACGCCTATGTTGATGATGCCTGCCTCCTCTTCCTTTAAGTCGGAGAGGTTGTGTTTAAGCGCCTCGTATTGAGTCAAAAGATCTCCTGTTCGTTCATAAAAAAGTTTCCCCGCTTTTGTCAGCTGCAGGTTTTTTCCCCTTTCAAACAGCTGCGCGCCTAAATCCTGCTCTAATTGCTTCATACGCATGGATATCGTTGGCTGCGAGTAGTTCAGTATTTCCGCAGCTTTATAGAAGCTTCCGAATTTGACAATCGTGTGAAACGTTTTAATTGAGCGAAACTCCAATGTGCTCCCTCCTGTTTTTCATCATTAAAATTACTGAAGTGAAGGTTTACTTTTTTTGATTAGCCAAAGATCAGAGTATGCTTTATAGTATAAACAATAAAAGCATAGTAAACAAATAGGAATTATATATTTTATGAAGGGGAGTGCCGGAAATGAGTAAGGATATTTTTCGATTGGCAACTGTTGAAGATGCACCGGAGCTGTTGAAACTGGTTAATAGCGCTTTTCAGCCAATTCGTCAGCTGGATATTGATTGGCCTTCCACGAGAGCTGATATCCAGATGGTATCAGAAAATATTGAAAATCATTCAGCGATCGTGCTGGAGCGGGATGGGAAGCTGATTTCAACAATTACCATCAGATTTCCATGGGAGAGTGAGAAGCCCCCTTCAAAATATCCGTTTGTTTGGTGGTTTGCGACGCTACCGGAATATAAAGGGCAGGGCGCAGGAAGTAAGCTCCTGACGCACGTTGAGGAAAATGTTCTTCGCGATATGCTGAAGGCGCCTGCGCTGACGCTCGGCACTTCTGCACGCAAACACCCTTGGCTTGCCGATATGTACAGAAGGAGAGGGTATGAAGTGTATTTTGAGCAGGAAAAAGACGGAGACATAGGTGTGATGATGCATAAGGTTCTGATTCCGGAACGATTTGACCCGGCGCTTTTAGGTGTGCCCAGCTGGGCGTAATGTGAGGCAGCCTATGAAAAAGCGAATGGGACTGGTTTTGCTGCTGTCAGTGTTTGTGTTTCTTGGCGGGTGCGGATCGGAAAAAAGTAAAACAGATCGTCAGGTTCAAACAGTCATAGTTGGTACTGGAACGGATTTTCCGAATATTGCGTTTTTGAATAAAAAAGGCGATTTGGCCGGGTATGACATTGAAGTGATGAAAGCCATCGATAAAGAATTGCCGCAATATACATTTGAATTTAAAACGATGGATTTCTCAAATCTGCTGACGAGCCTGAGTAATAAAAAAATTGATGTGATCGCGCACAATATGGCCAAAAATAAAGAACGAGAAAAGCGTTTTTTATATCATAAAGTGCCTTATAACTATTCGCCGATGTACATCACGGTGAGTGAGGATAATAACAAGATTCATACATTAGAAGATTTGCATGGGAAAACCGTCATTGTGGGCGCCACATCAAATGCGGCCGACTATATAACGAATTACAACAAAACGCATGGCAATCCGATTCATCTGAAATACGCAGGACAGGGAAGCAATGACACTGCAAACCAAATTGAAACCGGTCGTGCCGATGCAACAATAGCAACACCGTTTGCCGTTGATTTTCAGAATAAAACGCACGCCTTCCGCCAAAAGACAGTCGGCGATGTGTTATTGGATACCGAGGTGTACTTTATGTTCAATAAAGGGAGCCAAACCTTGGCCGACGACACGGATCAAGCGATTAAAAAGCTGGAGAAAAACGGAACGTTAAAAAAACTAAGCCGGAAATGGCTTGGTGCAGATTATTCAAAATCAAGCTTTGAACAATAAATGGGGCGATGAGATGAGAACAACAGCAGCATTCATGGCAATATTATTTTCACTTATTACGGTTTTGTCGGCTTGCGGCGCAGGCAATCAAACGACGGGTGCTGACGAAAAGAAGGTACAGACAATCACGGTTGGGACTGGAACTCAATTTCCGAATATATGCTTTATCGATGATAAAGGCGAGTTAACCGGTTATGATGTCGAACTGATCAAAGAACTTGATAAACGTTTGCCGAATTATAAATTCACGTTTAAAACAATGGAATTTTCCAACCTGCTTGTCAGCCTTGGACAGCATAAAGTCGATATTGTGGCACACCAAATGGAGAAAAGCAAAGAGCGTGAGAAAAAATTTCTGTTCAATAAGGTAGCCTACAATCATTTTCCTCTCAAAATAACCGTGCTTCAAGATAACGATACGATTAACGGAATTGAAGATTTAAAAGGAAAACGGGTGATTACGAGCGCAACTTCCAACGGGGCGCTTGTACTGAAGAAATGGAATGAGGAAAATGGAAGGCCGTTTGAGATTGCCTATGAGGGCCAAGGCGCAAATGAGGCAGCCAATCAGCTGAAATCAGGACGTGCCGACGCCACCATTTCAACGCCTTTTGCAGTAGACTTTCAAAACAAGACGAGCGCCATTAAAGAAAAAACGGTCGGTGACGTGCTTTCGAATGCCAAAGTGTATTTTATGTTTAACAAAAATGAACAAACGTTAAGTGACGATATTGATAAAGCTTTACAGGAAATCATTGATGACGGAACGCTGAAAAATCTCAGCTTAAAATGGCTTGGAGACGACTATTCCAAGGAGCAGTATTAAGGAAAAAGAGAGGGAGCAGTGATGGAAAAAGCGTTTGATATCAACATGATTACAGATTTTGTGCCAACGCTAATCGGTTATTTGCCGGTTACATTAGCCATTCTGGCGCTGTCGTTGCTTTTCGGTTATATTTTGGGGCTTCTTTTGGCGCTTCCTCGCATTTACAACATTCCAATTGTGAGTCAATTGGCAAAAGTGTATATCTCGTTTTTCAGAGGAACGCCTATTATGGTGCAGCTTTTCATCGTGTTTTATGGAATTCCGGCGCTTACTGGGCTTATCGGGATTGATACATCAAAAATGGACCCGTTTTATGCTGCTGTCGCAACTTACGCGTTAAGCAACGCTGCTGCAGCCGCTGAAATCATTCGAGCGGGGGTGGGCAGTGTTGATAAAGGCCAAACAGAAGCGGCGTACAGTATCGGCCTTAGCGGAAGCCAGGCCTTCAGGCGCATCGTTTTGCCCCAGGCGCTTGTGCAGGCTTTTCCGAATATGGGAAACATGGTGATCAGTTCTTTAAAAGATACGTCTCTTGCTTTTTCAATAGGTGTCATGGATATGTCCGGAAGAGGCCAAACCCTAATCACCTCGAGCAATCATTCTCTTGAAGTATACATTGCGCTATCCGTTGTTTATTACGCCGTAGCGGTTTTATTCGAATGGTTCTTTAGAGTAGCCGAAAAACGTATCAAAAAGAATCAAACAAGGCTTGTTACCGTTTTTGACATGAACATACATTGACGTATTTCTAGGATGAGGAGGGAGTAGGTTGCCATTTGACTTTTCGTTTATCGCTTCCGCCATGAAAGAAATGATAAAGACCATTCCGCTGACATTGATAATGGCTGTTTTGCCGGTCGTGTTTGGATTTCTCGTGGCTCTTGTAAATATAATGGTCAGAATTTTTAGAATAAAGCGGTTGATGGCTTGCTCAAGGTTTTATGTGTCATTCTTTCGAAGTACACCTGCAATCCTTCATATCATGCTGATTTATTTAGGGATACCGCCGATTGCAGATCATGTGAGCAGCTTGTTTCATATCGGCTGGTCCGCCAATGAAATACCGGTCGCTGTGTTTGTCATTATGGCTTTGTCTTTAACTGCCGGAGCTTATCTGACAGAGATCATCCGTTCGGGTATTCTGGCGATGGATACCGGGCAGGTCGAAGCGGCTTATTCAGTCGGCCTGACACCCGGTCAAACCTTTCGGCGGGTGATATTGCCGCAGGCGTTGATGGTTTCCGTTCCAAACTTCACCAACTTGGGCATCGGCTTTTTGCATACGACCTCTATCGCGGCTATTGTGGCTGTTCCCGAAATAACAGGGACAGCGACAATCGTTGCTTCGGATAATTACGCTTTTCTGGAGGCTTTTATCGGAGCTGCAATGATTTATTGGATTCTGACTCTTATGATCGAAGCTGTTAGCGGGATCTTCGAGAAAAGAATAGCCAAATTTCAAGGAGGCACATGATGATTGAGATTAAAAATATCCATAAACAGTTTGGCATCCACCATGTATTAAAAGGGATAAATCTCACTGTACGCAAGGGAGAAGTTGTGACCATTATCGGGCCGAGCGGATCAGGTAAAACCACCTTTTTACGCTGCTTGAATTTATTGGAACGGCCGGACGAAGGGGTCATTTCCCTACAAGACAAAGTGATTAATTGCAGCTATCCGTCCAAAAAAGACATTCACTGGCTCAGAAAACAGACGGCAATGGTATTCCAGCAATATCATCTGTTTGCTCACAAAACGGTGATTGAAAATGTCATGGAAGGCTTGACGATCGCCAGGAAAATGAGAAAGCAAGACGCATACGCCGTAGCAGAGAATGAACTGATAAAGGTCGGGCTTCAAGACAAATTAACTGTTTATCCCAGTCAGTTATCGGGAGGGCAAAAACAGAGAGTCGGGATAGCGAGGGCGCTTGCCATTCATCCGGATGTGCTGCTGTTTGATGAGCCGACGGCTGCGCTTGATCCGGAGCTGGTCGGCGAAGTTCTGGAAGTGATGCTGGATATCGTAAAAACCGGTGCCACCATGATTGTTGTTACACATGAAATGGAATTCGCCAAAAGGGTCTCTGATCAAGTTGTTTTTATGGATGAAGGAGTCATAGTTGAACAAGGCACTCCGGAAGAAGTCTTCCGCCACACCAAAAAAGAACGAACGAGACAGTTTCTCCGCCGCGTTTCGCCGGAATATTTATATGAACCAAAAGAATTCATAAAGGAGCCGGTGATATGATCCGCTTAAGTATTTTAGATCAAAGCTTGATTGGTGAAGGGGAGACAGCAGCCGATACACTGCAGCAAACGGTGAAGTTGGCGCAGATGGCTGAAGAGTATGGATATCACCGGTTTTGGGTGGCTGAACATCACAATAATGAAGAAATTGCAGGATCTGCGCCTGAGGTTCTTTTAGGTTATCTTGCCGCTAGCACAAAGAACATTCATTTAGCATCAGGCGGAGTGATGTTGCAGCATTACAGCCCTTACAAAGTGGCGGAGCAGTTTCACCTTCTGTCGGCGTTAGCTCCCGGCCGTATAGATCTCGGAGTGGGCAAAGCGCCCGGCGGGTATCAGCTGTCAACTGACGCGCTGCAGGCCGAATATGAAAAACCGGCGCGAAAGTTTGATGAAAAACTGGAGGAACTTACTCATTTCATTCGGGATGATTTTCCTGATACCCACCGGTACGCGGCACTGCGTCCTGCTCCGCGGGTTGATCAGCAGCCGGGGATTTTTCTGCTGGGAGGAAGTGTGGAGAGTGCCATTTCGGCTGCCAAACTGGGAATCTCTTTTGTTTTTGCTTACTTTATTAATGGTGAAGAGGAAGTGCTGAAAGAAGCACGCCAAGCTTTTGACACGCATCTGCCTTCAGGATCTGAGGCTGAATTCCATCTTGCTCCCGCTGTTTTTGCGGCACATACGAAAGAAGAAGCGGAAAAACATATTGTGTCGCGTGAAACGATAAAAGTGGTTTTACAAGACGGGCGGAGAGTCAACATCGGCTCCCGTCAACAGGCTGAGGCCTATCTTGAAAACGTCAGCCAGCCCTATGACATCATTGTGCAAAAAACCGGGGTGATTGCTGGAACGAAAGAAGAGGCTGCAGATGAGTTAAAGCGTTTATCAGACACATACAAAATCAATGATTTTGTTATTTTTACACCGATGAAACAAGCTGACGAAAAACAGCTGTCTTATCAGCTGCTGAGCGAAGCGGTTTTAGCCGCCAAACGTTAAAGGGGGATGGAAGCATGACTGATGTTGTGAACATTGTGGTTTGGAGTAAAAAAGGCTGTTCGTATTGCAAAGAAGTCAAGAATTACTTAGATGAAAAAGGGGTAGCGTTCCAAAATATCGATGTGTCGGAGAAAGAAGAGCTGCGTGATATTCTGCAGGCGAAATATGGGATACGCCATGTGCCTGTGGTCGAAATCGGGAGCGGCAATCAGTATCAGGGGATTACTGAAATCGGGATTGAACACCTTGACCGTGCACTTGCCATGTATGCGCAGATAAAGGAGGCAAAAGATGACACGTTCTGATTTTATTCAGTTTGGAGCCATAATTCACGGTGTCGGGGGAACGACTGACGGCTGGCGACATCCCGATGTCGATCCCGGGGCAAGTACGAATATTGAATTTTACAAACAAAAAGCGCAAACAGCCGAAAAGGGGTTGTTCAGTTTTATTTTCATTGCAGACGGTTTATTTATTTCTGAAAAATCAATTCCCCATTTTTTAAACCGATTTGAGCCTGTGACGATATTATCGGCGCTTGCATCGGTCACCAAAAATATTGGTTTGGTAGGGACGTTCTCTACATCTTTTACTGAGCCATTCACCATCTCCAGGCAATTGATGTCGCTGGACCATATAAGCGGGGGCAGGGCCGGCTGGAATCTGGTTACTTCTCCGCAGGAAGGAGCGGCGCGCAATCATAGTAAGTCCAATCTGCCGGAACACACTGAGCGTTACGAAATCGCGCAGGAGCATTTGGATGTTGTACGCGGACTGTGGAATTCCTGGGAGCATGACGCATTTATACACAATAAGAAAACAGGGAAATTTTTTGCACCGGAGAAGCTTCATCGCCTGAATCACAAAGGAAAGTATTTTCAAGTAGAGGGACCCTTGAATATCGGGCGCTCTAAACAGGGAGAGCCTGTAGTGTTTCAAGCGGGTTCATCAGAAACAGGCCGGCAGTTTGCCGCCAAAAATGCGGATGCGATTTTTACCCATTCCAATTCATTCGAAGAGACAAAAGCGTTTTATGCGGATGTGAAAAGGCGCGCTGCTGCCGAAGGGCGTGATCCTTCCAGTGTGCGGATTTTTCCGGGAATCAGTCCGATTGTGGCAGATACGGAAGAAGAGGCAGAAAGGAAGTACCGTGAATTTGCAGAATTGATTCCGATTGAAAATGCTGTTACCTATTTGGCCCGTTTTTTTGATGATTACGATCTGAGTGTCTACCCGCTGGATGAACCGTTTCCCGATATTGGCGATGTCGGAAAGAATGCGTTTCAAAGCACAACGGACCGGATTAAGAGAGAAGCAAAAACCAGAAATTTGACATTGCGGGAGGTAGCGCAGGAGATAGCCTTTCCGCGGTCCTTATTCATTGGCACACCAGAGCAGGTCGCATCCTTAATTGAGACTTGGTTCAAAGCTGAGGCCGCTGATGGATTTATTATTGGGTCGGATATACCGGGAACACTTGATGCTTTTGTAGAAAAAGTGATTCCGATTCTTCAAGAAAGGGGGCTTTATCGTCAAGATTATCACGGCGGGACATTGCGGGAAAATCTCGGTCTTGGCATTCCGCTGCAACAGTCCGTGTTACATTCATCAAATTAGGTACCCTTTGATCAGAAGGCGGAAGCTGAGATGGGAGGAAGACTGGTTTGACGATCATTGCAGGTACGGTTGTGAAAGGAAAACAATTAGGGAGAAAGCTTGGATTCCCCACGGCAAATGTAGATGCGAAAATGAATGGGCTGCAAGATGGAGTTTATGGGGTTCTGGTGTTAGTCGATCATCAATTTTATTTAGGAGTGATGAATATCGGCGTGAAACCGACCGTCGGCTCTCACCTTCAAAAGACATTGGAGATTTATTTGTTTGACTTTCATAGAGACATCTATGGAAAAAAGGTCGAATGCAGCATTCTCTTTAAATTGAGAGAAGAAAGAAGGTTTGATTCTTTGGAGTCTTTAAAAAAGCAAATAAAAAAAGATATTTCATGCGCGGCAAAACGCTTTGAACAGATTGGAATGACGACACAAAACAAAAAAGAAAACCTGCTTTCCCATCAGGAATTGAATCTTCCGGATCTCTGCTTTTACAAGAAATGTAACAATCTATACGGCATCAACCGAGGTGTATACAATGTCATTGATAATTGGTTTTTCGAGTATGGAATTACGCAGATTGCTTACAGGCGCATTTATATTTTATCTTTTTTAAGCTTTTTAAAAGAAGGCGATCAAAAAGCCTCCAGCAAGTATATAAAATTTGGGGCGGGCGGTCTGGCTGGTAAGTTGAGTCGGTTTGCTGCTGCTTATATTGAAGAGCCTGAAGAAAATAGATTGGGATAGGGAAAGGAGCGGGAAACATGACTTTGGATTATTGGAGAAATATAGAAGGCGCATATCCATTTCAGAACACAAATGAAGAATATTCCTCAACGCTGGAAAAACAGCTCATCGGCATTCGCCGCCACCTGCACCAATATCCTGAACTGTCGAAAGAAGAATTTGAAACAACTGATTTTATAAAAAAATGCCTGACAGAAAAGGGGATACAGATTCGCCCTACTTCACTGAAAACGGGAGTATTCGCAGACATAGCGGGAGAGTCAGAAGGTCCGTCGATTGCTTTGAGGGCTGATATCGATGCCTTGCCGATTGAAGAAAAAACAGGCTTGCCTTATGCGTCTAAACATAAAGGAATCATGCATGCGTGCGGGCATGATTTTCATACGGCAGCGCTTCTTGGTGCTGCTTTTTTATTAAAGCAAAATCAAGACAGCCTGAAAGGAAAGGTTCGTTTATTATTTCAGCCGGCAGAGGAATCAGGTGCCGGCGCTGCAAAAGTGATAGGGGACGGCCAGTTGGATGGTATTGATGCAGTGATTGGCCTTCACAATAAACCGGATATACCGGTGGGCACGGTAGGGTTAAAAACAGGGCCGCTTATGGCTGCTGTTGACCGATTTAAAGTAGAGATACAAGGAAAAGGCGCTCATGCAGCATTGCCGCATAATGGTTTTGATCCCATTGTCGGCGCCTCTTCTCTTATCGTCGCCCTGCAAACGATTGTAAGCAGAAATGTAAACCCGCTAAAAAGCGCCATTATCACAGTGGGGAAAATCAGCGGCGGCAGCACATGGAATGTCATCCCCGATTCCGTTGCAATCGAGGGCACTGTTCGCACTTTTGACCAAGAGGTTCGTCATCATGTACAGCAGCGTTTTTTGGCTGTCGCAAAGCAGATCTCTTCTGCTTTTTCGTTAAAGGCAAATGTGAAGTGGCATTCCGGGCCGCCGCCGCTTTGTAATGATGAGGCAATAACTGAGCTGGTGCGAGACGCTGCACATAAAGCAAGACTTCAGGTCATTAATCCCGACCCGTCAACTGCCGGAGAAGATTTCGCTTACTATCTGGAGCATATCCCCGGCTCATTTGCATTTTTTGGAACAGGCGGCGATCATGATTGGCATCACCCGGCTTTTACAATTGATGAAACTGCCATAATAAAAGCCTCTTATTTTTTATATGAAAGCGCTAAGAGACTATTACATTAACAGGAATGAGGAGTTAAAAATATCTGATTGAGGTGTTCTGATGAAGAAATTAATTGTTTTTGCATTTATAGGTTTGTTATCGCAATTAATAGACGGTTCGTTAGGTATGGCTTATGGGGTTACCTCAACTTCTTTGTTATTGGCTTTCAGCATCACACCTGCTGTCGCTTCGGCTTCTGTCCATTTAGCGGAAGTCGTAACAACTGCCGCATCGGGAGTGTCGCATATTAAATTTGGAAATGTTGACAAACAAACCGTTTATCAGCTTGTCATTCCTGGTTCAATAGGCGCTTTTTTAGGTGCGGCATTTCTCAGCCGTTTGCCAGGAGATGTGGCGAAACCCTATATTTCTTTGTTTTTGCTCCTGCTGGGCGGATATGTATTGATTAGATTTTTATTTCAATACAAGCCTGCTCTTGAGAAAAAATACGTGCCGTTAAGCCGAAAACAATCCATTCCATTAGGAGTAATCGCCGGTTTTGCAGATGCCACAGGCGGAGGCGGCTGGGGACCAGTCACAACGCCGATTTTATTATCACGCAAAGGCTTGAGCCCGCGAAAAGTGGTGGGGACAGTAGATACAAGTGAATTTGCCATCGCAGTATCTGCAACTGCCGGTTTTCTTATTTCATTAGGGTGGGAGGATGTCAATTGGTTATGGGTATGTTCGTTAATGGCCGGCGGAATCATCGCAGCTCCTATCGCAGCATGGCTGGTGCAGAAATTTCATCCGCAATTGATGGGTGTGCTTGTCGGAGGATTTATTATTCTGGTAAATGCCAGAACATTGGTAAATGAATGGATCGAAAACAAAGCTGTTTATCCATTGATCTACACGGCGATAGGAGCAATTTGGCTGTTCGCTGTTTTATTCGTTTTATCTAAAATAGGGAATCGGCATATTGTTAAGACAGCGGCTGATGTCCATTTAAAAGAAAAATAAATACTTTTTCGTTTTATGAGATAAAAGGAATCACGAGGTCCATGCCGCTTGATTGGAAAAAAATCAGCGCTGTAAGAAGCCGGGAAGGCTTCTTTTTTATTTTCCAGCCTCATTGCGTACGAATCCTCCGAGCCCTTATAATGAAAACAGAAGACTGTCCTTAGAGGTGAAAGGCTTGGCAACGAAGCATGAACAAATATTAACGTATATTGATTCACTGCCTGTCGGTGAAAAAATCTCTGTGCGAAGAATTGCGAAGGAAATGAAAGTAAGCGAAGGGACCGCGTACAGAGCGATCAAGGAAGCGGAGAATAAAGGGTTTGTCAGCACGATTGAACGTGTGGGCACAATCAGGATTGAGCAAAAGAAAAAAGAGAACATTGAAAAGCTTACCTACGCAGAGGTTGTAAATGTCATAGACGGACAAGTGCTCGGAGGACGGGCCGGACTCCATAAGACATTGAATAAATTCGTTATCGGCGCGATGGAACTGGACGCGATGATGCGTTATACCGCAGCGGGGAATCTTTTGATTGTCGGAAACAGAATCAACGCACACAGACAGGCGCTTGAAGCGGGTGCTGCTGTATTGGTGACGGGAGGCTTCAACACGGATGATAGCATTGTGCAGCTGGCAGATGAGCTTGAGCTGCCGATTTTATCTACGAGTTATGACACGTTTACAGTCGCCGCAATGATTAACCGGGCGATTTATGACCAGCTGATCAAAAAAGAAATTGTCCTGGTGGAGGACATCCTAACGCCTGCTGACCGTACGGTATATCTTTCGCCTAAGGATAAGCTTGAAAAATGGTATGAGAAAAATTTTGAAACAGGGCACGGCCGGTTCCCGGTTGTCGACGAGCAGATGAAAATCCACGGCATCCTGACATCAAAAGATATTGCCGGCCATGACCGAAACGCACCTATCGAAAAGGTCATGACAAAAAACCCCGTTACGGTTATTGGGGAAACATCTGTCGCCTCAGCGGCGCAAATGATGGTATGGGAAGGGATCGAAGTGCTTCCCGTCACTGACGGCCACCAAAAACTGATCGGCATGATCAGCCGCCAAGATGTGTTAAAAGCCCTTCAAATGATTCAAAAGCAGCCGCAGGTCGGAGAGAAGCTCGATGACATCGTTTCAAGAGGATTTAAAGATGAGGATAATGATAAAGAGGATCAAACGGTTTACGAGTATGAAGTCACGCCGCAGATGACAAATCAGCTCGGAACCATTTCCTATGGTGTGTTTACGACCATTTTGACACAAGCGGCAAACCGGTTTTTGCGTTCGAAAAAACGCGGCGAACTCGTTATCGAAAGCATCACCATTTTCTTTTTGAAGCCTGTGCAGATGGAATCAGTCATCGAGGTCAAACCGCGCATCTTGGAGGCCGGCAGAAAGTTCGGGAAAATGGAAGTTGAAGTGCACAGCCAAGGCCATATCGTGTCTAAAGCGATGCTGATGGTTCAGCTGATGGAAAGAAGCTAAGGGACGTTCAGGCGCCCCTTACGCGTGATCTCTTTCAGCTTCTTTGGCGTGAAGGGGATTGTAATGCCTATAAGCTTTATAACCTGCCCAAGCGCTTCCTGCTCCTATGACGATAAAGATGCCGCCGATTACTAACGTTAATACTGAATGGAATAATATCATTTGGTTGAGCCCGTAGAACAGGACCAGTGACCCTAAAGCCATGCTTGATTTTGCTGAACAGATTTCTTTTTCCAACGCTTGCTTTGCCCGTACGCCTTTTACTTTATAGTACACATAGAAGCAGGCTGAAAGCCCAATCAAAAAAACAAGAACCAGCATAAATGAAATCCTCCATCGTAAAAGTTTACAAACCCATTCTATACAAAAACGGGCTTGGTTTTGACGTTATTTTTCTTTTCCGTCGGCAGAGAATGTGATTTAATGAATAAAAACAATAAAGGAGTATCAAATGAAAACAGAACTGATCAGAACCATATCATTATATGACACGATTATCTTACATAGACATGTGCGTCCTGATCCGGATGCCTACGGATCACAGTGCGGACTTACGGAAATCCTGCGTGAAACATATCCTGAAAAAAATATTTTCGCAGTCGGCACGCCTGAACCGTCCCTCTCTTTCTTATATTCCCTTGATGAGGTGGACAATGAAACATATGAAGGCGCACTTGTCATTGTCTGCGATACGGCAAATCAGGAAAGAATCGACGATCAGCGTTATCCTTCAGGCGCCAAACTGATGAAAATCGACCACCATCCGAACGAAGATCCATACGGCGACCTTCTCTGGGTCGATACAAGCGCAAGCTCAGTAAGTGAAATGATTTACGAGCTGTATTTAGAAGGAATAGAGCACGGCTGGAAGCTGAATACGAAAGCGGCAGAGCTGATCTATGCCGGCATTGTCGGAGATACCGGGCGCTTCTTATTTCCGAATACAACGGAAAAAACATTAAAATATGCAGGCGAGCTCATTCAGTATCCATTCTCTTCCTCAGAGTTGTTTAATCAATTGTATGAAACAAAACTGAATGTGGTGAAGCTTAACGGCTTTATCTTTCAAAATGTGTCATTGTCCGAAAACGGCGCCGCTTCTGTTTTTATCAAAAAGGATACGCTTGAAAAGTTCGGCACAACGGCTTCAGAAGCATCGCAGCTTGTCGGGACGCTCGGCAATATCTCAGGTATTCGCGCTTGGGTGTTTTTCGTAGAAGAAGACGATCAAATCAGAGTCAGATTCCGTTCGAAGGGGCCCGTCATTAATGGACTTGCCCGGAAATATAACGGCGGAGGGCATCCGCTTGCCTCAGGCGCCTCTATTTACAGCTGGGATGAAGCTGATCGGATTTTAGCTGATCTGGAAACATTATGTAAAGAACACGAGTAGAGGGGAGACCCTCTCTCTTAGTGTTCATCTGTGACGGGGATGAACCAGCAGCCGAAATCAGTAAGGTCCTCGTAGACTTGGAGATTGTGAGATTGAAGTTCTTTTTTGATGAGGGAAGCGAGTGAGTTTGTTTCGGCATATGCAGAAAAACCTTGTCTGAGCCGGGCTGCTTGATCTTTTGCTAACTGACGGTCACTGTAAACCTCCATTTCCCTTCCTCCTTCCTTTCGCCATTAAGCCTCACATATAGTTTATAAAAAAGAATGGGAAAAAGCGACAGAAGTTTGGAGAATTTAAAAAAAATCCATAATTACGCGGCGAATGATATTTCAAGTTCTACTGTCAATCTTGTATAAATCGTTAATTCCTTGACGGTAGCTTCGTATTTTTTTTCGTTGATCAAATAGACTTTATTTTCAATTGTCCGTTTTAAAAGATCCTTTGTTTGATAGACGCTCTCTATGTCCTTTGTAATGACCTCTGAAATATCATCCTTTACATGCTCCTCGAATTTCGTTTTATCCGGCTGTGATATTTTATATTTATCCCCATTCAGCAATTTAACGCTGACGCTTTGAATCAGCAGTTTTCTTTTATTGTCTTCATTCAGTTTATGGAGGTCTTCCTGATAGATCGAAATTTGATTATTCAAGTCTTTTACGTGCTCTTTTTGTTTTTCGATGAGGCTGACCTGCTCCTCTTGGAATGTTCCGTAAGTAAACAGAAAAAAGAACCAGCTGATTACGGCTCCGCACATCATTCCCGCGAAGAAACGCTGCCACCCCGGTTTTTTGTAATGCTGCGGGACCCTCATGAAGAAAGATGCTCCTGGGTCAGCCATGAAATAATGAGCCAGCCGCTTTGCGCGCCGCCCATGGCCGAGATAATCAAAAGCAGCTGCTTAAAGATATCTCTCGTATTGCCTTCAAGAATGCCCCGTTCAAAGCTGTATACCGCATCAAATGTGCCTCCGATAGCGGCGACAAGCGCCCATATTTTTAACCGGTTTGCAAGCTTTGTAATGGCTGTAAGCGGGGCTTCGCCTGCTAAATATGCTCCGAGCCCTCCGATGAGCGCGCCCCCGATCAGCACCCCTAACGCAATGAAGTAGCTATTGATAAAATTCACCATAAATCCTGCTTCCTGATCCATCTTTATCACCTCACCTTTTATATCATATTGAGCTTTCAGGACAAGTATGATGATCAGTCAAAAAAGAACATTTGTTTCTTTTGAAAACCCGCCTTATAATGAAGAAAGAAACGGATCGTAATGAGAAAGAGGTGATAGCATGTCTTTTGTTCACCTGCAAGTGCATAGCGGGTACAGCCTGCTAAACAGCGCCGCGGCTGTGGAAGAGCTCGTCAAGGAAGCTGACAGGCTCGGATATGCGTCTTTGGCGCTGACAGATGATCATGTCATGTACGGAGCTATTCAATTTTATAAAGCATGCAAGGCCAGAGGGATCAACCCGATAATCGGTTTGACAGCTTCTATTTTTACAGATGATAACGAGCTTGAAGCCTACCCGCTCGTCCTGCTGGCCAAATCAAATACAGGCTATCAAAACCTGCTGAAAATCAGCAGCGTTCTGCAATCGAAATCAAAAGGCGGGCTAAAGCCGAAGTGGCTTCACAGTTATCGTGAAGGCATTATCGCGTTGACGCCCGGCGAAAAAGGATATATTGAAATGCTTCTTGAAGGAGGGCTGTTTGAACAGGCCTCTCAAGCCGCGCTTGAATTTCAGTCTATATTCGGCAAGGGAGCTTTTTATTTTTCCTATCAGCCTTTTAAAGGGGATCAAGCCTTGTCAGAGCAGATTCTGCGGCTGTCTGAAGAAACGGATATCCCTGTTGCGGCGACAGGCGATGTGCATTACATAAGGAAAGAAGATAAGGCCGCCTACCGCTGTCTGAAAGCGATTAAAGCAGGTGAAAAACTGACGGATGCACCCGCCGAAGATCTGCCTGATCTCGATTTGAAACCACTCGAAGAAATGCAAAACATTTATCGAGAGCATCCCGAGGCGCTGCAAGCTTCTGTTGAGATCGCGGAACAATGCCGGGTTGACGTCAGCCTCGGGCAGACCCGTCTCCCATCTTTTCCGACTCCAGACGGAACGTCCGCTGATGATTATTTAACGGACATCTGTATGGCAGGACTCCGCAGCCGCTTTGGCACGCCTGATGAACGATATCTTCGCCGTCTTCAATATGAGCTTGATGTCATCAAGCGGATGAAGTTCAGCGATTACTTTCTGATCGTATGGGATTTTATGAAGTACGCTCATGAAAAAGGGATTGTGACAGGGCCGGGAAGGGGTTCTGCGGCAGGTTCTCTTGTGGCATATGTGCTGTATATTACAGATGTTGATCCGATCAAACATCATCTGCTGTTTGAACGATTTTTAAATCCCGAACGCATCAGCATGCCGGATATTGATATTGATTTTCCGGATACAAGAAGGGATGAAGTCATTCAATACGTTCAGCAGAAATACGGTGAGATGCACGTCGCGCAGATTATCACCTTTGGAACACTTGCGGCAAAAGCGGCGCTTCGGGACGTCGGCAGGGTATTCGGCGTCAGCCCGAAGGAAGCAGATCAGCTTGCAAAACTCATTCCTTCAAGGCCGGGCATGACGCTGGATGAAGCGAGAAAGCAGTCGCCGCAGCTGGATAAGCGGCTTCGGGAGTCAAGCCTGCTTCAGCAAGTCTATACAATTGCCCGAAAAATAGAAGGGCTGCCAAGGCATGCATCAACCCACGCAGCAGGCGTTGTTCTGAGTGAAGAACCGTTAACGGATGTTGTCCCTCTTCAGGAAGGGCATGAAGGGATATATTTGACGCAATACGCGATGGATCATCTTGAAGACTTGGGCCTTCTAAAAATGGATTTCTTAGGCTTGCGCAATCTGACGCTGATTGAGTCCATCACTTCAATGATCGAAAAAGAAGAAAACATCAAAATAGATCTTTCAAGTATTTCCTATCGTGATGACAAAACGTTCTCCCTGCTGTCAAAAGGAGATACGACAGGGATTTTCCAGCTTGAATCTTCAGGGATGAGAAGTGTTCTGAAGCGGCTTAAGCCTTCAGGCCTGGAGGATATTGTGGCGGTCAATGCGCTGTACCGGCCTGGCCCGATGGAACATATTCCGTTATTTATCGACCGTAAACACGGCCGGGCGCCTGTTCACTATCCTCACGAAGATTTAAGGAGCATTTTGGAAGATACATATGGCGTCATAGTGTATCAGGAACAAATTATGATGATTGCTTCCCGTATGGCGGGATTTTCTTTAGGCGAAGCGGACCTGCTGAGACGGGCGGTCAGCAAAAAGAAAAAAGAAATCTTGGACAAAGAGCGAAGCCATTTTGTTGAAGGGTGCTTAAAAAAGGAGTATTCTGTAGACACTGCAAATGAAGTCTACGATTTAATCGTCAAATTCGCAAACTATGGCTTTAACCGAAGCCATGCGGTGGCATACAGCATGATCGGCTGCCAGCTTGCGTATTTGAAAGCTCATTATCCGTTGTATTTTATGTGCGGATTGCTGACAAGCGTCATTGGCAATGAGGATAAAATAGCTCAATATCTTTACGAAGCAAAGGGGAGCGGGATTCGTATCCTTCCTCCGTCAGTGAACAAAAGCAGTTTTCCGTTTACAGTTGAAGACGGATCTGTCAGATACAGCCTCCGCGCGATCAAAAGTGTAGGCGTCTCAGCAGTCAAAGATATATATAAAGCGAGAAAAGAGAAACCATTTGAAGATCTTTTCGATTTCTGCTTTCGCGTGCCGTCAAAAAGCGTAAATCGCAAAACGCTTGAAGCACTTATCTTTTCTGGTGCGATGGACGAATTCGGCCAAAACCGGGCCACGCTGCTCGCATCCATTGACGTTGCTTTGGAACACGCTGAGCTATTCGCCGCGGACGATGACCAAATGGGATTGTTTTTAGATGAATCGTATTCGATTAAGCCGAAGTATGTGGAGACAGAAGAGCTTCCGCTTGTGGATTTACTTGCGTTTGAAAAAGAAACGCTTGGCATTTATTTTTCAAATCATCCGCTTTCTGCCTACAGAAAACAGCTGGCTGCGCACGGAGCAGCGTCCATTTTGCAGGCCCGGCAGGCTGTCAAAAGGCAGCTTTCTCTCGGAGTCCTGCTGTCGAAGATCAAAACGATTCGGACGAAAACAGGTCAAAACATGGCGTTTTTAACGCTCAGTGACGAAACCGGCGAAATGGAAGCCGTAGTCTTCCCTGAACAATTCAGACAGCTTTCTCCCGTTTTAAGAGAAGGCGCTCTTTTGTTCACAGCGGGGAAATGTGAAGTAAGACAGGATAAGGTCCAGTTCATCTTGTCCCGGGCAGAGTTATTAGAAAATATGGATGCGGAAAAAGCGCCGTCGGTTTATATAAAAATAGAAAGCAGTCAGCACAGTCAGGAGATCCTGGCAAAGATTAAGCGCATTTTGCTGGAGCATAAAGGGGAAACAGGCGTTTATCTCTATTATGAAAAGCAAAAACAGACGATTAAGCTTCCTGAGTCGTTTCATATCGATGCGGATTACCAGGTGTTATATCGCTTAAAAGAGCTGTTGGGTCAAAAAAACGTCGTTTTAAAACAGTGGTAACGATTGGCTTTTTGTTATACAATTGGAGCGATTATGTGATCCTGTTTAAATATTCAGATAGATCAACTCCGCAGAATGCAGCAATCAACGCAGCAGTATACGAATCAAAAAAATAGCTATAAGGAGTGTTTAGGAGAATGTCATTAAGAGAAGAAGCATTACACCTTCATAAAGTCAATCAGGGGAAACTGGAGTCTAAATCGAAAGTAGAAGTAAGAAACGCGAAAGATTTAAGCCTTGCGTATTCCCCAGGTGTTGCAGAACCGTGTAAGGATATTCATGAAGACATTAACAAAGTATATGATTATACAATGAAGGGGAACATGGTAGCAGTTGTGACTGATGGTACAGCTGTTCTCGGCCTTGGAAATATCGGTCCTGAAGCCGCGCTTCCTGTTATGGAAGGGAAAGCAGTTCTTTTCAAAAGCTTTGCGGGCGTAGATGCGTTCCCGATTGCTTTAAACACAAACGACGTTGATAAAATCGTTGAAACGGTTAAATTGCTTGAACCGACATTTGGCGGCGTCAACCTTGAAGATATTGCAGCGCCAAACTGCTTTATCATTGAGGAGCGCCTCAAAAAAGAAACAAACATCCCGGTTTTCCATGATGATCAGCACGGAACTGCCATTGTAACGGTAGCAGGTCTTGTAAACGCCCTGAAACTGTCTGGAAAATCAATGTCATCCATTAAAGTTGTCGCAAATGGCGCCGGTGCGGCTGGTATTGCGATTATCAAGCTTCTTCACCATTATGGCGTACGTGACATCGTAATGTGCGATTCAAAAGGAGCGATTTATGAAGGACGCCCGCACGGCATGAACGATGTCAAAAACGAAGTGGCGAAATTCACGAACCAAGACCGCAAAGACGGTTCTCTGAAAGATGTTATCGTTGATGCTGATGTATTTATCGGCGTGTCTGTGGCAGGAGCGTTAACAAAAGAAATGGTTCAAAGCATGGCAAAAGATCCGATTATCTTTGCGATGGCAAATCCAAATCCGGAAATTATGCCGGAAGATGCGCGTGAAGCTGGCGCAAGCGTTATTGGAACGGGCCGTTCTGACTTCCCGAACCAAGTCAACAATGTTCTTGCATTCCCTGGTATTTTCCGCGGAGCGCTTGACGTTCGCGCCACTCATATTAACGAAGAGATGAAAGTCGCAGCGGTTGAAGCCATTGCATCTCTTGTTTCAGAAGATGAGCTAAGCGCAGAGTACGTTATCCCTGCACCGTTTGATAAACGTGTTGCGCCTGCTGTTGCGAAGGCTGTGGCAAAAGCGGCAATGGAAACAGGCGTTGCTCGAATCACTGTTGATCCTGAGGAAGTTGCTGAAAAAACGAGAAAACTTACGATTATTGGCGAATAATTTTAATTCATTCCAAAAATGGCAGCGCGTTGGCGGAGACCGGCGCGCTGTTCTCAAGTTAAACTGGCGGCTGAAATTTTTTTAATGGCTGGTCTTAAAAAAATTTCAGCCGTGTTTAACATTATTTTTGAATGCGTTACCAATCCTGTTATTGCAACGTCTTATCTGAAATCATCCGAACCTTTCCGAACACGTCATTGAATAAAAAGTTGTCGAATTGAGGATGACAGCGTTTGACAAAAAAAGTACAATAGTTTCGGTAAAGTTATTAGCAAGTCTATCTGTTTGATGACATGCGGTGAAGAGAACCCTTCACAAAAGGGAGGTAATCATTTGTTAAAGGATATATTCACTAAAAAGAAAAAATATGCTTCCGTACCGTCTGATCAAGCGAAGCACGATGTTCCGGAAGGCATTATGACAAAATGTCCTAAGTGTAAAAAAATCATGCTCACTAAAGAGTTGGATAAAAATATGCGGGTATGCATGAACTGCGATTATCATTTCCCGATGAACGCAAAACAGCGTGTCGAAAGCTTGATGGATGAACAATCCTTTGAGGAATTCAATCAGGGGATGTTATCGGAAAACCCGCTTGGTTTCCCGGGGTATCTGGAAAAGCTTGAAAAAGACCGCGAGAAAACATCCTTAAACGAGGCTATTGTGACAGGCAAGGGCACCATCGGCGGACACCCGGCTGTAGTCGCCGTCATGGATTCTTCATTCAGAATGGGCAGCATGGGTTCAGTCGTCGGAGAAAAAATCACGCTTGCGATTGAAAAAGCAAAGGCTGATAAAGTTCCGTTTATTATTTTTACGGCTTCAGGCGGCGCGAGAATGCAGGAAGGCATACTAAGCTTGATGCAGATGGCTAAGACAAGCTCTGCCTTAAAACTGTTCAGTGAAGAACAGGGCCTCATTATCTCAGTAATGACGCATCCGACTACCGGGGGCGTATCAGCAAGCTTTGCATCCCTTGGCGATTACAATTTTGCTGAGCCTGGCGCGCTGATCGGTTTTGCCGGAAGACGGATTATTGAACAGACAATAGGAGAAAAACTGCCTGAGGATTTTCAAACGGCTGAATTTTTATTAAAACATGGTCAGCTTGATGCGGTTATTCACCGCGACGACATGAAAAAAACGTTAGAAAATCTGCTGGATATCCATCAAACAGGAGGTGACATTGAGTGGCTGCAAGATTAGAATTTGAAAAACCGGTAATTGAACTGCAAACAAAAATCGCCGAACTAAAAAAATTCACCCAAGATTCCGATATGGATCTAAGTGCGGAAATCGCACGGCTCGAAGACCGACTCGCTAAGCTTCAGGATGATATTTACAAAAATCTGAAGCCTTGGGACCGGGTTCAAATCGCCCGTTTGGCGGACCGTCCGACAACGCTTGACTATATCGCACACCTGTTTACCGACTTTTTTGAATGTCACGGAGACAGAGCATACGGGGACGATGAAGCCATTGTCGGCGGGATTGCGAAGTTCCATGGCCTTCCTGTAACGGTAATCGGGCATCAGCGCGGCAAAGATACGAAGGAAAACCTTGTCCGCAATTTTGGGATGCCACACCCTGAAGGCTACCGAAAAGCGCTTCGACTTATGAAACAGGCTGACAAATTCAACAGACCGATTATCTGTTTTATTGATACGAAGGGTGCGTACCCTGGACGAGCAGCGGAGGAAAGAGGACAAAGCGAAGCCATTGCCAAAAACCTGTTTGAGATGGCCGGTCTTCGAGTGCCTGTTATCTGTATCGTCATCGGTGAAGGCGGAAGCGGCGGAGCCCTTGGTCTTGGTGTGGGAAACCACTTGCATATGCTGGAAAACTCTACTTATTCTGTTATTTCTCCGGAAGGTGCCGCGGCACTTTTATGGAAGGACTCCAGTCTTGCTAAAAAAGCAGCAGAAACAATGAAAATCACTGCGCCGGATTTAAAAGAATTAGGTATTATAGATCATATGATAAAAGAAGTAAAAGGCGGAGCGCACCACGATGTGAAGCTGCAGGCAAGTTATATGGACGAAACCCTTAAACAATCGTTAAAAACTTTGTTGAAGTTGAGTGAAGAAGAATTAGTTCAGCAACGCTATGAAAAATATAAAGCAATTGGCAAAGTCTCGGTTGAAGATCAATTTATCGGGGTAAACTAAATAAACGTGAAGCCTTTGGCTCACGTTTATTTTTTGTGACATTCCTTAAATTTTATTTAAAAACAATTTATTTAATTGTATAATAGGTAGGGTTTCATAGGGAGGATGGAGATCCCTTTTCATTGTTTTTAGGGCAATGATCATGTTATGTTTAATCATATATGTTGCTGAGGTGAATAGAGAATGAAACGTATAGGGGTATTAACGAGCGGCGGGGATTCCCCGGGAATGAACGCAGCAGTTCGCGCGGTAGTCAGAAAAGCGATTTATCATGACGTTGAAGTGTATGGCATTTACAATGGATACGCAGGATTGATAAGCGGAAAGATTGAAAAGCTTGAGCTCGGATCTGTCGGTGATATTATACATCGCGGAGGAACAAAGCTTTATACGGCAAGATGTCCTGAATTCAAAACGGTTGAAGGCCGTGAAAAAGGGATAGAGAACTTGAAGAAGCTTGGGATTGAAGGCCTTGTTGTCATTGGCGGAGACGGTTCCTATATGGGTGCGAAAAAATTAACGGAACACGGGTTTCCATGTGTAGGTGTACCGGGTACAATTGATAATGACATTCCGGGCACTGATTTTACAATCGGTTTCGATACAGCTTTAAATACAGTAATCGACGCAATTGATAAGATTCGCGATACAGCGACTTCTCATGAACGTACATATGTGATCGAAGTAATGGGCCGCCATGCCGGCGATATCGCATTGTGGGCCGGTCTTGCAGGGGGCGCGGAATCAATCTTAATCCCTGAGGCAGACTATGACATGCACGAAATCATTGCCCGCTTAAAACGCGGCCACGAACGCGGCAAGAAACACAGTATTATAATCGTTGCTGAAGGTGTAGGCAGCGGTGTTGAGTTCGGGAAACGCATTGAAGAAGAGACAAATCTTGAAACTAGGGTATCTGTATTGGGCCATATCCAGCGCGGAGGTTCTCCGAGCGCTGCTGACCGCGTGCTGGCAAGCCGTCTTGGCGCATATGCAGTTGAACTGCTGCTTGAAGGAAAAGGCGGACGCTGTGTAGGTATACAAAACAATAAGCTTGTAGACCATGATATTATAGAAATATTGGATACAAAACACACAGTTGAGCAAAACATGTATCAGCTTTCAAAAGAACTGTCAATTTAACGTACAGCTGAAGGCTGAAGATTTTAGAAGGAAGTGAACCAAATGAGAAAAACAAAAATTGTTTGTACTATTGGTCCGGCAAGTGAAAGTATTGAAATGCTTACGAAATTAATGGAGTCAGGAATGAACGTGGCTCGTTTGAATTTTTCTCACGGAGATTTTGAGGAGCATGGCGCAAGAATTAAAAATATCCGCGAAGCAAGCAAAAAGCTTGGCAAAAACGTCGGTATCCTCCTTGATACAAAAGGTCCTGAAATCCGCACACATACGATGGAAAACGGCGGCATTGAGCTTGAAACAGGCAAAGAGCTTATCGTTTCAATGGACGAGGTAGTAGGAACAACAGATAAGATTTCAGTGACATATGAAGGCTTAGTTGAAGACGTTGAAAAAGGTTCAACCATTCTGCTAGATGACGGACTTATCGGCCTTGAGGTGCTTGATGTTGATGCCGCAAAACGCGAAATCAAAACAAAAGTATTAAACAACGGAACACTCAAAAACAAAAAAGGTGTTAACGTACCGGGCGTAAGCGTCAACCTTCCTGGTATCACTGAAAAAGATGCGCGAGACATCGTTTTCGGTATTGAGCAGGGAGTAGACTTTATCGCAGCGTCTTTCGTACGCCGTTCTACGGACGTGCTTGAAATCCGTGAGCTTCTTGAAGAGCACAACGCTCAGGATATTCAAATCATCCCTAAAATTGAAAACCAAGAGGGCGTTGACAACATCGATTCTATTCTCGAAGTGTCTGACGGCTTAATGGTTGCACGCGGAGACTTAGGTGTGGAAATTCCAGCTGAAGAAGTGCCGCTCGTGCAAAAAGAACTAATCAAAAAATGCAATGCGCTTGGCAAACCTGTTATTACAGCGACACAAATGCTTGACAGCATGCAGCGCAACCCGCGTCCGACTCGTGCGGAAGCAAGTGACGTTGCAAACGCGATCTTCGACGGTACTGACGCAATCATGCTTTCTGGTGAAACAGCTGCCGGAAACTATCCGGTTGAGGCGGTTCAAACAATGCACAACATCGCTTCCCGTTCTGAAGAAGCTTTAAATTATAAAGAAATTCTTTCAAAACGCAGAGATCAAGTAGGCATGACGATTACAGACGCAATTGGACAATCTGTCGCACATACGGCGATTAACCTGAATGCTGCTGCGATCGTAACGCCGACTGAAAGCGGCCATACAGCGCGCATGATCGCGAAATACCGTCCGCAGGCGCCAATTGTCGCGGTTACTGTAAATGATTCTGTTTCCAGAAAACTTGCGCTTGTATCAGGCGTCTTCGCAGAAAGCGGCCAAAATGCGAACACAACAGATGAGATGCTTGAGGATGCTGTCCAAAATTCATTGAACAGCGGAATTGTAAAACACGGCGACCTAATCGTCATTACAGCAGGCACTGTCGGTGAGTCTGGCACTACGAACTTAATGAAAGTTTACACTGTCGGCGATATCATCGCTAAAGGCCAAGGCATTGGACGCAAATCAGCTTTCGGTCCGGTTGTCATCGCACAAAACGCAAAAGAAGCTGAGCAAAAAATGACTGACGGTGCGGTACTTGTTACCAAAAGCACTGACCGTGATATGATTGCATCTCTTGAAAAAGCGTCTGCCCTTATTACAGAAGAAGGCGGCTTAACAAGCCATGCTGCGGTAGTCGGATTAAGCCTTGGCATTCCGGTAATCGTTGGACTGGAAAATGCGACATCAATTCTGACAGAAGGCCAGGAAATTACAGTTGACGCTTCCAGAGGCGCTGTCTACCAAGGCCGTGCGAGCGTTCTTTAATCACAGATGAAAATGGAAGGGGAATCCCTTCCTTTTCTCTTTATCTTGCCTTATGCTGAACAGAGGCGTGTTACACGTGTGGGGGGGGCTTGGATATGAGATTTTTATTTTTGCTTTTTATTGTGTTCCCGGCAATAGAAATCGGCATATTCCTCTTTTCAGGCAAGCTGATCGGCATTTTGCCGACGGTACTTTTAATGATTTTGACAGGCATTATCGGCGCGACAGCTGCAAAGAAACAAGGAACCGAAGTGTATTACAAGGTTCAGCGTGATCTTCAATATGGCAAAATGCCTGGGGAAGCGATTGCTGACGGATTATGCATTTTCATTGGCGGTCTATTGCTGATGCTTCCGGGCTTTTTATCAGATTTGGCCGGGGCCTGTCTGCTCATCCCGTTTACCCGCAGCTGGTGTAAGCCGATTCTGTTCAAATGGCTGAGAGGAATGTCGAAGAACAAGCGGATTATCGTCAAATAAAAAACGGCAGCCATGCAACATGGGCTGCTTTTTATTTTTGCTGAACGGTGATGTAGGACCAAATTTCCTTTAATGCGCCTGTTGTGATGAAGGCTTGAATGATGACCAGAACAGCCGGCCCGGCAATCAGTCCTAAAAACCCGAATAATTTAAAGCCGGCAAACAGCGCAATAAGCGTTGCCAGCGGATCGATCCCGATAGACTTACTAAGAATTTTAGGTTCTGTCAGCTGCCGCTGAATCAGAACGACGAGGTACAGCACCCCGATTCCGATCGCGTGGGGCAGCTGGCCCGTAACCGATAGATATAAAATCCACGGCACAAACACGGAGCCCGCACCTAAGTAAGGGAGTAGATCAACAAGCCCGATTAAAAAAGCAATTGTTGCCGCGTGCTCGACTTTTAAGAGAGAAAGGCCGATAAATACAATGATCATCGTGATGAAAACGAGAACGGCCTGCGCTTTGATAAAACCGGTCATTGCTTTTTTTAATTCACTGCTGATCGCCTCGCTGTTAGCTGTAACCCGATCCGGCAGAACCGAAACGAGCATGGCTTTCAGCTTGTGCCAATCCTTTGTCATAAAAAATGTTGCGAGAAGAGAAAAAATCAGAACAGCCGCTGTGTTTGGGAGAAGCGCGAAAAACTTCGGGATCATTTCTAGAATGTGGGAAAGCAGCAGCCCGGCATTTTTAGCGGCGGAATCACCAAGTGCCTGAATATGAGTAACGATGGAAGCCTGCTGATTGGTCTCCAATTCTTGAAACAAAAGGGTCAGTTCGTTATAGAGCGGCTGGATATGAGTCGTAAACAATTTTTCGCAATATGAGATAAACGTGCTGATATGCGGAGGCAGCGTTTTTGCAAGATAGGCTGTTCCTGTTACGATTTCGGCGACAAGAATGGTGAGCACGCCGAAGGCCGCGAGCAGAAAAAAAGCAAGCACGCCCAGAACGTTTATCGTTCGGGGGAATCCTGTCACTTTGTCTAAATAGTCGACAACAGGATGAATCGCTGATGAAAGAATAAGAGCGATCAGGAACGGATAAGTTAACGGAAACGAATAATAGGCCGCAGCAATCGATCCTGCGGTAATTGAGATGACAAAGAGGGTTCTGAAAAAAATAGTGATATAAGATTGATTCACGATAACGGTCCTCCTCTCGTCAGCATGTCCTATTTTTTATATGTATTCACGCTCCGGCTGAATATGAATACATTCATCTTAAAGGAGGGATGGCATGTGTTTACACAAGCGAATTTATTTTTAATTTTACTCTTGGCTATTGCACTTATCGCAAAAAACCAATCATTGCTCTTTGCTGTATCCGTCCTTTTGATCATCAAAATCGTTGGGCTTGACCAAAAAATATTTCCAACCATCCAGTCAAAAGGCATTAACTGGGGTGTGACCGTTATTACCATCGCCGTTCTTGTTCCGATTGCAACGGGAGAAATCGGATTTAAGCAGCTTGGAGAAGCGATGCGGTCTTCCTACGCATGGATCGCCTTGGGAGCGGGTATCGCAGTGGCGCTGATTGCCAAAAACGGCTTGACTCTGCTGGAAAATGACCCGCATATTACAACTGCCCTTGTGATCGGGACCATTCTCGCAGTCGCGCTTTTTGGCGGAGTAGCGGTGGGGCCGCTGATCGGAGCGGGGATTGCTTATATTGCCATGCAGCTCGTAAAACTGTTCACTTCATAGAAAAAGCGGCCCTCAGGCCGCTTTTTTTGTATGCAAAAACCCACATATAAAGGCGTTTTTTAGGGGAAATCACAGAATGAAAAAAAAATTATAGGTAAACATTTAACAAATGTCTGATTATTGTTTATAATGAGAATAGGCTTAAACTTAAATAAGCTTATAAGAATTTGTTATGTTCTTTCATAAGCAAAGGGTTTCAGTACCAGCAGGCAGTAAAATGTAAGCATTTTCTTTTTGGGGGAGAGAGATACTTGCATCATGCTTTTTAAGTAAGCCTCATGTTTTTACAACACTCTTAAAGGGGAAATTTATTGAAAAGGAGATGTTATATATGACAGCGACACGCGGTCTTGAAGGGGTTGTAGCAACAACATCATCTGTTAGTTCTATTATTGATGATACCCTTACATATGTGGGGTATGATATCGATGATTTAACAGAGAATGCAAGTTTTGAAGAAATCATCTATTTGCTTTGGCATTTAAGGCTGCCAAATAAAAAAGAGCTTGAAGAGTTAAAGCAGCAGCTTGCAAAGGAAGCTGCCGTTCCGCAAGAAATTATTGAGCACTTCAAATCTTATTCCCTCGAAAATGTTCATCCCATGGCTGCTCTTCGGACAGCAATTTCATTACTAGGCCTGCTTGACAGTGAGGCTGATATCATGAACCCGGAAGCCAACTACAGAAAGGCGATCCGCCTTCAGGCAAAGGTGCCTGGCCTTGTTGCAGCGTTTTCCAGAATCCGCAAGGGCTTGGAGCCTGTTGAACCAAGAGAAGACTATGGCATTGCCGAGAATTTTCTCTACACATTAAACGGTGAAGAGCCTTCGCCAATTGAGGTTGAAGCCTTTAACAAAGCATTGATTTTACATGCTGACCACGAGCTGAACGCATCAACATTTACAGCAAGGGTCTGCGTCGCAACACTTTCTGATATCTATTCAGGAATTACCGCGGCGATCGGCGCGCTGAAAGGCCCTCTTCACGGCGGTGCGAATGAAGGCGTGATGAAAATGCTGACAGAAATCGGTGAAGTGGAAAACGCTGAGCCGTACATCCGCGCGAAGCTGGAAAAGAAGGAAAAAATCATGGGATTCGGCCATCGCGTGTATAAGCATGGCGACCCGCGCGCGAAGCATCTGAAAGAAATGAGCAAGCGCCTGACCAACCTGACAGGCGAAAGCAAATGGTATGAGATGTCGATTCGCATAGAAGAGATCGTCACTTCAGAGAAAAAGCTTCCGCCTAACGTTGATTTCTATTCGGCTTCTGTTTATCACAGTCTCGGGATTGACCACGATTTGTTTACACCGATTTTTGCTGTAAGCAGAATGTCCGGCTGGCTCGCTCATATTCTTGAGCAGTATGACAACAACCGTCTGATCCGCCCGCGCGCAGATTACACAGGCCCTGATAAACAAGCATTTGTTCCGATTGAAGAAAGAGCCTAAAGAACCATTGGAGGCTGGCTTGCGTTAATGAGGTTAGCCTCTTGTTCAGAACATCAAACATGGTTTACACTTTAAATTGAATGTTGAGAAAAATCATTTTGTTTTCTATATAAGAAAAATAAAATGTTTTCTAAATATGAATTACATACTGGGAGGTTTTTATTGTGGCACAAGGTGAAAAAATTACAGTCTCTAACGGAGTATTAAACGTACCAAACAACCCGATTATCCCATTTATCGAAGGAGACGGAACCGGTCCGGATATTTGGAACGCGGCTTCGAAGGTTTTGGAAGCAGCAGTTGAAAAAGCATACAAAGGCGAAAAGAAAATCACGTGGAAAGAAGTTTATGCCGGAGAAAAGGCTTATAATAAAACAGGTGAGTGGCTTCCTGCTGAAACATTAGATGTGATCCGCGAATATTTCATCGCGATTAAAGGGCCGTTAACGACACCTGTCGGCGGCGGTATCCGTTCTTTGAACGTAGCGCTCAGACAAGAGCTTGACCTATTCGTCTGCTTAAGACCTGTAAGATACTTTACTGGAGTGCCGTCACCGGTAAAACGCCCTGAAGATACTGATATGGTCATCTTCCGTGAAAATACAGAAGATATTTACGCGGGAATCGAGTACGCAAAAGGCTCTGAGGAAGTGCAAAAGCTTATCAGCTTCCTGCAAAATGAGTTGAACGTCAGCAAAATCCGTTTCCCTGAGACATCAGGTATCGGCATTAAGCCTGTTTCTGAAGAAGGAACAAGCCGTTTGGTCAGAGCTGCAATTGATTATGCGATCGAGCATGGCCGCAAATCTGTAACGCTTGTTCACAAAGGAAACATCATGAAGTTCACAGAAGGCGCCTTCAAAAACTGGGGCTATGAACTTGCTGAAAGAGAATACGGCGAAAAAGTCTTCACATGGGCTCAATATGACCGCATTGCTGAAGAACAAGGAAAAGACGCTGCCAACAAAGCGCAAAGCGAAGCGGAGGCAGCAGGCAAGATCATTGTCAAAGACAGCATTGCTGACATTTTCCTTCAGCAGATCTTGACGCGTCCGAACGAATTTGATGTCGTTGCGACAATGAACTTGAACGGAGATTACATCTCTGATGCGCTTGCTGCGCAAGTCGGCGGAATCGGTATTGCTCCTGGAGCGAACATCAACTATGAAACAGGACATGCGATTTTCGAGGCGACACACGGAACGGCTCCTAAATATGCAGGCCTTGATAAAGTAAACCCATCTTCAGTTATTCTTTCAGGCGTTCTGCTTCTTGAACATTTAGGATGGAACGAAGCGGCGGATTTGGTTATCAAATCTATGGAAAAAACAATCGCTTCCAAAGTCGTAACTTACGATTTTGCCAGATTAATGGACGGCGCGACTGAAGTGAAATGTTCAGAGTTCGGAGAAGAACTGATTAAAAACATGGACTAAGCAAGGAAACAGCCTAAAACTAGCCATAAAGGAGAAGAGAGACATGGGAAATACTCGTAAAAAAGTTTCTGTTATCGGAGCAGGTTTTACCGGAGCGACAACCGCATTTTTAATCGCCCAAAAAGAGCTGGCAGACGTTGTTCTCGTTGATATTCCGCAATTGGAGAACCCGACAAAGGGAAAAGCGCTTGATATGTTTGAAGCTAGCCCTGTACAAGGCTTTGACGCAAAAATTACGGGAACATCCAATTATGAGGATACAGCGGGTTCTGACATTGTTGTCATTACAGCCGGTATCGCAAGAAAACCTGGTATGAGCAGAGATGATCTGGTCTCTACCAACGAAAAAATTATGAGAAGCGTTACACGAGAAATCGTAAAATATTCTCCTGACTCTATCATTGTGGTGCTGACAAATCCTGTTGATGCGATGACATACGCGGTGTATAAAGAATCGGGCTTCCCTAAAGAGCGCGTAATCGGCCAGTCCGGTGTGCTTGATACAGCAAGATTCAGAACATTCGTGGCAGAGGAATTAAACCTGTCAGTGAAAGACGTGACTGGTTTCGTTCTTGGCGGACACGGTGACGATATGGTGCCGCTTGTGCGTTATTCTTATGCCGGCGGTATTCCGCTTGAAACCCTCATTCCGAAAGAACGGATTGACGCCATTGTGGAGCGCACTAGAAAAGGCGGAGGCGAAATCGTGAATCTTCTAGGAAACGGAAGCGCGTATTATGCGCCTGCGGCTTCACTGACAGAAATGGTCGAAGCGATCTTGAAAGATCAGCGCCGCGTCCTCCCTACAATTGCTTATCTTGAAGGGGAATACGGCTATGAAGGCATCTACCTTGGTGTTCCTACAATTGTAGGCGGCAACGGTCTTGAGCAAATCATTGAACTTGAACTGACAGACTATGAAAGAGCACAGCTGAATAAATCAGTTGAATCTGTCAAAAATGTCATGAAAGTATTATCTTAATAAAAAGAGAGAAAGGCTTGCTTGATAGAGCCTTTCTCTTTTTACTATAAATGAAAGCGTTATCATTCCCTTCTTTATTTCTTTTGAAAATGATGTAAAAGGCGAATTGTCGGAATGTCCTGCTTTCGCTAAAATAAAATCATGAAACATGTTAAGATGACATAAAATAGAGAAATAGGATGTCGGGGAATTTGATACTGGAGGCACAGCATGAATAAGAAAATTTTAGTTGTGGATGATGAAGAATCTATTGTTACTCTTTTACAGTACAATTTGGAACGGTCAGGCTATCATGTCATTACCGCCTCGGATGGGGAAGAAGCACTCAAAAAAGCGGAAACAGAGAAGCCTGATTTGATTGTGCTTGATGTGATGCTTCCAAAATTGGACGGAATCGAAGTATGCAAGCAGCTGAGACAGCAAAAACTGATGTTTCCGATTTTAATGCTGACAGCGAAGGATGAAGAATTCGACAAAGTATTAGGGCTTGAGCTCGGTGCTGATGATTATATGACCAAGCCTTTCAGTCCAAGAGAAGTCAATGCAAGAGTCAAAGCGATTTTGAGGCGTTCGGAAATGGCTGCGCCCTCTAGTGAAATGAAGAACGCTGAAATTGAAGGTCAAATCGTCATTGGCGATCTGAAAATCCTGCCTGATCATTATGAAGCGTACTTTAAAGAAGATCAGCTTGAGCTGACACCGAAAGAATTCGAACTGCTGCTCTATTTGGGCAGACATAAAGGCAGAGTGCTGACGAGAGATCTGCTGCTGAGCGCTGTCTGGAATTATGATTTTGCCGGAGATACGAGAATTGTTGATGTGCATATCAGCCATCTCCGCGACAAAATTGAAAACAATACGAAAAAACCGATCTATATTAAAACGATTAGAGGATTGGGGTATAAACTGGAGGAGCCAAAAATGAATGAATAAATACCGTGTGCGCCTTTATTCTGTACTCGTTGTCTGTATGATTCTGGTGTTCAGTGTCCTCGGGCTGTTTTTGCAGCAGCTCTTTGAAACATCTGATCAAAGGAAAGCAGAGGAACACATTGAAAAAGAAGCCAAGTACATGGCTTCGCTTCTTGATGCCGGCAATTTGAATGATCAAGCAAATGAGAAAATCATTAAAGATGCAGGCGGCGCGCTTGATGTGAGCGCATCCGTTATCGATACAGACGGCAAGGTGCTGTACGGATCAAACGGGAGAGCGGCAGATTCTCAAAAGATACAGGCGCTTGTTTCCGGACATGACGGTGTTCTTTCAACAGCGGACAACAAGCTTTATTACGGACTCCCGCTTAAGAACGAAGGTGAAAAAACAGGATATGTGCTGCTTTCTGCCTCTGAAAAAAGCTACGGTTTGAAAGGCGAAATGTGGGGGATGCTGACGGCCAGTCTTTGTACCGCTTTTATTGTCATTGTTTATTTTTATTCCAGTATGACCTCACGTTATAAAAGGTCAATTGAAGCAGCGACAAACGTAGCAACAGAACTGTCCAAGGGGAACTACGATGCCCGGACGTACGGCGGCTATATCAGGCGCTCTGATAAGCTCGGCCGTGCAATGAACAGCCTTGCCGTTGATCTGATGGAAATGACGAGAACGCAGGAAATGCAGCGCGACCGCCTGCTGACAGTCATTGAAAATATCGGCTCCGGGCTGATTATGATCGACGGAAGAGGCTTTATCAATCTCGTAAACAGGTCTTACGCCAAGCAATTTCATATCAATCCGAATCAGATGCTTCGCCGTCTTTATCATGATGCATTTGAACATGAAGAAGTGATCCAGCTTGTCGAAGACATTTTTATGACGGAGACTAAGAAATGCAAGCTGTTAAGGCTTCCGATCAAAATTGAACGGCGATATTTTGAAGTGGACGGCGTGCCGATTATGGGACCGGACGATGAATGGAAAGGAATTGTGCTCGTTTTCCATGACATGACGGAGACGAAGAAATTAGAGCAGATGAGAAAGGATTTTGTGGCTAATGTTTCTCATGAGCTGAAAACGCCGATTACATCTATTAAAGGGTTTACGGAGACGTTATTGGACGGAGCGATGGAGGACAAAGAGGCGCTTTCTGAGTTTCTCTCTATTATTCTGAAGGAAAGCGAAAGGCTTCAGTCTTTGGTTCAGGATCTCCTGGATCTCTCAAAAATCGAGCAGCAAAATTTTACGCTCAGCACCGAAACGTTTGAGCCGGCCAAAATGCTTGGTGAGATTGAAACGCTGCTTAAGCATAAGGCGGATGAGAAAGGCATCTCCTTACAACTGAATGTCCCGAAAGACCCGCTCTATGTATCGGGTGACCCGTACAGGCTGAAACAGGTTTTTCTTAATCTCGTAAACAATGCGTTAACCTATACGCCTGAGAGGGGTTCTGTAGCAATCAATGTAAAGCCCGGAGAAAAAGACATTCAGATAGAAGTTGCCGATTCCGGAATTGGAATTCAGAAAGAAGAAATTCCGCGCATCTTTGAACGTTTTTACCGCGTAGATAAAGACAGAAGCAGGAATTCGGGCGGAACCGGATTGGGCCTTGCGATCGTAAAGCATTTAATAGAGGCGCATGAAGGGAAAATCGATGTCACAAGCGAGCCGGGGCGGGGCACGGTCTTTACCGTGACGCTGAAACGGGCCGCTGAAAAGTCCGCCTAATGTTTACAAAGGTTTAACAATATCTTCATGCACTGTTAAACCTATGCTGGTAGGATGTAGTAGAACCCCTTCATCCAAGGAGCCAATTTTGACGGCGGGAACCATTTTGTGTTCCCGTCCTTTTTTGTGTCTTCTCTTTTAGTTCACGTATTTTCCTTTCAAATTGAACTTTGTTAAAATAAGAGGAGCTAAAGACTATGTAAGAGATGAATGGAAGCTTGAGAGGCTTCTTAGGAGGATATTGAATGACGGAGCGAAAAAAATTAGTGCTTGTAGACGGAAACAGTCTGGCTTACCGGGCGTTTTTTGCATTGCCGCTGTTAAGCAATGATAAAGGTATTCATACGAATGCCGTATATGGGTTTGCAATGATTTTGATGAAGATGCTTGAGGATGAAAAACCGACGCACATGCTTGTTGCCTTTGATGCCGGGAAAACAACATTTCGTCACGGCACATTTAAAGAATATAAAGGCGGCAGACAGAAAACCCCGCCTGAGCTTTCCGAACAAATGCCGTTTATCCGCGAGCTGCTGGATGCCTACCAGGTCAGCCGCTATGAACTGGAACAATACGAAGCTGACGATATTATCGGCACACTGGCCAAAACGGCTGAAAAAGAAGGATTTGAAGTAAAGGTTTTCTCGGGAGATAAGGACTTAACTCAGCTGGCAACAGACAAAACGACAGTTGCCATTACGAGAAAAGGAATTACCGACGTTGAATTTTACACGCCGGAGCACGTCAAAGAGAAATACGGGCTTACGCCTGAACAAATCATTGACATGAAGGGTCTGATGGGTGATTCCTCAGATAATATTCCGGGTGTGCCCGGCGTAGGAGAGAAGACAGCGATTAAGCTCTTAAAACAGTTCGATTCCGTTGAAAAACTGCTCGAGTCCATTGACGAGGTGAGCGGAAAGAAACTGAAGGAAAAGCTTGAGGAATTTAAGGATCAGGCATTGATGAGCAAGGAGCTTGCGACAATTATGACGGATGCGCCGATTGAAGTATCCGTTTCCGGATTGGAATATCAAGGTTTTAATCGTGAGCAGGTCATTGCCATCTTTAAAGATCTAGGATTCAACACGCTTCTTGAACGTCTTGGGGAAGACAGCGAAGAAGCGGAGCAGGATCAGGCGTTAGAAGACATTAATGTCAAAACCGTCACAGACGTAACAAGCGGAATATTGGTTTCTCCATCCGCCTTTGTCGTTGAACAGATTGGCGACAATTATCATGAAGAGCCGATTCTCGGATTTTCGATTGTCAATGAAACGGGCTCTTATTTTATTCCGAAAGACATCGCCGTGGAGTCTGAAGTGTTCAAGGAATGGGTGGAAAATGACGAGCAGAAGAAATGGGTTTTCGATAGCAAGCGGGCTGTTGTCGCTTTGCGTTGGCAGGGCATTGAACTGAAAGGGGCCGAGTTTGATACGCTTCTTGCGGCATATATTATCAATCCGGGCAATTCATATGATGACGTTGCGAGTGTGGCCAAGGATTACGGCCTGCATATCGTATCAAGCGACGAATCGGTTTACGGCAAAGGGGCAAAACGGGCGGTTCCGTCAGAAGATGTACTGTCTGAGCACCTTGTCCGAAAAGCGTTAGCGATTCAAAGCCTGCGGGAAAAGCTCGTTCAGGAGCTGGAGAACAACGATCAGCTTGAGCTGTTTGAAGAGCTCGAAATGCCGCTCGCTCTTATCCTCGGCGAAATGGAATCAACTGGTGTCAAGGTCGATGTTGACCGTTTAAAACGAATGGGTGAAGAACTGGGCGCGAAGCTGAAGGAATATGAAGAAAAAATCCATGAGATTGCGGGAGAGCCGTTTAATATCAATTCTCCGAAGCAGCTTGGCGTCATCTTGTTTGAAAAGATCGGCCTGCCTGTCGTGAAAAAAACGAAAACTGGCTATTCAACGTCTGCCGATGTGCTTGAAAAGCTGGCTGACAAGCATGATATTGTCGACTATATTTTGCAGTACAGACAAATCGGCAAGCTTCAATCGACATATATCGAAGGGCTTTTAAAGGTGACGAGACCTGATTCGCATAAGGTGCACACGCGCTTTAACCAGGCTTTAACGCAAACAGGGCGTCTCAGCTCGACTGATCCGAATCTGCAAAACATTCCGATCAGGCTTGAGGAAGGGCGCAAAATCCGCCAAGCTTTTGTGTCGTCTGAAAAAGACTGGCTCATTTTTGCAGCTGATTACTCACAAATCGAGCTGCGGGTGCTTGCCCATATTTCAAAGGATCAAAATCTTATCGAAGCTTTTACGAATGATATGGATATTCATACGAAAACGGCAATGGATGTTTTCCATGTCGCCGAGGATGAAGTGACATCGGCGATGAGACGTCAGGCGAAAGCGGTCAACTTTGGCATCGTATACGGCATCAGCGATTACGGGCTGTCACAGAACCTTGGCATTACCAGAAAGGAAGCGGGAGCGTTCATCGACCGCTATTTGGAAAGCTTCCAAGGCGTAAAAGCGTACATGGAAGATTCAGTTCAGGACGCGAAGCAAAAAGGATACGTGACAACGCTCATGCATCGCCGCCGCTACATTCCTGAACTGACGAGCCGAAACTTTAATATCCGCAGTTTTGCGGAACGGACTGCAATGAATACGCCGATTCAAGGAAGCGCCGCTGATATAATCAAAAAAGCCATGATTGATATGGCTGCCAAGCTGAAAGAAAAACAGCTGAAGGCAAGGCTGCTCCTTCAAGTTCACGATGAATTGATTTTTGAAGCGCCGCAGGAAGAAATTGAAATTCTAGAGAAGCTTGTTCCTGAAGTGATGGAGCATGCGCTTGCATTAGATGTGCCATTAAAGGTGGACTATGCATCAGGCCCATCTTGGTACGATGCGAAATAAACAGAGATAGGAAGTGATGGATGTGCCGGAATTACCAGAGGTTGAAACGGTCCGGCGCACTCTGACCGGGCTTGTAAAGGGAAAAACAATCAAATCGGTAGAGATCAGATGGCCGAATATCATCAAACGGCCTGCCGAACCGGAGGAATTTGCGCGAAATCTAGCAGGAGAAACGATACAGTCTATCGGAAGACGGGGAAAGTTTTTGCTGTTTCATTTAGATCATTATGTTATGGTTTCCCACCTGCGAATGGAAGGGAAATACGGGCTTCATCAAGCGAAGGAGCCAGACGATAAACACGTGCATGTCATATTCACGATGACAGATGGAACCCAGCTTCGTTACAGGGATGTGCGGAAGTTTGGAACCATGCACTTATTTAATCCGGGAGAGGAAGCGGGCGAGCTCCCTCTTTCTCAATTAGGGCCGGAGCCGGATGCAGAAGAATTTACGAGTGCGTATTTAAAAGACCGGCTTGCCAAAACAAACCGTGCAGTCAAAACCGCCCTGCTGGATCAAAAAACAGTTGTCGGACTCGGGAACATTTATGTGGACGAGGCTCTTTTCAGAGCGGGTGTCCATCCTGAAACAAAAGCAAATCAATTATCAGACAAGACAATCAAAACACTTCACGCTGAAATCAAAAACACCTTGCAGGAAGCGATAGACGCGGGCGGCAGCACTGTTCGCTCGTATATCAACTCCCAAGGAGAAATCGGAATGTTCCAGCTTCAGCATTTTGTATACGGAAAAAAAGACCAGCCGTGCAAAAATTGCGGAACGATGATTTCAAAAATCGTCGTTGGAGGCAGGGGCACGCATTTTTGCGCCAAGTGCCAGAAAAAAAGCAGATAATGCTTCATCGTCCAAGCTGTCGGTGCATATATCAGTAACTCTGCAATAGAGAATGCCATTTTCGAAACACGGATTTTTCACTTTCCCATATGTATGATGGTGATGAATCCCGGGCATTTCACATCTGATACAAGAGCACCAACAGAAAGGAAGAAACGGATATGCAAATGGTTTCTATACTGCTGCTGGCGTTGGCTGTCAGCTTGGACAGTTTTTCAGTCGGATTTACGTACGGATTGAGAAAAATGAAAATACCGTTTAAAGCGATTTTGGTTATCGCCTGCTGTTCCGGTGCTGTCATGTTTATATCCATGCTGATCGGAAGCTTTCTCACAAAGTTTTTTCCTGTATATGTGACGGAGAAGCTTGGCGGTTTGATATTGGTTGGAATCGGGGCGTGGGTTCTGTATCAATTTTTTAAACCGGCAAAAGACAAAGAATACTTATTGCATGAAAAAACGCTGCTCAATTTAGAGGTTCGGTCATTAGGAATTGTGATTCATATTTTGAGAAAACCCATGAGTGCGGATATCGACAAATCGGGTGTGATCAATGGAATTGAGGCGGTCTTATTGGGATTCGCCTTATCAATTGATGCCTTCGGAGCAGGGATAGGGGCAGCCATTCTCGGTTTTTCACCGATTGTGATGAGCATCGCCGTGGCCATCATGAGCTCGCTGTTTGTATCAATCGGAATCAACGCCGGCCATTTTCTGTCTAAGTGGAAATGGATTGATAAAATGGCGTTTTTGCCGGGGCTTCTGCTGATCACGATTGGGCTCTGGAAATTGTAAAAAGGAGTGGATCTCTTGACCTTAGTCATTGGTTTAACGGGAGGCATAGCCAGCGGCAAAAGCACGGTCGCCAATATGCTGATTGAAAAAGGAATAACAGTTATAGATGCAGATATCATTGCCAAACAAGCGGTAGATAAAGGGATGCCGGCCTACCGGCAAATCATTGACGAATTCGGCAGAGACATTCTGCTTCCAAACGGTGATATAGATCGAAAAAAACTTGGGGCACTGGTATTTACAAATGAAGAAAAGCGACTTGCCTTAAATGCAATTGTTCATCCCGCAGTCAGGCAGGAAATGCTTAAGCGCCGTGATGAAGCGATCGCAAATCGTGAGGCATTTGTTGTGTTGGATATCCCGCTTTTATTCGAAAGCAAATTGGAATCATTAGTTGATAAAATTATTGTGGTCAGTGTGACAAAGGAGCTTCAGCTGGAACGTCTGATGAAGCGAAATCAGCTGACGGAAGAAGAAGCGGTCAGCCGTATCCGCTCTCAAATGCCCCTGGAAGAAAAAACAGCAAGAGCAGATCAAGTCATCGACAACAGCGGCACGCTCGAAGAGACCAAACAGCAGCTTGATGACATCATCAGCCGTTGGACATAATAAAACACCGTTCATATTGAACGGTGTTTTTGCCATTAAAAATCAAAGTTGTCGGGATCAGGACCGACGCGCAGGTTTTCATTCAGCGCATCAATTCGGTTCATATCATCCTGTGTTAACTCAAAGTCAAATACGCTGGCATTTTCTTTAATGCGGTGTTCCTTCGTTGATTTAGGAATCGTAATAACGCCATGCTGCAGATCCCAGCGCAAAATGATTTGTGCCACGGATTTGTTATAGGCTTGAGCGATGTCTGCCAGTACAGGGTGATCCAGCAGCTGCCCCTGCATTAAAGGTGACCAAGCTTCCATCTGGATGCCTTGTTTTTGGCAGTATGCCATCAGCTCTTTTTGTGTAAGGCGCGGGTGAAATTCCACTTGGTTGATCATGGGCTTCATTTCAGCAGCAGCCATCAGGTCTTCAAGATGATGGATTTGGAAGTTGCTCACGCCGATCGCTTTGACACGGCCTTCTTTATACAGCGTTTCAAGCGCTCTCCAAGCTTCTTTATATTTTCCTTCTACAGGCCAGTGGATAAGATATAGATCTAAATAATCCAAACCGAGTTTTGACAGGCTTGTTTCAAATGCGGCGAGTGTTTCCTCGTATCCTAGATCCGCATTCCATACTTTCGATGTAATAAACAGATCCTCTCTTGAAATCCCTGCTTCTTCAATGCCTTGCCGAAGCCCTTCTCCGACTCCAGCTTCATTTCCGTAGATAGCGGCTGTATCGATACTGCGATATCCATGGGCAATTGCAGTTTTAACCGCGTTTACCAGTTCAGATCCTTCTTCCACTTGGAAGACGCCAAGGCCGAACCAAGGCATTTTTACTCCGTTATAAAGTGTTGCAGTTGCTTGTAAATGTGTTGTCATGTTGATTTCCTCCTTAAAAATTGTCAGGCTTCCTGCCGATCCCGATTTTCCATCAAGCGGCTCCAGCCTGTTAAGATAACTGCGCCGACTACCATTAATCCGCCTATCCAAGCGGTGTGAATCAGACCGATTGAATCGGTGATCACACCTCCAAGATAGGAGCCAAGCGCAATCCCTGCATTAAAGGCAGCGATATTCATCGCGGATGCGACATCAACTGCACTCGGGACAAAACGCTCAGCAAGCATGACGACATACACCTGAAGGCCCGGCACATTCATAAAGGCCAGCAAGCCCATACAGAGAATGGTGATCAGTCCTGCTATTTGAAATGGAGCCGTAAATGTGAGTACAAACAGAACAATTGCCTGTACAATAAACATATAGAATAAAGCTGCAATCGGATTTCGGTTTGACAGCTTTCCGCCAATCATATTGCCGATTGCGATAGCAATTCCATATCCGAGCAGGATTACTGCCACAGTTCCGGCTTTGAAGCCTGTTACTTCCTGAAGCAGGGGAGACAGATACGTGAAAACAACGAATGTTCCTCCGTATCCAAGCGCTGTAATGACAAATAAAAGCAATAACCGGCCGTTTGTCACAAGCTTCAATTGATCCCGCATTGTTGTTTTCGTCCCTTTTCGTAATTTGGATGGGACAAGAATGCCATTTGTAATGAAAGCGATGATTCCGACTGCGATAATGACCATAAAGGCAAAACGCCAGCCGAATTGCTGGCCGATGAACGTCCCGAAAGGAACTCCGGTAACAGTTGCCACAGTGAGGCCTGTAAACATAATCGAAATCGCGCTGGCCCTTTTATTCTCAGGGACAATATCCGCTGCGATCGTCGAACCGATCGACATAAACACACCGTGTGAAAAAGCGGATATCACACGTGCTGCTAATAAAATCCCGATGCTTGAAGCGGTAGCGGCCATCGTATTCCCGGCAATAAAAATAAACATGATCCAAAGCAATAGTGTCTTTCGTGACATGCTTGAAGTCAATGAAGTTAATATAGGCGCACCGAATGTAACACCAAGCGCGTATAGGGAAACGGTCAATCCCGCCGTTGTGACCGGAATGTGCAGGTCATCAGAAATCAGCGGCAAAAGGCCGACGCTGATAAATTCGGTTGTCCCTATGGCGAACGCACTTACGGCCAAAGCCAGGAGTGCAGGAATGCTGCTTTTGTTGGCTGAAGTCATCATGTTCCTCCTTTGTGATGTGTTGTATGATTGAAATTCTGCCGAGTAAGCTATATAAATAAAAAAGAGCAGATTCAAATCAGCCGGCAAATGTGATTATGCAAGATATCATCAAGAAAGAAAAGTACGTACTTTTAAGTGCTATAGTCACTTTTTAGTGCCTGTAAGGAGAATGAACTGTATGGAGAAGAAAAAATATAACATTTCTGTTGAAGCGACTCTTGAAGTGATCGGCGGGAAATGGAAATGCGTCATTTTATGCCATCTGACGCACGGAAAAAAACGCACGAGTGAATTAAAGCGCCTGATGCCCAACATCACGCAAAAAATGCTGACTCAGCAGCTTCGTGAGCTGGAAGCGGACGGTGTCATTAACCGGATCGTGTACAATCAGGTTCCTCCCAAAGTGGAATACGAGCTCAGCGAATACGGCCGCAGCTTAGAAGGGATTTTAGACATGCTGTGTGATTGGGGAGCGAATCATATTAACAGAGTGTACGGGGATACATTTTCTGTGTTAGAAGAAAGTGTGCTCAATGATAAGTTAAAACAGGAATCATAAAAAGAGCAGTCAGTGTGGAGCGCTGGCTGCTTTTTTGGTTCTTGCGCCTGATTTTGTGTGCAAGAAAATATATCATGCATCATAAATTAGCATTATAATCGTTGATTTTTATCAATATGTACTGGCGAATTCGTTTTAATGTGTTATACTAATTGTAGATGAAAACAAATTAGGATGGCATAATTGATAAGGGGTGTCCAACATGAAGGTAAAAGTAGCGATAAACGGGTTTGGGAGAATCGGAAGAATGGTTTTTAGAAAAGCAATGTTAGACGATCAAATTCAAGTAGTGGCCATTAATGCCAGCTATTCCGCTGAGACGCTGGCTCATTTAATAAAGTATGACACAATTCACGGCAGGTACGACAAAGAGGTTATGGCTGGTGAAGACAGCCTGATCGTGAATGGAAAGAAAGTGCTTTTGTTAAACAGCCGTGATCCAAAACAGCTGCCTTGGCGGGAATATGATATTGACATTGTCGTCGAAGCCACAGGAAAGTTTAATTCAAAAGATAAAGCGATGGGCCATATAGAAGCGGGCGCGAAAAAAGTCATTTTGACTGCTCCTGGAAAAAATGAAGACGTTACCATTGTGATGGGAGTAAACGAAGACCAATTCGACGCTGAACGCCATGTCATTATTTCAAATGCATCGTGTACGACAAACTGCCTTGCGCCTGTTGTAAAAGTGTTGGATGAAGAATTTGGCATTGAGAGCGGGCTGATGACCACAGTTCACGCGTATACGAATGACCAGAAAAATATTGATAATCCGCACAAAGATTTGCGCCGTGCGCGGGCATGCGGTGAATCCATTATTCCGACGACAACAGGAGCGGCAAAGGCGCTTTCACTTGTGCTGCCGCATCTGAAAGGAAAGCTTCACGGCCTCGCCTTGCGCGTCCCTGTTCCGAACGTCTCATTGGTCGATCTCGTTGTCGATCTGAAAACTGATGTAACGGCTGAAGAGGTAAACGAGGCATTTAAACGGGCATCCAAAACGTCGATGTACGGTGTTCTTGATTATTCAGATGAACCGCTCGTTTCGGCTGACTATAATACAAATCCGCATTCAGCGGTCATTGACGGGCTTACGACAATGGTAATGGAAGACAGAAAAGTAAAGGTGCTCGCATGGTATGACAACGAATGGGGCTACTCATGCAGAGTCGTTGATTTGATCCGCCATGTAGCGGCACGAATGAAACATCCGTCTGCTGTATAAAATAAGGTCATGGACGCATTTTGAAGAAAATACCCTTAACAGCATATTTCTGAAAAAACGCACCTTGCAAATTAGACTTAAACACAGTATACTATTTTTCGTGAACTTCTTGCTTGAGACTGTTTCGGAATTACTTAAAGGGTTAGGACCTCTCCGGACTAACTTTCCCCCGTGGTAAATGGCCGACCCAGTTGTTGGAATTTCACTTTTTAATTCTTGTTAAGGGGGGTCCATGACTATGGAAACAATGGGGCGTCACGTTATCTCCGAGCTATGGGGATGCGATTTTGATAAGCTGAATGACATGGATTTTATTGAAAAAACGTTTGTAAATGCTGCTCTAAAATCAGGTGCTGAGGTGCGCGAGGTTGCATTTCACAAATTTGCACCGCAAGGCGTAAGCGGAGTTGTGATTATTTCTGAATCACACTTAACGATTCACAGTTTTCCTGAGCACGGATATGCGAGCATTGATGTTTATACTTGTGGAGACTTAGATCCTAATGTCGCTGCTGACTACATCGCAGAGGCATTACATGCTGATACAAGAGAAAACATTGAAATACCAAGAGGAATGGGGCCTGTGCAAATTAAACAGGCGCAAGCGAAAGTACTATAGTAAACACGAACACAAAGGGAGCTGAAGCTAGAAAGCCGTTATGCGCTTTTTAGCTTATGCTCCTTTTATTTTTATAAAGAAATAAGGGCGGTCAGCTTTTTCTTTTTTCATTTTTTTTGTAAAATAAGAAATATATTTTCACAAATAACCTGATGCTGTAGTCACAGCTTACACAACGGCTCTCCCGACAGATGGCTGTCACATTTATTTTGAAAAGGCGGAGGCTGCCGAAAATACATTGCAGGGAACGAAATAGTTGGGAGCTGATTTTATTGAAATGTCCTTCATGCCAGCATAACGGAACGCGCGTCCTTGATTCACGGCCTGTGGATGACGGAAAATCGATTCGCCGAAGACGCGAGTGTGAATCCTGCCACTACCGGTTTACGACTTTTGAGAAAGTGGAGGAAACCCCTCTCATTGTCGTGAAAAAAGAAGGCGTGCGTGAGGAATTCAGCAGAGAAAAAATGCTGCGCGGCCTCATAAAAGCGTGCGAAAAAAGGCCTGTCCCGCTCAAAACGCTTGAAGACATGTGTTTTGATATTGAAAAAGAACTTCGCAATCAAGGCTGCTCCGAGGTGAAAAGCGAGCTCGTCGGAGAGATGGTGATGGACCGGCTGGCTAAGATTGATGAAGTCGCGTATGTGCGGTTCGCGTCCGTCTATCGGCAATTTAAAGATATAAACGTCTTTATCGACGAATTAAAGGATTTAATAAAGAAAGAGCGTTAAAAGAGCTAAGAGGATTCTTCTAGCTCTTTTCTCATGTGCAAAATTGGCATTTGATAGATATAAGAAACGGTGTAAAATGAAAGGTAGAAACAAATTCGGAAGGTTTGAGAATGTATGGCTGACTATTGGAAAGATGTACTGCCTGTGGATCCGTATGTGGTCAAAAGCAGATCGATGCTGCAGGATATCGACAGACAAATTATCACACAACTGTATCAGCCCTTAATCGGACCTGTTGCATTCTCTCTTTATATGACATTGTGGGGAGAGCTAGAACAAAACCGTCTGTGGGGCGGAGAATCCACACATAGACAGCTGATGGGGATGACGCAGTCCAACTTAAAAGCGATCCATCAGGAACAGGGGAAGCTCGAGGGCATCGGATTGCTGAGAGTATATTTGAAAGAATCCGAGCGGCAGGAGCGCCTCTTTATATATGAACTCCTTCCGCCGCTCAGGCCAAATGAATTTTTTGAAGACGGAATGCTGAATGTTTTTCTGTACAATAGAGTCGGAAAAACGAAATATCAGCAATTAAAACAATTTTTCACTCACCCGGCCATTTCAGAAGATGCGAAAGACATTACGCGGCCGTTTAATCATGCGTTTGAATCGCTGCAGCCGAGTGAATGGAAGCTCACATCTGATATGAAGGAAACGGTGAGTCTTGCACAGGGCACAGAATACACTTCTGTCGGGCAAGCCCCGTCCTACACCATAACGGAAGAAGTGTTTGATTTTGATTTGTTTTTAGCGGGACTTTCTGAGACGATGATTCCGAGAAAAGCGATGACCCAGCAGGTGCGGGACACAATTAAAAAGCTTTCCTATCTTTATGAAATAGACCCTTTGCAGATGCAAAATGTCGTGATGAGCGCGATTGATGAGCGTGACGTCATTACGACGGAGGCTTTAAGAAAAGCGGCCAGCGACTGGTATCAAATCGAAAGAAACGGACAGCTGCCTGACTTAGTGGAAAAGACACAGCCGGTGCATCTTCGTGAAGGCGAAAAACCGGCAGAAGGGGACTCGCTGGACGGGAAGCTGATCGCTTTGCTTGAGGCGATTTCTCCGAAAAAGCTTCTCCAAGACATTGCTGACGGAACAGAACCGTCAAAAGCTGATCTGAAAATTATAGAAGAAATTATGTTTGAACAGAAGCTCGAGCCAGGCGTTACTAATGTGTTGATTTATTATGTCATGCTGAAAACCGACATGAAACTGTCGAAAAACTATATCCAAAAAATCGCCTCGCATTGGGCGCGCAAAAAGGTAAAAACGGTCAGAGAAGCGATGAAGCTCGCGATAGAAGAAAACCGCCAATACCTTGAATGGGCTGAAGGAAAAGCAAATCAGCCTTCAAAACGAAACCAAAAAGTGGTTCGCGAAGAAAAAATTCCTGATTGGATGAAAGAAAAGGAGACAGCGTCCGATTCAGAATCCAAACAGCAGAAGCTGCAGCCGCAGGATTTAGAAGAACAGAAGAAAAAGATGATGGAAGAAATGCAAAAACTGAAAAAATACTCTGCCTATTAAAGACAGAGATGCGGGGTGAAGTAATAGATGGAACCAATCGGCCGTTCCCTGCAGGGCGTTACCGGCAGACCGGATTTCCAAAAACGCCTTGAACAAATGAAGGAAAAAGTCATGAAGGATCAAGATGTTCAGGCATTTTTGAAGGATAACGAAGAAATAATTGACCAACAAATGATCGAAAAGAGCTTAAATAAGCTTTATGAATATATCGGGCAAAGCAAGAATTGCTCCTATTGTTCGGAAGATGAAAATTGCAATAATCTGTTGGAGGGCTACCATCCGAAGCTTGTTGTCAATGGCCGGTCTATTGATATCGAGTATTATGAATGTCCTGTCAAACGGAAGCTCGACCAGCAGAAAAAACAAAAGTCTCTTATGAAAAGCATGTATATCCAGCAGGATCTTCTCGGAGCGACATTCCAGCAGGTTGATATCAGCGATCCGAGCAGGCTCGCGATGTTCCAGCATGTTACAGATTTTCTCAAAAGCTATAATGAGACGGGAAAAGGGAAAGGACTGTACTTATACGGGAAATTCGGGGTAGGAAAAACGTTTATGCTCGCTGCAATTGCCAATGAGCTGGCGGAAAAAGAGTATTCCTCCATGATCGTCTATGTGCCCGAATTTGTGAGAGAGCTCAAGAATTCGCTTCAAGACCATTCATTGGAAGAGAAGCTCAATATGGTCAAAACAACACCTGTATTGATGCTTGATGACATCGGAGCGGAATCAATGACGAGCTGGGTAAGGGATGAAGTCATCGGAACGGTGCTTCAGCACAGAATGTCCCAGCAGCTGCCGACTTTCTTTTCTTCTAATTTCTCACCTGACGAACTGAAGCATCATTTCACGTATTCGCAAAGGGGAGAAAAGGAAGAAGTAAAAGCGGCGAGATTAATGGAGCGGATATTATATTTGGCTGCTCCGATCCGCCTTGACGGAGAAAACCGCCGCCATCCGTAATCGCTGCGGTTCAAAGGGGAAGGAAATGAGGGTATGAAACGAAAAACCGCTCTTAAATGGCTGGCAGTGCTGGCCGTTGCAGGTTTAATCTTTTGGGGAAATAAAAGGTATTTGAATGTATCGCCGAAAGAGATCAGGGTATGGGTATTGTCATTCGGGGTTTTTGCACCGCTGATGTTTATCGGGATATCCATCATCAGACCTCTTGTTTTATTTCCGGTGTCTGTTATTTCTATAGCGGGCGGACTTGCGTTTGGCCCGCTTCTCGGCACGCTTTACACATTATTCGGTTCAATGTGCGCTTCTGCTGTATCATTTTTTGCGGCCGGTTTGTTTGCGGCGAAAAAGAACGGCCATTACGAAAAGCTGGAAGCCATTCAGAAGCAAATGGAGGATAACGGATTTTTTTATATTTTTCTCTTAAGAATCCTGCCGATCAATTTTGATTTCGTCAGCTATGCGGCAGGTCTTTCCAATGTCAAAGCGCTGCCGTATTTTGCGGCGACGGCAGCGGGAATCATCCCTGGGACCCTTGCGCTTAATGTGCTGGGTGCGAGCTTTTTGGCCGGCAACCTGCCCGCTTTCTTACTGGTGCTTGTTTTGTATATCGTGTTTATCTCGCTGCCGTTTATCTTCAGAAAGAAAATGCAAAATTTGTTTCAGGAATCAAATTAAGATTTGCCAATGACCTTTACGTCTATTTTAAAAACATCCCCCATATACTTGTAACAGATGCCGTAAGGGGGGACAAACATGCTTGAAATAATCTTTGAAGATGACCATGATGCAGTCGCTTTTTTACATCTGATTCAGCATTCGGACGATCGGAACAATATCATTGTCCGTGAAGGCATACGAAAAATCGGGATTGAAAAAGCGAAGCCGGCTTTCTCTGTTCAGCGTTTTATGGAGCCGATTCTGGTCAAATTTTTTTTAGAATGCAAAGAAGACGAGTATATGCTGTCGTTGATTGAGGAAACATACTGCTTCACGGACCATGATGAACAGCAGCAAATCCTTCAGCTCGCACACAGTATTATTGAGGGAGAAGCGGACGATCTTCCGTTTGAGCCCTTGAAGCTTTCACGGAAACAATCTATTTTGGATGAACTCCAAACGATTTGTTTAGAGGAAGGGGTATTTTCCATTCGTTCCTTTCAGACCTTCCGACTTGGACAATACTACAAGCAGCTGAGAGACATTACGGAAGCGGCGATAGATGAATATAAGATGGAACAGGAATATCAAAATTTTATTCAAACACTTAGAGACTATGTAACAGCCAAACAGCCGCGAATCAAAAAGGTGCACATTGTCCATGATGGTTCATTTACATTATGGGAGCTGCGCTATGTGCCGGAACGGGAAAAAATGAAATACATAGACAGGCGATTTGTCCGGGATCATCCTATGTATATTGATTCTCATTTGTTGGCGCCGCTGATTTCCATCGCGCCTGATGAAGTGGTTCTTTATACCGACCAGCCGGAGCATATGATGGCAAGAACCATTCAAAACGTATTTCAAGAGCGAATGGAAATGCTTCCGCTGCACGCTTTTTCAGACAGAGAAATACCGATGAAGCACTCGGAAGGATAGGAGCCGGCAGCCTGTAAAGATAAGGCTGTCGGTTTGAAAAAAATGAAATGCGATCGTGTTGATTTTTTGGAATGAACAATTTATAATACATAGGAGATTAAGAAAGACACACGTATTGATAAGGACATGAAGGAATGATACCGGCTCAAAGAGAGGGAAGCCCCGGCTGCAAGCTTCCCAGCTAAGGACCATTCGCTTTACCGCCTTTGAACTTCAGCTGTGAACCCCTTGATAAGGAACAGTAATGGCTGACGGGAACTCCCGTTACAGAGCTTAGAGCCGCAGGTGCCGAAGTATAGGCTTTGCGGAAAAAAGGGTGGAACCACGATTCCGTTTATTCAACCTCGTCCCTTTCATAGGGGGCGGGGTTTTTATATGCAAAAAAAGGAGTGACATAGATGTCAGATATGGTAAAAATCACATTCCCTGATGGAGCAGTCAAGGAGTTTGCGAAAGGAACAACAACAGAAGATATCGCGGCATCCATCAGTCCGGGATTAAAGAAGAAATCATTAGCCGGAAAACTGAACGGAAAAGAAATCGATCTGAAAACGCCGATCAATGAAGACGGTACAGTGGAAATCATTACAGAAGGCTCGGAAGAAGGTCTTCAAATTATGCGCCACAGTACGGCTCACTTGCTGGCTCAAGCGATTAAACGCATCTACAAAGATGTCAAATTCGGTGTCGGTCCGGTCATCGAAAACGGTTTTTATTATGATGTAGAAATGGAAGAGGCGATTACGCCGGAGGATCTGCCGAAGATCGAGAAAGAAATGAAAAAAATCGTCAATGCGAACCTTCCGATCGTTCGAAAAGAAGTCAGCCGTGAAGAAGCGAAAGCCCGTTTTGCAGAAATCGGCGACGACCTCAAGCTTGAACTATTGGATGCGATTCCTGAAGGAGAAACCGTTTCAATCTATGAGCAAGGCGAATTCTTTGACCTGTGCCGCGGTGTGCACGTTCCTTCAACAGGAAAAATCAAAGAGTTTAAGCTGTTAAGCCTTGCAGGCGCATACTGGCGCGGTGACAGCAATAACCAAATGCTTCAGCGCGTATACGGCACAGCTTTCTTCAAAAAAGCTGATCTTGAAGAGCATCTTCGCATGCTTGAAGAAGCGAAAGAGCGTGACCACAGAAAGCTCGGCAAAGAATTAAAGCTGTTTGCGAACTCTCAAAAAGTCGGACAAGGCCTGCCGCTTTGGCTGCCAAAAGGCGCGACAATCCGCCGCGTCATCGAGCGCTACATTGTTGATAAAGAAATCAGCCTCGGCTATGAGCATGTATACACACCTGTGCTTGGGAGCAAAGAGCTGTATGAAACATCAGGACACTGGGATCATTATCAGGAAGGCATGTTCCCTCCGATGGAAATGGACAATGAAACACTTGTATTGCGTCCGATGAACTGCCCGCACCATATGATGATTTACAAACAAGACATTCACAGCTACCGCGAGCTTCCGATTCGTATTGCGGAGCTGGGAACGATGCACCGCTATGAAATGTCAGGTGCGCTGTCAGGGCTTCAGCGCGTACGTGGCATGACGTTAAATGATGCACACATCTTTGTGCGCCCGGATCAAATTAAGGATGAGTTTATCCGTACAGTCCGTTTAATCCAGGATGTATATGAAGATTTCGGTTTAAGTGATTACACATTCCGTCTGTCTTACCGTGATCCGGAAGATACAGAGAAATATTTTGATGACGATGAAATGTGGAACAAAGCGCAATCCATGCTGAAGTCTGCAATGGACGAAATCGGCCACGACTATTATGAAGCAGAAGGTGAAGCGGCATTTTACGGCCCTAAACTTGATGTTCAGGTGAAAACAGCGATCGGCAAAGAAGAAACCTTGTCTACAGTTCAGCTTGACTTCTTATTGCCTGAACGTTTCGATCTGACTTATATCGGTGAAGACGGCAAGCAGCACCGTCCGGTTGTTATTCACAGAGGTGTCGTATCAACAATGGAACGCTTTGTTGCCTTCTTAATCGAAGAACACAAAGGCGCGCTGCCAACATGGCTTGCACCGGTTCAATTCCAAGTCATCCCGGTTTCTCCGGCAGTGCATTTAGACTACGCGAAAAAAGTGCAGGAACGCCTGCAGCGTGAAGGCCTTCGCGTAGAAGTAGACAGCCGTGATGAAAAAATCGGCTATAAAATCCGTGAAGCGCAAATGCAAAAAATCCCGTACATGCTTGTGGTCGGTGACCAAGAAGCCGAAAACGGCGCGGTAAACGTCCGTAAGTACGGAGAGCAGAACTCCGAAACCATTTCACTTGATGATTTTGTGAAAAAGGCAGTAGCTGAAGCGAAAAAATAACATAAAAAAGCATGATCTCATTGAAGAGATCATGCTTTTTTTATTTCTCTAATAAAGGAAACAAATCATGAAGGCTGCTGATGATGTAATCAGGCGTCACATCGGTTTCGTTTTTCTTATCTGTCCGGTTGATCCAAACGGTTTTGATTCCAGCTCTTGAAGCGCCTAAAATATCCGTATTCAAATTATCGCCGACCATGATCGCATCGTCTTTTTCGATATTCATCAGCTTAAGGCAGTGTTCAAAAATGGAAACATCCGGTTTTCCTTTGCCGAAAGCGCCTGAGATGACGATTTCATTGAAATAAGGGGCGAGTTCAGGCACGCCGGCGAGCTTCTCCTTTTGCAGACTCGGATCGCCGTTTGTCAAAAGCAGCAATTCATATTTGCCTTTTAATTGATCGAGCACAGCGAATGTTTCATCATATACAAACGGGCGTTTTCTGCGCTCTGCCGCGAAAAACTCTCCCAAGTATTCGCCATATGCGGGATCATCGATGCCAAGCGTTTTCAGCCCGTTTGTCCATGCGTTTCTTCTGTACTCGGGCACAATCTTGTTCAGCTTCTGAAATCCTTCACTGATCGGTTCTGAGAAATTGGACCACAGTCCTTCGAACGGGTTTATGCCGATCATCACTGTATATGGATACGTCTCATAAGACATGTACAATTCTCTAGCCGCTTCACGAACAGCTGCTTCGAATTCCTGCGGATCAAGGCCATATTTTTTCTCCGCCTGTAAGCAAGTTTCTGCAAATGTTGTTCTGACGCTTTTTTCGTCCCAAAGTAGTGTGTCGTCTAAATCAAAAAATACGGCTTTCATGATCTTCTCCTCTGCTTCAGATTCAAATCTTTCTGCCAAAAGGCTCATGTTTTATTTTACAATAGATAAAAGCCTTGTGGAAATATGTTTTCAGATGATTTTAAAAAAACAGTCAGCCATGAAATGAAAACATGCTAGAATGAAGACGGAAAGAACAGGTGACATGCATGATCCATTTAATGATTATGATGCTTGAGAGGGTAGGAATTATCGTTATATTGGGCTTCATTCTCGCCCATACGAAGCTTTTCAGACAGGCTCTCCAAAATCAGGACGGCTATAAAGGAAAAGCGGTTTTAATTTCTATTTTTTCTCTTTTCAGCATCATCAGCAATTATACAGGCATCGAAATTCAAAAAAATATGATTGTAAACAATGACTGGGTGTTTGCGATAGATCCATCCGGCTCGATCGCGAATACCCGTATTTTGGGCGTGGAAATCGGAGGCCTTCTCGGAGGTCCGTTTGTAGGGGCAGGGATCGGTATTCTGGCGGGCCTGCATCGCTTTTCGCTAGGCGGCAGCACGGCCTTAAGCTGTGCGGTATCGTCCGTTTTAGCGGGGGTTCTTGCAGGCTTGATCGGCAGGTATTTTACGAAGCGCTATCGAATGCCGACACCGCGCATCGCCGCTCTTGTGGGAATCGGCATGGAGACACTGCAAATGGTGATTATTTTGCTGATGGCAAAGCCATTCAGTGACGCTTGGGAGCTGGTCAGCATGATCGGGATTCCGATGATACTCATCAATGGAACAGGCAGTTTTATTTTCCTGTCGATTATTCAGGCGATCATTCGCAAGGAAGAGCAGGCAAGGGCGCTTGAAACGCATAGAGTGCTGACGATTGCCGACCAGACGCTCCCATTTTTCCGCCAAGGACTCAATGAAAACTCCTGTAAAAGTGTGGCGGCCATTATCCATAAACTGACCGGAACAGATGCTGTGTCTCTCACTGACAAAGAAAAGATCCTTGCGCATGTCGGCGCGGGAATGGATCACCACATCCCATCCAAAAGCTTGATTACCGGCTTGTCCAAAAAGGTGATTAAAACAGGAGAAATCATGAAGGCCATTTCTCAGGAAGAGATTGAATGCACGCATTCTGAATGTCCTTTGCACGCGGCGATCGTGCTGCCGCTGACATCAAACGGCAACACGATCGGGACCTTAAAAATGTATTTTAAAAACCCGGCAGGCCTTAGCCAGGTAGAGGAGGAGCTTGCTGAAGGGCTGGCTATGCTGTTTTCGACACAGCTTGAGCTTGGGGAAGCGGAGCTCCAAAGCAAACTTCTCAAGGATGCTGAAATCAAAGCGCTGCAAGCACAGGTCAATCCGCATTTTTTATTTAATGCGATCAACACGATTTCTGCGTTATGCCGCTCGGATGTTGAAAAAACCCGTAAGCTCTTATTGCAGCTCAGTGTTTATTTTCGTTCAAACCTTCAAGGAGCCAGACAGCTGCTGATACCGCTCTCAAAGGAGCTGAACCACCTTCACGCTTATTTATCACTAGAACAGGCGCGTTTTCCCGGGAAATATAAGATTGAGCTCAATATCGACAGCAGGCTGGAACAGATTGAAATCCCGCCGTTTGTTCTGCAAGTGCTTGTGGAGAATGCGCTTCGGCATGCGTTTCCGAAAAAACAAGACATGTGCAAGGTTACGGTCTGTGTCTTATCTGAGGATACAGCAGTCTATTTGAAGGTGACCGATAACGGACGCGGAATTCCGCCTGACATCCTCCCGGAACTGGGAAAGAAACCATTTCCATCTAAGGAGGGAACCGGTACAGCGCTTTGTAACCTGAATCAGCGGCTGGTCGGTTTATTCGGACAGCAGGCCGCACTGAATATCAGGAGTGAGGTTCATAAAGGGACAGAGGTTTCCTTTCGAGTGCCAATGCAACAGATGAAAGAGGGAGAAGAACATGCTCAGGGTGTTAATAGTTGATGATGAGATGCTGGCAAGGGATGAACTGGCTTACTTGCTCAAGCGGAACAATGAGGAAATAGAAATCAATGAAGCGGAAAATATTGAATCCGCTTTTGACCAAATGATGGATCAAAAACCTGATTTGCTGTTTTTAGACGTTGATTTATCCGGAGAAAACGGTTTTGATATCGCAAAGCGATTGAAGAAAATGAAGCATCCTCCTGCTGTTGTGTTTGCGACAGCGTATGACCAATACGCGCTCAAAGCGTTTGAGGTGGACGCTCTTGATTATTTAACCAAGCCTTTCGATGAGGAAAGAATTCAGCAAACGCTGAAAAAATATAAAAAAGTAAATCGGGATATTGTAGAAGCAGATCAGAGCAGCCATTCCGGCCAGCACAAACTCGCGCTGTCTGTAGGAGAATCGATTGTGATCGTAGATACGAAGGACATTATCTATGCCGGAACGGAAGATCGTCATGTGAATGTAAAAACCTTTGATACATCTTATACGGTCAGCGATACGCTCGTTGTCATTGAGAAAAAGCTGCCTGATGCTGATTTTATCCGCGTCCATCGGAGCTTTGTCGTCAATACCGAATATATTAAAGAAATTCAGCCATGGTTTAATTCAACGTATAACTTGATCATGAAAGACGGCTCAAAAATCCCGGTGAGCCGGACATATGCGAAGGAATTGAAAAAGCTGCTCCATATTTGATGGGCGGCTTTTTGCATTTCAGCCATTTGATTCTGCAACTCAGTCCGGCTATTCGGCATGTTATCTTGTAAGCGCTTCATAATGGGAGGTTTTTATTTATAATGGGGGTACCAAAGAGAAAGAGGTGAAGAAAATGAGTGCTAAAAAAGTGTACGGGTTTTTAACACAAGCATTTATTTTTGCCGTCATTATGCTGGTTTCAAATATGATTGCCGCTATTGTCCCAATACCTATCCCGGCATCGGTTGTAGGGCTGGTCTTATTATTTCTCCTATTATGTTTGAAAGTCATTAAACTGGAACAAGTAGAAACGCTCGGAACGTCTTTAACCTCTCTGATCGGATTTTTATTTGTCCCGTCAGGTATATCTGTTATGAATTCACTTGGTGTGATGCAGCAGTACGGTCTGCAAATCGTTCTTGTCATTCTGCTTGCAACAATCATTTTGCTGGGGGCTACGGGATTATTTTCTCAGATGATTCTTTCGCTGAGCGGAAAACGCAAAACTGAAGTTGACATGAAAACAAAAACAGTGCAAAGCCCGCAGAACAATAAAGAACTCGTTCACCATTAAGGAAACAGGAGGTTCATCACATGGAAAGCACAATGAGTCCTTATTTCGGAATTGTCGTATCACTTGCTGCATTCGGCATCGGCACCTTTTTATTTAAGAGAACGAAAGGATTCTTCCTTTTCACTCCTTTGTTTGTGGCCATGGTGCTGGGGATCGCATTTTTAAAAATCGGCGGTTTTTCCTACGCGGACTATAATAACGGGGGAGAAATCATTAAGTTTTTCCTTGAACCTGCAACGATCGCATTTGCCATTCCTTTGTACAAACAAAGAGATAAGCTGAAAAAATATTGGTGGCAAATCATGGCCTCCATTATTGCCGGCTCTATCTGCTCTGTCACGATTGTTTATTTGCTCGCTAAAGGCATTCATCTCGATTCGGCCGTAATGAAAAGCATGCTTCCGCAGGCGGCTACAACGGCGATTGCTCTTCCTTTATCAAAAGATATCGGAGGCATCAGCGATATCACTGCCTTTGCGGTCATCTTTAACGCTGTCATTGTGTATGCGCTCGGAGCTTTGTTCTTGAAGGTGTTTAAAGTAAAGAATCCGATTTCTAAAGGATTGGCTCTTGGAACATCCGGACATGCACTTGGTGTAGCGGTCGGGATTGAGATGGGAGAAGTTGAAGCTGCTATGGCAAGCATTGCTGTTGTCGTAGTAGGAGTGGTAACGGTTCTGGTCATCCCTGTGTTCGTGCAGCTGATCGGAGGATAAGCCAAGGCTGAATGCCTTGGCTTTTTTTATTTTAT